>NZ_JAPQKX010000013.1:0-89113 GCF_026800125.1 Pectobacterium jejuense | reverse complement strand
CCCAAACCCCAAACCCCAAACCCCAAACCCCAAACCCCAAACCCCAAACCCCAAACCCCAAACCCCAAACCCCAAACCCATTTCACCGCTGCGGCCTAAGGGGCGCTACGCTCGTCTATGCAGTGTCAGTTTTTTCTCCCGTGTGCCTTCCGTTCCCGAATCAGCTTCCGGTTAATCGTTTCCCAACACAACCCGTCCCGCAAGGGTAAATGGCACGCATTCTGCGCCCTTGCGTGCCGGAACGATGCCGGGAAAGCGAACCGTCAGGCGATACGAAGACGAAATTCACACCACTGACGGAGAAAAAATATGACGATTTCCCAGCATACCCAGACTAGCGCCCCTAACACCGCAGCGGCGACCAGCGTATCCCCGCTGGAGCAGTCAGGCTCCTCAAAAACGAAATTTTCTAAAGCCAAAACCGATATTTATCAGACCGTCACCGATAACATCATTGCAGCGCTTGAAGCCGGTGTAAAACCGTGGTCTTGCCCGTGGCAACGAGTGCCGGGTATGTCTGGGTTGCCTTCCAACTTCGCAACTGGTATCGCGTATAGCGGAATGAATATCATGCTGTTGTGGTGCAGTGCGTCAAAACAGGGTTTTGGTGATTCACGCTGGATGACCTACAAACAAGCACAGGCAGTCGGTGGGCAGGTTCGCAAAGGTGAGCATGGCACGACAGCCATCTTCTATACAACCTTAGAGAAAGAGAACGAAGACGGCGAAATCGACCAGATCCCGATGCTGAAAACTTTCAACGTGTTCAATGTTGAACAAATTGATGGCCTTCCGCTGACAACTGAAACCGTCAGCCCGGAAGCAACCTTTGACCCGTTGCCGGAGGCTGAAAATCTGTTCCAGAAGAGCGGCGTAAACATCATTGAGAAAGGACAAAACGCCTTTTTCCGCCTCTCAACTGATGAGGTCTGGTTACCCGAGCGTCATCTTTTCGCTGATGCTGCTAACTTTTACGCTACCGGCCTGCATGAGCTGGTTCACTGGAGTGGTGGTAAAAAACGACTTAACCGTGAAATGAAAGGGAAATTTGGCAGTGCAGATTATGCGGAGGAGGAATTAGTGGCGGAGCTGGGAAGTGCTTTTCTGATGGCGGATTTGGGTATTATTGGAGAAGTGCAGCACGAAAACTATATTGCCTCATGGCTTCAGGCGCTGAAAAACGACAAGCGCTATGTTTTCAAAGCGGCCAGCGCCGCCTCAAAAGCGCATCGTTACCTGATGGATAAGATTTGAGGCGGAGATGATAAGCCGCAAAGGAGTGCGGCTTTAACCTTATAGCTGGGCGGCAGAGTGACAGAAGTCTCAGGGAGATTAATTTCCCTGCGAATTTTCCGGGCATCAAATGCCCGGAAAATTCGCAGGCTGCGGGAGCGGGCGGCAAAGAGCCCGCACATCCCGCAAACGGCGTTTATACATCGGTGATTGCTGTAAACGACGGCTCAGGTATGACGACTGGCTGTGAAGTTTGCAGGACTGTAAGGGGAGCAGAGCCTGTCTTTGGTGTTATGATAAGTGTATTATGCCGTGTAATGCGCACGGCATTTCATGCAGGAGAGAAACCATGACCGCGAAACAACGCAACACGCAGAGCGTGACCATGACAGTAGAGCGTACCTTACTGGTAAGAGCGCGTGAGGCGGGCATCAATCTGAGTGCTATCCTGACAACCGCCCTGGATGCAGAGCTTCGCTCTCATGAAGCGAAAAAATGGCAGGAAGAAAACAGGGAGGCTCTCGCAGCACTAAATCGTTTTCATGATGAGCAGGGTTGTTTCAGCGATGAATACAGGACGTTTTAACCATGCAATTCACTGTATATGGTAATACCGGGAAAAGCGTCGTTTACCCGCTGTTGCTCGATGTCACGAGCGATATTATTGGACAATTGAATCGTCGGATAGTGATCCCATTGCTCCCGATTGAAAAGTATCCTGCAGGCCTCCGACCGGATTGCCTTGTCCCCGTCGTCATGCTGACGGACGGCAAAGAATACGCCGTAATGACCCACGAGCTGGCAAGTATCCCTGTCCAGGCTCTGGGGGCGGTGTTTTGTGATGCTTCGCAGTACCGCACTCAGGTAAAGGCGGCAATAGACTTCCTCATCGACGGGTTCTGACGTTTCTTTCTATTCTGTTAAACAGGCATGCCTTTAATCGTCGCTGACGGGGGCCTGTTCAAGCTCGTCGATAGTGCGGAAGAGAAACATCTCCCGGATCTTTGTATCAAACGGGACGGGAACGTTGTTCCTTACCACCGTCCTGATACTGTCAAACAGCCTAACCAGACCGTTGCTGTAGCATCCAGAAAATTAGCCCACCATTGCAGCACCAGACGACGCTGTTCAAGATGCTTGGTGACTTCACTCTCTGTCCGCTCCGTGCCAAAAGCAGACTCTGTTAACATCACTAACATGTGCCAGATATGATCCTACCCAAGTAATGTGCACCACTAGGTGTGCCAAAAAACCATTGAAAAGGTGGCGTAAATTGATTAATTTACTCTGAATAGGGTCAACTGAAAGCATCTCTTTACTGAGGAACTTTATGTTATATCCAGAAAATATCACTCAAGGGGTGCAAGAGAATTGATAATTTCGAATAAACTATATTGTTTGGATGATAAAATCGAGAAACTCTACAATTCCTGCAGAGTATTTTTGAATTCTGATAGTAAAAAAATCTCAAAGCTTTCACAATTGTCAATTTTCCCAACATTTTTGTTTAATGGGTATCCAGGTACTGGGAAAAGTTCTGTTGCGAGCATTCTTTATGAGGAGCTTAAAAAAGACTATAATATTGATATTGCCAGGCTAAATGTTGATGAATTAATTTCACACAATTTTGGTGAATCTTCATCTAATTTAAGGGCGTATTTTCAAAGCAAAAAAGAAGAAATTAAAAATAATAACTCCTACTATTTCATCATAATTGATGAGTTGGATTCATTTACAATCAATAGACATCAAAATGACAATGATAGTATAAAAAGAATACTTCTAACATTTAATACAATTATAGATGAGTTGGTTAGGAGTGATGAGATCTATAAATTCATAATAATAGCGACAACCAATATTAAAGAAATTATCGATACATCTGTTCTTAGGCGATTCTATTTTAAAGAAGATTTTAATATTGAGCTTAATGAAAATGATTTTGTAAAACTAATTGAAGAATTGGGTGTTCTTACTGATATTGGCATTGAGGGATCATTGAGTGAAATATTCCAAATATACAAGCAAAAAAAATACACCTTGGGGGAGTTGAAATCAATTTATTCTAAAGTGTATTTTAATACCATGATTTCTAAAGAAAATAACTTTATAAATATTAATGACTTCTTAGATTATCAAACTTACCATGAATTAGAATTACGCTATAAATAGGGAGGTATACAGTGTCAACTGATGAAGATAAGATGATAAAAAAGCTCGAAGAACATAGGGATGCAACTAAACTAGTCGTTGAAATTGCAAGGTTGCATGATATATTAGTCATTCCAACTGTTAATGGTGATCCAAGGGGGGACTTTGAATATCCTCATGATAAAAAGGATAAACTCATTAGTGCCTTAGATATGTACCTTGGGAAGTATAAATATATTCAGGATGATACTAATGATTAAAAGATTTGGAGAGATCAAAACAAGGAGAAATATATTTCCTTCTCAAGTTGAAAAAATCATAGAGACAGGAACGGTAGATATATTAATCATTCAGGCAAAAGCGTCTCAGAAAACAAAGGATAAATTAACGGAAAATGGTATTACCTTATATGAGGGTGTTGAGCCCAGTGAAGTTGATCGTTTGAGAGAAGTCATTGCAAAAGAATTGGAATCCAAAGAAAAAAAGGAGACTGAATGATGATGGAGTTAACGTTCTATAATAAAAATAAAGAGCCAGAGGTTATTTCAGTGTCTGATTATTGCTATGAAAAATTAGCAAAAATTGGTTTTTCTAAAAAGGTTGAATATCATGAAAGTTCTTTTATTATCGAAGGGGAGGAATATTCAGTTTTATCTGCGAAGCTCACTAGCAAAAATAGAAAGGTTTTACTTTCTCTTATAGAGAGCGAAAGACAAGAAGAATTAGAAAAAATATTTACAAATATGGATAGTAGCCCAACAATAAAAGAAATCAGAGAGAATTTACTATACGTGAGGGAACTAACTAAAATATATAAACTATTGAAAATGCGAGGCAATATCTATTTTTCATTTGATTGAGTAATATATTATTAGCCAAACACTCGGCTCAGTGAGGCAGCAGAGCTGTGCCAGTGTTTGAGTGAAGTATTAAAGTCCGCTTCTCGCTCTTAGCCGACCATGAGATTTGGCAACGCCAGATCCAGCTTATGAATATTGCCACGGCTCCAGTTGTCGCAGCTCGTCGAGAGTATAAATACGAAAAACATTGCGGTGACGTGCTTCCAGCGGTATGTGCTGATGGTTGATGATGACGTGCTTGACGCTGCCAAACAGCAGTTCAAGCGCCCGTTTTTTCTGTAGGTCCGGTACGATATAAAAGACGTAAATCCAGTGCTTTTGTGTCCGGGCCAGCAAATGGCTGGCGATGATTGACTGATAGCGGGCTTTGGTCTTCAGGCGGCGCTCGGTTTCTACTGCGATGATCTGTCCGTCAGGGAGTGTGACGAGTCCGTCCGGGCGGTGTTTGACCTGATACTGGCTGAGGAACGTTGAGCGATCGCCGTTTACCCATCCGGATGCACCTTTTTTCTCCAGGATGAGCCTAGCCACCTGATTATCAAGGTGGTGCTCCAGCGTCCAGCCAGTGATTTTTGAAGGCTCAAATCGTGCCGGGAAAATGTCATCGTCCGGCGTTAAAACGATAGCCAGTCCGTCGCTGGTTATGCCCCACAATGACATTTTCATCGTCCGTGATTCAAATACATACTTTTGTATTAACCCCATTCGCTCAGTTTTTGTCAGCAACGTATACAGCGATTTATGATCCCTGAAGCCAAACAGCAGCATCAGTGTTTTAAAGTCGCTGTAGGTTTCTTCCTTCAGGAAATTCAGCAGCCTTTTTATCTTCTCGCTGTTGCGCGTGGTGCGCTCGCTATGCGTGGCGATAAGCATGAAACCTCCTAAAAATTGAGCAAGGACGGTGTTTCGTCATCATCAGATCTCGGCTTTGTTGATTCCCTTTCCCCTTCAAAGAAAAGATCGGGCCGGGTTGCTGCGACATTGGGCGTTGAAGTGGGTGTTGCTCCTTCCTCGTCGAAGTCCAGCGCGATTTTTGCTGGTGCTGCCGACGCGGCAATATCCGGAGACACGGAATAGATCTCCAACTCGCGTTTTTGTACCTTGATGGGGGAAATTAGTGAGGCTGAGGGAAGCGTTCTCGTCGTAAAGATAAAGCTGACAAAATCGGGCAGGTTCAGGATCATATTGCTGTCGATAAAGAAACGCTCGGCCTGTCTAATCGTACGTTCACCGTCGATGGTTTCCGCCAGTACGGCATCGGTTTTCGCTTTGCGGATTTCATCATCCACTAAGATGGTGCCGGACATTCTCGCCACCCATTCCGCCGTATCCGGGTCCATAACGCGGTAAACTAGCTTGAATTTAGCGTTTTCAACGACTGCACCGACAACAGCATCGCCTTTTAAATCTGCTGGGCAGTCTTTTAAATCGGCAACGGACTGATGGGCCATGATGATATGTACGCCTTTATCCCGTGCTGCGCCTAACCCCTCCAGCGCTGGTTTTGATAGGTGGTATTTCAGTTCGTCGAGAAAGATGGCTATGGGGCGGGGCGTTTCTTTTACCCGGTCGCGCCGTTCTGCTAACTGGTACAAACGTACCAGCAGCATGCGCTGTGCAGTAATGATTTTGCTGTTGCGCATTGAGCCGATGAGATAGCAGCAGCCACCTTCATCAAAAACCGATTGGAGTGAAAATCCTGTCGGCGCGTTGATGGCATTGAGCAACGCCAGCTCTTCAATCTTGCCGAAAAAGGCTTTGATATCCTCTGCGATACTTTGAACATATTCGCCGTTATAAATACCGCGGATAGTAGAAGAGGGATGACTGCTGACAAATTGTGCCGCCATACGTGCCGCTTTTCGGTCGTCGATACGATAAAAATCGGATTCCTGACCTTTTTCCGCCAAGCTGAATCCCGCAACAAACAATTCCTCCAGTTCGTCAGGCGTAATATTTTCAATCAGATTTAATTGGTATTGCGGTTTTCGCAGGTCAATTAAGGCAAAGGGTTTGCCTGCATCCTCGCAGGCCTTGCGATAAAGATGCGTCGCCCATTCATCATCCTTTGGGTCCATAATAAATACACCTTCACCCGCCAGGATACTTTGGTAAAGCAATATACCGGTTGCGACACCTTTACCGGCTCCGGTGGTTCCAATAATATCCGCGTGTTGTTTTTGCCAGTCTTTTAACGGGAGGTACATCGGCTGTTGCTCTCTGTCCATCCCGATAAAAATGCCTTTGCTCAGTTCGATATAATCCAGCGGGTTATAATGCAGCGTTTCCGGCAGCAGAGATTTCACCGTGCGTACATCGGTGCGTAATTCTCGTTCAAGACTGGTCTTTTTGATGAGTCGTTTTTTTATTTTATCCAGTTCAGGCGTTAATGTTCGGCGCAGAGCAATATGGAAAATAAACCCGGCCACGGTAAATATAATTAATATTGACCAGTCCAGAATGGGAGTGCGGGTAAGTATTCTACCGTTATAAAGCCACTGAAAAACGCTAATAAGTAATGGTCCCATTGTGCCAAACAGAAAACACAGCAGGGAAAAACTGATAATCAGCTTTTTCCATAGCGAGGCTTTTTGCCGTTCATCGCTCTTCATTGAGGAAAAAAACGGCAGGGTCAGGCCCGATAATAGCGCCATCATTAATTGATGCTGTTGTATAACATCAATAAAGGCTAGCGCACCATTCACTATCGGCGACAGTGAAACGGCAAGCTTATTTAAAATCATGATGCCTCCTTCGCCAGAGACTCGCCCCAATGCATCGCCCCATCAATTCGCCCCACGGTATTGGGCGAAAAGGTGGGGCGAACGTTTGGGGCGAAGAAGGTGACCGCTCTGCGGTCATGTGTCAGAAAGCATGCTTTCTGACACGAAACAGTGTGCGCCAGTTCATGCGGGCTGGACGCCCTTATTGCCTGGCTCATGGGGGTAATGTCATGGCTGGACGCCACACCAAAACCCCCAGGGTCAAAGGCGGCACACCGTCGTCCGCTACGCGCGACCCCCCCCTTTGAGACGCCGTTTTTCGCCTATTTTTTCTTTTGTCCGTTCCGGCCAAGCGAAAAAATGGGAAAACGCCTTCAAAGCGGGTGGTCGCGCCACGCTACCGGCTTTTGGCCGGAGACTTAGCTGCGACGGTGTGCGGGGCAAGCCCCCCAAATAAACCGCTATCGTGGGCGATAGCTTTTCGCTCGCTGGGGCGGCGAAATTTATTCGGCTCCCCCCTGCCTGCAAAATCCGCGTGGGCGCGTCTGTTTGCAGATGGGTTCAGCGACGCAAATTAGCAATTTCTTTGAAATAGAATTTACTCGCCTTACACCACTTTTAAATTTCTGCTATTCGCATAAATTTAAAAGCCTAAAACCGTCACGACCAGTGCCGAGTTTTCCATCCAAAGTTGACTGGGGGATCGGTAATAATCCGAATATTGTTATTATCGTTTTTCTTTGAATTCAATTACGCAAACGGCCAAATTTATTAATTATCTGGTCGATAATTTTCGGCTCAGCTGATTTACATTCGATCAATAAGTTTCTTCGGGCGTCGGCGGTACGGTTGGGGTGAAATCCGTGTCTGCTCTTTTTCACAACCTTAAAGAAGAAACGTTCAGCAGACTGACATTCATTTCCTCCGCCATTACCGGTTGTTTTACCGTACAGACATAAAACAATCTCGCAGGCATCAGCGGCCATTACGGAAGAGGGAAGTAGTAAATTCATGCAGAAAAGGCAGGCGGCGAATATGATTGTTTTCATATCAAATACCTTTATTGAGCGTGAGGGGGATTTAATTGTTTGTCTATCTGAATGTTTGCTTCATTTGATGGCGATGTACAGGTTTGAAGTAAATATCCCCCATCCGGCGAATATCGCCGTGAATATCTACGCTGACGATGATATCTACGCATTTAAGCACCTTGCGTAACAGCACGTCGAACGGGATGTTTTTACAGTCAGGATTTTCATAACAGCGGTCAATGATCCCTTCAATACACTCTTCGGGGCTGCCTGCGTGCAGGGAGGTGATAAGACCTTCATGCCCAGAACCGATAATTTTCAGCGCGTCCCATGCCTCCCGCCCACGAATTTCTGCCAGCAGAATTCGATCTGGATTCATTCGATAATTCGCTCTGATAAGTCTGCCGGGTGTGATAATCGCCTCGTCTCCGGCATCTGCCGGGTAAAACAAATGGACATAATTAGCGTGGTGGTAAAACCGTATTTCGGGATTATCTTCAATCGTGGTTAGCCTGAGATGTGGCGGAATATAGTGCAGTAACGTCTTCATATAGGTGGTTTTACCGGAGCCGGTTTCACCAACAATAAAGATCGTTTTACCGTACTCAACGGCCTTTTCGATAAAGTGGGGAATATCACCATTGTTATAGCATCGGGTCAGTTCATCATCTTTGCTTTCGTTTCTCTCCTTACCCGCTATCCGATTATAAAACCCGGCATCAATCCAGGACCGATGTGTTTTCTGCTCAAATGACGGTTTTCGCAGCGTAATCGATACGGTATTCCGCTCGCAGGCCGGGGGGATAATGGTCTGGACACGTTCACCTGATCCTAATGTAGCGGAAAGGATAGGGGAGGTATCATCGATGTTGTCCTCATTCCATGATGCCAGTGCTTTGGCAAACGCATGGCACTGACGCAAGGTAACCGGGGAATTATGCTTCTGCCATCGACCGTTTATTTTGGTGTGGATCTCTCCGGGACGGTTGATGGCGATTTCCGTCAGGCCTGCCAGTGGCAGAAATTCATCAAATAACTGGTTTTTCATAAAATCCAGCGACAGGTTTTCAGCGTTCATACCACCTCTTTTTTAGACGCAGTTGATAAACGGAAGAGAAATCGATATCCGTACCGGTCATGATGCCGATCACATCGCCCTGATTGAGGTACATCGTGGGCGGAATATTGATGCTGTTTTCTAAGGCTGTTTTCGCCATTTCTGACGCGGCAGCGCGGGTGTTTTCGGTGTAATCAGTATTGCGGTCTTTCCCCGGTGCTGAATCTGATGCAGCGGCGGCCACGTCCTGTACGGTGCTCAGCATCAACGCATTGCCGAATCGTTCCCAGAAATGGGTATCAATCCAGCCGCTAATCCCGGCTTCACCCAATGGACCAGTGGCTTCGGTATCCATCAGTGGGATTTGCAGGCTACCGGGTTCCGGTGTGCGTAATTCCGTCCAGATAACAAACATCCGGCTCCGGCCATGTTGCAGCGCCCCGGTGCGGTAGATGCCTCTGGCGACGGTTCCGGCAGGGAGCAACTTCACGTAATGGTTGGCGCTGTAGACATCTTCACCGATAAGGCACGAAATATGACCGCCTACGTCAGAGACAAAACGCCGCATCATTGAGCATGGAATATAACGATCAACCGGAAGGTAAAGATTGGGATCGAGACCCAGTCGCCTGACGCTGATCACTTTTGCAATACTAGAATTGGCGTCGTTAGCCTCTGTGCCAGACGTGGTTGCTGGTGTGTCTTTGCTCTGATTGCGTTGTGTGCCGGAAGGTGCCGTTGGTGAAGCCTGAGCATGACCGCTTGCGGAATCAACGGCACTATTTGACCCATCGGTCAGTGCCGCCGCCTTATTTAAAGCAGATGGCTCTGACGGTGGTGCAGCCTGTATTGGGTGATTATCTGTTGCGGTTTCCTGTTTGTCCTGGCCGAACAGGCCGAACGGATTGTTGTCCATGCCGAGGTTTTTACGCTCATGTTGCCCCGTACTGGCTGATGGCGGTGCTGGGGTTTCAACCGCCTTATCATCGCTTTGCTTTAATGCGACAAGGAAGCGATCTCCACCCAATGCCAGTGCAATCAGTGCGCCCAGACTCAGCAGGCTGACCAGCAGCGTCCGGCGGCTGGAGGCTTTTTTGAAGCGGGTCACTTCAGGTCGGCCGGGAGGTGTGTTTTGCTCTGGTGCCTGACTCGCCATCGCTGAACGGGCGCGTTCACGGGCTTCAGCCTCCAGCTCCGCCACGGTTTTTTCCGTTGTCTCTGAGTCTGCTTTATCAGTCATCTGGCCTCCAGTGTGACGACAGGTGAAACGGTGTCACCGCTGCTAACGGTGGCGTTGCCGAATGACGTATTCTCAATCCCGACTACCGAACCGCCATAGCGCAATACCAATTGTGGCGACATTGCCCGCACGACGACCACGGTGTAGTTTCCGTGTTTGGTTATGCGGGGTGTGACGGTCTGTTCTCGCCCGTTAACGACCCGGGAGATTGACGGAAGGATTTTGACGGGAGAAAAACCGAGATAGATAAAGCGGCCATCATCGTAAGTGAAATTAGGTGCAATGGACGCTGAACCGGCTGCGACTCGCTTGGTATAGAGCCAGTTGCGTGGCGTGGTAGCCTGCTCAAATGCTGTCGCTATCTGCTGCTTTTCCTGTGTTTCACGCAGGAGTTTCAGGCGATCTGCGCTGGCTGCCTCTGATTGCCTGCGCTCGTCATCTGGATAGCGAAAACGGATAATAAAGGCCTGAGAAGGCGAGTCATTTTCCAGCACGTTCAGTTCCAGACTGTAATCGCGCTTTGATGTCACGACAAAGAGATTGGTTCTCCACTCGCTCGCCGTTGGCAGAAACACTTTATTGACGTTGTTGCCATTATCATCGGTTACTGGTTGGGTAATAGGATTTGGGCTGACACCGACTCGATTATCGCTTTTTGTGACTTTCCAACCCTTCGGAAAACCCGCCTGCGCGTCGATGACCTCTTCATCGTCATCAAACAGGAGTGTGGTGAGGTAGCCGGGGCGGGTGTTGACGATAGTCGCATTTTGGCTGTTATAGGTGACATTCTGCATTCGGCTGTCATAGGTGCTGCTGCGCGGTATCGCCGCGCACCAGACTGTTGATGACATCAGAAGGAGCCACATGATAACTGTTGTTTTCAGCATTATTCACCCCTTAGTTCTTTATCGCGTTGGTAGCTGGTCACAATGAACCCCAGCGGGTTCACTTCTCGCTGGCTGTCTGTCAGTTGTTTGTGAGGGAGGTAGCGATAAGTCAGGCGAATGTTCCAGACATCTGCTTTAACCGAGTTATCGACAATGCGGCGGATAGTGCGCTTAATGCGTAGGGTTGCCAGATGGTCAGGATCTGTCGCGGTCGCGTGAACGTTGGAAATAATGTCGATAGACACGACATATTCCGCTTTATTGAAAATGATATCGGGTGCCTGATTGCTGTTAAACCCGTCGAGATAATCCCTGTTCACGCTGTCGCTATTGAATAACTGCACATCGTCGTAATCGCGCTGGAGAGCAAAATAGTTATAGCCCTCGCGGAGCCTGACGTAATGCGCTGCTAACGCCTGAGCCAGTGCTTTCTCTGTGGAAATACTCTGCTCTTTAATCCGGGTCATATATTCATAGCGCCCGGTCTGTTTATCCACCGACCATAATTCGATTTCGGTAGTTTTCAGCGGTAGCAGAATAATCAGTGCGGTGATCGCCATAGCGGCCAGAGCAAACCCTATGGCCGCTATTTGCCACGCCAGCTTTTTTTCCCGTTCATCCTTTTCCAGCAAGACAGATTCAAAGGTGCGGGATGACGCGATGACATTTTCTGTTTCAGACATGTTTTGTCAGCTCCTGAATAATCGCGGGAGAATTAACCGGTTGGGGATCGCCAGATACTGGCGGGAGATCGCGCTGACGCTGCGCGCAGCCCATGAGGACGCACAGCATCAGAAAGATGAGGCTGGATTTCATATCGATACCTGTGTTTGTCGAAGACAGAAATGCCATACCGGTGGCGGTTGCCACGGCACGCGGTGGAGAGACTGCGTTAGAAGGAGATTAGCGGTTACGCTGTTGGTTGAAGCGCTTCATACTATCGATAGAAGCCGCCCGTTTTTGCCATGCGGATAGGGCTTTGTTGGTGCCTGCGGCGATAAGTGAACCTGTTGCAGTAGCGGCGTTTACGCCCGCTTTTGCCGCTAGCCGGACACCCGCCGCCCCGGCTTTCATAGCGGGTTTCGCCGCGTCAGAAGACGGTTTTGTCAGCCCACGTAGACCGCCCATAGCGGCACCCTGTAGTGCGACCTGAACGGCGACGCCGCCTAATGCGTTCGCGATTTTTGCTGAAAACCAGATAATGACGCCAGAAATGACACCTGCAACGCAGCACTGAACGCCCAGTGTGATGATGTTGGCGCTATCTGCAAAATTAACCGCTTTATCTAACAGGCCATTAAGATAATTGATGACAATCCTGATGGATAACGCGGAAAACATAATCGTCAGGATCACTGTGAAGATAATTTTCAGCCAGTTGTTAAACATCGGAATAAGGAATCCATACAGCAGGCAGAAAATAAATAGCGGTGCAGTGGTGGTCATTAATACAATGATAATTCCGGCTAACAGGTTAACCGCCGAACCAAATAGCAAAGTGACGATTGCACCTCCCCAGACCAGAAGTTGGGCAATACCGCCGTTGAGCTTTACATAGGTGGAATCATCCTGCTGATAAAGCTTTTGTCCTATTGTTTGCGCTTTCGCCCAGACGGTATCCAGTAGCACCCAGACATTGTCATCCCCGCTGACGCCGTCAGTTAATCCGTTAATGGCTGAAATGGCTAAATCCAGCCAGCCATCGAGATTTAAAACGAATGTCATGATTAATAGCATTCGCCCGACATCCCATATGACATCTTCTACAGGTGTTTGGAGTTTTCCTGCCAGGGTTTGATAACCCCGATAAGTGACAAATAACGTGAAGGAGCTGACGGCGATAACACTTACCATATCGCCGTACACGGAGGTTTGTCCCCGCAGTACGGCATGTAAACCGTCAGTGATCGTGTTGTTCATTCCAACAAACATACCACCTGACATAGATGACCCCTTTAGTTCAAATCGGGAACCTTGGCATTTTCCTGACGGAGTTCAAATCGCGCTTCTCGCGCATTTTTGCAATCTTGGGAGTCATCACCGGATGATTCACACGCTTTATATCGCTGACTCATTTCATCCGGATGTTCTTTGTACCACTGCGTTGATTTCGGGTTGTCACACCCCGCCAGAAATAATGAGCCTAAAATAACCGGAAAAATGCAAAGTGACGTTTTCATTCTTACCCTCTCAATGATTAAAGTCAGGAATTGGGGAAGTGAGTTGTTGTTCATTGAATGCTTTTTGCCGCTGTTGAGTCAACAGCGCGGCGCGCTGTTCAGCCTGCTTGACTGACATTTCCCATTGGCTGGTTAATGCGTTCAATTGTACGCTTTTGGCTGCTACCGCGTTAGCCAGATCCTGTGACTCTTTCGAGTCTTTGGCGTTGGCTATGCGGTCGGATAAGTCTGATATATCGTTTAATGTGCTATTAATCTTGTTTTGGACATCGCTGGTATTCTCAATCGATACCGCCTGATTGAGGACAAGTTGTTTGCAACTTTCCAGATAACGTTGCGATGAACTGGACTGATTACAAATATCAAACGATTGATATTTTCTATATAAGCGTTGAAGGTCAGAAGAATAATAACCGCTTGGGTTGGTCAGCAGATCATCCAGTGAAATACCATTTTTACGCAGATGTTCGATATCATTTTTCAGGCTTTTCGCCTCGCGGAGAAATCCCTGAATATCCCGTATGCCTGTTGCGGTCGCTAATTGCTGCTTATAGGCATCAAGTTCGCTTTTATAGTGGGTGACTGTTTCCTGCCATTGCTGGAGTTTCTGTACCCATTGGTTAATCGACTCGGTATTACTGGCTGCATCAAACACAGGGATACCCGCGCTGAGTGCGTGTGTGGAAACCAATAGCGATAACGCCAGATACATCTTTCTGGTTTGCATGGTGATGACCTCCGAGGTGAATATCAGATAGCCTGGTTAAGGAACGTTTCTTTCCAGTCGGTGGGTGACATGCCTTCCTGATAAATGGCATCAAATATTTTCAGGTTGTCTTCACTGCCGCTCAGGATTTTGGTTATGTTTCCGAGACCCGATAAATCCATTCTTGCCATGGCGACAAACGGGCGAGTTTCACCAGCACGCAGTGGTGTTTTCAGGACGACCATATAGTGCTCGCTCGGATCAAGGTTACGAACCATGTCATAAACGCTTTCCGGGACTTTCATTTTCTCCACGTAATCCGCATGGCTGGCTTTGGGGTTAGCGAGAAAAATTTGGGTACTGCACTGCTCAATAATCGCCGGAGCGATGGGGTGCCTGACGATTTCATCGGGTGACTGAGTGGCGGGGATAAAAATGCCGTTCAGTTTGCGGATCACCTTGAGCATATTGAGGGAGAATTTAGAAAACTCGACATCAGCCAGCCATTTCCAGAATTCATCCATAAACATCACCAGTCGGCGACCATCCAGCAGGCTGGTGACGCGGTACAGCAGGTAAAAGGTGATCGGCCCGCGTATGTCGTCGTCATCCAGGAATTCCGTACCGTCGATACCAAAGTTATCAATATTGCTGATGTTGAACGTGTCCTCCTCGTTATCGAACACCCAGCCGAATTCTCCGCCCTGCGCCCACTGTTTCAGTCGTATACGCAGACCGTTAGTTCGGGCTTCTTTGGTCGGTGGTTCTGGCAATACTTCCAGCAATCGAGTAATACCATAGCGGCGATATTCCGGCGGGTAGTCCAGCATGATGGTGTCCACCGCGGTGCTGATACGCTCTTCATCGCGGGGATCGAGTGGTTTACCGTCACGACTGCACAGCATGCGGATCAGTCGCTTGATAACGCTGATATTTCGTCGAGTAGGAGCAAGTGAAAATGGGTTGAATCCGGTAGCGATACCGGTTCGGATACGAAAATAGCGACCTCCCATCTGGCGGATCGACATCTCCGCCGCTCTGTCTTTATCAAAGTAAACGGTGGTCAGCCGTTTGATGGTGGCAGAGGCGGCAAATGTCGCCGGATTGCGGTACTTTTGCATCAACTGTTTCATCATTGTCATCAGCAGGGTCTTTCCTGAACCGGTTTTACCGATGATGGCGGTATTCCCCGGCGTTTTCTCATTGAAGTCATTCCGTCCTGCCTGACTGTCATGCAGATTCAGATAGTAACCGCCCCCACCGGGGGATTTTAGGATAGCAATAGCTTCACCCCACGGATTGCCGTGGCGTTTATGGGGATGGAAGTTATGCATACTCCCCATATCTGCGTAGTTCTGGCTACTGATCACCACCAGACGGGGCCGCAACGCATAGACGCCGGGGAGTTGAGCCAGATAGGCGGCTGGTAACGACAACGTAGACAGGGATGTCATGATGCCGAGATCGTTAAAAGGCTGGGCCAGCGCATTGGTCTCCTTGACTACCTGATCGGCGCTGGCGGACGAAACCAGCAGCGAGAAGTGATACTTGCCGCAAGACACATGCCCAGACTGGAGCAGGTCGCGTAAGACGATCAATTCCTCACGCTGTGAAATGGCGTCATCGTCGGTTGCGTTCAGTCGTTTTTCCGCCAGTCGGATATGATTTTGCGCTTCATCCCGTGCCATACAGGTGAAAGACTGCGTCAGCACATACTCGCTTTCGGCATACAGCAGCGCATCGAGCAGGCCGGTATAGGTCTCAGGTGAATAGTCTTTAATTTCCAGACTGCGGAAGAAGCGAGAACCGCCGACCGTCTGACATTCGGCGGTATCGGTGGTAAAGAACACATCCGGTGTGCTGAGTGTGTGATAAAACGGTGTGCGCGTCATTGCCACGTTCTGCCATTTGCCCGTCATCAGGCGATGATAGAAAGCCAGTTGCGAAGAATAAACCCGACCTTTCTCCTCATAGAGGCCCAATGGCATTGCCACATAACGCGACAGGGCGGTGTAGATGGCTTCATGGTGCTCCAGCATCCTTTTCAATGCATCATCCAGCGCCGCTTTCTTTTTTCCGACAGGCTGCGTCTTCATGATTTTTTTCTCCAGCGTGGAGAAAGGGGCGTAACAGACGGTGAAAAACAGCCGATGTCGCCAGAGCGGTTTCTCTTGTAGTGACTGGTAATAGCGTTCCGTGACCCCATCCGAAAAGGGAATGCCCGAACTGGCCTCAAAGCCATCCTGATACTTTTCCCGTATGCGGTGAATATAGAAGGTGATCGGTAGCCCTTCATACGAGCGGATCAGGTTGTTAAGGTGGCTTGCCAGCAGTGTCAGGTGATGTTCGTCCTCACATTCAAACACAGTACCGTCCAATTCCCAGGTAGCGACTAAATCACCGGCGCGATTTCGTATTATGTGAGGGTGAATGTGGGAGGAGTAAGGAATGTATTTATCCAGCGTGATGCGCTCGTTTAATTTCATCTTAGCGGTAAACTCCGAAACATCGACGGCGTCATAGTGGCTTGCCAGCACGGCACGGGCACCGAAATGGCGATCCGTGGCAAATCGTCCACGGGTTTTAAAGGCCAGCCACAGCAGTCCGAAATAATGAATATCCGTTCGGGCCTTTGCCTTCATTTCCAGCCAGGCTGGGATTAATAACAAGGCAAGGTAATAGCTTGTGTAAACCGACAGCAGGACAATAGCCCCGCTGACGATCACGAACGGAACGAGAGGGATGCCCATAATGGCGGCAGGGCGGGTCAGTGCTTTGTTCAGGGTGGTCATCGGTTCCCCCTATGATGCCCAATAGGCACCAAAGCCTGATGCACCGACAATCAGGATGGCTCCGATAATGACGTTGCGCATGTCATGCAAGCTTTTACCGTCAAACAGCACTTTGTAACCTACCCACATGGTTGCCAGTGTGATCGTGACGGCGGCCAGCCCAAGCAAGCCGGTGGACGTATTACTCAGCGTGTCGTTGGCTTTATTAAATCCGCTCCCGGCTGCCAGTGTTTGGGTTGATATCAATAGGGAAGAAAACGCAGGCCAGTATTTACGTTTTTGCATCGTCATTTTTCCTCATTAATTACGGGTAGGGATACATCGCCGCGAAGGATGGCGTCGGGATAGTGCAAGGAGACCAAAACCGGTTTGGCTTTATCGGTAAGCTCACCGCGCAGGACGGTGGGCGGATAATGAGTCTCTGAAGTGGATTGGCTGGTGGTACTGCGCTTGAGATCTTCCCGCGTTGACGGGACAGCATAGTCAATACGCTGGATGTAACTGGTTTGGTTAAAGGCAGATTCTGGCTGCTGACCCGTATCGAAATTGCCGGAATAGTAACAACTGAGTGCTCTTTTCAGCGTGCCGCCTCGCTGGTAGCAGTCGGTAAGGATGCGCTCGAAAATGGACAGATTGATGCAGGGGTCTAACAAGTCATGGGCCGTCACGCCATAATGCCGGAAGTTGGTGCTGGTGATTTGCATCAGACCGACCGAATAGCGGCGACCTTTTTCCTTTACCCGGTTGATGGTGTTGACGGCAGCTTGCTTGCTGGTGGGCTGATGAGAAATGACACCTACGCTATCGGGCGCTCTTTCTTCCTTCGGCACAATCTCAGCGACAGCGTAAGGATTAAAGCTGGATTCCACTTTAGCTACATCAAACGCTGTGGAGGGGTGAATCGTGGCGGCACACTGCATGGCCGCCGCCAGAAAGGCAGTGGTGGAAAGCATGGTTGCCTCGGTAAAAAGTCGAGCCACACGTAGTCATCAGGCTGGCGGTGGCTGGGGAGAGGTGTGAGAGGGTTGAGTGTTAATCGTGCTGGGGGGCCTGCGGCGTATCGCTATCATCCTTGGGTTCAAGGAGCACCAACTTACCTGAGACAGCAATACCGGGTGTCAGTACGATGTTCAGTCCGGGTTTGCCGTTATGAGCGAACGCCACGCCGACTTTTGTCCAGTACGTGTTCTTTTCTCTGCTGGCATCGGGTTGGCTTTCCTGCGTGACAAACACGTGATAGGTAGGTTTTCTCATGCTATTTCCTTTAATAAAAAATAATGGTGAGTTAACTACATCGATCACATCCCGATTCTGCATTCCGGTTTCAACGGGTCAGCGAGAACATTCAGCGGCACCCTGAATTGTGGTTGCGTGACAGCCCGATTCGCATTGTTAAAGAGCAATACTCGCCCCGGACGAATAAACGTCCATAAAGCTCGTCAGTGGAAGGTGACGCGATTAGCGTGCGATATCGGCGTTAGGAAGAGAATGAAAAAATCAAAAAGAGAATGAGAGAGAAAATGAATAGCGTGGTAATTATTTCGAATGGATTAGTTGGGTTGGATTTTAACTAGTGCTTTGTAGCCCATGGGAATACCTAATCTGACAGACAGCGTTGCGCCGGAAGCGGCATTGCTTAGCATCGCTGTGTATTAATCAAAGGGGAACTGGTCAGATTGCCTAGATATCAGAGCCAAAGTTTGCGGAGTGGGTAAGGAAGAATTGTAAAAATCGTTGTAAACTATAACATCGCTTTCAGGACTAAATATCAGATGTTTTTCTGTATGCTGAAAAGCTATGTGACAAACCTGTGTGACATAGCCTACGGGAAAAAACATGATTTTTATTCATATCTCATTAGAAATAAAGAAAAAATCCCTATGTTCTTTTTTCGTTTCTCTAATGACACGTATGTGTAATTAATATATACGCAGTGTGACACTATAATGCTTATGACCATTCCAGCCCTTTTAAAAAAAACTGGCCCCATTCTTAGTTCAAAGCTGTGTGATCTCATGTGTGCAGAGGGCACCTTAACTCGAGAAACTGCACGACAACACATATCACGAGCGGTGAAGGCCAAAACCGTGCATTGCCTGAAAGAAATGTTTCCTCGTCGAGAGCATTTTTTATATCTGCCAGCACAATTTGGCTCATCGCAGTACTGGAGTTCTCTCACTGGTAGTCTTCAGGCTACTCGCTCTGCTTATGGATACGCACTGGGGGCATTAAGTGCACGTGGAGGCGTGGTTCCTGTTAGGCATTTCCCAGCAGCATGTGGGGCACCAAAGCATATGAGAAAAAGGCTATCCTATGACACCGTGAGAGAAGAGCTTTTAAAACAGGACTTGGTTAAAATCGTAACAATTCCTGGTTGCGGTGAGTGTGTTGCATTACGGGAAAAGCATGATGAGAACCTTGTTGCTATAAGAGGAGAGGTTAGAGCGCGACTTATAACAGAGTCTGTTTTGATCAAACATGTAGCTCAATGGATTAAAAATCTGGGGATAGGCAGTTATGACAAGGTCAGGACCAGAGATAACGATTTATCAGCGCCCGAAGTTACAAGGTTCCAGTTTGATATTTCTTCGCCAAGTTATTTGTCTCCCATATTGACATTAAAAAAGACAGGAGAAATCATGCCCGGTTTTGTAGCCTGCGATGTTTTACTCAATGGCAAGCTTGAGCTAATACACGTGAGCCCCTTCATTAATAAATGTCGCTCTATTAACAGTTTATCTAAAACAGGACGTACCTTATTCATATTTGTATCTGAAAATTATACTCTCGAAGCATTCCAAGCTTTGAAAAATGAAGGGGTTATACCTGCAACTGTTGATAACTTATTTGGGCAGGACACCGCCGATGCTCTTATTATGTTAAAAGATCTTTTCCAGTGGATTACGAATTCAGACGATATTGTTAATAACATCGATAATATAATGTCACGACTTTCGAATATTGAAGGGGTATTACCTCAACTCCAAGGCGATTTATTCGAATATCTAGTCGCTCAATCACAGAGAGATTTTGGGCAAGTTGAGATAGGTAAATTATGTAAAGATGATAATAGTAAACCTGCTGACTGTGACGTACTGGTTAAACATGGGCAAAGATCAGTAACCTTTATCGAATGCAAGGGTTACAAACCCTATTCTGAAGTTCTGCATAAGGATGTTATACACTGGATGCATGATCAGGTCTCTGTTTTTTATAAACATGCAATACGAGAGTATCCAGGTCTACAAGTAAAAGTGGAGTTATGGACTACTGGTAAGCTGAGTTTCGAATCGAAGAAAGCTATAGATAAATTCATACAAAACAATGAAATTCGCAACCGTTACGAAATAAAAATTCGTGAGGCAGATAATGTGCATGATAAATTCTTAGAAACTTGTGATAAATCACTTATTAAAGTTTTTGAGCGGCACTTTTTGGATCCGATAGAAAAAAAAGATTATCGACGGCCAAGGCCCAGAAAACTTGCCACCTGTTTTTTCCCAGATGATGAGCCATTCTAACGTAGTTTTGTCAAAAAGATATAGCGAACATCATGCGATTTCTTCTTGGCGAATGTACTATCATGGGTAAAAAAACAGTTAGTCATACGAAATTTATTTCGCTGCATGTACTATTACTCATTGTCTGTTGATACAGCGGCCTTAGCTGCGGCAACATATGTAGTAAACTCATACTCAACTTCATCAATAACCTGGTCAAAAGTTATGCACCTAATTTTATAATCACCTGCTCTTAGATTTTTCGTTCTCCAAGCAAGACGTTCCTTTTGGTCGTCATCAAGATACTCATCACGCCCTATTACAAGGATGAATTCAGCTTCAAATTTGTTCGCAGACCCAAAATGAGCTCGAAAATCGTCAGTTTTTTCTGCATCTTTGAGTACCCGTATCCAGTCAATGATTTGGCTTGCACCATGCTCAAACCGTGCGGACCAGTCATAATAAGGTGCACGCCCCAGCAGTCCATTATATTGGTCTGGCTTTCGCTCAACGAAAATGCTTTTCGGGCTAGCATTCTCAATTTCAATAAAGCAGAATTTTCTTTTTCTGGAATCACAAACCGCAAAATCACAACGTAGTTTATCAAGTATCCAGTATTCTGAAGCTATCAAGTCTGGTTTGTTCACCCCACCAAATGCTGATGCAATAATAGAAATATGATTTGGTGCTGCCTTAAAAGCAGGAGAAAGATGCTTATTTTCCTCTAATGATATACCTTTTCCTTTTTGAAGTAACTTTTCAAGATTAGTGAATTCAGTCGCCAATTTGTTCGCATCAAATTCAAATTGATGAAATCCCTTCATTTTATTTCCTTAATGAATTTTGATAAGTCATCTCTGGTTACTATATCAATCAGTTCAATTCGATTTTTTTCTACATTTCTGAAAATTAAACGATAGCTACTAGATATTTTAGTAACCCATAACTGAGGCTCTGTAGTACCAATTAATTTGTGAGACTGTTCTAAAATTGAATTTATTCCCTCGTTTTCTAGTCTTTTCAATCTTTTAGAAAGAATGAGTGATAATCGCTTATCTAATAAGTCTATTTTCCTTTCAAATCTAGAGGTCGTGGATATATTGTTTAACATGTTATCTACCTTGAATTCATTGTTAAATGGTTGTGTGCAAAGTATAAAAAACAATGAACGAAAAAATAAGTATATCACCGATATATACAATGATGATAGTAATCATGTCAACATACACCATGTTCGCCCCATCTATTCTTAATAGATTTTCCGACATATGAGTAAATTTAGGTGTATATCTAACGTCCGCTTCACGCCCTGAGACATTCGACAAGCTTCAGTAAGACCGTCAAGACGATTACCCAGTAGCGTAAATTTTGATCCCGTTCGAGTTGAAAGCTGCGCTACCATTAAAAACAATCGCAACACTTTTAACAGGTCTAGTCAGGCCGACATACAACTTGGCGCGTGAATCATTGGTGAGTTCTGAATTATTATCCTGAAACCACTGCAGCATGGGGTCGGTAGGATAGATGAGCACACGTTCAAATGTCAGGCCTTTAGATGTGCCGAAGGTAAAGACAGGATACCGTTCATCCACGGTACGCCTCTTATCCCAGCGCAACTGCACGGGTGTATAAATTTCCAGGTAGTGATTAAGTAATTTTGCAGGTAACAGAAAGACACCGTCATGGCCTGACAACTCACGTACGTTAGAGGCTGAAGGGGAAAAGGTAGGATAGAGTTTATTGGCAAAATCATTGATTTCATGAAAGCATCGGAAGTTCTCATTCAGCATTTTGTCATCAATGGTGATCCCTGGTGCCTTGTCATCAAAGAAATTCACTATCGCTGCTTTCTTGTATTTTGCATTTTTTTCGGTATTGACAGTACTGTAAGTTGCCTGACGTGGGTCCCCAACAAGAGTGATTTTTATAGGGGAACTGAACAGAGTCTGAAGAAGTTCAAGATCGTATCCGGCAAGGTCCTGAATCTCATCCACATAAATCTCATCAAAACACGACGCCATTCGAGCGATGACTTTTCCGCTCGACTTCTCATCACAGCGAAGAGAGAGTTTGGCCATTTTATCGGAGTAAAGCTTAAAATCAGAACTGAAATAGTGCTGCCTGAAATCTTTCTCCCCCCAGTAGGTGGGTCTCCCCGCTACCTTATAAGGCTTTACACCGGATTTGCTGCTGCAAAGGAGCATACCTTTGATGTCATAGTCAAATAAACACCCCTGATAGGGTTTAATCCAGTGTTTAATCAGAAACGAAAACCAGGTGATTACATACAGATTAGGTGGGACACATCCATTCTCTTTAATGATTTTGACATTTATTTCATCCCGGCAGGCTTCGGTGAACGTGGTAATCAGAATACGTTTGCCTGAAGTGGCTGCCTTTAATGCTTCACTGACCACAAAGGTGCTTTTACCTGCTCCAGCAGAGGCGATGATGACTTTGTTCATTTGATCGCATCCAGAATGTACTGCGGATACTGTACGCTGAGCGCCGCAGTATTCGTATAGTTAAATATCTTCAATGCGCAATCTGTTTTATTCGCACACATGTAAATGCGTAAATCATCATCAGAAGTATGTGCAGTCCCTAAAATGGTATTAAGGTTTGCCCTACTGTTTGCTTTCAGCAATTTAGGCTCAAGCGTATTGTAATTGTATTTTTTTGTACCTATCATCAGCGTACCAGTATCAATAATCGGGTCAACACAGATATCAATGTGTGCTTTTTTATTCGCACCCAGATAGGCGTTGTATTTTTTCTGGATTGCGACAATATCGCCATCATTGTCCGTTACGATACGGGTGGGTTTGTCGATAATCGCTGCTATTTCCAGAAATCTCAGAAACGAAATCCCCACTGAAATGACTTCGATCCCGTCCTCAACGGGCAATCGTCCATGGTTCGCATCCATGTATGCCTTCTGAACAACAAGCTCGTCCGAATCGCCTTCAACCAGAATTGCTTTCTTACACAGAACCATTCGAAGCGTGTCGTAGCCCGCAACCTTTTCAAAAAATTCTTTCGTGCTCGGTGTTAACGAAGCCAGCTTGGTCGTCTTGCGGTTCGAGAGAAAAATCAGATCACCAAGACCGAGTTTGTTCGCAACGAAACTACTGTGAGTCGTAATGATGATCTGTTTACCTTCACAGTTGTCTTTGATGGTCTTGATGAGCAGATTAAGTTTGGTGTGAGACAGGTTATTTTCGGGCTCTTCAATCAGAATGACATTCGACTCTTTCGCTTTATTGTGCGAGAGCGCCAAATTGGTCTTCACAATGCTTTGCTCGCCCTTTCCAATGTAGTTAAACGGAACATCATCTAGGCATGTAATCAGACTTGATTCCCATGCTTTTTGAGAGGAAAGCTCAACCGAGATAGTGACCTTTTTACTGGTGATCTTGCTTGCACTGATAATTTTCTTATTGATGGTTTCGATAGACTTGTCTGATATGAAGGCTTCTTTCATCTTACGGTGCGACTGAGAAACGCTAATGACCTCATCATCCGTCAGCAAATCCTTGATTATTCTGCTGATGTAAACATCTGACCCATTGTTGCCTCTGGCCGAGGATGAATCGATAAATGCAGACTTGAGGGGGATGTTACGTGATAAAAGTGAGTCCCTGCTGAAGCTTTTCCACTCAATATCGTAATACTCGATAGGCAACGTTTTGATATCACCTGCTTTCAAGAGTGCCTCATAGGCAGCTTTATAGTCCTCGTTAAACTTGATTTTGAATACAACTCCCACTGAGGATGACTTCAGGCAATTACCATCTCCCTCTAGGAAAACTGTGTCAGGAGTTTTTTGGAAATGGAGCTCAACGAATAGCGCTGGTGGTGGCAGTCTGGCTGCGGTTGCAAGGCTGGCTAAATATTCCTTCACCAATTGATCGTTAAAGAGATATTGGCTGATGTTGTTCTTGACTGGTTTCCCCGCATACAACCCCGTCAAACCCAAATTGATAGCCTCAAGGATGGTACTTTTCCCCGCTTCATTATCGCCTACGATAATGTTCACTGACTCATTGAACTCGATGCAGAATCGGTCTTTGAAACCCTTAAATCCCTCAAGAATTAACTTTGTAATAACCATTAACATCTCCATCACATGTTATGCGCAATCAATTCAGGAAAATATACTTGATGAAAAGTGGATAGGTATTTATGGCGGAAAGTTCAATATCAACTGAGCGATTGAGCTGTTCCCTGTTGATTAAAATACGCCAATTTTAGTAATGCCTCTATTGGTTGTTAGGATAATTGTGAGCTTCTGCTCGTTGACGACTGTTGGGTTCTAACACGGAACCTTGCCAGAACAAGGCTGAGGCAATACCGATAAGTAATAATGATGCTGGCTTCCTGCCCAGTTATTCATTGCTTAGAATACGAATAGTGACTTATTCAGATAATAAAAATCGTGCAGAGAAGATAACTTCTCTGCACGGGTGTCATCTACTATCAGCGTTGATGACGCTCAAGAATGGTTTGGCATTCCGTACAGGTTGTCACGCCCGGCAGGGTTTGCCGTCGCTGCTCGGGAATGGGTTCACCGCACAAACGACAGTAATATAATGAGGGTGTGGTTGCTGGCTTAAAACGATTCTGTTCAATCATCTCTTCCAGGCGTTGCTCATTAAATTCCTGATCGCGATCGATCTCATCTGGCATGCGATGTCCTCCTGTTCAGTGATTCTTTTTCACAAAGGGTGATACGGTTCCAGACGGCGGTCAGGGAAGGTCCTTTTTCCCTAGAGGACAACGATTCAGTGACCTGCATCATGGCTTCTAGTGCGTCAGGTGTATCAAGGTTTTCAGAGCAGTTCTTTTTCCATGACAGCCAGATTTCGGCATCGACAGCTTCATCTGGAATAGGCGTTCGGCCATAAGGGATGGTGACACCCAGCAACCGGCGGCGAGTGCAGACCTCATTTGAGGTGAGACCAAAAAAATGATTCAGGAGTGCAATAGACCCTCCCAATCTGATGGCACGATTAATCTGTCGCTGGCGTTGCGCCTCTTGGCGGGACAACGCCAGAATCTGTTGTAGAACGTCGTGACGAACAGTGATCGACATAAACTGCGCGGATGCCCGGCTGACGATAAACAGTTCGTCGAGGGACAGCTGATTGAGGACATTCAATTCGTCGAATGTGAATCCTAACGTTTCACAATAACGAAAATTGCCTTCCTTAAGCGCGGCAAGGGCGTTTGTTAACACCGCGTAATTCAGTGAGGGGAACATAATGTTGTATCTCCCTTCAGCGCGTTAAGCGGTTAGCTAATTTGAGGTTAATCCAGTCGTCAATTTCAGATTCCAGCCAGGCGACGCTGGCTGGCCCAATCTTTATTGAAGAGGGAAAGGTGCCTTCTTTCATGTACAGGTAGATTTGCGAGCGTTTCAGACCGGTTTTTACTTCCACTTGTTTCAGACGTAATAACTGATGAGCTGTCATAAATACCTCCAGTGCAGAAATGGGATATGCCCGGAGATAACAAAAAAACACAGCAAGGGAAGGAGTGAAAGTTGAAGAGCCCGTATTACGGACACCACAATCCTTAATACGGGTTTTTAGATTGAAGCGTGTAATGTCATTTTAATTGGGTGCCTAAGCGGACGTCGGTGAACCACGCTCAAGCGCCGTTTTTAACGTATCGCCACTGAATCGATCGGTCATGCCTTCGTCTGATGCCCACTGTTCAAAGATGGACAGAAGCTTATAAGGTTGCCTGATTAATGGGCTGATAGACTCATTGTTTTTACAGGCAAGCCAGAACAGTCTGGATAATGGCGTGGATATACGTGTTGAGGCGGGCTGAGAGGTATCGTTTTTGGCGGGCAAGCTAATTAATTTCTCAAGTTCGGTATGTTTGATGACAAAACAGGCATCCTTTGGCAAATCATGAATCGGAAAATATTCTCTATGGCTATACTGCTTTGTTTTCTGGTATGGGATTTTTTCAGTAATATGTGATGCAATATTTTTAGGAAGTCTCATGGTTTGCTGTTTTATCCTTTCGCGATACCTGATTTTCTCAAATATTTGAAAGTGATCGTCGCCGATATTGACAGTAAGACCATAGTTAACGTGATTTTCTCCGATTACGGGTAGTGGAATGCCCAGAGATCTGGCTAATAAACGTTGAACCAGAACGTATTCATAGCCGATAAGCGTTGTATCAATCACTTGTTGAGTGGGGTAAGTATATTTTCCCTCGGTGGTGACGATTAAGTTTCTGTTATTGATGAAACAGTTTTTTTCGAGAATACATAGCTGGTTAATCAAATGATTGCCTATAGGCTTAAGCTTTGCCTTAGCATTTGATGTTTTGATTCTTCGTAAGATTACTGGAGATTGGAAGTAGATCGAAAGGTTGATATCTCCGTATAAGGCATGGCGATAAATATCAGCTTCTGTTAACGGTGAGTTTCTTATCTGAGCCGCGATGACTATGGCTTCTGGTATCGTAATCCAGCTAAATTCATCACTCGTGGTATTAAATATCCTATTTTTCGTTATCATGATTCATCTCCTTTATATGAAAATGATATATTGCATAGGTGGCTAACGTTTCCTTATGCAGCCATGACGTATAGATAGGATTCTGAAAATGAGGAATAGGATTAGTGAGGGGTTGTTGGGATAACGATGACGTTATTGATCGCTTTTCGCTGGCCGTCACAAAAAATGTCTAAATTAGGAAGCCATCACCAAACTAGCTATCTCGCTCATGTCGATTGTTACTCCACGCGTTGCCGATTTTATTCAGATCAACACAGTCAAAGCTCTGTATCAAAAAAGAAGGGGCATACCCTGAATCAGGCATATCAATTGGTTCGAGGTAATTAACGAACCAATTGATGATGCGGAATGGTTGAATCGAATGGAGACCAGAATGTTATTCCCTGATGGTTGGCGATTAAGCCCAGCAAGTGATCTAATTGTTTTTATGACGAATTTCTCGCGGAATGCGTTGCCCTTGTGAGTCGAAATAACGATTCGGCCAGATTTCACTCGCTGGAATGCCCAGTGCGTCGGCGATCAGTCGTTCACCTTTCGGCCAAGGTCGGTTTAGTGCATTTGCAAGCGTTGATGAACTAAGACCCGCCTCACGTGATACGGCTGCTAACGTCGTCTTTCGTTTGCGCAGGGCTGCAATGATGTCGGCAGGATGCCAGTCCATTCGTTGTTCCTGTTGTTCAATGTCCATACTTCCTCCTCTTGGATTAAAACTTTACTTCTTCCAGTAAACTATATCTTTATTATGGGTGAAAAAACAACCAAAAATAAAGATAAAATTTATTTAGGAAAGAAATGCTTTAAGAAAGGCTTGCTGAGAGAAGTGATAATCAGTCTATGTTGATCAGTACCCTGGATAACACCGTGATTGGTAAGCGATTAAGACTAGCCCGAGTGAACAAGGGATTAAAGCAGGCAGAGCTCGGTTGTCTGGCTGGTCTGGATGAGGAAACAGCAAGCTCTCGTGTGAGCCAATATGAAAGAGAAGTCAGTGCGCCAGATTTTGGGCTGGTTTCTCGGTTCGCTACAGTGCTGGATGTTCCTGAAGCGTATTTCTATGCTGTTGATGACGATCTCGCCACCTTAATCTTACAGTATCACCGTTTCAAGAAAGCCAACCCAAACTCCACGCTGCTCATCACACCTCAGTAAGGTTGGTGCCCTAATGCGTCTGGTGTTCAATTTCTGTGCGTTTACCCTTCTAAATTTAATTATTCCTACTCTCAATGAATTAAATCTTCATTTTTGATTTTAAAATAACCAAAAATAAATTTTAAATTTACTGGGTAAAGAACCACTTCAAGAGAGGTATAGCGGGAACGGCGATAATCGGCTTATGTTAATCTGCGAAGCAGGTAATTCCGTGATTGGTAAACGATTAAGACTGGCGCGAGTGAATGCAGGATTAAAACAGGTCGAGCTCGGTTGTCTCGCTGGACTGGATGAAGAGACGTCGAGTTCCCGCGTAAGCCAATATGAAAGGGAAGTCAGTTCGCCGGATTTTGGTCTGGTTTGCCGGTTTGCGGCAGTGCTGGATGTGCCGGAAGCCTATTTTTATGCTGTCGATGAGGATCTCGCAACGCTAATCTTGCAGTACCATCGTTATAAGAAAAGTAACCCTAATTCTACGTTGTTGATTACCCCGCAATAGACACTCATTCATGTATCCGGCCTGAGTAATTTCCTGACATTTCTGGATTTTTTATGAAATGCAGAGGGGAAGATTTCTCACAGTCTGAAGAGCAGATCCTGTTATCAGGATCTGCTCTTAGGAGCGTTATCGATCAGGCCGCTCCGGCCGTCTTATGTTGTTGAGCATAAATGTATGGCGCAACATATTCTTCTCGGTTGGTATCCAGATAATCCGACCACCATTGCATCATCGCTTTACGGGCATCAAGATATTCTGCTTTATGGATGTAAGCCGCTCGAACGCTATTGCGTTCTTGATGGCTCATCTGCCGTTCAACCGCATCCTGCGCCCACAGTCCAGATTCCATCAGAGCACTACAGGCCATCGCTCTGAATCCGTGGCCGCAGATTTCATCTTTTGTGTCATAACCCATCAGGCGCAGTGCCTTGTTGACCGTGTTTTCGCACATTGGCTTATATGGATTATGGTCACCGGGGAATATCAGTTCCTGATGCCCGGGGATTTCCCGTATCTGTTTCAAAATAGCGATGGACTGACGGGAGAGGGGAACGATATGCGGCGTGCGCATTTTCGCCCCACGCCCAGAGTAGCGGGCACCGGGGATGGCTTCGCGGGTGGCAGGAATGGTCCAGATTTTGTTTCTGAAATCGATCTCAGACCAGCGGGAAAAACGCAGTTCGCTGGAACGGATGAACAGGTGCAAGGTGAGTGAGACTGCCAAGCGGGTTAATTCTCGTCCCTGCTTGTAGTCCTCAATGCTAGCCAACAGCTCCGGCAGTCGTTCCAGTGGAAGGGCAGGGTAGTGGCGTTTAACGGGAGGGGCGATGATCCCGTCCAGATTTGCCGCCGGGTTGTGCTCTATCAACTCCTGATGCACCGCATGACGCATGATGTTGCACATATGCTGTCGGGTTCGTGCCGCCACTTCCAGCAAACCTTTTTTCTCAATCCCTTTCAGCAGGTCGATGAAGTGGCGAGTTTTCAATTCTGTGACCGGCAGGTGTCCAATTATCGGGAAGATATGGTTATTCATGCTGGCGAGCAGACGGGCGGCATGGTTCTCTGACCAGGTTCGGTTGCTTTTATGCCAGCTCAATGCCACGGTCTTGAAACTCTTGGCAGGAGAACGAGCTGCTTTTTCAGCGGCACGTTGCTGAGTCGGGTTGATATTTTGCGCCAGCAGTTTGCGGAGTTCGTCACGTTTCTGGCGTGCTTCTGACAGACTGATTAACGGATAAGCGCCCAACGCTATGCGGGTCTCTTTGCCAAAAAAATAGTATCTGAAGTACCAGAGGCGCGAACCAGTAGGTTTAACGTGAAGATACAGGCCGTGTGAATCGGATAGTTTTATGGGGGTAACAGGTGGTTTTAAGTTGCGGATTTTAGTGTCGTTAAGAGACATATGCGGGTCACTCCATTATCGAACCGGAAAGACCCCAAATCTGACCACCAAATTCTCCCGATGCGGAGGGTAAACTGAAAATACATCGGGAAGACTTTTCACGCTAACTTATTGAATCTGAATCATATAGGGATTCGCAAAGCGGCATGAAAACAAGAATTTGGCTCCTCTGACTGGACTCGAACCAGTGACATACGGATTAACAGTCCGCCGTTCTACCGACTGAACTACAGAGGAATCGGTTAAGTGCGATGGATAATAGCGGGAGCGTTTCGGGTTGTCAAAGGCTGTTATCGCTTGGTGCGTTTGATTGCCGAACTAATAACCAACATATTGAAATTATTGCTCAAGTTGAGCACTGGAAAGCAATGAAATACGTTAGTTAGCGGGCAGGTTTGCACTCTAAAATAGCAGGGGGTGCTTTAAGATGGTGCAGGTTGGTGTTGGCTTGATGACGGGGTTCGCAGACAAAATCAGGTGTTTTGGTTAGCAGAATCATTGCTTTTCCTTATTTTACCTGTGGCTTATCAATGAGGTATCACTTTTTCTTAGGTATAGAAACATAATATGGCGCGCTTTTTGCTACCTCTTTAGAGTAACTACTCAGGAGGCAGACATGAATCTTAGACGGCTCAAGTATTTTGTGAAAATCGTTGATATCGGTAGCCTGACACAGGCTGCTGAGTTGTTGCATATTGCACAACCGGCGCTGAGCCAGCAGGTCGCGACGCTGGAGAGTGAACTCGAAAAACAGCTGCTGGTACGGAGTCGGCGTGGTGTGACGCCTACCGAGGCGGGGAAAATTCTTTATTCTCATGCACAGACGATATTGTCACAGTGCGAACAGGCAAAGGATGCGGTGAGTGGCGCACGGCAATCAATGAGTGCGTAAGCGTTAGCCATAGGGCCAGCCATTTCCCGATGGCTGGCTACTAATCAGATTTTGTGTCAGATGTTCGATCAAAATGGTGCTCTTTCTTATTTTTTGTGAAGAACATCACAACTCATAGCATTATCGATCTTCCTCATAGCAGGGATTTTTGTTCTTAAAAATAAAATGGTTTTTTAGTTTTTTTATTTATTTGGTTTATTTATCTGCAACTTCATTTTATTGCTGCTGTGTGAATATGATTTCCTTAAAATGATAATAGACACTAGCGGTCAGGCCATCCACAGTGTTACATTAATCTTCGTTATGTTTTCTCTAATCCTGTGCACCAAGAACAGGTGTTGCCTTATGGGTGTATGACGGTTATTTTTTTGATTAAGGAGTTCAAATGAATAATATCCTCTCTCATCTTTTAATAAAGCTGGCAGAAAAAGAAGTTGGAGAAAAAGCGCTTAACGCGAAGATTGAATCGTTAGAGATGCTGATTTCTGCTATTGTTTCAACACTTGATGACAGTAAAATCAATGAATTAAATAGAAAAATAGAAGGTGTCGTTGCTGGTGCTTCACAGCGGCATGATGAACATAATTACTTAGCTCTCGAACTATTGGCAAAAAACATCAATCGAATCACAACCGTTTCATTACGGGAATAACTTTCTTATATATCAATGGTGACGACATTAATTGTTCGCATATTAATTTTCGTATATCCAATTGAGAATTGTTTATATCCAATAATAGAGAATACTTGTGCTATGCGTGATTTTGCTGAAAAAAATTGAAGGCGCCGACGGTTGTCCGCGCCTTTCTTGCGTTTATCCCTTTTACTTCACATCAACAGCCTGCTTTTTCCGACGAATAAACTGATAAGCAATCGCCAGAACGATAAACCACAGCGGCGTGACAATAAGCGCCTGCCGTGTATCTGGCTGTAATGTTAACAGTACAATCACAAAAGCGAAAAAGGCCAAGCATATCCAGCACATAAAAATACCCAACGGCATTTTATAGGATGACTCTGCATGTAGCTGAGGGCGCTTTTTACGGTATGTCAGGTAAGAGCACAGGATGATGCTCCAGATGAACATGAATAAAATCGCGGAGACGGTGGTCACCAGTGTAAAGACCGTCATCACGTTCGGAATCAGGTAGATCAGCACCACGCCTGAAAGCAAACAAATACAGGAAAACATCAACCCAGTCGAAGGAACCGCGCGTTTAGAGAGCACGCCGAAACTTTTCGGTGCATCGCCTTGTTTCGCCAGCCCAAAGAGCATGCGGCTGGTGGAGAATACGCCGCTATTAGCCGAGGATGCCGCGGACGTCAGTACGACAAAGTTGATCATACTGGCGGCAGCAGGTAGGCCAACCAGCACGAACATTTCCACGAAAGGACTGCGATCCGCCGTAATTGCGCCCCACGGTGTGACGGACATAATCATAATTAACGCAAAAACATAAAACATGATGATGCGAATCGGGATGGCGTTAATTGCGCGGGGCAGGACGACTTTCGGATTTTTAGTTTCAGCGGCAGTGGTACCCACCAGCTCGATACCGACAAATGCGAATACGGCGATCTGGAATCCGGCAAAGAATCCGCTTATCCCTTTAGGGAACATACCACCGTCATTCCAGAGGTTGGTAAAGGAGGCGACGTTTCCTGATGGGGAAGAGAATTGCATCATCACCAGCGCGACACCGACCACGATTAACGCAACGATAGCGACAATTTTGATCATCGCGAACCAGAATTCCATCTCGCCAAACAGCTTCACGGTGGCCAGATTTAACGTCAGTAATAGCAGAACGCAAAGCAGCGAAGAGACCCACTGCGATAAATCAGGGAACCAGAACTGCGAGTAGGCACTAATGGCTACGACATCGGCGATCCCGGTTACGACCCAGCAGAACCAATAAGTCCATCCGGTAAAGAAACCCGCCCATGGCCCAAGGAGGTCAGCAGCGAAATCGCTGAATGACTTATAGTTGAGATTAGAGAGTAATAGTTCTCCCATTGCGCGCATGACAAAAAACAGCATAAAGCCAATGATCATATAAACAAAGATGATCGAAGGACCCGCCATGCTGATTGTTTTGCCCGAGCCCATAAATAGCCCAGTACCGATCGCTCCGCCGATAGCGATGAGCTGAATATGACGATTAGTCAGATTCCGTTGCAGTCCCTCTCCCTGTTCAGAGGCAAGGTCTGCGGCTTCTTTTGATTGTTCGACCATGTAAGTACACTTTCCTGTTTCTGTCTGTGATGTTTTTTTGAGCTCTTTGGCGGCTCTCGTTTACGAAAATCGAAACGAATAAGATAGCGCAACCGCAGTACTTATTACAGCGGATGTCGGAGATAGCCAGGCATAAAGAGGGCAGCTAATGATGTAAGATGATGCTGTATGTTTTTCGCCCTAAAATGAAGAGGATATAAAGTAATGAGAGGCAGAGATAAATAGTCTGAGCAGGTTAACAAAATTACCAATCGCTAACAATCCTATTATCACGCATAAAAAATTAATATGAAGTGTTTGACAGGCACGCCGGGGAGGAGAATAATCCTCACCGTTGGGTCGTTAGCTCAGTTGGTAGAGCAGTTGACTCTTAATCAATTGGTCGCAGGTTCGAACCCTGCACGACCCACCAACAATTTCAATGAGTTATAATATTAGTTTCAATTTGTTATTATTTTTATTTTCCTTGGTTAATTTATTTTTAATTATATCCATTCTTAACGTTAACCGTATTTTCTGCGTTAGTTCTCCCCACTTTATTCTATTTTTTTACTTTCATAACACATTGCCTTGCTTAATAGCCGTGATTTTTTCGATCATGTTTTATTGATATTATGCTGTCATGCCCGGTGGATACATAAGGTGTCTGATGATATCGCTGAACGTTATCACTTTTGATGTCGAGAATGTGCTTCATGCGTCCTGAAGAGTGGCGAGAAGGTGCTATGCTTAACAGATGGAATCGTTGACAAATCGTTTATGATGTGACGAGTTGTTTGCACAGGGTTGTGTTCATATCCACTGGGGCGGCGTTTAGAGGTAGCTGGAGTTTCCTGGTTAGCCATAAGCAAGTTTCTGCTTGATTTCGGAGGTTCATATGGGATTCGAAAAATTACTGGCTGTCATAGAAAAAAGTCACCAGGATCCAAAATCGGTTATCTCATTGTCTGAACTGAGCCAGGCAATCCATGAGATAATTTGTACGGAAAGTTCAAAAGAGTACAAAATAAATGAATGCTTCACTGAACTGAGGGAACTGGTTGATGAAAGAAAAGCACTTTCCAGAAAACAGTTCCTGGATAAAGCGTTGGTGATGGAATTAACGCTTTATAAAAAGAAAGAAGAGGCACTGCTTTTGAAACTCATCAGCATCGGAAATAAATAGACGAGCGTCTCTATTTTTTAAATCAGGAAGGCAATGCTAAATATCACTACACCGCCAGATCAAATTATTAAGATGGCGGTGTAGCAAATAGTGCTATTTACGGTAGCTGGTTTTGATTTGTTTAATCGTGTTATCAAAGACAGCGGCTTGCTCGGCATCTTCCAATTGAGCAATATATCTTTCCATATTGATGATAACTTTACCGGCATCTGCCTGGCCGATTGCTTTTAATAACAGCGTAACCATAGCCTTCAGGCAGGTAACCTCATGGGCCAGTGTTTCAGCGGATGCAGCAGTAGAAAAATCTGCGTTGCTCATGTTTTGTCCTCAACAAGAAAAAGATGTTTTCCTTCGCCTGCAGCGGGCGTTACCGCTGACGCGACAGGCAGAACCAGATGGACGAGAGTATAACATAAAGCATATTGTGGATTGATATTATTCGCGGATAAAGCCATTTTAGTGACTGTTTTTTATGCATTTAACTTATTTAAATAGCGTCTATATTTTGGCTGTTTTTGGGTGGTAAAGGCTATAGATGTGTTTTGTTTAATACATATGATGTTCACTATGGACGTTTTTCACTGAATATATTATTTGTATAATGCCATGGCAGACGATGATAAAATATCTAACTACATCCTGATTACAATAGTGACTTTTTATTGACATTCAAGATGTAAAGCCAATTGCATGCCATTTGATTTGCATTGTTTTTTATACATTTTGTGCCAGCGACATGTTTATACTGTGTGGCGTATTTGAAATGTTAAGAATGTGATCAACATACACCATCAGGTTAACGATATATTGTTATGATCGGGAATGCGCTTTATTCCTTCTCGGCATATTTTAAAATACATATTCATATAAACCTGTGTTCATTATTTTTTGAAACCAACGTAGTATCACCTGCAAGCAACTTTTTATGTAAGTGTTACTCCCTTTTTTGGAGAATTATTCTTTGATTAGCGTTTTTCTTGTTGATGACCATGAACTGGTGCGGGCAGGGATACGACGCATTCTTGACGATATCAAAGGTCTGAAAGTGGTTGGTGAGGCATGCTGCGGTGAAGATGCTGTCAAGTGGTGCCGAAGCAATGATGTAGATGTTGTCCTGATGGACATGAGCATGCCGGGCATCGGTGGGCTTGAAGCAACGCGCAAGATCCTGCGTTTTACGCCAGATATAAAAGTCATCATGCTCACTATTTATACTGAGAATCCGCTGCCTGCTAAAGTGATGCAGGCCGGTGCTGCGGGATATGTGAGTAAAGCTGCCGCCCCTCAGGAAGTGATCTCTGCCATTCGCGCTGTACATGCTGGTAAACGGTATATTGCTTCCGATATTGCTCAACAGATGGCATTAAGCCAGTTGGAGCCGCAGACGGATGCGCCGCTTGAGTGTTTGTCTGAACGCGAATTACAGATTATGCTAATGATAACGAAGGGACAGAAAGTGACTGAAATTTCAGATCAGCTTAATCTTAGCCCTAAAACCGTGAACAGCTATCGCTACCGTATGTTCAGCAAGCTGAATATCAGCGGCGATGTAGAGTTGACGCATCTGGCGATCAAGCATGGGCTTTTTACCGCGGAGACATTGTTAAGTAGTGAGTGAGAGTTTCGATGCTTCGGCATTTTTAAAAACGGTAACGAGCCAGCCTGGTGTCTACCGGATGTATGACGCCGGTAATACGGTCATCTACGTCGGTAAGGCAAAAGACTTAAAAAAACGACTTGCCAGCTATTTCCGCAGTCAAGTCGCCAGCCGTAAAACCGAGGCATTAGTCAAAAGCATCAAGCATATTGATGTCACGATCACGCACACAGAAACTGAAGCCTTACTGCTGGAACACAACTACATCAAGCTTTATCAGCCGCGTTATAACGTCTTGTTGCGCGACGATAAATCCTATCCCATGATTTTCCTGAGCGGTGATGCACATCCACGTTTGGCTGTTCACCGTGGCGCTAAGCATGCGAAGGGCGAATATTTCGGCCCATTTCCAAACGGCAATGCCGTGCGTGAAACGCTAATATTGCTGCAAAAGCTGTTTCCGGTGCGCCAGTGTGAAAATAGCGTCTATCGCAATCGCTCTCGTCCTTGCCTGCAATATCAAATTGGTCGCTGTCTCGGACCTTGCGTTAGCGGTTTGGTGAGCGAAGAAGATTATCAACAGCAGGTTGACTATGTTCGCCTGTTTTTGTCTGGCAAAGACCAGCAAGTACTGACTCAACTTATTTCCCGGATGGAAGCGGCCAGTCGCGATCTGCATTTTGAAGAGGCAGCGCGGATACGCGATCAGATCCAGGCGGTTCGGCGGGTGACGGAAAAACAATTTGTTTCCGGCGACGGCGAAGATTTGGATGTTATTAGCGTTGCTTTTGATGCGGGCATGGCCTGCGTCTATGTCCTTTTCATCCGACAGGGAAAAGTGCTTGGCAGCCGGAGCTATTTCCCCAAAGTACCTGGCGGTACGGAATTGGGGGAGGTCGTGCAGACTTTTGTCGGGCAATTCTATTTGCAGGGAAGCTTAGGCCGAACGCTCCCTACAGAAATTCTGCTCGACTTCACTCTGCCCGATAAGGATTTGCTGACGGAGTCTCTAACGGCAGTTGCGGGAAGAAAAGTACAGATTCAAACGAAACCCCGCGGCGATCGTGCTCGTTATTTAAAACTGGCGCGGACAAATGCTGCCACGGCGCTGGTCACAAAACTATCTCAGCAGTCCACCATTCACCAGCGACTGGCGGCGTTAGCTGACGTTTTGCAGTTGCCAGAAATCCATCGGATGGAGTGTTTTGATATCAGTCATACGATGGGCGAACAGACAGTGGCATCCTGTGTAGTATTTGATGCCAATGGTCCGCTACGTTCGGAATATCGCCGCTATAATATCAGTGGCATTACGCCAGGTGATGACTATGCCGCCATGGCGCAAGTTCTCCGACGTCGATATGGTAAAGCGCTGGATGACAGCAAAATACCGGATGTCATTGTGATCGATGGCGGAAAAGGGCAGCTTGGCCAGGCTCAGGACGTGTTTGACTCGCTGCAAGTATCGTGGGATAAAAACAAGCCTCTGCTACTTGGTGTAGCGAAAGGCAGCGATCGTAAAGCTGGGCTGGAAACGCTGTTTTTTGAGTCGACGGGCGAGGGCATGGCACTACCGCCTGATTCTCCCGCATTGCATGTTATCCAGCATATTCGCGATGATTCGCATGACCATGCCATTGGCGGACATCGTAAGAAGAGAGCAAAAGTAAGAAATACCAGTACGCTGGAGCTTATCGAAGGTGTCGGGCCTAAACGGCGTCAAACCCTGTTGAAATACATGGGAGGGCTGCAACCTTTGATGAATGCCAGTATTGAGGAGATTGCAAATGTTCCCGGAATTTCGCATGCATTGGCAGAAAAAATCTTCCATGCATTGAAACACTAGGGACAATGTTGCAACATACTCTTAGTATCCACTCCAGCCAGATAGTTACCTAAGCGCTATGCAATTTAATATACCGACGTTGCTTACCCTGTTTCGTGTTGCTCTTATTCCGTTTTTCGTGCTGGCGTTTTATCTTCCATTCGTCTGGGCACCGCTGCTCTGCGCGTTGATTTTCGTGTTTGCTGCCGTGACGGATTGGTTTGATGGTTTCCTCGCCCGCCGCTGGAAACAGACCACGCGTTTTGGTGCCTTCCTCGATCCTGTTGCGGATAAAGTGATGGTGGCTGTCGCGTTGGTGCTAGTTGCGGAATACTATCACTCCTGGTGGATTACGCTGCCTGCCGCGACAATGATCGCGCGGGAAATCATCATTTCGGCATTGCGTGAGTGGATGGCTGAAATTGGTAAGAGAAGTAGCGTTGCCGTGTCGTGGATAGGGAAGGTTAAAACCACGGCTCAGATGATGGCGCTTTTTGCTTTGCTATGGCGCCCGGAAAGTATTGTTGAAGGCATTGGTGTTGTGGCGTTATACATCGCCGCTGTACTGACTTTCTGGTCCATGTTTCAATATTTGAACGCCGCGAGACACGATCTGCTTGAACCTTGATCGAAGCGCCGTAAAAACCAGCAAACGAACGCGGTTGCTTGATAATTTTATTGACTCATTGCGTCAGGTCAGTAGAATGCACCGCATCAACAGCAACGCTGGTTTGTAAGAAGTTAAGAGAATCAGTGAGTTCTGTGTTGCGGGAATAGCTCAGTTGGTAGAGCACGACCTTGCCAAGGTCGGGGTCGCGAGTTCGAGTCTCGTTTCCCGCTCCAATTTAAAACATCGGCAATTGCGGATGTTGGTCACTAAGACCTGAATATTTTGGCGCGTTAACAAAGCGGTTATGTAGCGGATTGCAAATCCGTCTAGTCCGGTTCGACTCCGGAACGCGCCTCCAATATTTAAGCCCGGGTGGTGAAATCGGTAGACACAAGGGATTTAAAATCCCTCGGCGTTCGCGCTGTGCGGGTTCAAGTCCCGCCCCGGGCACCATTGATTTAACACAAATTAAAATAAGCACTTGCGTGCAATGTCGTAGACCGCCGAAAGGCGGTTTTTTTGTGCCTGAAAATCCCTTTCCTAATATTCTTCCTAATGTGATTTTTGCATTAGCGCTAGATATGCACTATCTGAGCTTTTTATTCTGGCCACCAATCATCGGAATTTTACGGCAGGTATTATCTCAGCCTGGCTGATGGTCAGGAGTTTAATCTTTTCTTTTTTCGGCTCATTTCCCTTATCTAGAAGGACTATTTCTTTCCTCTAAATGCTTACTTTTAATCTGAGCTTGTTCAACCGCGAGTCTTTCTACAGCACCAGCGCGAAGCGTAGCGAGCTGTTCGAGTAGCCCTTTTGCATCCACCATAGGGTGAGCCTGGCCAGGCTGACGTACTTTTAGCTGATTTTGCACTTCAATTTGACCGTTACTGAAAGGATGTGCGGTGAGATGAACTGTGATGGGGCGTTTGGTGTCTTTTACCATCGCTTTGATGCGATCTATGCTTCGAATATAGGCTTCAACCTGCTGTGGACTATCGATAGCGTTTAGCCCTAATCCACCAATGGTAATTGCGCGGTAAGTGTTATTTTCCTCTTTGACATCGAATACATAAGATGTGGTTCCCCAAGTGTGACCGGGTGTCATGTAGGCGTGAAATGTCGTATCACCGATGGTCAATGCGCTACCATCTTTCACCAAAATATCTGTGGCAGCAGGAGCAGGTATCGTCCACGCGTTAGGTTTTCCCTGTGTATTTTTTGCATCCAACTGTGCTTCCTTCCAGCCTTCCTCAGACATGACAAAACGCGCATTGGTTAGCGCCTTGAGTTTAGAAACACCACCTACATGATCAAAATGCCCGTGTGTCAGCAGTACGATTTTGATCTCTGCCGGGTCGACGCCGATTTTCTTAATATTCTCGATCAACTGATCCGTAAATTCACCATACAGCGTATCAATCAGCACCGGGCCCTCACTGGTTTTGATAAGCCAGGCTGAGACCCAGCAAATGCCGACATAATAAACATTGTCAAAGGCTTGGTAGGGCTCGACAGTCTGTGCCTTTGTATCATTCAGCCAACGTCCAAGTTCCGCAGGCATTTTGCCGCTGCTTCCAAATTGGCTGAAAAGCTGATTGATGGTTGATGATGGACCGCATCCTGTAAGTGTGGGGATGGTCGTGCTATTTATTTCTGCATCCGGTGAGGGGAGAGAGTGAGCCGTAGCAGCCATATTGAATAAAAGCAAGAAAGTAGCCAGAGGTGTAAGACGTTGGTTCTTCATTATTTATCTCTTGTCTAGATAATAAAGCCCAGACTATAGTTGCGAAATTCGGACGAATAAATACGAGGTAATGCAAACTAACGTTGCATATTTCGAACAATATGAGGATTTATGGATCGCTTTGTTGCTATGCAGGTATTTGTTGATGTGGTTGAGTTAGGGAGCCTAACTGCCGCAGCGAACAAGCTGGATATCTCGCGAGCCATGGCTACGCGCTATATCGCGTCATTGGAGAAAGCATTTGGCGTTCGTCTGTTGCATCGCTCCAGTCGCAGTTTGGGATTGACGAGTGCTGGGAGCGAGATTTTGTCCTATTGCCGACAAATTTTAGCGTTGAATGATGATATTGGCGCTGCCCTTGAGAGTAAAAGCCAAGAGCCTAATGGCTTGATCCGGGTTGCTAGCAGTATTTCATTCGGCCAATCCTATCTGGCCGATGCGCTGAGACGCTACTCTGCCCAATATCCCAAAGTTTCCATTGAGATGGTGTTAAAGGATGCGTCAGTGAATCTGGTGGAACAGCGTATTGATCTGGCTATTCATGTCGGTGAAAAACTCGATCCGACGGTGATTTCACGCCAGCTGACCCGCTGTGCTTCGGTCGTTTGCGCAGCGCCCGATTATCTGGCACGCAACGGGACGCCCCAGCGGCCAGACGATCTCAGGCAACACAACTGCTTGTACCACTCGCGTTTTGGTCGTGTCTGGCGCTTCCAAACCTCAGTGGCTAACGGTGGAGATCTGGTAATGGATGAAGTAGGCGTTACGGGTAATTTTGCAGCGAATGATAGCATGGTGCTTCTGCATGCCGCGCTTGCGGGTGAGGGCATCGTTCATTTACCTGCTTTTACGACGGATCCTTACCTTCGTACCGGCGCACTGGTTCGTGTTCTGACAGACTACGCACTGCCAGAGTTGGGGGTCTATGCGTTATATTGTTCACGCAAATACTTACCCACCAGCACACGTACGTTGCTGGATTTTTTGCTCAATGACTTGTCGAGCAGCTAGATTTATGGTGCTAAGAGGCTAACCATATCTCTGTAACAGGTGTGTTTGTTATCATTACGCGAGCTGTTGACCCTGTTCCGCCATTGCTTTTATACGTTCTTGTACTTTGGGTTCGTGTCTGGAGATCTGCCCGCTATCCTTTGCTTTCTCAAGTGCCATTTTGAACGTATCTTCACTTGGCGCAATGGCGTGCTTACTGGCCTGGGCAAATAAAAGATTCGCTCCCTGAATATCCGATGTGATCATGTGAACTCTCCATAGTTAGACAGGATAGATGCTCGCATAGCCTGAAGGGATGCTATCGAAAAGATGCCACCTGGATGTATGTTTAATTCACCGGATTAGTTGTGATAGTGGAACGGGAAGGCGGTAGAGAGATTAAATAGAAAATCGATGTAGCGTAAGTGACGTTTTACATCGCCGTTAAGGAACGGCGACAAATCCCAGCGTTGTTATTGTTTATGTATTATCTATTTGATTTTCCGGCATAAAAATTTATCTTTTATCACGCCATCAAAGAAGCGGCCTTTAGAGACGACAGCGTCAGAAATAAATTTTTTATAGATAGACTCAGGCACGCCAACATATTGATAGATATCTTTATTATGAAATTCTATCTCAAGGTTGTGCGTCTTTGGATCGTATCCAATGGAATAAATTCGTGACGATAAAACCTGCTGTCGCTGCAATGCTCGTTCCTCCCTTGTGCAAAATAAGATCAAACTATAAAAAGATTCACTGCATGACATATTGTCGACGATCATGCTTATTTATTGAATATGTATCAAATTTTTGGCGGATTGGTTAGTAAAATCGTTGGTTTATCGTTTTCATGCTGTGAATTTGTTCAATGAAGGGCAATTTATCTGTTTGGTTAGGGAATGGTGCAAACCTGGGATGATGAATAGCGGGCTATTATTTTCAACTATGCCCTGAAGCGCAGGTTTGCAACGAGATAAAATGATTATGCTTCCGGCGCGTATTCGATCCTGTTTCTGCCGTTAGCCTTGGCCTGATAGAGCGCATCATCTGCTGCCTTTATCAAGCATTCATAATCGGGATGACCGCTATAGACGGCGATGCCGGCGCTGATGGTCATTGTAATGCTTTCACCGTTTTGAAGATAAATAGGGTGATCCTGGATTTTCTTTCTCAGCCGCTCGATGATGGTGTAGGCGGCGACTTTAGGCGTTTCAATAAGCACGATCATGAATTCTTCGCCGCCGTAACGGAAAACATAGTCGCTGTTCCTCGTGCTCTCATATAGCACTTCTGCAATTCTTTTCAGGATGCTATCGCCAGCGGCATGGCCATATGTGTCATTCACGGTTTTAAAATGGTCAATATCAATCATGGCGATGCTGAGCGAGGTGTTTGAGTGCATTGCCAGCGATATTTCATGTCTAAGGATAGTTGGCAGGAAACGACGGTTTAACAGAAGGGTCAACGTATCCTTACCGCTTTCCAGTTTTTGGACTTCGTCAAATAGCGATCCCAGCAGCATATTTATTTTATAAATTTTGCTTCTGACTGTTTTAAGTAGCGGGGCGTAATCCTGCTGGGTCAATAGTGCGGTAGTACTATGGTTGCGTATGTAGTCATCCGTTTCCGTCATGATTGAGGCGATAGTGCGTATCCCCTGAATATTACTGAAACTGGATTTCCCCTTATGGTTAAACCACAGGCCAAACTCCGAATCACTCAGGTCCTGGATGCTGGAAAGAGGCGTACCAGTGGCAACACTAAAAATAAAGGCATTTTCCCAATTTAGCAGCGATGCATTTTGGCGCTCTCTCTCCATGCTGGCATTTTCCAGAATAGAAAATAGCCGATAGGACTCTTCATTTTTGGCTGCCAGATCGTGCGATTGTGAATAGGTTTTGCTCATTATCTCTATGGCGATATCCATAGAGATAGAGGCAAAACGTATGGCATCAAAACATAGCGTTTTATCCTCTGCCAGTTGTGCGATGTCTTCATAAAGGCGCCATTTTAAACGCCGGGCTCCACGCTCAACCAGATCGACGGGAATACCAATACGTGCATGAATCTGACCAATTTTCTTTTGATGGTTAATCAGGTCAGCCAGACGATCTCCGGTATTCGTTAAAATATCTGCTATCCATTTGCTCATCGATCCATGGAGTCGATCGTGGACTTGCTGGCTGGAAAGAAACAGGGAGGCTTCTTGATCTTTGAGCATGTAGGAGTAGAACGCGTCAGCAAAGTCAGAGGCTTTCTGATCGGCGAGGGTTCGCAGTAGAGTAAAAGATTTTTGTGAGGTTGTGGCTATCAATTGCATCCATTCTGATGTTATGACTTGATTGTAGTCTGACTCACCGTTATCTCTCTGTTCATCAACGTTCAATAGTTCGTTCAACTTTTAATCTCTTTTGCGAATATGTCGGATGTACTAGGATAGAAACGATCAATTTTTTGCCTGAATAATTGATATGTAATGACAGAGAGGGTCAATATGGCGTTGTTAAAAACAAATAAAATTAATCATTTCATGCAGGTACCATTCCTACCGTAGTTGTAAATGATAATGCTGTTTTTTTGATGTTAGAAGCTATTTTGAGATAAATTTATGAAAGTTAATGATCTGGTTACGGTTAAAACCGATGGAAAGACGCGCCGGGAAGGGACGATTCTGGCTGTAGAAACGTTTCAGGAAGGGATTATGTATTTAGTTGCATTAAAAGATTACCCAGCGGGCATCTGGTTTTTCAATGAGGTTGACAGTAAAGACGGGACGTTTGTTGAGCCAAAGATCTTGCCAGAAAAAGAGTAAAGGGGAACACGCTGATATACGAGCATTGTCCAGGTGAACAATGCTCGCAGTGGCTTTGGTATCAGTATTAGAACGTTTCCCAGTTACCGTTTTCTGTATTAGCCTGGCGGGGCAGGGCGAGTGATGAACGGTCCTTCGCGGCGAGAGCGTTTGGCCTAACAGGAGCTGAATGGCTATTTGATAAATGGCTGGATAACTTAAATGTCGCAACGGCACGAGTAAGCAATGCAGCTTGCTCTTCCAACGATGCCGCGGCAGCACTGGCTTCCTGCACGAGCGAAGCATTCTGCTGTGTCACGCTGTCCATTTCGGATATCGCCTGACCGACCTGAGTAATTCCCCGACTCTGTTCGTCAGAAGCAGAAGCAATCTCCCCCATGATGTCGGTGACGTTAGTGACGGCATCGACGATCTCCTTCATGGTTTGACCCGCGTTATCAACCAGAACAGAACCGCTGTTGACCAGATTTACCGATTCAGAAATTAGCGTTTCTATCTCTTTTGCGGCTTGTGCACTGCGCTGTGCGAGGCTGCGAACTTCACTTGCTACGACGGCAAAACCGCGACCTTGTTCCCCCGCTCTGGCTGCTTCAACCGCCGCATTGAGTGCGAGAATATTCGTTTGGAAAGCAATGCTATTAATCACGCTGGTAATTTCAGATATTTTCTTTGAACTACCTGAAATACTGTTCATCGTGTTCACAACGTTTGCAACGATCTCACCGCCTTGTTTGGCCTTTCCTGAGGCATTTGCCGCGAGCTGGCTGGCATGGTGCGCATTTTCTGAGTTTTGCTTCACGGTTGCGGTTAATTGCTCCATGCTTGCCGCAGTTTGTTCAAGCGCTGCAGCTTGCTGTTCGGTTCGCGAAGAAAGGTCGGTGTTACCGGATGAAATCTCCGTAGAACCTTGATAAATAGAGTCTGCACTTTCCCGAACAGTAGTGACGGTAGTGACCAGAGAAGACTGCATCTGTTGAACGTTACTGGCGAGTGTGCCAATTTCATTCCTGCCATAACGGTCCGATACTTGAGTCAAATCGCCCTGCGCAATACGCTGAATTCTCATGACCAGTTGATTCATTGGTTTGATGAGGATCCCGCGCAGCAGGAAGAACGTCATAAGCGTTAAAATAGTGGCTAGCGCGAAGCTGCCACCCATCAATGAATATCCAAGCAGTGCATTTTTATGCGCTGTTTCATTTAAATCTTTCGCTCTTTGCGTGCGGTAAGCGACAGCCTCTAGCAAAAATTTGTTATAGGCCAAGTCTAAAACGCGGGTTTCTTCGGACTCGAGAGTGATGACTTCTTCAAACAGCCCTTCTTTTGCTGCAGTGAGCATCAGCATAAGGCCTTGATTGACATAAGCGTCATAGGACTTACGCAGATCGCCGTCCAACGCCATATCCTGAGGGGTTTTAACCGGGCGTTGTTCATAGACAAGGAAGGCTTTTTTTGATTGTTCCAGACGCTGCTCAGCCTGTTTCAGGTTGTCATTGAAGACCTGAGAGTCGCCAATACGAGCAGCCGCTGCGGCTTGAATGAGTAGCAGACGTGCAGTGCGAAGGTGGTTGGAACTGTTTGAGATCCCCATGCGGGTATCGATTTCTTGTGTGACGTCGTCTAGTGACTGATTGCTGCTTTGTAGAAAATAGCTGGATGTGCCGATAGATGCTGCAAATAACAGCATGATACCACCCAGAATAATGATGAATAAGGGAACTAGCCGTAAATTGCTCAGCATGCCGGCCTCGGCGTGCTGCTCAGACCTTGACGTTATTTTCATATCCATTCGCTCATTCTCAGGAATTTATGATTTACCATGCCACTCGCTGCGGCATTGGCGTTTAGGTTTTAGTGTCTACATTAATGACAATTCATTAGCTAAACAACCAACGTAAAAGATAATCGGCATATATTGAGAAACCTTAATCAAATTCGATGCGATCCCGATCACGTTTTTAACTCTTTAAAAAGAAAAGAGAAATACGTGATGCGAAATCATACAGATTGATAATAAAAAATAAAGAGTCTACCTCCTAACTTTATTTGTTTGAGGTTCAACGCTATTATGGCGAATCTATCTTCGGAGGGATTTTTCTTGGAAAAACGCACGCATTTTTTTTCTGATAAAAAAGTTGTTTTTTTTATCGCCACATTATGCTGTTTGCTCTGGGGAAGTGCTTATCCGGCAATTAAAAATGGCTATGAGCTGTTTCACATTGCAGATAATGATATTCCTGGAAAACTCGTTTTTGCAGGCTATCGGTTCGCGTTCGCTGGGCTGTTGCTTTTGGTCCTTGCTGTGCTAAGCGGACGCTCCATTGGGCGATTTCAGCGTGGGCAGTTAGTTCAGTTGACCACACTGGGAATATTCCAGACATCGTTGCAATATGTTTTTTTCTACATCGGTCTGGCTTATACCACCGGCGTTAAAGGTTCGATCATGAATGCAACCAGTACTTTTTTCAGTGTACTGCTTGCTCATTATTTATACCAAAATGATAAATTAAATATCAACAAGCTCATTGGTTGTATATTAGGTTTCGCTGGTGTGATGGTTGTTAATATCAACAGCAACGGAATGAATATTGGTTTTACGCTGTTAGGTGATGGGTTCGTTGTTATTGCCGCATTTATTTTGTCTGCATCGACTATATATGGTAAGCGCATATCACAAACGATGGATCCAACCGTTATGACCGGTTACCAACTGGCTATTGGCGGGATCATTTTAACGATATCAGGATACTGTACTGGCGGGACACTCATCATACCTGATTGGAAAGCTGTGCTGATGCTAGGCTACCTTATTTTGCTTTCTTCAGTCGCTTTTTCATTATGGAGCCAATTGCTGAAATATAATCGGGTCGGTATGGTCGCACCATTTAATTTCCTTATCCCTGTCTCTGGTACCCTGTTGTCAGCCCTGTTTCTTAATGAAAGTATTCTGGAGTGGAAATATTTCTTTGCACTGGTCCTGGTATGCTCAGGTATTTGGCTGGTTAATCGAATTGTTAAAAGCGATCGGTAAATGCCTTTGTGCCCCAGCTCACCTATCCCCCTGAAGGTACTGTCTGTAGCGTGATGTTTGAGCTTCGTTAAAGCTGCGAGTAGCGTCATGCTGCAGTGCCTGTACCCAATCCCAGACAATCACTAATTTCTTTAATATCAATATAGTAATGTTTAACAACCTTTTGCAGCGAGGCTGTATGCTTTGTTGTCGTTGCGACTATGTACCGGCAGAGGATAGATAAATGTTGCTTCATAACATGTGGTTAAGAGTTTTTTGGGTAAAAAGTGTAAGTTTTTCGTGAAAGGTATAAACTTACATAACGGAGTGTGTTCTGAGCGCAAGGGATTTTTTGTATATCTATCATTTATATAGCAAGCAAATTGTTTCTTTTTTATTATTTTCAATGCTCTTTTTTGTAACGTTTAGTGTGCGATTTTGGCGGGAAAATAGGCATAAAAGTGATCAGACCAGACAGGGTTTAGCGCATAATGCTTTCATTTGTGTGATCTGTGTCACATAATGGCCAAAATCATTCTTCCGTCGCGTTGTATGTGCTACGGATTAGGCGGTACAGTTGCGCTGTTTTAGGATTAATCCTATGCTTTGGTTGAAGCGAGTCTTCAGGGTGGAACTAAAAAGCAACGGATGAACGGATTCTCAGCGTGATGCGCAAAGTTGGCAAGTAACGATTGCCCGAATAAGAAATGATAATGTAGTAACTCGCAGTATCTGGCACCGATAGTTTTTTATGCCATCAATGGAGAGTGATTTTCGAACTGGGCGATATGGTCTATCACCTAACTTATGTTTTAAACATAGCCTGTCGGGATGGGAAATATGGGTACCTCTGAATTACTCAAACACATTTATGACATTAATCTGTCTTATTTGTTACTGGCGCAACGCTTAATTAATGATGAAAAAGCTTCTGCGATGTTTCGTCTTGGAATCAATGACGAGATGGCAGATATCTTGATGCAACTGACTTTACCGCAGATGGTAAAATTGGCAGAAACGAACCAACTGATATGCCATTTTCGTTTTAACGATCACAATACAATCAAAGTCTTGACTCAGGAATCACGTGTGGATGATTTACAACAAATTCATACGGGGATTTTGCTGTCGAGTAACTTATTACAACAGTTAACTTCGAAAGAAGAAAACCTGCCTAAGAAAAGGGCATAAGTAATGGCGGAGAAAAGTATTGTTCAGGAGGCGAAAGACATCCAATTGGCGATGGAGCTCATTTCGCTCGGTGCTCGTTTACAGATGCTGGAAAGTGAAACTCAGTTAAGTCGCGGACGTTTGATTAAACTGTACAAAGAACTTAGAGGAAGTCCGCCGCCCAAGGGAATGTTACCTTTTTCAACGGATTGGTTTATGACCTGGGAACAGAATATTCATTCATCAATGTTCTACAACGCTTACAGTTTTTTAATCAAGAATGGGCAGTGCAGCGGTGTTGAAGCGGTTATTAAATCTTATCGACTTTACCTGGAACAGTGTGCGCCGCAGAGCGATTCTCCACTGTTGGCATTGACGCGGGCTTGGACATTAGTCCGTTTTGTTGACAGTGGTATGCTGCAACTATCGTCATGCAATTGCTGCAAAGGGATGTTCATCACTCACGCTCATCAACCTAAAAACAGTTTTGTTTGTAGTTTGTGCCAACCCCCTTCCAGAGCGGTAAAAAGGCGTAAACTTTCGCAAAATCTTGCCGATATAATACCTCAACTGCTGGATGAACAGGTAAAACACGCAGTCTGAGCCTGTAGCGATTTGTGAATCTATCACTGTTGGTTGTGAAGGCGGTGATAGATTTCTTCCTCTAGAACGTCCTGGCTACGGCTCCGCAGTTTTATCTCTCTTTCCGCCCACCTTTTTTATTATAAGGATTTCTTGTGCTGGTTATATTGGGTTATATCGTAATTGTGGCCTCGATACTCGGCGGTTATCTCATGGTCGGTGGGGCCTTGGGTGCGCTTTATCAACCTTCGGAGCTGTTGATCATCGGCGGTGCGGCGGTAGGTGCTTTCATCGTTGGTAACAATGGAAAGGCGATAAAAGCAACGCTACGTGCACTACCTCTTTTGGTCAAAAGTTCCAAGTACAATAAAGCACTGTATATGGACCTCATGGCCTTACTCTTTCGAGTGATGGCCAAATCCCGCCAGCAAGGCATGCTTTCCCTGGAATTTGATATTGATAATCCTCGTGAGAGTGAAATTTTCTCGAGCTATCCGAATATCCTTGCTGACAACACCGTTGTTGAGTTTATTACCGATTATTTGCGTTTGATGGTCAGCGGTAACATGAATGCGTTTGAGATTGAAACGCTGATGGATGAAGAGATCGAGACTATTGAACATGAAAGTGAAGTGCCTGCAACCAGCCTGACGCTTATGGGAGACGGCCTCCCCGCGTTTGGTATCGTCGCTGCCGTTATGGGGGTTGTTCACTCGCTGGCCTACGTTGACCGGCCTGCAGCTGAGTTGGGGATGATGATCGCTCACGCCATGGTGGGTACCTTCCTGGGGATTCTACTTGCTTACGGCTTTGTCTCCCCATTAGCCGCGTTGCTGCGTCAAAAAAATGCAGAAAAAATCAAAGTATTGCAGTGCATTAAAGTCACTTTACTGTCGAGCCTTAATGGCTACGCTCCGCAAATTGCCGTTGAATTTGGTCGTAAAACGCTGTACTCAACGGAGCGTCCTTCCTTTACTGAATTGGAAGAACACATTCGTCGTGTGAAATCGCCGACTCAGCAAGCGTCGGACAGTAACGCATGAAACATCAGCATCCCATTATTCGCAAAAAGCGTAAGTCTGGACATGGGGGCCACCATGGTGGCTCCTGGAAGATTGCCTACGCTGACTTCATGACAGCAATGATGGCATTGTTTCTTGTAATGTGGCTTATCGCAATTTCTACGCCAATGCAGCTAGCCCAAATCGCAGAGTACTTTCGTACGCCATTAAAGGTTGCGTTAACGTCAGGCTCTAAATCAAGCGACAGTTCCAGCCCGATTCCGGGCGGGGGTAATGACCCCACTCAGCAAGATGGTGAAGTGAAAAAGGCCATCAAGACAGATAATGTAGAAAAGAAGCTGGACGAGGTTCGACTCAATAGATTGCGCGAACGTCTGGATCAGTTAATTGAGGCCGATCCTCGCTTACGTGCACTTCGTCCACATCTGTTAATTGAAATGATTGATGAAGGGTTACGCATCCAAATCATCGATAGTCAAAATCGCCCCATGTTTAAAACCGGGAGCGCGCAAGTTGAGCCCTATATGCGAGATATCCTGCGTGCGATAGCCCCTATCCTGAACGATTTCCCTAATAAGCTGAGTATCTCAGGCCATACCGACGATGTTCAGTATACGACAGGGGAACGTGGCTATAGTAACTGGGAGCTGTCCGCAGATCGTGCCAATGCATCACGTCGAGAGCTTATTTTTGGGGGCTTGTCTGATGGAAAAGTTTTGCGCGTTGTGGGTATGGCTGCGACAATGAGCCTCAAACAGGCGACAGGTGGAAATGATGCGATTAACAGACGCATCAGTTTGCTGGTACTGAGCAGACAAGCTCAAAAGGATATTGAAGAAGAAAATGCAGAAAGCTCTGCTGTAAATATAGACAAGGTGGAAAATTTACAAAATATGGAGTTGGATAAGCCTAAACCTACCACTCCGGCTGCCGAAAATAGTGATAACAACAATACGAGTGGAAGTGGTGGGGCATCGCCACAACCAACTAATGGAGTTCCTGCTCCAGAGCGTCAGCAGCCAACCACCGCGTTGCCTGCTGCGCCCGATAGCCAGGCGACGCCTTCTCAATAAGCCGCGATTCACAGCAGAGGTGACCACGTGAGCATGGACATGAGTGCTTTCTATCAAACATTCTTTGATGAAGCAGATGAATTACTGGCCGATATGGAACAACACTTATTGTTGTTAGATCCGTCAGAACCCGACACCGAGCAATTGAATGCGATTTTCCGTGCAGCCCACTCCATAAAAGGAGGCGCTGGCACATTTGGTTTTAAAGTTTTGCAGGAAACTACGCACCTGTTAGAAAACCTACTCGATGGGGCAAGACGTGGAGAAATGCGTCTTAGCACTGATATCATCAACCTGTTTCTGGAAACAAAAGACATTATGCAGGATCAGTTGGACGCTTATAAAACCGCACAGGAACCCAATGCTGAAAGCTTTGAGTATATCTGTCAGGCCTTGCGCCAGCTTGCTCTGGAGTCTAAAGCCGATGGTGATGCAGCACAGCCTGATGCGTCGGTTGCAACACCGCACTCTGCTAGCCCTGCATCTAACGGTGTAGGTAAAGGTGAAATGCGTATCGCATTAACTGGCCTGAAGTCTCAGGAAATACCTCAGATGCTGGAAGAGCTTGGCAATCTGGGGACGGTTAAAGACCCCCACCAGACTGACACTAGCGTAGAAGTGACATTGGTCACGTCTGAAAGCGAAGACGATATTAGCGCGGTACTGTGTTTTGTACTTGAACCTGAGCAAATCAGCTTCAAATCTGCTGTGGCCAGCCAACCTGTCGTCGCTGAAGTCGTAGAAACATTGGCTATCGTTGAAGCACCCGTCGCCGCCGCTCCAGTGGCGCCGTCTGCGCCAGTCGCTGCAAAACCGCAAGCTGCACCGGAAAATGGAAAAAATAAAGCAAAAACCGGTGATACCAGTATTCGTGTAGCAGTTGAAAAGGTTGACCAGCTTATCAACCTCGTTGGTGAGTTAGTGATTACGCAGTCCATGCTGGCACAGCGCTCAAGTGAACTTGACCCTGTGGCACACGGCGATCTGCTCAACAGTATGGGGCAGTTGGAACGTAACGCCCGCGATCTGCAAGAATCGGTTATGTCCATCCGTATGATGCCGATGGAATATGTATTTAGCCGTTTCCCTCGATTGGTTCGTGACCTGGCTGCGAAATTGGATAAGCAGGTTGAACTAACGCTGATGGGGAGTTCGACTGAACTGGATAAGAGTTTGATTGAACGTATTATCGATCCTCTGACGCACCTGGTGCGTAACAGCCTCGATCACGGTATCGAATCTCCAGATAAACGCGTAGCTGCAGGTAAGTCTGCGGTGGGTAACTTGACGCTTTCTGCGGAACATCAGGGCGGTAACATCTGTATTGAGGTTATCGACGATGGAGCAGGGCTCAACCGCGAGAGAATTCTGGCTAAAGCCTTATCTCAAGGTCTGGCTGTGAATGACTCGATGTCTGATGAAGAAGTGGGCATGCTGATCTTTGCTCCAGGCTTTTCAACCGCGGAGAAAGTCACGGACGTTTCTGGCCGTGGTGTCGGCATGGATGTGGTGAAGCGAAATATTCAGGAAATGGGTGGTCATGTCGAAATTCACTTCCAGGCTGGAAAAGGCACGACGATCAGAATCCTGTTGCCATTAACGCTTGCGATCCTTGATGGCATGTCCGTTAAAGTTAACAACGAAGTCTTTATTCTACCGCTTAACGCCGTGATGGAATCCTTGCAGCCGCAGTCGGAAGACCTGTATCCGTTAGCTGGCGGAGAAAGGGTATTGCAGGTTCGTGGTGAATATTTACCTCTCGTTGAACTGTTCCATATCTTTGATGTGGATGGCGCTAAGACGGATGCTACTCAGGGTATTGTCGTTATTCTGCAAAGTGCGGGTCGACGTTATGCCTTGCTGGTCGATCAGCTGATTGGGCAGCATCAGGTCGTCGTTAAAAACCTGGAAAGTAATTATCGCAAGGTGCCAGGCGTTTCAGCCGCTACTATCCTTGGTGATGGCAGCGTTGCGCTGATTGTGGATGTTTCAGCGTTACAAGCGCTTAATCGTGAAAAGCGTGCGGTTGAAACTGCTGCTTAATAAAACAGATCGTTAATAAAGGGTGGAAAACATGACTGGACTTGCAAGCGTCACGAAATTAACTGGCGAAACAGTAGGACAGGAATTCCTGATTTTTACGCTGGGTGACGAAGAGTACGGCGTTGATATCTTAAAAGTACAAGAAATTCGCGGTTATGACCAGGTAACGCGTATTGCCAACACGCCTTCCTTCATTAAAGGTGTCACCAACCTACGCGGTGTCATTGTACCGATCGTTGACTTGCGCATTAAATTCGCCAAGCAGGATGTTGAATACGATGACAACACGGTTGTTATTGTTCTCAACCTTGGTCAGCGTGTTGTCGGGATTGTTGTCGATGGCGTGTCTGACGTGTTGTCATTGACCACTGACCAAATTCGTCCCGCTCCGGAGTTTGCAGTAACGCTGTCAACAGAGTACCTGACTGGTTTAGGCTCTCTGGGCGAGAGAATGTTGATTCTGGTTGATATTGAGAAGCTGTTGAGTAGCGAAGAAATGGCGCTGGTTGATAGCGTATTGAAAGTCTAATCTATCGGCCTTCAGGGGCTACGAAAGTGGCCCCGAAAACCTTCCTTAGTCATATCCTTGTCAGTTCAGAAATTCGTAAAGATATCCAGAATAATGCCGATATCATCGGTGGTTGGTCTACTCAAAAGGCGTTATATGTTTAACCGTATAAAAGTTGTTACAGGTCTGATGCTTGTACTAGTGTTGTTTGGGGCACTTCAGCTTATTTCTGGTGGTTTATTCTTTAGTGCATTAAAAAATGATAAGGATATCTTCAGTTCAACGCAGGTTATTAACCAAAAGCGTTCCGAGCTGGATTCAGCATGGTCATATTTATTACAGACTCGTAATACGCTTAACCGCGCGGGGACGCGTTTTGCACTCGATGCAAGCGGTACGGGGGCGGGTGCTGGCGGTAAAGAGCTTCTGGTCTCTGCTCAAAGACAGCTGTCTGTCGCAAACGATTTTTTCTCCCGCTATGAAAAAGTACCGCAGGATCCGCGTCAGGATGAAAGTGTTACTCGGGGCGTAAAAGAGAATTACGTGGCTCTGAATGGCGCACTAACTGAATTAATTCAGTTTTTGAATGCAGGGGAATTTAAGAAGTTCGTTGAGCAACCAACGCAGAGTTTTCAAGATAACTTTGAAAAAGCGTATTACGCCTATAAAGCTGAAAGCGATAAACTTTATCAGGCTGGGATAGCTAAAAATGATGCAGCTTATGACTCGGCGCTCTGGATCCTTGGCTTCATTATCGTGTTGGTTTTTGCGTTAGCGCTGATTTCGTGGGTTGGTATTCAACAGCTATTAATAAGGCCGCTAAATAATATTGTTGAACATATTCGTCATATTGCGAAAGGCGATCTGACAAAAACGACTAATTTTCACAGCAGCAATGAAATGGGCATTCTGGCTGACAGTATTCGCCATATGCAAAGTGAGTTTGTTTCAACGGTTAGTGCGGTTCGACAAGGTGCTGATGCCATTTACACCGGTGCTACAGAAATTAGCGCGGGTAATAACGATCTCTCGTCGCGCACCGAACAACAGGCCGCTTCATTAGAAGAAACGGCAGCAAGTATGGAACAGTTGACCGCAACAGTTAAACAGAATGCGGAAAATGCTCGTCAGGCCAGCCAGTTGGCGCTGAGTGCCTCAGAGACGGCGCAGAAGGGCGGCAAGGTCGTCGATAATGTCGTCAAAACCATGCACAATATTGCTGGAAGTTCGCAAAAAATTGCCGATATCACTAGTGTGATTGATGGTATTGCGTTCCAGACCAATATTCTTGCGCTGAATGCTGCGGTTGAAGCAGCCAGAGCTGGGGAACAAGGTCGTGGGTTTGCGGTTGTGGCAGGTGAAGTTCGTAATTTGGCACAGCGTAGTGCTCAGGCTGCGAAAGAAATTAAAAGTTTGATTGAAGATTCTGTCAGCCGAGTCGATGAAGGTTCTGTACTGGTTGAAAGTGCGGGCGAGACGATGGGAGAAATCGTCAGTGCTGTCACTCGTGTCACGGATATTATGGGTGAAATCGCCTCGGCTTCTGATGAGCAAAGCAAAGGTATTGATCAGGTCGGCCAAGCTGTAACTGAGATGGATCGGGTTACGCAGCAAAACGCCTCCCTGGTTGAAGAGTCTGCCGCTGCGGCTGTTGCATTGGAAGAACAAGTGAAAGTGCTCAATGAGGCTGTTGCTGTATTCCGCCTCTCTGAAGATGCTGGCTCGTTTAGAAGGACGACACCAGCGACAGCGGGCCAAAAACCTGCATTGTTAGCTTCATCAGCGAATGGCGGTAAGAAAGCGAAAGAAGGTTCATCCAATGATAATTGGGAAACGTTCTGATCAGAATCGTCACATAGGCTATAAGTGACCCAAGCTGTAGGGACACTGAACTAATTCCCAGCCGCTTACATGTAGGTGGCTGGGTGATTGTTGACTCGCCATAATTTAGAAAAATGAACATGCGAGTCATTAATCAGCGCACACTTGAGGTTGGTGAGTAATACAGCACTTGGCGCTTTGAAGCTGGGTAATTCATGATATTGTTCAATCTGTAACTTATGTTATGGATATGATGGGGTGAGGCTGGTTTTGGCATTAAAGCCAAAGAATAAAGCAGGTAGCACAGCTGTGATGAGAGGGACAACGCCACCCGACAGCATGTGGCTTTGGTAGAACGAACACGCTGACCTGTTCAGTTTGCAGAACTTGCGGGGTGTATTACCAATACAGTGTCAGTTTTAATCGCAATGCGATGACTAATTGACGAATGACAATAAAAACCTGCGTTAGCTGTAAAGGAAAGTTCAGATTGAAAAAAACCATAGCAAAAAACACTATTCGAGCGGTTTGATATGAAAAGTACACCGTCACAAAATCGCCCTGAATCTGCCTCTATTCTGACGCAGATGGTTGACAGATTGCCGTTGTCGGACACCCATTTCCGGCGAATCAGTCAGCTAATATATCAGCGTGCCGGCATTGTTCTGGCCGATCACAAACGTGAAATGGTTTATAACCGTTTGGTTAGACGTCTCCGTTTGCTTGGAATCAATGATTTCGGTCAGTACTTAGCATTATTAGAGTCAGATCCTAACAGTGCAGAATGGCAAGCCTTTGTTAATGCGTTAACCACTAACCTAACAGCGTTTTTCCGTGAAGCTCACCACTTTCCCATATTGGCTGAGCATGCCAGGAAACGTCCAAATGGCTACACCATCTGGAGCACGGCTGCCTCTACGGGGGAAGAACCTTATTCACTGGCGATGACACTTGCAGAGGTCTTAGGTAATAAAGCGAGCGGATGTCAGGTATGGGCCAGCGATATTGATACTCAGGTATTAGAAAAGGCAACGGCTGGCATCTATCGTCAGGAAGAGTTGCGCTCTCTTTCTCCACAGCAACTACAGCGGTTTTTTTTACGCGGTACTGGGCCACATAGTGGTTTGGTTCGTGTTCGCCCTGAGCTTGCGTCAATGGTGCATTTCCAACAACTAAATCTGCTCGCACCTGATTGGTCCGTTCCCGCGCCATTTGATGCTATTTTTTGTCGTAATGTAATGATTTATTTCGATAAAGAAACTCAAGAGCGTATTCTCCGTCGATTCGTCCCGATGCTTAAACCGGGAGGATTGTTATTTGCCGGGCATTCAGAGAATTTCAGCCAGATCAGTCGCGAGTTCTATTTGCGTGGGCAAACTGTATATGGGCTGGCTAAGGAAAGATAATGAGCAAGATAAGAGTATTATGTGTTGATGATTCTGCCCTAATGCGTCAGATCATGACTGAAATAATTAATAGCCATTCTGATATGGAAGTTGTCGCGACCGCGCCAGATCCATTAGTTGCTCGTGATTTGATTAAAAAATTCAATCCCCAGGTATTAACACTGGATGTTGAAATGCCGCGTATGGATGGGTTGGATTTTCTTGAGAAGCTTATGCGTTTGCGCCCGATGCCTGTTGTCATGGTGTCGTCCCTGACCGGGAAAGGCTCAGAAATTACGCTGCGCGCGCTGGAGCTTGGTGCGATTGATTTTGTCACCAAGCCTCAGTTAGGTATCCGTGAAGGGATGCTGGCATACAGCGAGCTGATTGCGGAAAAAATTCGTATGGCCGCGAAGGCGCGCCTGCCGCAGCGTAGCACTGGGGCAGAGCCGACAAAAATTATTCAGCATACGCCATTGCTAAGTAGTGAGAAATTGATCGCGATTGGTGCGTCAACGGGGGGAACGGAAGCGATACGGCATGTATTACAGCCCCTGCCGCCGACAAGCCCTGCATTACTGATCACACAGCACATGCCACCTGGCTTTACGAAGTCTTTCGCCGAGCGTTTGAACAAGCTATGTCAGATTACGGTGAAAGAAGCAGAAGATGGGGAACGTGTTCTTCCTGGTCATGCATACATTGCACCAGGCGCACGCCATCTTGAACTGGCTCGTAGTGGGGCAAACTATCAAGTACGTTTAAATGATGGACCTCCCGTCAATCGGCATCGTCCATCAGTCGATGTGTTATTCCGTTCGGTTGCACAATACGCCGGGCGAAATGCCGTAGGGGTAATCCTTACTGGGATGGGGAATGATGGGGCTGCTGGCATGTTGGAACTCCATCAGGCTGGTGCTTATACTCTGGCCCAAAATGAAGCAAGTTGTGTGGTTTTCGGGATGCCGCGTGAAGCGATTGCGATGGGTGGCGTCGATGAAGTGGTGGATTTGCACCAGGTGAGCCAGCGTATGTTGGCACAAATCTCTGCCGGACAGGCATTACGTATATAAGCAGCTCTCGGTGAGCAATAAATATTTTAGGAGTAGGTATGGCCGATAAAGAACTCAGATTTCTGGTAGTGGATGATTTTTCGACGATGCGCCGAATTGTCCGTAACCTGCTGAAGGAACTGGGCTTTAATAACGTAGAAGAGGCAGAAGACGGCGCAGATGCACTGAACAAGCTTCGTGCCGGTGCTTTTGATTTCGTCATTTCTGACTGGAATATGCCCAACATGGATGGACTGGAGCTATTACAGACTATTCGTGCTGATGGCGCGCTTTCCAGCCTTCCCGTGCTGATGGTAACGGCAGAAGCGAAGAAAGAGAACATTATCGCTGCAGCACAAGCAGGTGCTAGCGGCTATGTAGTTAAACCATTTACTGCAGCTACCCTTGAAGAAAAACTGAGTAAGATTTTCGAAAAACTGGGTATGTAAGGGGATCTTATGACGCCACATATGCCGTCCGTGAACGACACAGCTTCAGCAACCGAGATCATTTCGCGTATCGGCCAATTGACTCGTATGCTGCGCGACAGTTTGAAAGAGCTGGGTCTGGATAATGCGATAGCAGAAGCAGCAGAGGCTATTCCTGATGCCCGCGATCGTCTTGACTATGTTGTCCAGATGACTGCGCAAGCGGCAGAGCGTGCTCTGAACTGCGTAGAGGCTGCACAACCACGTCAAAACCAACTAGAAGCGGATGCCAAATCCCTGAAAACCCGTTGGGATGAATGGTTTGAAAATCCAATTGAACTGGCAGATGCGCGTGAATTAGTGACGGATACGCGTAGCTATCTTGAGGATGTCCCACAGCATACCTCGTTTACCAATGCTCAGCTGTTGGAAATTATGATGGCGCAGGATTTCCAGGACCTTACTGGTCAGGTAATCAAGCGTATGATGGATGTTGTCCAGGAGATTGAAAAACAACTGCTGATGGTGTTGCTGGAAAATATTCCAGAAAAACCAGATGCACCTAAGCGTGCAAATGATGGTCTGCTTAATGGACCTCAGTTGGATAAAGGTGCTGCAGGTATTGTTGCCAATCAGGATCAGGTTGATGACCTTCTGGATAGTCTTGGGTTCTAATGAATCTTTCCTCAAGAAAGGAAGTCACTCCCTTTCTTGAAAAGATGACGAACACCATCACTCGGTTATTTATGGCCAGTGTTTATGGCCATAAATAGCTAAATTCGCTTTTCCCTTCCCCTTAATTCTTACTATGCGTTAAAGAAGCGTTGGTTTTTCTCGTTGTTCCAGCCATAAAACTTTCTCGTATTTGTCATGCTAGGCAGCAAATTCCTATCCCGAAAGTCGTAACAGGAACGCCATAGTGGCTGAAGATAGCGATCTAGAAAAAACAGAAGCCCCCACACCCCAAAAAGAGGAGAAGGCGCGTGAAGAAGGGCAGATCCCGCGATCGCGAGAGCTGACTTCTGTTCTGATGATGGTCGCAGGTCTGGCTATTTTGTGGATGGGAGGCGAAGCCATGGCTGGCCGATTGGCTAGAATTGTCTCACAGTCGTTAAATTTTGATTACGCAACGATTGGTGATGACACTCAAATGCTACGGCATGTTGGCTCATTACTGCGTCAGGCAGTATCGGCGTTGATACCCATTATGTTAGGGGCTGTGTTGGTTGCGCTGTCTGCGCCTTTGCTGCTTGGTGGGATATTATTTAGTACCAAATCATTAAAGGTTGACTTCAAAAAATTAGATCCTATTTCTGGGCTGAAGCGGTTGTTTTCCGCCCAATCACTGGCTGAGCTCTTCAAGGCAATATTGAAATCAGTCATGGTCGGGATCATTAGTACCTTCTTCTTGATTCATAACTGGCCGAAGATATTGCATCTGGTATCCGAAGCACCGATTTCGGCGATGGGGGATGCGCTGGAACTGGCCGTGATGTGTGGTTTCCTTATCATCATGGGGCTCATTCCCATGGTCGCTTTTGATGTGTTTTGGCAAGTTTGGAGCCACATCAAAAAGTTACGAATGAGCAAGCAGGAAATTCGTGATGAGCATAAACAGAACGAAGGTGATCCGCATGTTAAAGGCCGCATTCGTCAGCAGCAGAGAGCAATTGCTCAGCGTAGAATGATGGCTGATGTGCCTAAGGCTGATGTGATAGTCACTAACCCGACGCATTATGCGGTAGCATTACGTTATGATGATAAAAAAATGAATGCACCGAGAGTGCTAGCTAAAGGGGCTGGTGAGATCGCGTTGCGTATTCGTGAGTTAGGGGCCGAACATCGCGTTCCTATTTTAGAAGCACCTCCGTTGGCGCGAGCGCTATTTCGCCATTCAGAGGTCGGGCAGCATATTCCGGCTGCGCTGTATGCCGCCGTTGCAGAAGTCTTAGCCTGGGTTTATCAACTGAAACGCTGGAAGCGGGAAGGTGGATTAATTCCTAGAAAACCGAAACATCTACCAGTGCCGGATGCACTGGATTTTGCTAAAGAGAATACTACTGATGGCTAATTTGGCCTCTTTGCTTCGTTTACCGAGTAATATGAAAGGTACCCAATGGCAAATATTAGCCGGACCAATACTGATCCTGCTGATACTTTCCATGATGGTATTGCCGCTGCCGCCATTCATTCTGGATCTGTTATTTACCTTTAACATTGCTCTGTCCATCATGGTATTGCTGGTTGCGATGTTTACGCAGCGGACGCTGGAGTTTGCTGCGTTTCCTACGATTCTGCTGTTTTCTACTTTATTGCGTCTTTCGCTCAACGTCGCTTCTACCCGTATCATTTTGCTGGAAGGACATACAGGGACGGCCGCCGCAGGTAAAGTTGTTGAAGCATTTGGTCACTTTCTGGTAGGCGGAAATTTTGCCATTGGTATCGTGGTCTTTATCATTCTTGTCTTAATCAACTTCATGGTTATCACCAAAGGTGCCGGACGTATCGCTGAAGTCGGTGCCCGCTTTGTGTTGGATGGTATGCCAGGTAAACAGATGGCGATAGATGCCGATCTTAATGCTGGGATCATTGGCGAAGAAGAAGCGAAAAAGCGCCGTGCTGAAGTCACTCAGGAGTCAGACTTCTACGGCTCAATGGACGGTGCCAGTAAATTCGTGCGCGGTGACGCCGTCGCCGGGTTGATTATCATGGTCATCAACATTGTTGGTGGATTAATCGTCGGTGTAGTTCAGCACAACATGCCAGTAGGGCAGGCCGCAGAAAGCTATACGCTGCTTACCATCGGTGATGGTTTGGTTGCCCAGATTCCTGCTCTGATTATTTCTACCGCCGCGGGTGTCATTGTTACTCGCGTGAGTACCGATCAGGACGTTGGCCAGCAGATGGTCACCCAGCTATTCAATAATCCACGAGTAATGGTGCTGAGTGCAGCGGTTATTGGACTTATTGGTCTGGTTCCTGGAATGCCCAACTTTGTCTTTCTGTTATTTACAGCATCGTTGTTAGGGCTTGCCTGGTGGATGCGCGGAGAACAGCAAAAAGAACCTGTGATGCAACCTATACCAGCATCAATGGAGAAGCATCAGGTTGTTGAAGCCAGCTGGTCTGACGTACAGCTTGAAGATCCGCTGGGTATGGAAGTTGGCTATCGATTAATCCCAATGGTTGACGCGCAGCAAGATGGCGAGCTGCTGGGCCGGATTCGTAGTATCAGGAAGAAGTTTGCCCAGGAAATGGGATACTTACCGCCAGTGGTTCATATCCGGGATAATTTAGAACTTCAGCCTGCCAGCTATCGCATATTGATGAAAGGTGTTGAGGTGGGTAGCGGTGAGGCTCATCCTGGTCGTTGGATGGCGATCAACCCAGGCAATGCGGTTGGCTCTTTGTCTGGAGATATCACGCAGGATCCGGCGTTTGGGCTCCCGGCGGTCTGGATTGATAATGCCCTCAAAGATCAAGCTCAAGCTCAAGGGTTCACGGTCGTAGAGGCCAGTACCGTAGTAGCAACGCACCTGAACCACTTAATTGCATTGCATGCCAGTGAACTATTTGGACGGCAGGAAGCTCAGCAACTGATGGATCGGGTTGCGCAGGAAATGCCAAAACTGACGGAAGATTTCATTCCGGGCGTAGTGACGTTAACGACCTTGCATAAGGTCTTGCAGAATTTGCTTAGCGAGAGAGTGTCGATTAGGGATATGCGTACCATCATGGAGACATTGGCTGAACATGCGCCGGTGCAGCCAGATCCTTATGAACTTACTACGGTGGTTAGGGTTGCTTTGGGACGTGCGATTACTCAGCAGTGGTTCCCAGGAGACAGTGAACTTCAGGTTATCGGTTTGGAAGGCTCGTTGGAACGTCTCCTGTTACAGGCGCTTCAAGGAGGCGGTGGCCTCGAACCGGGGCTTGCCGATCGCTTGCTTGAACAGGCGAAACAAGCGCTACAGCGGCAGGAAATGTTGGGTGCTCCGCCGGTTCTGCTTGTGAACCATGCTTTGCGCGCTTTGCTTGCCCGATTCCTGCATCGTAGTCTGCCAAACATGGCCGTACTGTCTAATTTAGAGATCAGCGATCATCGTCAGATTCGCATGACATCAGTGATAGGGGAAGCTCAGAAGTGAGGAAGATGGCACATTCTCTGGCTGCAGTCGTGCTGGCATTCCCGCCCTGTGCCATCGCGACGCCAGGTAGTTGGAACGGAAGCATGCCGGGAATAAAACTTGATCATCGTGGTGAAATGGTTACGACGTCAGCTTTTGCTCCTAATATAGCCGTTAATCCAGATGAAACGATTACGACAATATATTGGCGGCACGTGATTGATTCAGCGATACCAGTAGGGCTTGTTGTGAAATTGTGTTCACAATCGCCGCAGCGCTGTGTTGACTTAGACGGAAGTGGTGATGGGAAAACCCAAGCATTTGACGGGTTAGCTGCTAATAATGAGTTTCGTTTTGTCTACTATATTGAAGGAAATGGTCGTATTAATCACACTTTCAGCGTGCGTACGATCGATATTGCAGTAAACTATAAGTAGTTTTCTATATGGTTGTTTAGATAGTCAAAAGTCTCTGCCCAAAGCGCAGAGACTTTTAGAATGCAATTTTCCTACCGCCAACTGTTACGCCTTTCGACTGACCATCTGGACCATACAGTCCTTGCCCATGGCGTGGCTTCAATATATTGATGGCTTCATTCGTATAGGCAATATGCCGGCTAAGCAGAAGGCCATTGTGCTGATTCTGATTATTCAAACGTCTGGTTAACTCTTGTACTTGCTGCCAGTAAGCCGACAGCTTTTCAATACCGTCGTAAGGCGCTTGCAACTTAAGAGTCGACTCAGTTTTATGGCGCTGCGTTTCCAAATGCTGCATCGTCGCCAGCAAAGACGTTTTATTCTCTGTTACCTGTTGTAGTGCGATGCTATTAATATGGCCAGCGCAAAGCAGCGTTTGCTCTTCGGACATAACAACATCGAGCTCACGTAGGTTGCTCAGCAGTTGATCCAAAATCGATTGCAGATTTTCCATAAATATTAATTACCTGCTAAAAAATCCTGAGTCTCTTTAAGCAACGCATCCGCGATTTTTCCGGCATCAATTTTAAGTGAGCCATCACGAATTGCCTGCTTTAAGGTTTCAACGCGGTTCATGTCGATGTCCTGCGTACCCGGTTGCATCAATTTTGCCTGCGCGTCGCTCAGTTTTACTTGAGTTGCGCTAACTTCAGACTGTGCTTCAGCTTGTTTACGTTTAGCTTTAGCGACATCGCCAGATTCTCGTTGCTGAACTTGACTGACCGGCTTCAGTGACTGGGTGCGATCAATACTCATAATACATCCCTCTGATTTGAGGATAAATGGTTAATCATCAATGTGTTACAGAATTCTCATCACATTGGTGTTCAATTTTAAAACGTCATCAGTAATGACTCTGTAACTATCATCGGCAAACATGAGCAAATCTTTAATTAATTAATTACTGTGAGATCAGAATAATCCCATCTTCGTTTGTGATTCCGCTGACTATTTGTCCATTTGCCGTTCTGACTCTAACCGCTTGCCCGGCTGCCGCGTTGTTCATGGCTTTTCCTTCGCCATTAATTGTGAAGCCTTCCCCTTGGGCGATAATTTGCACTGATTGACCGGCCTTTACGACCCAGGCGCGCCTGATCATAGACGCAGTAATAACCTGGCCAGGTGTGAGATCGCGCAAAAGGACTGCGCCCTGCGCACCTGGTAACGTCAGTATAGGGCGCAACGGTAATAAATCGAGCCTGCCTTTTGTCAAACGAATGTCTTTTTCCGTCAGCGTGGTTCCCCGATTTATCAGCCGTGCACTGGTGACATAATTCCCCGTTACCTGAACTTCGGTTTGAATGAAGCGACGCTGTTGCCCGCAACGTACGGACAGGCTCACATTACCCCACATTTTCGTATTTCCAGGCAGCGTGATTTGAGGCGCTTCGCACTGTGGCCATTGCGACTCTGGCGATTTTACCACAACGTTTACGGTATTCGTGCTTCCCTGAAAGCGTGAGGCAAAAAATTGATTGATCTGTGCAGGAAGGTCGTTCGCATTGACAGGGGCACAAAGGGTGAAAAAACAGGACGCCGCCAGATAGAAGTAATAATGTATTGTTTTCATTCCTGTTCGGCTCTCCTGATCCTGATTATATCGGGCATTAAGTGTAACGATGTCAGCGTGAGGTTAAGGCAATAAATAGCGCTGCATTTGGTGTCTATTCGTTCGATGGCATAGCCATCATGAGAATTATCCTACTCACTCCAAATTCTAACTTGCGGAGGGAGCATGCTTGATAAATTAGACGCCTCGTTGCGGTTTCAGCAGGAAGCGTTGAACTTGCGTGCCCAGCGGCAGGAAATTCTGGCCGCGAATATTGCCAATGCGGATACACCGGGCTATCAGGCCAGGGATATCGATTTTGCCAGCCAGCTCAGTAAAACGATGGAGCAAGGGCGGGTGAACGGTACGGGTATCGCGCTGAAAACCACATCTGTACGGCATATACCGGCACAGAACTTTCAGCCGCCGGAACTTGATTTGCTCTATCGCGTACCCGATCAGCCTGCGTTGGATGGCAATACGGTCGATATGGACCGAGAACGCACTAATTTTGCCGATAATAGCCTGAAATATCAATCCAGCCTGACCGTTCTGGGCGGACAGATTAAAGGCATGATGTCAGTCCTGCAGTCAGGTTCGTGACCGTAGCGCGATAGGAAGGTAAAGATTCATGTCGTTATTAAATATATTCGAAATTTCAGGCTCAGCGCTTTCTGCGCAATCTCAGCGTCTGAATGTGAGTGCCAGTAACCTGGCGAACGCAGACAGCGTGACGGGCCCTGATGGCGAGCCTTATCGCGCCAAGCAGGTAGTATTCGAAGTGAATGCCGCTCCGGGGCAGTCTACGGGTGGCGTACGCGTTTCCAATGTTATTGAAGATCCATCACCTGCTCGTCTGGTTTACGAACCGGGCAATCCGCTAGCTGATGGGCAGGGATACGTTCGCATGCCGAATGTTGACCCAGTGGCTGAGATGGTAAACACCATTTCTGCATCGCGCAGTTATCAGGCAAACGTCGAAGTGTTGAATACAACAAAATCGATGATGCTGAAGACGTTAACGATCGGGCAATAATCGGGAGACGAAATAGTGTCTGTAACAATTAATGATACGTCCTCGGCAACGAGAACACAGAGCACGTCGAGTACTTCGTCGACAACAGCGGTAGAGAAGAACAGCAGTGCTGACCTACAAAATCAGTTTCTGACCCTTCTGGTTGCGCAGTTGAAGAATCAGGATCCGACGAACCCGATGAGCAACGATCAGTTGGTCAGCCAACTTGCTCAGCTTAATACGGTCAGCGGTATCGAAAAGTTGAATACCACATTGGGTTCTATCTCTGGTCAGATCAATAACAACCAATCCATGCAGGCAACAACGCTGATTGGTCACAGTGTCATGATTCCTGGAAAAGACATTCTTGTTGGTAAAGAAACCAGTACCCCCTTTGGCGTGGAACTGGAAAAAGCAGCAGAGGTTGTTACCGTCACCGTTAATGATGCGACAGGTAAAGCTGTTCGTACGATCGAACTGGGCACGCTTTCTGCTGGCGTTCACTCATTCAACTGGGATAGTAAACTTTCTGATGGCACGGTTGCGCCTGATGGGGCTTATACCTTCACTGTTGCTGCCAGTACTGGCGGCGCACAGCAAGTTGTTCAGCCATTGAGCTATGCGGTTGTCAATAGTGTCGTTCGCGGCGATAACGGTGCATTACTGGATTTAGGACTACGCGGCAGAGCCACCATGGACGATGTCCGGCAGATTCTGTAACAGTGTAAATTTCATGTTATTCCAGTGAAATTCACTATCTGGAATATGACTTAATAAATTCTCTGGAGAGCGACATGGGTTTTTCTCAGGCGGTCAGTGGTTTAAACGCGGCATCTAATAACCTGGATGTTATCGGTAATAACATCGCTAACTCAGCGACAGTGGGTTTTAAATCCGGGACCGTCACATTTGCGGATATGTTTGCGGGTTCTAAAGTGGGTATGGGTGTGAAGGTTGCATCGGTATTGCAGGATTTTGGTAACGGTACGGTAACTTCATCCTCACGAGACCTGGATATTGCGATTAGCGGCGGTGGTTTTTACCGTCTGCAAGACACCAATGGCTCGACTTATTACAGCCGTAATGGTCAGTTCATGCTGAATGGTCGTAATATCGTCAACGCACAGGGCATGCAACTGACGGGATACCCGGTCGCAGGTACACCGCCAACGGTTCAAACGGGTGCCGATCCAGTACCGTTGACGGTTCCTGATGGCGATATGTTGGCGAGCCAAACGACGATTGCCTCAATTCAGGCTAACCTGAAATCCTCAGATGCCGTTCCAACGAGCGCCTGGGCCACAACGCCTGGTGCAGAAGGCACCTATAACAGTAAGACTGCACTGACAACCTATGACAGTCAGGGTAACGTGCACAACTTTACGCTGTACTTTGTCAAAACGGCGAATAATACCTGGCAAACCTATGCCAAGGATGACTCTGTTAGTCCTGCTGTTTATCAAAACGCAGGAACATTGAACTTTGCTGCTAATGGTGCGTTAACGGGGCATACGCCTTTCAACATCAACCTCACTGGGACCAATGGTGCGGCGAATGGGGCGTTTACGCTTAATTTGACTGGCAGCGTGCAGCAAAATACCGAATATAGCTATAAGAGCCCAACTCAGAACGGTTTTGCTCCAGGCTCGCTGACTGGTTTTGCTATCAATGACGACGGCACGATCGAAGGTAGCTACAGCAACGGTCAGAAACAGCCGCTGGGTCAGATCCTTCTGGCTAGCTTTGCCAACCCAGAAGGTTTGTCCCCTGAAGGAGATAACGCCTGGTCTGAAACTGCGAGCTCTGGTCAGGCTGTCGTTGGTCTGGCAGGTACCGGAAGTCTGGGTAAGCTGATCGGCAAATCTACCGAAAGTTCAAACGTTGACCTGAGTAAAGAGCTGGTCAACATGATTGTTGCGCAGCGTAACTACCAGTCGAATGCGCAAACCATCAAAACGCAGGATTCCATTCTGCAAACGCTGGTTAGCCTGCGTTAATTATCCTAACGGGGACATTGCATGGATCACGCGATTTATACGGCAATGGGTGGCGCGAGTCAGTCATTGGAAAAGCAGGCGATTACTGCGAACAACTTGGCGAACGCCTCAACGCCCGGTTTCCGGGCACAGCTTTCCGCACTGCGTGCTGTACCGGTAAATGGGTTGACACTGCCCACCCGAACGTTGGTTGTCGCTTCAACGCCTGGCGCTGATATGACTGAAGGCGTGATGAATTATACTGGCCGTGCAATGGATGTCGCTTTACCGAAAGAGAGTTGGCTGGCAGTGCAAACGGCTGATGGCGGTGAAGCGTACACCCGTAATGGTAATATGGAGATCAACGCTGATGGGCAGTTGACTATCCAGGGGCGTGTTGTGATGGGTGACGGCGGGCCGATTGATGTGCCGCCGCAGGCCCAGATCAGCATTTCTCCTGATGGTACGATTTCTGCGCTTAATGCTGGGGATCCACCGAATACGATTGCCCAATTGGGGCGTTTGAAGCTTGTTAAGGCTACCGGACAAGAAGTTGAACGGTCCGATGACGGATTATTCCGCTTGACGCAACAAGCTCAGCAACAACGTGGTAATGTTCTGCAAAACGATCCTACCGTGCGTATTATGCCGGGTGTAATCGAAGGCAGTAATGTGAACACGGTCGATACTATGGTCGATATGATTGCCAATGCTCGTCGTTTTGAAATGCAGATGAAAATCATTAGTAGCGTCGACGATAATGCACAACGCGCTAATCAGATATTAGCAATGGGTTAAGCGCCGAGTGCGCACAGGAGTGAATAAATGATCCGTTCTTTGTGGATTGCAAAAACCGGCTTGAATGCTCAGCAAACCAATATGGACGTTATTTCCAATAACTTGGCAAACGTCAGCACCAATGGTTTCAAGCGTCAGCGTGCGGTATTTGAAGACTTGATGTATCAAACAGTTCGTCAGCCCGGTGCTCAATCTTCAGAGCAAACCATGCTGCCGTCCGGCTTGCAGCTAGGTACCGGTGTTCGTCCAGTATCAACAGAGCGTATTCATACCCAAGGGACTTTTTCCGAAACGGGCAACTCTAAAGACGTTGCGATTAAAGGTCAGGGATTCTTTCAGGTCCAGTTGCCTGATGGAACAACGGCTTACACGCGTGACGGTGCCTTCCAGCTTGATGGTAACGGCCAGTTAGTAACGTCTAGCGGTTATCAGGTCCAACCTGCTATTACTGTTCCGGCGAATGCGACAGAACTGAATATTGGTCGTGACGGTATTGTCAGCGTTAAAGTGCAGGGACAGGCGGCAACAAACCAGATTGGCCAGTTGACGCTGACAACCTTTATTAACGATAGCGGCCTTGAAAGCATTGGTGAGAACCTGTACCTGGAAACGGCGAGTTCAGGTGCGCCAAATGAAACGAACCCAGGTTTGAATGGCGCAGGTCTGCTGTATCAGAAATATGTCGAAACCTCCAACGTCAATGTGGCAGAGGAATTGGTATCGATGATTCAGACTCAGCGTGCTTACGAAATCAACAGTAAAGCAATTTCTTCTTCTGACCAGATGCTGCAGAAATTGACCCAACTGTAATGGGTAACCCGCTAATTTCAGGAGCGAGAGCGGGTGCTCTGGCCTGATAGTAGCAATGTAGACAGTGTTTAACGGGGTAATGATGACCATAGGTACCCGATGAGTGGGCCTGTATGGTTTTGATTTACCCCGTAAATATGTGAAATAGATTAATTTAAGGCGATATCCGCAGTGATAATGAATGCAAAGTCGGTTATCAAACCACTCCGCCGACACCGTCTGTTGGCATTGATCGCGATGTTAGCACTTAACGGTTGCGCCTATATTCCGCATGATAAAGTTGTCACTGGGCCTACGACTGCTCAGCCTGGATCGCCCGTATTAGCGGGTCCTAATGGTTCTATTTTCCAAACTGTACAGCCGATGAATTATGGCTACCAGCCGATGTTTGAGGATCGTCGCCCACGTAATATTGGCGACACATTGACGATCGTGTTGCAGGAAAATGTGAGCGCCAGTAAAAGCTCGTCAGCCAATGCTGCTCGTAATGGTTCTTCAACGTTCGGCGCAACGGTGGTACCGCGTTATCTTGACGGGCCGTTGGGTAATAATCGTGCGTCGCTGAATGCAACAGGAACGAATGACTTCACTGGGCAAGGTGGTGCGAATGCGAACAACACCTTCAGTGGTACGATTACCGTTACGGTTGGCCAAGTATTAGCTAATGGCAATCTACAGGTCGTTGGCGAAAAACAAATTGCAATTAATCAGGGAACAGAGTTTATCCGTTTCTCTGGGGTAGTTAATCCGAGAACTATTAGCGGTAACAACTCGGTACCATCAACCCAGGTTGCGGATGCGCGCATTGAATATGTCGGTAATGGCTATATTAACGAAGCGCAAAACATGGGCTGGTTACAGCGGTTCTTTCTCAATGTTTCTCCGTTCTAAGCTTAAGAGGCCTGCCATGCGGATTGCATCATTTTTCACTGTACTGCTGACGTTACTGACGCTGAATATTGCCCCTGCGTCGGCAGAGAGAATTCGCGATCTGGTGAATATCCAGGGCGTACGCGGTAATGCGTTAATTGGTTATGGGTTAGTGGTTGGTCTCGATGGTTCTGGTGACCAAACCATGCAGACGCCGTTTACGACGCAAAGCTTAACTAACATGCTTTCCCAGTTGGGGATTACCGTTCCTGCCGGAACCAACATGCAGTTGAAGAATGTGGCGGCGGTGATGGTAACGGCGGAACTTCCGCCTTTTGGCAGAACAGGCCAAAATATTGATGTCGTTGTGTCATCACTTGGTAATGCGAAGAGCTTGCGCGGCGGGACGCTGTTAATGACCCCATTAAAAGGGGTAGACAATCAGGTCTACGCTTTGGCGCAGGGGAACGTTTTGGTTGGTGGCGCTGGTGCTTCCGCTGGCGGAAGTAGTGTTCAGGTTAACCAGCTTGCCGGCGGACGAATCAGTAACGGTGCAATTATTGAGCGAGAGTTACCGAGTACGTTTGGCTCGTCAAATACGATAATGCTGCAGCTGAAGAACGATGATTTCTCGATGGCGCAGAAAGTCAGCGATGCAATCAATCGCTCTGGATACGGTGGTACAGCGACTCCGCTGGATTCTCGTACCATTCAAGTACTTGCTCCGCATGGCAACAGTTCTCAGGTTCGCTTTTTGGCTGATGTCCAGAATATTGAAGTCAATGTCGGTATTCAGGATGCCAAAGTGATTATTAATTCTCGTACCGGATCTGTCGTGATGAACCGTGATGTCACGTTGGATAGCTGTGCTATCGCCCAGGGTAACCTCTCTGTGACGATCAATCAGCAGGCCAATGTCAGCCAACCTAATACCCCATTTGGCGGTGGTCAGACGGTGGTCACGCCGCAAACAGAGATTTCGGTTCAGCAAGCGGGTGGTGCTTTACAGCGCGTCAATTCCAGCGCCAACCTCAACAACGTCGTACGTGCACTGAATTCTTTGGGCGCGACGCCGATGGAGCTGATGTCTATTCTGCAGGCGATGCAAAGTGCTGGCTGCTTGCGTGCCAAACTGGAAATTATCTGATGAGTGATATGCAGACGCTGAATAACGCGGCCTATGATGCGCAATCCCTGAATACGTTGAAGCGTGAAGTTTCAGGTAATCCTCAAAGCAAAGAGGGCATTAGGGCGGTTGCGCAACAAATGGAAGGCGTGTTTGTACAATTGATGATGAAAAGTATGCGTTCAGCGATTCCGCAGGACGGGCTTTTCAACAGCGATCAGACGCGTCTGTATACCTCAATGTATGACCAGCAAATTGCTCAAGAGATCTCAACTAAGGGCAAGGGGCTTGGGCTCGCGGATGTTATGGTTGAGCAATTGACCCGACAATCCCCAGAGGCTACGGCGGCTAAAGCCGCTGTTCCGTCTGTTCCATTAACATTTGATGGTGATGTACTCAAAAGCATGCCAACTGCGGCCGTGGAGCAGATGGTACGTAAAGCGCTGCCCAAATTGCCTACTATGGGTTCAGCGTTGCCGCTATCCAATAGTAATTTTGTGTCTCAGATTTCCTTACCTGCTCAGATTGCCAGCCAGCATAGTGGCATACCTCATCACCTTATCATCGCTCAGGCTGCGCTTGAATCTGGTTGGGGGCAACGCGAAATCCCTACCGAGGACGGGCGTCCAAGTCATAATCTGTTCGGTATCAAAGCTGGCAGCAGCTGGAATGGGCCGACAACAGAGATAACGACGACAGAGTATGAACAAGGTGTGGCCAAAAAAGTAAAAGCCAGCTTCAGGGTGTACGATTCCTATATTGAAGCTATTGGTGACTATGTGAAATTGTTGACCAATAACCCACGCTATTCTGCAGTGATGAGCGCCGGAACGGCTGAGCAAGCGGCTCATGCGTTACAAAAGGCGGGTTATGCAACGGACCCACAATATGCCCAAAAACTGGTTAGCATGATCCAGCAAATGAAGAATTCGGGTGAGAAAGTAGCGAAAGCCTACACTCACGATTTGAGTCGGCTATTTTGATTTTTTTATTCAAGATTTGCGCTTCCTGACCGATATAGTAATTAACTTATGTAGCGTATTTGCTGCTTTCAGCATTTGGTTAATCGCGCAGGGCGAAAAAAGCCTGTGTAAAAGGAACAACACCCTATGTCCAATTTAATTAACACAGCGATGAGTGGCTTAAAAGGTGCACAGGTTGCGCTGAGTACCGTGAGTAACAACATTAGTAATCAGGCTGTTACTGGCTATAGTCGGCAAAATGCGATTCTTGAGCAAGCGACTAGCAGCAGCACATCCGCTGGGTATATTGGTAACGGTGTTAATGTTGTTAGCATTAATCGTCAGTACAATGAATTCATCACCAACCAGCTGCGCTCTGCGCAAACGACAAGCAGCTCGGTTTCTGCTTACTACGAGCAAATCTCCAAGATCGATAATCTGCTGGCTAGCAGCACAACGAGCCTTTCATCAACCATACAGGGTTTCTTTTCTAACCTGCAAAACCTCACCAGTAACGCGGGTGATTCGTCGACTCGTCAAACTGTACTGGGCAAAGCTGAAGGGCTGGTAAACCAATTCAAGGTCACGGATAAATACCTGCGTGACATGGACAGCGGGCTGAATACACAGATTCAAAGTACTGTTGGCCAAATTAATACGTATACCGACCAGATCGCCTCGTTAAACAACGAAATCACGAAACTAATGGGCGCAAATAGTGGCACGATGCCTAACGATTTGCTCGATCAACGAGATCTTCTTGTCGATCAGCTCAATAAATTAGTGGGTGTTGATGTTACCGTTCAGGATGGGACGGTTTATAACGTTGCATTAAAGAACGGTACTAATCTGGTTCAGGCAGGTACGAGCAATCAATTAGTTGCAATTAGTTCCAGCATTGACCCGTCTCGCCTCACCATCGGATATAAAGACCAGACAAACGATGTCGTCACGTTGAATGAGAGTTCATTAACCGGTGGTTCATTAGGTGGTTTGATCTCTTTCCGTTCCGAGACGCTAGATGAGGCGCGTAATCAGTTAGGGCAGTTAGCATTAGCATTTGCTGATGCATTTAATGCCCAACACCAAAAAGGTTTTGACCACGATGGGGTCAAAGGCGGCGATTTCTTTTCCTTTGGTAAGGCTGTAGTTCTGGATGATAGCAAGAACGGGGGTAACGCCGTGTTGACTCCGTCTTACACTGATACCAAAGACGTACAAGCGACTAATTATTCGGTTAAATATGACGGCGCTAGCTGGCAAATTACCCGTTTATCTGACAACTCAAAATTTACGGCAGCGGTGGATACCTCTGATAACAGCCTGAATTTTGATGGTATCAAGATGACTATCTCGGGTACACCAGCAACGAACGACAGTTTCTTGCTCAAACCAGTTAATGATGTCATTACCGATATGTCCGTCGCTATTTCTGACCCTAATAAAATTGCTGCGGCATCCGTTAAGCTTGATTCTGCCGGCAACCCGGTTGTGGATGGAAGTGGTAATCCCGTGTTTGGTGGTGTAGGTGATAATACCAACGCGAAGGCATTACTTGCGCTGCAAAATGAAAAAATTGTAGGTGGTAAAGCGAGTGCTTCTGGTGCATATGCGAGCTTAGTGGGCATGATCGGTAACCAGACCAGTACGCTGAAGATAAATAACACATCGCAGCAAAACGTTGTTAAACAACTAACGGCAGAGCAGCAGTCCGTATCCGGTGTGAACCTGGATGAGGAATACGGCGATCTGATGCGTTACCAACAATACTATATGGCAAATGCTCAGGTCATCAAAACAGCACAATCCATATTTGACGCTTTATTAGCCGCACGTAGCTAGTTTGACCATTTGATAAAGAGGAATTGATACCATGCGCTTAAGTACCAGCATGATATACCAACAAAATATGCAAGGCATTATGAATGGTCAGGCAACGTGGCAAAAAACGGGTGAGCAGCTGTCAACCGGTAAACGTGTCGTAAATCCATCAGATGATCCGATCGCTGCGGCGGGAGCCATTATGCTTGGCCAGGCCCAGTCGGAGAATGGTCAGTACACGCTAGCGCGTACATTTGCGAAGCAAAGTATGTCTCTGGAAGAGTCTATTCTGGACAAAAGCACAACCACGATTAGCAGCGCATTGACCGAAGTAATCAAAGGCGGTGGTGTTCTGAGTGACGACGATCGCAAGTCGGTCGCGACTTCCCTGCGTGGCATGAAAGCTGAATTGCTGAATATGGCTAACAGCACTGACGGTAACGGTAATTATATTTTTGCTGGCTATAACACCGACAAAATTCCTTTTGTTGATGGGGCCACAGGCGTTGAGTATTTGGGCGGTGACCAGGCTATTTCACAACGCGTAGATGCGTCCCGAAATATGACGGTGAGCCATGTCGGTTCCGCTGTGTTCAATGGAACAACCGGTGATGCTCAAGCAGAACCGGATGGTAGTATCCAGTCGGATTTATTTGAGACTTTGGATATTGCAATTAAAGCGCTTGAAACGCCTCTTGCTGATGCTGACGATGCAACAAAAGCGAGTGTGGCAGCGGCATTAGAGACGGCAAACCGCGGTTTAAAAAATTCCTTTAATAACATTTCAGCTGTTCGTGCAGAACTGGGTATTCAACTCAATGAGATTGATAACCTTGATGCTATTGGTAAAGATCGTGATGTAGCCAATAAGACTGCATTGGGGCAACTGCAGGATACTGATTGGTATGACGCAATTTCGTCTTATATCATGCAGCAATCTTCTCTACAGGCTTCTTATACGGCTTTCCAGAATATGCAAGGAATGTCCTTATTCCAGATGAGATAGTAGAAATAGACGATATTTTTCTATTCTACTTTACGGTTTGAATACGCTTAAACCGGGCGTATTTTTTAGGCGTGTCACTCCCTTCAATTATATTGAATGGATGACATGCCATTTTTTATTCCCCCATCATCCTCAATTCTCTCTGACATTCCCTTTTATATAACACCTACTTTTTTAGTGCATAGATTGTTTCAGGGCATCGATGTCTGCTACAACTTTCTGGCGTGGTCTGGTAAAAATCACAGCTGTGTATAGCCATATGACGAGCTACGGTAGTATGTTGAAATGAGAAATAAATATGCGCGCCCGCTATCCGCGTTGGCCTCACTTCGACCACTACGTTATATAGGGAGCTAAGAACTTGATAGCTGAGTGAGAATGTCAGCGAGTAAATCGAATACTTCGCTGAATAAATGCTCTGCAAAGGGTGGGATAAGAGGAAGTAATAAGCCCAGGGTCATGATTCCCACCGTGAGGGTAATCGGAAAGCCAACGACAAATATTGAAAGCTGGGGGGCGACGCGGTTAAGCATACCTAATGCCAGGTTAATGGTTAGCAATAGAGTTATGATTGGCAGCGCGAGCATCAATCCATTAATAAAAATCAGTCCACCGGCACGAGCAAGAGCGAGAAAAGCGTGGCTGTTAACAGGGTTTGCGCTGATTGGCAGAGTGTAGAAGCTATCTGCTAATAGCGAAATCATCCAGAGGTGCCCATCAAAGGTTAAGAATAATAAGATCGCGAGAATATTCAGGAAACGGGCGACTACCTGCATATTCGGACCGCCAGTGGGATCAAAGAAGGTCGCAAAAGCGAGCCCCATTTGTAAGCCAATGAGTTCGCCAGCATGGCGAATAGCGGCAAATGCTAACTGCATTGATAGGCCGAGCGTAACACCGATGAGAATTTGCTGTATTAACAGCCATACGCCCGCGACGGAAAAAATAGGCGTGGTGTTTAATGGCAAATAGGGCGCAACGAGTAGGGTAATCAGTACGCCCAGACCGATTTTTACCCGATTGCCAATCGCTCTTTCGTTAAAGACAGGTGCGGTACTGATCAGCGCAAGAATTCTGACAAAAGGCCAGAAAAACTGACTGACCCAATTCACCATGTCCCAACTGTTAAACGTCAGCATGCTTACCCAATAATATTAGGTAACTGGCCGAATAGCGTACGCATATAGTCCAGCATGAGGTTTAACATCCAAGGGCCTGCGATCACCAAGGTGAAGAAGACCGTGAGGATTTTAGGGATAAACGACAGCGTCATTTCGTTTATCTGAGTGGCAGCCTGTAAGAGACTAATAAGCAGTCCGCTGAGTAGTGCTGCCATCAACGGAGGCGCCGCCAACGCCAATGCTACCTTCATTGCCTCATAGCCAAGCGCCATCACCGATTCTGGTGTCATAGTCGCATTCCTCTATCCGTCTAACTATAAAAACTCTGGGCTAATGAACCGAGTAGCAGCTGCCAGCCATCGACTAATACGAAAAGCATGAGTTTAAAAGGCAATGAAATGGTTGCCGGAGGAACCATCATCATACCCAGCGCCATCAATACACTGGCAACAACAAGGTCAATGATAAGGAAAGGAATAAACACGGTGAAGCCAATCTGGAACGCAGTTTTTAGCTCACTTGTCACAAATGCGGGGAGAAGTACACGCATGGGCACCGCTTCAGGTCCCTGGATTTCTGGAATTTCTGCCAGTCGGGTAAATAACGCCAGATCGGTTTCCCGGGTCTGCCGCAGCATGAACTCGCGCACGGGTTCCGCACCACGTTCTATGGCGACTTCCATGCTGATTTGATCCTGACTGAAGGGAAGATAAGCTTCGTCATAAACGCGGTTTAATACTGGCGACATGACAAAAAATGTCAGGAAAAGCGTTAACCCGAGCAATACCTGGTTCGGTGGTGCGGTTGGTGTACCCAGCGCGTTACGTAACAAGCTCAGTACAATGATGATTCGGGTGAAGCTGGTCATCATTAACAATGCAGCAGGAAGAAACGTTAATGACGTGAGTAAAACCAGCGTCTGTACGGATAGCGTCCAGCTCTGTCCACCGTTAGGTAGAGGTTGCGTCACAATACCGGGAAGCTGTGCCCACACCGATGGTGCCATGAACAATAAACCGATGGCTAAACCGTAGCGCAGTGTGCGGAGCAGGGCGGTGATACAAGAATAATTAGGCAAGGCACTCATTCCGATTTTTCCGGACGCTTTAAAACTTTCTTTAACAGTTGATTGAAATCTACCGGTTTGGTGTCACCAGTTGAGGAACTGTCGTTGGTTGGTTGTGCTGGAAGTGTATGCAGCGGCGTGATTTGCTGAGCCGTAACACCTAACACCAGCCAGGTATTATCAACTTCTACAATAACGACACGTTCACGCTGCCCGACAGGGCAACTGGATACGACTTTTAGCAGCTTGTTTTGTTTGGCTTGGGGAGCAAAACCGAGTTTGCGAGCTAGCCAGGCAATCAGCAGAATAAATAATAAAATACCAGCTAGCACGCTACCAACCTGTGTCAGTAACATGCTGCCGGTAAGGGGAGGCTCAGTAACAAGTGTTGACTGCTTACTTGCTACTGGAGCCGGAGATGATATCGAGGCTATTGCCATTAACGACTCAGGCGGCGCATACGTTCGGATGGTGTGATGATATCTGTAATACGAACACCGTACTTGTCAGATACAACAACAACTTCTCCCTGGGCAATCAGATAGCCATTGATCAGGATATCCAACGGTTCACCTGCTAAGCCATCAAGTGCAACAACGGAGCCCTGAGTCAGGCGCAGTAACTCTTTTATCGTCATTTTAGTCCGGCCAAGCTCAACGGTGAGTTTGACAGGAATATCCAATATCAGGTCGATATCCTGCAGAGCACCCAGCGGATCATGACCGTCTAGCGACTTAAAAATGCCTTCCGTTGTCGCGGCCGGTTTTTCTGCAGCCTGCTGCTCGTTAAATGCATCAGCCCACAGATCGTCCACTGATTCCTTGTCGTCGGACGGTTTCTTGGTGTCACTCATGGGGCTGTTCCTCGTTATCCAGAGAATTCAATATAGGGTTAATCAAATGTTCAACACGTAGGGCATATTGCCCGTTTAATGTGCCATATTGGCTGGTCAGCACGGGCACGCCGTCAACATGAGCAACGATTTTGTCAGGTTTGTCGATCGGTAAGACATCACCGGGCTGTAGCTTCAGAATCTTGGAGAGTCGCAGCGGAATATCAACAAAGCTTGCAACTAATTCCAGTTCGGAATGCTGTACCTGCTTGGCTAAGGTGTCCCGCCAGCTCTGATCTTCCTGACGTGAGTTTTCCAATGGCGGATTCGCGAGCAGTTCACGCAGCGGCTCGATCATTGAAAAAGGAATACAGATGTTAAATTCACCGGTCAGCGAACCGATCTCAACATGAAACGGTGTCGTCACGACGATATCATTAGGTGACGTCGTGATGTTGGTAAACTTGACCTGCATTTCTGAACGCACATATTCGATGTCAAGTTTGTAAATCGCATTCCAGGCTTCACCATAAGCCTCCAGAGCAAGGCGCAACATACGCTTAACAACACGCTGCTCTGTATGAGTAAATTCACGCCCTTCAACTTTTGTCGGGAAGCGCCCGTCACCGCCGAATAGGTTATCTACGGCGATAAATACCAGGCTTGGTGAAAATACAAATAATGCGGTACCACGTAGTGGTTTTAAGTGAATCAGATTCAGGTTTGTCGGTACGGGAAGGTTCCTAGCAAACTCATGATAAGGCTGGATCTTGATCGCACCTACAGTGATATCAGGACTACGGCGTAACAGGTTAAACAATCCCATACGGAATTGACGCGCAAAGCGCTCATTAATGATTTCTAATGCCTGTAAACGCTCGCGGATCACACGTCGTTGAGTATTCGGATCATAGGGCTTGACGCCCCCATCCACTTTTGACGACGCATTCGCATCAGCGTCGCTATCGCCGCTGTCGCCATTTAATAATGCATCAATTTCTGCTTGTGAAAGAATGCTATCGCCCATAATGGTTACCGCAGTATAAAGGCCGTGAACAGAACATCAGTAACGACCTGGTTAGGTTGACCAGGAACTAATGGCGGGCTTAGCACTTGCTTAATTTGCTCTATCAGCTTCTGTTTACCTTGCTCATTGGCAAGCGCAATCGCGTCCTGACGAGAAAGCAGTAATAACAGTCGGCTGCGAACTTCTGGCAGATAATTAGTAAACCGTGTACGCGTAGCTTCATCTGGTAAACGCAGCGTGAATCCAACATACAACACGCGGTCAGGGTCATTATCTGCATTGACGAGATTAACGGTAAAAGTATCCAGTGGCATGAAAACAGGCTCTGGCGGTGGCGGTGCTTCCTGCTCAGCCGTTGCTGCGTTTTTCTGATTTAATAGCCACCAGGCGGCGCCCGCAGCACCAGTTGCAGCGAGAGCAACGATAATCAGTAGTATTAGCCAAATAGACCGTTTACGTCCTGGTCGAACTTGCATATCAGACATAGCCAAAGATAGTTCCCGTTACTTATCGATATTTACTGCCGGATGGAACCAGCAATAAATAAATGCGTAATGTTGATGATTATCCTGCCTATTGCAATGTTCAATACAGAGAATAGGCAGGGAAAATCGTGCTAACTTATTCGTTTACTTCACTTTCAGGCAAAGATATCAACGCCGTTGACGGATGATGCCATTGATCTTAACTGTTCTGGTACGTCTAATAATTCACTTGTGCTTTCTGATGAATGGCCAAATTGTTGTTGGTAAGACGGGCCACGGTTATTGCCATCGTTGTTATTACCCGCCATTTGCTGCTGCCAGGCAGAGGAATCACTGCCTACGCTGCTCTGACCAAGGTTAATTCCGCTCTCTGCCATCGCATTACGCAGGTGAGGCAGCGCAGCTTCCAGCGCTGAGCGAACTTGGCTGTTTGCTGAAGCCAGATGAATTTGAGCCTGATTATCATCGATTTTTAGACTGATGTGCAGGGCACCCAATTCCTGTGGGTTCAAACGTAACTCTGCGGTCTGCTGACCATTACGGCTGAACATAATGATTTGCTGGCCCAATGCGTCTTGCCATTGTGGTGAACCAAATGGTGCGTTCAGTTGAGCACTCGCTGCCTGAGGGGCTGGCGTGGTCGTTCCCACCGAGGCTGGCTGAATATGCATAGCCTGTGCGACAGGTGGCGTTGTTTGAGACGCGCCGTTGCCTAATGCAGAGACTGATTCAGACACATTGCGATCGCCCGCAAGGGAATTTGGCGTCGTTAGCGCAAACTTTGCAGCCTCATCAGCAGACTCGGTTGTTGTTGATGCGGTTTGCTTGGCTGCATGATGCAGATCGCGTGATATGCCTGCATCTTTATCTGAGGTCACTGAAGCGTCGAGCAATTTTGCCAGTGTGCCTTTAGCACTTTCACCCGTAGTGTTTAGTACTGATGCGGATGCTTCATTCTGGCGTTTAGCGTCAATGAGTCCCGGAATCATTAACCCTGCATTTACGGCATTCGCTGCAATATTATCAGCGGCAGGTTGTGTAGGAAGCGGCGTTGTCTGCAACATGGCAAGCAGTGCCTGCATGGCGATAGTGTCATCTGTCGTGCTGTCACTCTCTTTTTTATCCAGACTCTTAAACTTCGCCAGTCCTACAATTTCTGGATTTTGCTTACCCGCTGTAATCGTTGCTCCCGTGAGAGAACTGAAGGAAGAAAGCAGGGCATTTAAATCGTCACGGCTAAGCGAAGCATTATCTTTCCCTAATGCGCTTAACAGGGCTTCTTCGTCTACTTTATCGAGCGTTTTTTTACCCGACGTATCGGCTACTTGTGATATGCGTTTGCTCAACAGATCAACAAAATCTTTTGGCAGCTCACCCTGTGTCAGTAATGAAGCAGAAGAACTGCTTGTATCACTGGCAGTGGTAGCTATAGGTAACGCGGACAGATTCATGATTCTGCTTTCCTCTGTGAGGCCCGTTGGGCAAATTCATCCATTTGTTTTTGTTCTATTTTATTCTCTTTGGCAAGCTGTCTTGTCAGTTCGCGATCCTGCAATTTTTCAAATGCGTTCAAGCGCTGCTGTTTTTCTTGCCAGGTCTTCATTGCTAAATCTAAACGCGATGTCCATTGCGAGAGCTGTTGTCTGTGTTGCTCAATTGCACTGTCCAACGTTCGGATGAACTGCTGATAATTCTGCCAGCTATTATTCGCCATACCAGAGGACATCGTCGAGTTCAATTTTTGACGATAGTCATCCTGATAGTTTAACAGCATATTGAGCTGCTGCTCGGCCTGTTGATGTGCCTGACGCACTTGCCCCAACTGGCCTGCTGCTTTCTCAACGTCCTTCTGCGCCAGTTCGCGTAGTGTAACCAGCGGTGACTGGGTTTTCATCTGCTCTCCTACTCGTTACGAGGGAAAATAGTGTGCAACGCCTGGCAGGACTCTTCATAGTTACTTTGTTCAAACATACCCTGCTGCAAGAAGGCTTCCAAATGCGGGTAAAGCCGAATTGCTTTGTCAAGCATAGGGTCGCTGCCTGCGGCGTATGCACCAACACTGACTAAATCACGGTTACGTTGGTAACTGGATAGTAACTGTTTAAACTGCCTTACAGAAGCATAATGCCCTTCATCGATCAGCGCTGTCATCGCACGGCTAATTGATGCTTCAATATCAATTGCCGGATAATGACCAGACTCAGCTAATTGACGTGACAACACGATATGTCCGTCAAGGATGGCACGAGCGGAGTCAGCGATAGGATCCTGCTGATCGTCACCTTCTGTTAGAACAGTATAGAAGGCGGTGACTGAACCACCTCCATGAATACCATTACCTGCGCGCTCTACTAGCGCGGGTAATTTAGCAAAGACGGAAGGGGGATAACCCTTGGTTGCCGGCGGTTCGCCAATAGCTAACGCAATTTCACGCTGTGCCATGGCATAGCGCGTGAGCGAATCCATGATGAGCAGAACGTGGTGCCCGCGATCGCGAAAATCTTCAGCAATACGCGTGGCATAGGCGGCACCCTGCATCCTTAATAATGGAGAAACGTCGGCTGGCGCAGCAATAACGACGGAACGCGCTCGTCCTTCGGTACCCAGGATATTCTCGATAAAGTCTTTCACTTCTCGGCCACGTTCACCGATAAGGCCGACAACGATGACGTCAGCTTGAGTATAGCGTGCCATCATCCCCAACAGCACACTTTTACCCACCCCTGAACCTGCAAACAGGCCCATTCGCTGCCCCCGACCTACGGTAAGCAAGGCATTGATAGCTCGAACACCCACGTCCAGAACACTTTCGATTGGCGTTCTCTGTAATGGGTTGAACGGCGGCGTAATCAGTGGTGCGCGATAGCCTGTATCCGGTGCGGGTAAACCATCCAGCGGTTTTGCGCTACCATCCAGCACTCGCCCAAGCAGTTCAGGGCCTAAGGGCAATTGCTTCCCTTGGCTGCTACTGTCCTGGCCGACGCGCGCGTAGACACGCGCTCCAGGAGTAATACCTTCAACTTCTTCCAGCGGCATAAGAAAGAGTTTTTGCCCGTTGAAACCGACAACTTCGCTTTCGATTTCTTCAACCTGCGAGCCATTCTGCCGTTCAATGAGACAGGTGGCGCCCAGTGGCATATGTAACCCTGTCGCTTCCAATACCAAACCTGTCGCCCGGGTTAAGCGGCCATAACGACGCACAGAAGGCGTGTCATCAATGCGCTTCTCAAATGAATCGAGAGAAGAAAGCCAGCGTCCGAGGCGTGAAGTCATTATAGCTCTCCCGGTGCGGCTAAACGGCAAAGCTCATGCCAGCGTGTCGCCAGACTGGCATCCAGATCGCCTTCTTCTGCGCTGACTTTACAACCACCAGGGTGAAGTTGACTATCGGCAAGCAATCTCCAACCATGCAAGCTGAGTGTCGGACCCAAATATTGTTCAACACGTTCCAGATCTGAAGGGTGAACGCGCAGCTGCGTTTTCCCTGAGAACATAGGCTCTTGCTGGATCAATTGCTGTATTTGACCAAGCAGCGCATTACCATCGCATACCGGAGGTTGCCCCAGAATCTGCTTGGCTGCGGTCAAAGCTAACTGCATCAGGCGAGCGGGGATCACACTGTCGAGAGTATCCAGCGTCTGTTGGAATTCGGTGACCATTTGCTGCATTTGTTCAATAATCGGTTGCTGCTGCTGCAAGGCGTTCTGCAAACCCTGCTGTTGCCCCTTGGCTAAACCTTCCTGATAACCGGCGTCATAACCTTGTTGATGACCTTGCGCAAAACCCGTTTCTCGCGCCTGTTGCATTGTGATTTCACGCAGAGATGCGAGTTCGTCCTCTGCAGCAGAAAGGGCGTTTTCTTCAGAGAATCGCTCCATGTCCGGCAATTCAGGTTCATCATTGACCTGATAGGCTGGAACCGGCTTTGCAACGGTGGGGGCAGCCAGGTCGTTGAGTTTCCAGGGCTGCCAGGCCAGGTTTTTGGGGGCGTTAGACATAAGCATCCTCGCCGCCACCGATAATCATCTCGCCGCTGTCTGCCAGTCGGCGGACGATAAGCAGAATAGCTTTCTGTTCGTTTTCGACCTGCGACATACGTACTGGACCACGAGTTGCAAGGTCGTCGCGAAGAATTTCCGCAGCACGCTGAGACATATTGCGCAGGAATTTCTCGCGTAAAGGCTCTTCGGCACCTTTCAATGCCAACAGCAGAGACTCGGACTCGACTTCTTGCAGAAGGCGCTGGATGCTGCGGTCGTCCACGTCCACCAGGTTTTCGAACAAGAACATTTCGTCGATGATTTTCTGTGCCAGTTCGCCATCGAATTCGCGTACTGCATCGATAACTGCTTCTTCCTGCTGGGTTTTCATCAGGTTGATAATTTCAGCCGCAGTACGAACACCACCCATTTTGCTGCGTTTGAGATTCTGACCATCCAGCAAGCCATTCAGAACGTCTGTCAATTCTGCCAGTGCGGAAGGCTGAACGCCGCCGAAGGTCGCGATACGTAGCATAACGTCATGACGAAGACGTTCGTCAAACAGGGCTAAGATATCGGCAGCCTGAGCACGCTTCAGGTGCACCAGGATTGTTGCGATAATCTGCGGATGCTCGTCGCGAATAAGGTCTGCGGCAATCTGCGGCTCCATGAAGTTGAGTGTTTCCATTCCACTCGTAGAGTCGCGGCTTTCCAGAATATCTTCCAACAGGCTAGACGCTCGCTCTTCACCAAGGGCTTTAACAAGCACTGAACGAAGGTAGTCACCCGCATTCACACTGAGTGCGGCATATTGCTCTGAATCAGCCTCAAATTCTCTCAGGATTTCGAGCAACTGCTGTTGTGAGACCTGTCGCATGTTAGCCATTGCAGAACTAAGGTGCTGTACTTCTTTAGTCGAAAGATGAGTAAACACTTCTGCCGCGCGGTCTTCACCTATGGTCATCAATAAGATGGCGCTTTTTTCTGTTCCTGTCAGGTTCATAGTTCAGTACTCATCCATTGACGAATTACCAGAGCGACAACGCGTGGATCGTTCTCTGCCATTTCACGTATGCGATTACTCTGCATTTCTGCATTGACGCGTTGCTGTGATTTCCGCTGCTGTTCAACTTCTGAGCTACTCAAGTTGACCATAACATCGCTGTCTGCACCTTGAGACAGGGCAGCCGCTGCCAGCGCCGCTTCTTGCTGTTGTGCTTTTCTCTGCAATTGTGGACGAACCAGTTTACGCCACAGAATCCAGGCAACGATCAGAACCAGCAGCCAGCGGCCAGCTTCCATCAGGAGATCGAAGAATGCCTGTTTTTGCCAGAATGGAAGTTCGCCAGAACCGTCGGTGCTGTCCATAAATGGCGTATTAACGACATTTAATGTATCGCCACGTTCAGCAGAGAAGCCCATGGCTTCGCGAGCTACCGTTTCAATCTGTTTGATCTGTTCTTCCGTCAGTGCAACTGGTTTGCCATCCTCACCAGGAGGCTGGTAGTTAACAATAACGGCCGCAGACAAGCGCTTTACACCACCCGAGCTGTGTTTGGTATGTAAAATCGTCTTATCGACTTCATAGTTGGTTGTTGCATCATTGCGAACATTTGATGTTTGAATAACGGTATTCGCATTTGCCGCATTAGCTTGCGCACCTGCGGCATTGTTTTGGTTCTGCTGGCCAGCCTGATTGTTCGCATTGGCATTAGCGTTATTTGGAGGCGTTGCGATAGGGGCCGTAGGAGCCGGTGCGGGCTGATTGGTTAATGCACCAGGAACGCCACCGACATTCGGGCCTCCTCTTTGCTCACTCTGGCTGGTTTGCTGAGAGCGAACGGCCGCTTTATCTGGCGGCTGGTTAGGCTGATACTGTTCGTCAGTTTGTTCACGAGCAGAGAAATCGATTTGCGCGGTGACCTGAGCATGTACGTTACCCATGCCAACCATCGGCGCGATAATAGACTCTATGCGGCGTTGGTACATCGCCTCGACTTCGTTGCTGAACTTCAGTTGCGCAGCATTCAGATCGCGGCTGCTGCTCCCAGCCTGCGTTAACAGGCGCCCGGTCTGATCGACGACCGTAACATTATCTGGTGGCAGGCCAGCAACACTGCTGGAAACCATATAAACGATGGAATTGATTTGCCCTTCATCTAATGCACGACCTGGCTGTAACGTCAGCGTGACAGAAGAAGAGGGCGCTTTTTGCTCACGAACGAACAGTGAAGGCTTCGGTATGGCAAGATGAACTCGCGCATTCTGAACGGGGCCAAGCGTTTCTATCGTTCTGGACAGTTCACCTTCCAGCGCACGCTGGTAATTAATCTGTTCGCTGAATTGGCTGATGCCAAACTTTTCCTGGTCGAGCAATTCAAAGCCAACTGCGCCGCCTTTTGGCAGCCCCAATTGAGCAAGTCGGAGTCGGGTCTCATAGACATTTGCGGCGGGAATCATGATCGCTCCGCCATTTTCCGCAAAGCGATAAGGAATATTCAGCTTCGTTAATTCGCTGACAATCGCACCACCGTCACGGTCATTTATATTGCTATAAAGCACTCGATAGTCTGGACCTTTGGCCCATAGCGTCAACGCAACGACGATCGCAATGGTCGCAGCGGCTGCGATTAATAGCGGAATTTTCGGATTGGCGCGTAACCGGTTGAGTATTTCGCCAAAGCTATTTTTACCGGTAGCGGAGCCGGTTAATGAGGCGTTCATACTCTATCTCTGCTTGGTTGTTGAACGATATACTTAACGTTGTGACGTGACAAAACAGAACTCCCTGATTGCGCAATCAATAAAACATTTCGCCTACATTTATCGGCATGTCATTATTTTCCGTAAAAGAAAAATCGATGGGTCGATAAGGTGGCATTTTTCGCGCTAATTGTGCGATTTATCTGAAAAGCTGTGTGATAGGGTAATGCTGTCATAGAAAATGCATAAGCAGTCTACTCTGTATGATGTAGTGAGGTGTTATGTCAGTTCAAGGTATAGATGGTGTTTTACAGCAAATGCAGGTCAAAGCTCTGCAGGCTGCTGACACACCAATAGCCAGACCATCGGTAGAACCTGGTTTTGCCAGTGAGCTGAAAGCCGCGATCGATAAGATCAGCGACACGCAGCAGACGGCTCGTACGCAGGCTGAAAAATTTACCTTGGGTGTGCCAGGCGTAGCATTGAATGATGTGATGGTGGATTTGCAGAAATCATCCATTTCAATGCAGATGGGCATTCAGGTGCGTAATAAACTGGTATCTGCGTATCAGGAAGTGATGAATATGTCTGTTTGATGTCGTCTAATGACATCAACCTGCAACTAGCAAAGTCATTGTGCGTAATCTCACTGTTAATGCAATGAAATTACGCACAATCTTTATTTGTGCTGGCCTTCTACCTGTGTCTATTCCCTGTCTTCACGTCCTCTAATCTCTAAATTCTTAACGCGTACTGATTTCGCTATGCTGATAGTCTGAGCATACAGAGTAAAAGCACCGTTTATGGGTAAAAAAACGCGCCCGTATCAGATGAAGATAGGAGCGCGAGTGTCGTATATAACGAGTACGAAATTATGAGCTTGGCTCACCGGGAGCGGGTTCACCTGGCAGCAGTCGCTGCCCTGCAAATTCGCTATAAGTCGTATTAATTGACTTTTGCTTCAGTGATTGCCCCATTAACGAACTTAACTCGTCCATCCGCTTCTGCAGAAGTTGTTTTACTTTCGCTTCATTATCCATCACTTCCTGCAAAATCTGTCGCAGATGCAAACGCATCACGCTGTCAATTTCGTCAGGAATTGGCGTGTTAACTAAGCCTTCAACGGACTGAACATAAACAATCTCTTGCTCAACCAACGTATCCCACTGGCCGCTGACTGCCAAATGAAGAATTTTTTGACTCAGAGACAAAAGCTGTTGGTAATCTTTTAGAAGCCGATGGGGGGAGGCCATTAACGTACTTCCTGCTCTGGTTTGTAATTAGGACCGATTTGTCGCCAGGCATCAGCGATGTTTTCCAGCAACGCTTCGACGTCTTCTATTGCTTTTGCATCGTTATGTAAATTGGCAATCAACAAACGCTGAGACATGTAATCGTACAGGGCGGACAAGTTCTCAACGAGTTCCCCCCCTCTTTCCATGTCCAATCCGGCTTTTAGTCCGTTATTGATAATGTTGATCGCTTTAGATAACGCCATGCCTTTGCCCGGGATATCGCCTTGCTCCATGAGGATGCGTGCGCGCACCATTGCACTGCGCGCACCATCAAACAACATGACGATAAGCTGGTGAGGGCTTGCGCTCATCACACTGCTTTCAAGACCTACCTGAGCGTAGGCCTGACTGCCTTTCATATTGTACATCTCGTTACCTATTATCTACTTAATCGGCAAACTTTAGAGCTTGGAGAACATACTGGTTAAGCTTGCACTGGTTGAAGCCATGTTAGACATTGCTTTATCGAGATCTGTAAACTGTTTCTGGTAGCGAGCAATTGTTTCTTCAATACCATCTTTGATTCGCTGAGATTGGGTATCCAGACTTTTGATTGTTTTATTAATACTATCTTCTTTCGATTTGATAGTACCATCGACGGTATCAAGGAGTCCTTTCAGATAAGTACGGGTTTCTGTTGCAAAACCCGTTTTGTCATTATCACCCACGAAAAAGGCTTGAACTTTACCTGGCTCTTCTTTAAGTGCTTTTTCCAAAGCCGTGTTGTCTATTTCAAGTTTACCGGTCTTAAAGTTTTGTTTGATACCCAAATCGGCGAGAATATTAAACTCACCATCACCGCTTTGTACTGTGGTGAGCTGTCCTTTAAGGGCATTTTGTATGCTACGAACCGTTGAGTCACCGATTAACGCACCATTTGTGCTGGATTGACTTTCCCCGACTTCAACTGCGGTGTATTTAGTTTGTGCAGCAATAGTATCTTGCAGGCCGTTATAGGCATCAACCCATGCTTTTATCGCATCTTTCATCCCCGTGATGTCTTGATCAATGGTCAGGGTTTCGGGTTTGCTTGCTTCAGTTTTAGCCTGCAGCGTTAAGCTGACGCCCTCAAAGGCATCATCAATCGTATTGCTTTGGCGTTCAATGGTTATACCATTTGCAATGATCACGGCATTCTGCGCGGCAACTTTTTCGGTTGTTGCACCCAGAACATTACCGCCGTCAGTGATTGTGATTTCGCCTTTTTCGCCGCTGTTTCTGGCTGTTAGCATCAGGTAATATTCATTATCTTTGGCTTTGACTACACTCGCGCTTACGCCGCCGTTTGCTTTATTAATCGCATCCCGGACGTCGTTTAACGAGGTTTCGCCACCTTTAATGTCAACCGTCAATGACTTACCATCGGCCTGAGCTATAGTGAGACTGCTATCTGCTGAACTTAGTGCTGTCGTTGCACTTGTTTTAACTCCAGAAGTAATGGAGTGAGCTTGAGCTAATTGCTGTACCTCAATACTATAACTGCCAGCGACAGCTTTGCTGCTTGTTGTTGCAGTAAATGCCTTATTGGTGCTGGATACTTTTGTATTGGTTATTGCATCAATCGATCCAGTGACAATGCCGAATGACTGTGATTTGGCTAAGGCATTGGTAGCGGTATTGAGCTTATCGAGTGAACTTTTAAGCGCACTGACACCAGTAAGTTGAGCTTTATAACTGGCTTGTTGCGTTGTTATGGGGGTCAAACGCTGGTTCTCAGCTGTTCTCAATTGCGTTAACAAACCGCTCAAATCTAAACCTGAACCCACACCCAATGAAGATATGCTTGCCATGATCGAATCCTTTATCTATCCAGAGCCAATGGTCTATGTATCGGTTATCGGCAGTACGTATAATAAGTTTAGCATTTTGAGCGAGAGTTATTTCTATCCAATCTTATGGAGCCTGTCTTAAGCGTCGCTGGACAGAGATTTAGTTGTGCTGTCAGGCTCAAAAAAAGATATGTGTGGTAAAAAATTAAAGCTTTTGAAAAGTGTTCCGATAAATAGACACAACGGGGATGACCCCGTGGGTCTAACCCGAAACTTACATCTTATTGATTAAGGAACGCTATCATGGCATCGATTAATACTAACATCATGTCTCTGGTCACCCAGAACAACCTGAACAAATCACAATCTTCTCTGG
>NZ_JAPQKX010000012.1:0-102642 GCF_026800125.1 Pectobacterium jejuense | reverse complement strand
TTCGTTGAATCTTTTTTCCTGTTACCACAACCGCGTGTCGCTGTTGCCGTGTCAGTGGAGGCGCATTATAGGGACTTCTCGGCCACTGACAAGTGCTAAATGCAAAAAAATTATCGTTTGTCTACTATTTGCCCACAAGGCTGTCAAAGTGGCAGTTTTTCCAGCGAATCGAAGCCATAACGCTGCAATATTGGCCACAGCGTGGCGACTTTAGGCGTAATCGCCAGGCAGTAAACCAGATTCTTATCTGTCGAAAGTGGAGGATTATCCAGATTAGCAATCAGCCATGCTGTTCTTTTCGCTATAGCAGCACCAGAATCCACAAGACGCGTACCATCTGGCAAGGCCATTTTCAGTTCTTCTGCTAATAACGGAAAATGCGTACACCCAAGCACAACCGTATCTGGCGGTTCCGGTAAACGCAGCCAAGGGCGCAGAATTTTTTGCAATTCGGAGATAGAGATCGTCTCACCCTGCAATTTCGCTTCTGCTAACTCGACCAGTTCTGACGATCCCAATGACAAAATCTGGCAATCCGTCGCAAAACGGGCAATCAGTTCGTGCGTGTATGGACGCTGAACCGTTGCGCGCGTCGCCAGTAGGCCAACGACACCGTTGCGCGTCAGCTTAGCCGCAGGTTTCACCGCAGGAACAACGCCCACGACAGGGAAAGTAAAGCGCTCACGCAGGGCAGGAAGGGAAATCGTACTCGCCGTATTGCAGGCGATCACAACCAATGCGAGCTGATGGCGTAGTTGAACTGCGTTAACAATCTCAACCACGCGCTCGATAATAAACTGCTGTGATTTCTCACCATAAGGAAACGCTTCGTTATCGAATGCGTATATATAGTGAAGATCCGGCAAGAGCTGCCGGATTTCATCATAAACAGACAGCCCACCTACGCCAGAATCGAAGACCAGAACCGTAGGACGGGATGGCAGGTTAGAAGGTATAGCTTCCTGTGAGATAGTATTCTCGCCCTGCCGTGCGGTAGCCATATGCCGTCTCATAATCTTTATCAAACAGGTTGGCGATTCTACCACGAACTGTCAGATGAGAGGTGATCGGATATGAAGCGGCAAGATCCCAGAGGCTTACGCCGCCAAGCTTAACAGTCTGGTAGTCATCAATTGCAGGGACATAATTGCCATAATCTTTGTCATAACGGCCTCCCAGATATTGGTACGTTACGCTCCAATCGAGGTCGTACACCTGCCAATCCAGTTGATATTTCACCTGCTGCTTTGCACGGCGAGCCAGTGGTTCATCAGTGATGCCATTACGTGAGTCAACATAGTCATAGCTAATACGATGACCTACAGGCCCAGTATCAAAACTGGCAGTGGCTTCAATCCCTTTGATTTTGGCTTTACCGACATTTTCATAAACGTAACCTGTACTGCCTGTTGCATCAATCAGGTTGTCGATGTCATTGCGGTACCCAGAAACCCTCCATGTAACTGGCCCAGTAAGGCCTTCAACCCCGCTTTCCCACTGTTTACTTTCTTCTGGCTGAAGGTCACGGTTACTGCCAAACCTTCCATATAGCTGTCCCATATTTGGTGTTTTAAATGCAGTACCATAAGAAGCAATCAGGCGATAGCCCTCAATAAACTCCCAAGACGCCCCAGTTTGCCAAGTATTATGCCAACCGAATTCAGATTGATCGTCGCCACGTACAGACCCTTCAAGCACTACGGAAGCAAAACGTTGCTGGCCAGTCAGGTAAATACCCGTATTGTGCTGGCTTTCTTCTCGGTTCACATTAGTTGAATCTGGCTTGATGGTCTGATCCTGCCAATCAACACCAGCACTCACTGTCCCCGAGCCCACTTGCAGTGTATTGCCCCACTGTGCGTTGTATTGCTGAGAATCAACTAACGTCGCACCAATACCATGTAGGCCTCGGAGCGGATCGTAGTCATAATCCTTGCTATGGCTATAGCTTCCAATTAGCTGCGTGGAGTAAATACCGCTCTGATAACGCAGACCGGTATCCCATGTTTGGCTATAAAGCTGGCGAGTATCTACTGCAGAAAAGTTATCGTAGTCAGTACGGTTGTCATAACCATAGCCCCGCAAAAAACCGCTAAATTGCTCACCAAACTTATGTTCAACCGTACCATACAGCGATTTACTCATAAATCCGTCACGGTCGGGTTGCGCAGGCGAAGCAGTACCGTAAGCCACCACGTCAAATCCTTTGGTATAGACGTAATTACCAGCCAATGTCGCTGTTGTGCTGTCGCCAAGTGCTTGTTGCGTTACTGCATCATAAGATTGATACCCATTAGAGCCGATACCAGCGGACAGCGTCGTACCGTTTTTCTCCCTGGTAGTGATGATGTTTACTACGCCGCCAATCGCATCAGAACCATAAACCGCAGAACGTGCGCCACGAATATATTCAACTTTCTGCACCAGTGAGAGGGGGATTTGGCTGAGGTCAGATGAGCCACTTAGACCCGCTTGATTCAGGCGAATACCATCGATCAGCACCAACACATGGCTAGAGTTAGTCCCACGGATAAACAACGAACTTTTTTGCCCTAAGCCGCCGTTTTGTCCAATATCTACACCCGGCAAGCGGCGCATAACATCAGTCAGGCTCTTCACCTGCCAACGCTCAATATCTTCTCTTGTCACTACAGTCGTGGGTGCCAGCACCGAAGAAACCGGCTGTGCGAAACGATTTGCTGTAACTACCATATCGTCGGTATTTTTTTCCGATGACGAATTTGGAGATGAACTGTTTTCCTGCGCCCAGCCAGAAAATGCCGTGACAGAAAGCGCCGTCAGCAGCGAAATTTTTTTAATCATTGTTAAAGCATCCGAGAAATAATAAGGATGCCGCAGGCTCTGTTAATAGCACGCGATATGCAGAACCAATTGCGACGTATTCCGGCAGGTCTTCGGGCTTGGATGCCGTTGTGACCACAAACCGTCAATGACGGTAAGGGATACAACGAAAGCGATGACTTCCCATCTATAAAGACAGTGTCTGCATAATAATGCTATCGCCGGGGCTTTCCTTACCGCTGCGCGTCAGCTCCAGATTTACACTGGATTCCCTTTTGACTTGTGATACAAGGCCGGACGCTCATCCTACAATCGCGAATTGTGGAAGTCTAGACTTCTATATCACTACAGGATAATAACGTAACAAAACTGGACTTCCTGGCCGGATTCCCTACAATTCCCGGCCAATAACACCCTTTTAGACGCTGTTCAGACGAGAAAATCATGACGCCAGAAATCCTGCCCATCGAACAATACGACGACCAGCTTGCAGAGAAAACCGAGCGTCTGCGTGGGATGATGGCACCGTTCAATGCACCAGAACCTGTCGTCTTCCGTTCTCCCGTCAGCCACTATCGGATGCGCGCCGAATTCCGTATCTGGCATGAGGGTGACGAGCTTTACCACATCATGTTTGACCAGCAAACCAAGCAGCGCATTCGGGTCGATCGCTTTCCGGCAGCTAGCGAGTTAATCAACCGCCTGATGCCGGAGCTGCTTGCCGCAATCCAGCCCGATTCCGTTCTGCGCCGTAAACTGTTCCAGATAGACTATCTGTCCACCCTGAGCGGCGAAATGATCGTTTCTCTGCTGTATCACCGCGCACTGGATGAGGAATGGCAGGAACATGCCCGCGCGCTGCGCGATAGCCTGACAGCGCAGGGGTTCCGTCTACAGCTGATCGGTCGCGCGACGAAAACTAAAATCTGCCTCGATCGCGATTATGTCGATGAATGCCTGCCGGTTGCAGGTCGAGATATGATTTACCGACAGGTAGAAAACAGCTTCACGCAGCCGAATGCCGCAATCAATATTCAAATGCTGGAGTGGGCGCTGGATGCGACGGCGGGATCGACAGGAGATTTGTTAGAACTGTATTGCGGCAACGGGAATTTCTCACTCGCACTGGCAAGAAATTTCGAACGCGTACTGGCGACTGAAATCGCCAAACCATCCGTCGCGGCGGCACAATATAATATCGCGGCGAATCAGATAGAGAACGTGCAGATTATCCGCATGGCGGCAGAAGAATTTACGCAGGCCATGCAGGGCGTGCGTCAGTTTAACCGCTTGCAGGGGATCGATCTGACGAGCTACCAGTGCGAGACCATTTTTGTTGACCCGCCACGCAGCGGGTTGGATGACGAAACGGTGAAACTGGTGCAGGCGTATCCGCGCATTCTTTATATTTCCTGCAACCCGGAAACGCTGAGCAACAACCTGAAAACGCTATCGGAAACCCACGACATTCGCCGTCTGGCGCTGTTCGATCAATTCCCTTACACCCATCACATGGAGTGTGGCGTGTTGTTGGAAAAACGTCAGTAACGCATACAATCTGGCGGGTTACCCCGCCAGCATCACCTGCTATAACGTCTCGCTCTCTTCTGCGGATACGGAATCCGTCTCTTTTCTGCGGCGCAGCTTCAGGCCAATCCAGAAAACCAACACCACGCACAGGATTGAAGGAATAAAGTTCGATCCAATGGCGGGGTATTCAACGCGCACGATGGCGCTGTAAATTAATAACCCCAGCAGAAAACTGGCTGCCGCCAGCATCGGAATGCCTTCCGGCATACTGTGGTGCAAATAACGTTGATGCAGGCAATAAATGGACAATACCAGCGCAATCAGGGGAAAAATCGAGAACGGTACGATGCTGCTGAACAGGGCGGCGAATGCGCCGTTTACGGATAAGCCCGCAATCAACGCCAGCACCAGCGTACCTTTTTCTTGATGAGGTTTGTCTGTCATGGTTTCTCCCTTCTCATGTTGGTATAGAGGATTTATGGCACGGTAAAGCTACTATCGTGTTCTTTTCTGTACCAGTAATAAGCACCTTTGGCGATCATCCGCAGTTGCAGTACTAACCGCTCTTCCAGCTGTTTACGCTGTTCCAGAGAAACATCCAGGGCTTCCGCCCCCGCGCTGAAAACAATGGTCACCATCGCTTCCGACTGCGCTTCCGCGAAACTGCGGGGAATATGATTTTCCACCTCAAGATAATCCGCCAGTTCAGCGATAAAATGCTGAATCTCCCGTGCGACCGCCGCACGGAATGCCGCCGACGTCCCTGAGCGCTCACGCAGCAAGAGCCGGAACGCATTAGGATTATTGCCGATAAATTCCATGAAGGTGGAAACCGACGTCCTGATTATGCTACCGGTTTTGGCGATACGCTGCCGAGCCTGTCGCATTAACTGGCGCAGCATCAGCCCGCTTTCGTCAACCATTGTCAGCCCCAGCTCATCCACGTCACGAAAATGACGATAGAAAGACGTCGGTGCGATACCCGCTTCGCGAGCGACTTCACGCAGGCTCAGGCTGGCAAAGCTGCGCTCAGCGCTTAACTGGCTAAATGCAGCTTCAATAAGGGAACGACGAGTCCGTTCTTTTTGTTGTGCTCTGACACCCATTATGCTGCCCAAATGATCTACTCCCCTTTCCAGAGGGGCACTATAGCAAACTTTATTGTCCGCAGAATGAGACAAAGTTTGCCATATTAAGATGTGAGAATCTGTTTCCATAGTAAAGGCAGGGATGATTGGGTTCTGCCGCAGTCAATGTTACAATGCACAATGTTACAGTCGCGTTATTAATTTGTATAAAAACAGGTTTAACCTACCATGACTCTACAACATCAATTCGATTACGATGCCATCGTTATTGGTTCCGGTCCCGGCGGTGAAGGCGCAGCAATGGGATTGGCTAAGCACGGTGCCAAAATTGCGGTGATTGAACGCCACTACAATGTCGGCGGCGGCTGTACCCACTGGGGTACGATTCCTTCTAAAGCCCTCCGCCACGCCGTCAGCCGCATTATCGAGTTCAATCAAAACCCCCTCTACAGTGACAACTCCCGCATTATCCGCTCCTCATTTTCCGACATCCTGCGCCACGCCGACAGCGTCATTGGTCAGCAAACCCGTATGCGACAAGGATTTTATGAGCGTAACCAGTGCGAGTTGTTTTCTGGCGAAGCCAGCTTCATCGATGCACACACGATTGCCGTTCACTACCCAGACAATACCCATGAAACGCTGACCGCCGCGAATATCATTATCGCGACCGGTTCACGTCCATATCATCCGGCAGAAGTCGACTTTAATCACCCGCGTATTTACGACAGCGACTCGATTCTGCAACTCGACCACGAGCCTCAGCACGTCATTATTTACGGTGCGGGCGTTATTGGCTGTGAATATGCCTCTATCTTTCGCGGCCTGAGCGTGAAGGTCGATTTAATCAATACCCGCGATAGGCTGCTGGCCTTTCTCGATCAGGAAATGTCGGATGCCCTTTCCTACCATTTCTGGAACAACGGCGTGGTGATTCGCCACAACGAAGAGTTCGAGAGTATTGAAGGGCTGTCTGATGGCGTTATCGTTAATCTGAAGTCAGGCAAAAAGATGAAGGCAGACTGCCTGCTCTATGCCAACGGGCGCACGGGGAATACGGAAACGTTGGGGCTAGAGAATATCGGCCTGAGCACCGACAGCCGCGGGCAGCTCAAGGTCAACAGCATGTACCAGACGGCGCTGGCGCATATTTATGCCATCGGCGATGTAATTGGCTATCCTAGCCTGGCATCAGCCGCATACGATCAGGGGCGACTCGCTGCACAGGCGATCATCAAAGGCGATGCCAGCGCGCATCTGATCGAAGATATCCCAACCGGCATTTATACCATCCCGGAAATCAGCTCCGTGGGGAAAACCGAGCAAGAGCTCACCGCGATGAAAGTGCCTTATGAAGTCGGGCGGGCGCAGTTCAAACATCTAGCACGGGCGCAGATTGTTGGGATGAATGTGGGGAGCTTGAAGATTCTGTTTCACCGTGAAACGAAACAGATTCTGGGTATTCACTGCTTTGGTGAGCGCGCCGCGGAGATTATCCACATCGGGCAAGCCATCATGGAACAGAAAGGTGAAGGCAATACTATCGAATATTTCGTTAATACCACCTTCAACTATCCAACCATGGCAGAAGCGTACCGTGTAGCCGCGCTGAACGGGCTTAACCGCTTATTTTGACAGGTTTTCCATATAGCCCTGCATATGCTCGCGGATGGTATCAGCAAGTTGCTCATAACGTCCGCGCAGCGGTGAACCGGGGCGATACACCAGCGCGATAGTGCGCTTGGGCTCCGGCTTATAGCACGGCAAATAGCAGACGCCGTCGCGTTCGCGCTCACGCGGAACAGACAACGACGGCAGAAGCGTAATACCGCTTCCGGCTGCGACCATGTTGCGCAGTGTCTCCAGGCTGGTCGCCCGGAAATGCGTATCTTCATCCGCTCCCGCCTGAAAACAGAAGCCCATGGCCTGATCGCGCAGGCAGTGGCCGTCTTCCAGCATCAGCAGTTTCTCACCCGCCAGATCGGACATTGCCACGCGTTCGCGGTTCGCCCAAGGGTGATCCTGATAAATGGCCAGCTTCATCGGCTCATCGAAGAGGGGAACTTCGATAAAGGCTTCGGACTCTTTCACCATCGCGAGAATGGCGCAGTCCAGTTTGCCGCTGTCCAACTGGGCCAGTAACTGATGGGTTTGCGCTTCGTGCAGATACATTTCGAGTTTGGGGAACGTGCGATGCAGCATTGGAATAATTTGCGGCAGCAGATAAGGTCCCACCGTGGGAATCAGGCCGATATGCAGCGGCCCGGACATGGTTTCGCCCTGCTGGCTCGCCATCTCTTTTAATACTTTAACCTCGCGTAATACCGTTCGTGCCTGCTCGACCAGCAACAGCCCCGCTTGCGTAAACAAGACTTTGCGACTGGTTCGCTCCAGCAGCATCACGCCGAGTTCATCTTCCAGTTTACGAATCTGTCCACTGAGTGTTGGCTGACTCACATGGCAGGAATCTGCCGCACGCCGAAAGTGACGATGTTCTGCCAGCGCGACAAGATACTCTAAGTCCCGAATATTCATTATTATTCTCCTTATCATGATAGCTAACAGCGATAGATAGGATATCAATGAACGACAATCCCTATCAACATCCAAAATGAATAATATATCCCACCGAAGCGTATCTATTTATTTCTACAGGAATAAAACAATATTTTTACGATTTCGGTACTACTTGGGTATCTGCCAGACTCCAGCCACGCTATAACAAGCGGGCTAACATCTTCAATGTGATTTGGCAGTGACAGCATTTTGTGTGCGTCGGGCAACAATACCCTTGCGAACGATGTCTGGAAAGCTGACCAGCGGCAAAGCAAGGAAAGCATCGAAACTGGTGAAGAGAAAATAGGATTGAATATTCAGAGGGGGTAGTTAATAGGAGATAGTTAATAGGGGATAGTTAATCACGTCGCCGCGTGACCATCATACTGTGATGCGCCGTGCGAATAGGAATCTCATCCCTGAGACTCCTCCTTTTCAGAGCCGCAATAAGTGACGTTGAAAGGCATTCCAATACCGTTACTCTTCGTCACCGCGTTGCAGCCTCTTTCTTCCTGAAATCTTGCGTATCGCCTCAGCGTGCCACATCAGGGCGGACGCCCAGCGTATGGCAAATCGCATAGCTCAGCTCCGCGCGGTTCAGCGTATAGAAATGGAAATCTTTTACGCCTTCACGACTGAGAATTTTCACCATATCCATGGCGATAGACGCGCCCACCATTTTGCGGGTTTCTGGATCGTTATCCAGGCCGTCAAACATGGTCGTCATCCAATTCGGCACACGGACGTTGGTCATCGTGGCAAATTTTTGCAACTGCTTGAAGTTCGACACCGGCAGAATGCCCGGCACAATTTCTACATCGATGCCCGTCGCCACACAGCGGTCACGGAACCGCAGGTAGCTTTCTACGTCGAAAAAGAACTGTGTGATCGCGCGATTCGCGCCAGCATCAATCTTGTGTTTAAGATTAATCAGGTCAGCCTGCGCGCTTTTCGCTTCAGGGTGTACTTCAGGATAGGCGGCAACGGAAATATCGAAATCGCCAACCTCTTTCAGCAGCGAAACCAGATCCGCTGCGTACATGTCCGGTTTGCCGCCTTCTGGAGGCAAGTCGCCACGCAGCGCGACAATATGGCGGATACCGCTCTCCCAGTAATCCTGAGCGATGTCACGCAACTGTTCGCGTGAAGCATCGATGCAGGTCAGGTGAGGTGCCGCTTCCAGACCGGTACGCTCTTTAATCGTTTTGATAATGCTGTGAGTACGGTCACGCTCGCCAGAATTCGCCCCGTAGGTCACGGAAACAAACTTGGGCTTCAGGCTGCTCAGTCGATCAATAGAACTCCACAGGGTGTCTTCCATCTCGCTGGTACGCGGCGGGAAAAATTCGAATGACACATTAATGCGTCCCTGTAATTCCGCCAGACTTTGATTCAGCGCTTCCCGCTGGTTTGCGTGAAAAAAGCTCATACCTGCTACCCCGTTGACCGTGACTGTTATTATCATTCGCTACACGTCTATACGTTTAGACGGCTATATAGAAAATGACGTAATCCGCTTAAAGAGTCAACGTTTTTCAGCACGACAAGCCGTGATGATTACTCACGGTAAATGAAGAAAGTTCATGATGGGTTTCTCGCAAAAGTGCTGTCTCTTCGTCACATTGTTATGTCAACGTAGAGACAGTTTCGTGTGCCATCGCGAGAATCTAGGAAACACGCCATCAGCCGCAGGGGAAATCGTGAAAATGTACGGTATGCCCTTCTTCCGTCGTCAGAAAAATGGCGTACTGTGGGGCTTCCAGGCTGACCTCAAATCCCGGAGCGAAGCGCAGCGCGGACTGATGATTGGTGCCGCGTATCGTGGTGAACGATATACCTCGCCAGCCGCCGCTAGCAGGCCGATGCACATGCCCCGCAGAAATATGCCGCACATTGCCGAAGCGGTGACACACTTGATACAGCGCATCTGCTGCCTCGGGGGCTAATCGAACATTATCCAGCGCCGGAAGCCCGATCGACATCGGAGGATGATGCAGGAACAGGAACACATTCTTGCTTTCCGCAGCCTGAAGCTGTTGCTCCAGCCACGCCAGCCGCGCTGAACACAGCGTTCCACCCACCTCACCAGCCTGCAACGAATCCAGCAGAATGACGCAATCATCCCCCACTACCGTCACGTTCTGCAAAAATCCATTTTCATCCGCCAGCGTCGGGAACTGGGCCAAAAACGTCTCCCGATCGTCGTGATTCCCCATCGTCACACGCCAGGGAAGCTGTAGCTCGGACAGCGCCGAAGCCAGAAACGCATAAGATGCCGCGCTGCCGTCATCGGACAAATCGCCAGATATGACCACCAGATCGGCATCGCGATGGTGTGCATTGATGTCGGCAATCGCCGCCTTCAACTGCTGTTCCGGGTCGCGGCCATGCAAGTTACCGCCTTGTGCGGTCAGATGGAGGTCGGAAAGTTGAATCAGTTTCATATTATCCTCGGTTTTCACTATCCACGTGCTATCGCCTGCCAGTACCGTTACGCCGACTGGCGGCGGATTAGCGGGGCAGCCACTTTCGCTCGACACGCGGGTTCTTGTACCTGAGACTGGCGTCGATCGAGCAACGCCAGCGCCTGTGCCGCCATCGTTGCGGGATCCTGACGAAATGTCGTCAACGCATAGGCATCCCACCCTGCGGCCGGAATATCATCAAACCCGATCACCATGAGATCCTGCGGAACGGCCAGCCCACTCAGCTTTGCGCGATCGATCACGCCGAACGCCACTAAATCGTTAACGCAGAACACCGCATCTGGCCTGGCGGCTTCGGGAAGCGAAAATAGCGTCTGCCCCACCGTCAACCCGTCGTCATAGTCCGTATCATCACCACGTACCACAACCACGGGCAGCCCTAACAAACGCGCTTCTTCACAAAACGCCTGTTCACGTTCGATGATATTGGGCGTTGCCGAAGCCGCTCCGGCCAGAGCCAAACGCGTTCTGCCCGATGAGGCAAACAGCCGCGCCGCCATACGCGCGGCGGTGTCATTATCAATGTGTACGCTGTCACACGCGGGTTCGTGCCGCCCAATAACAATCAGCGGCTGGCCGTTTAACTGCGCCAACTCGACGAATTCTTTTGGCGGCGAGCCGGAAAGCACAATCGTCGCTTCCGCACGGTGACCAAACAGAATCGAACGCGCGGCGGCCATCGCTTCTCGCACATGACCGGTATTGATGAGCACGGGAATCGAACCGCGTTGAATTAAGGCCTGCGACAGCTCTGCGACCAAATTGGCGCGAAACCCAACCTCAGGGTGTGTCACCACTAGCCCAACCAGACGGCTGCTGTTCGCCAGCAGGCCGCGTGCCAGATCGTTAACCTGATAGCCCAACTCCTGCGCCGCCGTCATCACTTTGGCATAGGTGGCAGCCGACACGCTGGCGCCAGGGGTAAAACTGCGGGACACCGCCGAGCGCGATACGCCAGCCCGACGTGCAACATCCTGTGCGCTAACGTAGCCCTGTTTACCTGCCGTCATTTCCCTATCCTTGCCATTACGTCAGCTTTCAAAAAACGTTCCACCACCAGCATGAACAGCACAGAAGGAATCAGCAGCACCAGCGCGGTAATGGAAGCGATCTGATAGTTACCGCCCGCTCCCGCGGTATAGAGCAGCAGTGGCATCATCTGCACATCCGGTGCCCCGACAAAATAGCTGCCGGTAAATTCATCCAGCGATTCGAGGAAGACGAAGATGGCCGATGCCATCAGCCCCGGCATAGCCAGCGGCAAGGTGATATCGACAAAAGCACGCCACGGCCCGGCACCAATTGAGCGCGCCGCCTGCTCCATTTCACGCCCCACCGCCGAGAACGCCGCCGAGGCAATCCAGACCGCAAAGACCAGCCCGTGAACCGTATGAACCAGCACCACGCCCAGCAGCGTGCCATTCAGCCCCCACTGATAAAACAGGCGGGCGATATTGACGTACACCGTCAGATTCGGAAATGCCTGCGGGATCAGAAAGACCAGCAGTATCAATCCACGAGCAGGCAGCGGCAGGCGTGCCAACGCATATCCCGCCGGAATCGCTAGCGACAGCGAGGCCAGCACGGTGAACACCGCCACCATCACGCTATTTCCCAGCGCTTCCCAGGCCACCCCGCGTGGTGAAAACACCCGCTTCCAGAAGGCGAAGCCCCAGTCATTAGGCAGCAGATGGGGATAGAACCATTTTTCTGCCACTGACCACAGCAGGAGGTTAGCCAAGGGCCCAAAGATCAAGAAGATCAGCGTCCCCAGAATCAGCATCCTCGGGATCCACCACAGTACGTTCTTCATGCCTTCTCCCTCATATTCAGGCGGAGATAAATCACGGCAAACAGGCCGGTCATCAGCAGGGAAATCACCCCCAACGCATTCGCCACGCCATAATCGCCGTAGGCGTTAATGCGGAAAGCAATATTGGCAGTTAGCATCGTCGGTGACTGGGCATTGATCATCATCGGTACGGACAGCACCGACATCATGGTGACGAAAGAGAGAATGAGTCCGGTAAGCAGCGTTTGCCCAACCTGAGGCACCACAATTTCACACAGAATGCGCAAGCGCGATGCGCCTAAGTTACGGGCGGATTCGATCATCGTGCGATCCAGCGACGCCATCGCGCCCGCGACCAGCAGCGCCACAAACGGTGTCTGTTTCCAGACGAAGGCAAACACGATACCGCGCCAATCCAGCCAGTTGCTGGCGCTGGCCATATCGACAATGCCGAGCGTATCCAGTGCGCCATTCAACCAGCCGTTCTTAGCCAGAAACGTACGTAAAATTTGCCCGGTCACAATAAACGGGATAAACAGCGGCCAGCGATAGACCCAGCGCAGCAGCACCACCATCCGCGGACTTTCCCCCAGCGTCAGGTAGCCGCCGATCATGACGGACAGCAGGCCAATCAACAGCGTTGAGAGGCTCACAATCAGTAAGGTAAACAGAATATCGGGCAGATACAGCGTCAATGCCGTGACAAAATTATCAACGCCTACGCCATTTTGACTGACAAAAGCGCCCCCAACCGACAGCCCCAGCGGCGTGATAAAACAGACAGCCACCACCGCCAACGCGGGTAGCACAAGCGCGATACCCGCCAGTCGGGAAGAGAATTGGGATACTTGCAACATGAATGTCTCCGCGCTCTGGCTTCATCCCACCAGAGCGCATGTGGTACTAGGTGTGTATACCCTAAATAATTCGAGCTGCATGAAGGCGGCAACCGCACGAGTCCCCAGGAGCTTACTCAGGTAAGTGACTGGGGTGAGTAAGGGCAGCCAACGCACAAGCAGCTTGAAGTATGACGGGTATAATTACTTCGCCATCGCCTGCTCATAGGCGTTCAAAATCGCAGTGTGGTAAGGCGCGATAGGGAACGTCTTGCCTTTGCTCGCCAGTTCATCAGGCGTCACGTCCGTGAACAGGCGCTGCCATACTGCGGGCTTCAACTCTGCCTGAACGTACTTGGCGTCGATCCCCGGATACCAGTTAAAGCGTTCCACAATCCCTTCAGCCTGCACTTTGGCGCTGGTTGCCAGTTCGACAAACTGTTTAGCCAGTTCGCGGTTCGGTGCCTGTGCGGGGATGACATAGTGCATCGGCTGCCCTGGCATACCAGGCGCAGGCAGCAGCAATTTGAAATTGTCCGGCAGCTGCCCGCTCGCTTTCCAGGAATAGAACATGTCGACCCATACCGGCCCCATCGCGATTTCACCGCGGCTCAGCATATCGAGCGTGCCAGCGTTGCCCGGCGTCAGCGTCACGTTCTTGTTAAAGGCTTTCAGGCGCTCAAACGCCGGCTGCCATTTCTGCGCTTCCGCCTCATCAAATGGTCCGTTCATCAGCTTCTGGGCATCACCACCGTAAGCATAAATCCAGCCCATGACGAAGCTGACGCCCGATGCGCCGCCCTTAATGCCGTTGTAGCCGAACATCTTCGGATTCGCAGCGGCCCACTGTTGGATTTCGTCATAGCTTTTAGGCGGATTCGCGACCATGCTGGGGTTATAGGCCAACGCCGTCTGGCTGCTGAACATCGGCATGACGTAGCCCTTTACGTCCGTGCCCATGGCTTTATCCGCGGCAGCCATGCTGACCAGCTTGCCGCTGGCGATATCATCGCGATATTTCAGCAGGTCGCCCTTTTGCACCATCGGGCCGACAAATTTCTCGTGCACAACCGCCACATCGGTGTCCCAGACTTTAGCACCAGCGGCCTGTTGTGCATTGAAACGCTCAAGAATCTTCTGCGACCCCGCATCACCCGGCCCGGTGCCGACGGCACGTACTTTTACGCCGGGATGCTGCTTCTCAAACAGCGGCCCCAGATATTCATTGACATAGTCGACCATGTTTTGGTCACCCGCCGTCAACACCGTTAATTCCTGTGCCTGTACCGCCGCCAGCGGCGTACTCATCATCAGCGTTGCAGCAAAAATGCGTTTCATCTCATTTGTCTCCAATTCAGGATCAGGCCGTCAGGCCGGGAAGCGGGGAATAAAGTGAAGTGGTATCCGGTATCGCCGTCGAAGATGTTGCCTCTTCTGCCAGCGGGAAAAGAAACAGCGCCTCGGCAGGGATCTGCACCGCAACCCGCTGCCCGATGGCATAGGGATGCGACGCATGAACCTGTATCCGCCAGGTGCCGCTGGAAATCGTATGTAGCCAGTATCCGCCGGGGTAGCTTTGGGACTGTACCGTGCCGTAGCGCATCAACATGCCGGGCTGGATAAGCGGGACGTCCGCCGCATCGTAAAGGCGAGCGGCTTCGGCACGAAAACGTGCTTCTATCGCGCCGGGCTGTAGCGACGTATTCGCTGGCACCAGCGAATGGCTTTCAGCATCTCCGGGAATCATCAGCGTATCGCCGTCATAGCGCGCTTCCAGCACCAGCCGATTTTCTGCACCCATAAATGCGGCGACAAACGAACTGGCCGGATGGTGATACACCTCTTGCGGGCTGCCCGCCTGCATGATGCGACCCTGATTCAAAATCACGATGCGGTCCGCCATCACCATCGCTTCTTCGCGATCGTGCGTCACGTGGATCGCCGTCAATCCCAGCCGCTGTTGCAGCGCACGGATCTCATCACGCAGTTGCAAGCGGATGCGGGCGTCCAGATTGGAGAGCGGTTCGTCCAGCAGCAGAATATCCGGCCGTACCGCCAATGCGCGACCCAAGGCGACGCGCTGACGCTGTCCACCGGACAGTTCCGCAGGCTTACGGGCGCTCAGGCCCGTCAACCCAAGCATGGTTTCCAGTTCCGCCACACGGCTGGCAATCTCCGCACGCGGTACGCGGCGCAAACGCAGCCCGTAAGCAATATGCTGTGCCACCGTCATATGCGGCCACAGCGCATAGCTCTGAAACACCAGCGCCATTCCACGTTTCTCTGGCGGCGCTTGCGTCATATCCTGTCCGTTAACGCGAATCGCCCCCGCACGCGGTGACGAGAACCCAGCAACCGTACGCAGTAGTGTCGTCTTGCCGCACCCTGACGAACCGAGCAACGCCACGAATTCGCCCTGCGCAATCTCCAGATGGATATCGTTCAATACGGCGGTCGTGCCGTATCCAACATGTAGATGGTCGATGACAATGTGCGGGGCTGCCGCAGAGGAAGTTGTTTTTTGCACAGCTGTGCATTCCACGATAATCAAACAATGCGCTGATTGTGCGGTGACATCGTGTCAGTGGCGTGTTGTCACCGTGACATTTCAATGACACGACTGACGAGGAAGATAGCGGCGAAATTTTTTAGCGAGAAGGGAAACGAGGGAATGGGTCTCTTGAGTATTGGCCATCTCCCCATACGCGGAGACGGCCAACGGTATGTCGCGCTTACAACAGGTTCTACAACAGCTGTGCCAGACGGTTCAGGTCAGATTGAAGCGCACCGGCGGTGACATCGCGCCCCGCGCCCGGCCCACGGATAACCAGCGGGTTATCCCGATACCAGCGGCTTTCAATCGCAAACACGTTATCACCCGGCAACAGCGAGGCCAGCGGATGATCGGGGCGAACCGCTTCAACGCCAACGCGCGCTTTACCGTTGCTGTCAAAGCGTGCGACGTGACGCAGAACCAGACCCATTTCCTGTGCCGCTTCCAGACGACGCAGCATCTGCTCGTTCAGCGAATCGCCGTTCTCGAAGAAGTAATCGACAGAACCCTGCTCACAGCCCGGCGGCACCAGCGATTCAACCCGAACCTGACTTGGCTCGATGTCATAGCCCGCTTCACGCGCCAGAATCACCAGCTTACGCATGACGTCCTGACCAGAGAGGTCAACACGCGGATCCGGCTCGGTCAGTCCTTGCTGGCAAGCTTGATCGACGAGTTCGGTGAACGGCACGGTGCCGTCAAACTGCAAGAACAGCCAGGAAAGCGTGCCGGAGAAAATCCCGCTAATCGCCAGAATACTGTCGCCGCTTTCTCGTAGATCGCGTACGGCAAAGTTGACCGGCAACCCTGCGCCCACAGTCGCGTTATACAACCAGTGACGATCCGTTTTCGCGAACGCATCGCGGATCTGGCGATAGTTATTGCCGCCGGATGCACCCGCCAGTTTGTTAGCACTGATGACGTGGAAGCCATAGCTGGCGAAATCCAGATACAGATCGGCGACCGATTCACTGGCGGTGACGTCCAACACCACCAAATCATCGAAGGGGTGCGCACGCATCCACAGGAACAGATCTTCACCATCCCGCTCTTGCGCTTCACTTTCGAAGAAAGCTAACGCGCGGCTGGCATCCAGTCCGTCATAGTTCAACAGGCTGCGCGTACTGTCCACCACACCGGCCAGTACAAACTCAAAACCGGTGCGTGCAGACAGATTGCTCTGCTCACGTGCAAATAGCTCCAGCCAGCGTGAACCAATATTCCCTTTGCCGAACAGCACTAATCCGATGCGTTTCTCTGCCCGGAACAGCGAATGGTGCAGCCCACGGATCAAATGCTCTGTCGGTCCGACACGCAGCACCGCCACCAGACTGATGCCATCATCGGCCTGGCGGACAAATTCAATCGGTTGATCTTTCAATTGCTGATAGAAACGGTGGCTATGCAGCGGATTTTTACCCACGCCTGCACCGACCATCGCGACCATCGCCAGACCGTCACGCTGATTGAGTTCAACGGGTAACGCGGCCTGTGCCAGCAGTTGCAGCGCGCTATCCACCACTTCGGAGGTGTAGCACAGTTGCAGCAGATTACGATCCTGATGAACGCCGACTGCCAGCGGTTTCAGCTGCGCACGGTTCAGAAGCTGTTCGACTTCTTTTTGCAGCAGCACAAAATCATGTTCAGAAGGAACCTGAACTTCAATCAGACACACGTCATCATGGCTGGTGACAATTTTGGCACCCGTACCTGACGCCAACACGCGTTCAATACGCGTCGACCCTTGTTCAGGCTGATAGCTACAACGCAGTTGCAGGTCAATATCGCTGCCGGAAACGGGCTGTAAGGTACGCGTATGTAAGACCGGTGCCGCCAGACGTGCCAGTTCACTGGCTTCATCCAGTCGCAGCAGCGGCAGCAGGCAGGCATCTTTCACTTTGCGCGGGTCGGCGCTATACACCCCGGCGACGTCGCTCCAGATGGTCACGCGCTCAACGCCCGCCAGTGCACCAATTTGTGTGGCGGAATAGTCACTTCCGTTGCGCCCCAGCAGCACCGTTTCACCGGCATCATTGCGGCAGATAAAACCGGTTACCACTAAACGCTGACCTGCGTGTTGCGTCAGATATTGCTGCAACAGCGGCCAGGAACGTCCTTCATCCACCTGCGGCTGCGCGGCACGTTCCGCGCAGAGAAAATCACGCGCATCCAGCCACGCTGCATTCATATCCAGATGGTTCAACACGGCAGACATCAGGCGAGCCGACCAAATTTCACCGTGCCCAACCACTTCGGCGTAGACGGCATCCGTTATCTTGCCATCCAGCAGCGCAGCCAAACGCTCCAGATCGCGGATAAACTGAGCGGTCAGCGTCTCTGCCTCTTGCGCAGGCAGCAGCCCGGCAATCAGTTCACTGTGGTAGCGGCGTAATGCCTGCTGAACCTGATGCGCCGACAGACGATCGCTCTGGCTCAGTTTCAACCAGCTAATCAGCTGGTTTGTGGTACTGCCTGCGGCAGAGACCACCATCAAATCACCGGGGTGGCTATACTCCGCCATAATACCGGCTACGCGCAGGTAACACTTCACATCGGCCAGACTGCTACCGCCAAACTTATGCAGCTGTCGGCCCGTTACCGATGGCGCTACTCCTAATGCACTCATTCTTACCTCTTGGCTGCGGCTTGAAACGCACGATCCAGATCGGCAACCAGATCATCGCCGTCTTCAATGCCGGTGGAAATACGCAGTAATGTTTCAGAGATACCCGCCGCAGCACGCGCTTCTGGCGCCATGCCGGCATGCGTCATCGTTGCCGCATGAGAGATGAGGCTTTCCACTCCGCCCAGCGATTCCGCCAGGGTGAACAGCTCCAGCGACGCCAGAAAACGGCGCAGCGTGTCTTCATCTCCATCCAGTTCAAAACTTAGCATAGCGCCAAAGCCAGATTGTTGACGGCGGGCAATATCATGGCCGGGATTGTTCGGCAGTGAAGGATGGTACAGCGCCTTCACCAACGGCTGCGTCTGTAAGAATTCAACCACTTGTTGCGCATTACGCTGCGCGGCCGCCATACGTGGCGATAAGGTACGCAGGCCACGTAGCAGCAGATAGCTGTCAAACGCTGCGCCCGTAACACCGATGTTGTTCGCCCACCAGGCCAGTTCAGTAATGGTATCGGCATCTTTGGCGATCACTGCACCCGCCACGACGTCAGAGTGACCATTCAGGTACTTGGTACATGAATGCACCACCAGATCGGCACCCAGCTCCAGCGGCTTCTGCAACGCCGGACTCAGGAAGGTGTTATCCACCACGCTGACCGCACCCGCTTCCCGCGCGGCCTGACAAATCGCGGCAATATCCACGACGCGCAGCAGCGGATTGCTCGGGCTTTCCACCAGCACCAGCTTCGGCTTTTCTGCCAATGCCGCGTTGAGCGCATCGGTATCACTTTGATCGACAAATTTGACGCGAAATGCGCCGCGCTTGCTCAGGCTGTCAAACAGACGATAGCTGCCGCCGTAGCAATCATGCGGTGCCACCAGCAGATCGCCGGGACGCAGGAACACCGTGCAAACCAGCATAATCGCCGACATCCCGCTGCTCGTCATTACCGCACCCGCACCACCTTCCAGTTCGGCAAGCGCACGCTGCACAACATCACGCGTGGGGTTACCGCGACGCGAATAGTCATGTGCGCGTGGCTGGTTGAATCCGGTAAAGTTATACGTGCTGGAAAGGTGAATGGGTGGGACGACGCAGCCATACTGCTCATCATCATTTAACCCGCTGCGGACTGCGATCGTTGCCTGTTTACGCGTCATCGGCTCATTTCCTGGCTGGAGGCTGAAAAGATAGGAACTTAAGAGTAAACGCAGTTTTAATAGACGTCAACACATCTAGACATCTAAACTTCTTTGCGTATAGATTGAGCATAAGCATAATAACCGCTAGAATTGTGGCATTTCATGACAGATGCTGTCTTCATTAGATTAATTTTTAAGGTATCCCATGGCTGAGTGGAACGGCGAGTATGTCAGCCCTTACGCTGAACACGGTAAAAAAAGCGAGCAAGTCAAGAAGATAACAGTATCTATCCCATTGAAAGTACTAAAGATACTGACTGACGAACGCACGCGTCGTCAGGTGAACAACCTGCGCCATGCCACCAACAGCGAGCTGCTGTGCGAGGCGTTCCTGCACGCGTTCACGGGACAACCGTTACCGAATGACGAAGACCTGCGTAAAGAACGCAGCGATGAAATTCCTGAAGCCGCGAAAATCATCATGCGTGAAATGGGTATCGACCCAGATACGTGGGAATACTGATCGCGTTTGCGCTGTCAATTTTCTAGCGAACCCCGCCTTCTCCGGCGGGGTTTTGCTATGCAGTGCATCCCGCTCAACACATCACTCTTCATTAACCTCTAAAACTTCGAACTTCCACCGCTCGCGCTTCTTCCGATCGCTTCCTCTTCCACTCACATTGTGAATCGGGATTGCATTTAATTTGTTATGTTATAACATATCATTTTTGACCTATGACGGTGATATGCCCGCATCATGACAGAGCTTCTCTCCAGTAACCCCGTGCTGCTACAGCTTCACCATGTTTCCGTTGCCGACGCCAATCGCGCGCCGAGGCTCAGTGATATTTCTCTGTCTATGCAGGCTGGCGAGCGTTTGGCGCTGGTTGGGCCCAACGGCAGCGGTAAATCCACGTTGCTACGCGTGTTAACCAGCGAGCTCGGCACAACGACGGGGCACATCTACCTGAATGGGCAACCGCTAAATACACTCAGTCGCCATGAGCGAGCAAAGCGCATCGCGATTCTGGCGCAGAACGATGCACCAGATCTGCGTCTGCGGGTCGCAGAGTACGTCGCCTTAGGGCGGATTCCCCACCACGGATTCAGCACACCTGCGTACGATCGCCAGCTCATCGAGGAAGCGCTGGACGATACGGGATTATTACCGCTGCGCCACCGCCTGCTGGGTACGCTCTCCGGTGGAGAACGTCAACGCGCATCGCTGGCACGTGCGTTCGCGCAAACGCCGCAACTCCTGTTGTTGGATGAACCCACTAACCACCTCGATCCGTTAGCACGTGCGCAGTTGCTGTCTCTCGTGCGGAAACGCGGTATTTCAACGCTGGCGGTGCTGCACGATCTGCCACTGATCACCCCCTTTGCCGACCGTGTCGCTGTTTTGCAGCAGGGAACGCTACTCCGCTGGGGAACACCTGCACACGCGCTGAGCGCAGACTGCGTGAAATCCGTATTTGGGATGGAGAGCTTTACGGTGCCACACCCGATAAACGGTTCGCCCATTCGCATCTTTGAAGCCCCTGAACTGCACTAAGGAACCATGATGAAAATAACGCTTCTGTCTGGACTGCTAGCATTGACGTCGTGCTGGGCACACGCCTCGGGTTTTCCCGTCACGGTGGATAGCTGTGGGCAACCGCTGACCTTCACCCAGCCGCCACAGCGAGCCGTTATTCATGACCTGAACATGACGGAAATGGCCTTTGCACTTGGGCTGCAAAAAAATATTGTCGGGCTGACGGGGATCACCGGCTGGTATAAAGCGCCCCCAGACTTTATCAAGCAACAGGGCACCATCCCTGAACTGGCAGCAAAATACCCGACGTTGGAAAACCTGCTAGCTGTACACCCGAATTTCTTCTTTGCAGGGTGGAACTACGGCATGAAAGTCGGTGGCGAAGTCACACCGCAAGCGCTGCAAAAATACGGCATTCAGACGCTGGTACTCAGCGAAAGCTGCGTTTTCACCGAACAGCAGAAACAGCGGCCGCGAGCCAGCATGGCTCTGCTTTACGGTGACATGCTGAAACTGGGGAAAATCTTCGGTAAGCAGGAACAGGCTCAGGAACAGATTGACGGCTGGAAGCAGCACATTGCCGAACTGCAAACCCGTATTGGCAATCAGCCAAAGCAGACGGTTTTTCTGTATGACTCTGGCGACGATAAGCCGTTTACCAGCGGGAAATTCGCCATGCCAACCGCCATCATTGAGGCCGCGGGCGGCAAGAACGTAATGGACGATATGGAGACGAGCTGGGCTTCAACATCGTGGGAAAGCGTAGCGGCACGCGAGCCTGACTTTATCATTTTACTGGATTACCAGACGGGCAACGGTGCAGATGCCTTAAGACGTTTTCTGGAATCACATCCGCTGATGAAATTTACCCCCGCCGTACAACAGCATCGCTATCTAAAGCTGCAATATGCAGAGCTCACGCCGGGACCCGCGAATATCGCTGCCGTCGATAAACTGGCACACGCACTCTACCCGGATGCCTTTAAGTGAGCCCAACGTCTTCACGTTATGCCGCGACCTTCGTTATCGCACTTCTGATACTGGCTGGGCTGATGCTGTTAAATATTGCGACAGGCAGCACGACGATTCCCCTCACGCAGGTCGCCAGCGTATTGGGGCTATCGTCGGCAGACGTGTCACCGATGACGTCACGCATCATTCTTGAACTGCGTATTCCTCGCAGCCTGCTGGCAGCGCTGTGCGGCGCGGGGTTAGCGATGGTCGGGGCCTTTTTGCAAACGGCGACCCGCAACGATCTGGCAGACCCCTTTCTGTTTGGCCTGTCTGCCGGTGCCTCAGCGGGTGCGGTCGCCGTCATCACCCGCTTTGGTGAGCAACTCGGTGACTGGGCGCTGCCGATGGCGGCCTTCTGCGGCGGGATCTTATCGGCCGTTGCCGTGACCGTGCTGTTTCTGCTGCAACAGGCGCGGGGCGCAGAGCGCCTGATTATCTGTGGATTAGCGATCTCATTTCTGTTCGGCGCGCTGACGAACTATCTGGTGTTTTCCGGCGATCAGCGGGCCGCCAGCTCGATTCTTTTCTGGTCGCTGGGCGGGCTGGGCCTTGCCCGTTGGGACACGTTGCCTTTTGCGGTGTTCAGCGTTCTGCTGCTATTCGGCCTTACCGCCCTGCGCTGGCGCGCGCTCGACGCTCTGCTGGCTGGTGGACAAACGGCGGCCTCAATGGGGGTGAATCTGTCTCGCGTACGGGTGGAAATTTTCATCTGCTGCGCGTTCGCCACGTCGCTGCTAGTCGCGCTGACTGGCGTGATTGGTTTTATCGGCCTGATGATTCCCCATCTGGCTCGCCCATGGAGCGGTGTGCTACACAAGAAGCTTCTGCCAATGACCGCCGTGCTGGGTGCGATACTGCTGTGCGGCGGCGATTGGCTCAGCCGGCAGCTACTGGCACCACAGGAATTGCCCATCGGGATTATTACCGCGGGATTGGGCGGCATCTTCGTTCTGGGAATGCTGGTAAAACGTCAGCAGGGATGAAAGAGGTAGACTTAAAATAACCCCAATAACCCCACAATATTGCCAAATGGAGTTATTGGGGTTATCTTTACCGTATTAAAGGGCAACGGGGTGCAGGGATGGATAGCAGGACGTTAATAGCAGAAATCAAGGCCGATGGGTGGGAGCTGATAAGAGTGAACGGAAGCCACCACCATTTTATGCACCCCAGCAAACCGGGATTAGTCACAATCCCCCACCCGAAGAAGGATTTACCGATAGGCACGGTAAAAAGCATCAGGAAACAGGCAGGAATATGATCATCGCTGACTCGAAGAGGCTGAATTATGTTTTATCCGATTGCAATTGAAGCAGGCGACGATACCCACGCATACGGTGTAACCGTGCCAGATCTACCGGGCTGTTTTTCTGCAGGCGATACGCTAGATAATGCCATCGCGAATGCTAAAGAGGCGATTACCGGACATATCGAATTGCTGATCGAGATGGGTCAGGATATTCCCACCGTGTCGTCAGTAGGCCAATTGGCAAAAAGTGCAGAATACGCTGGGTACACGTGGGCGGTTGTTGATATTGATGTGACGCGCTTAATGGGCGGTTCAGAAAAAATTAACGTTACACTGCCTAAATCGCTGATTGACCGAATTGATCGTTGCGTGGCAAGTAATCCTGAATTTAAAAGCCGCTCAGGGTTTCTCGCGCAGGCAGCATTAGAGCGAATCTCGTCTTCACGATGAACAGCACTGAGCTACCAGAAACAACAAAGGCACCTGTCGGTGCCTTTGCAGAAAGTTACTGTACCAATTGGCCAGTAGAACTTATTTTTTAGCGCCTGGAACGGAGAAACGCTTGTTGAAGCGGTCAACACGGCCACCAGTTGCAACATCACGTTGTTTGCCGGTGTAGAACGGGTGGCATTCGCCACAAACGTCCAGGTTCAGGTCACGACCCACGGTAGAATGGGTTTTGATCACGTTACCGCAAGAGCAAGTTACAGTAACTGCAGAATAATTCGGGTGAATACCTTTTTTCATGGGGAAACCTCAGTTAAGGCCGTGTCGCTATCCAGCCCTGTTCCGCCAGACACCACACGAAAGTTGTATAAGTAAGTTTCATTATGCAAACGGCGCGATGATTTTCGCGAACAGCATAATGGCGGCGGATCATACAGAATCCGCTACCCTGATGCAATCGCATCCACACATTATCCCTCGCAGCATGTACACTAGCGCCTTGCGTTATTTTCACCCCGCGTCGCGCATGATACAGACCGCTCGGTTATGTCATTGATCGCCACGCAAATCACGTCGACTATCACGGAGAAGTTATGTCTGTCGCTCAGGTCGCTTTGCCCGTGCCATTGGCACGTACATTCGATTATTTGCTACCCGCAGGAGGCATCGCTCCGCAGGTCGGCGCGCGCGTCAGCGTCTCCTTTGGTAATCGTAAAGCGATCGGCATTATTACCGCGCTGAGCAACACCAGCGAACTTCCGCTTGAGCAATTAAAACCCGTGCATGACGTGCTGGACGAGCAGCCGCTGTTCCCACCCAGCCTGTGGCGCATTTTGCTGTGGGCCGTTGAGTATTATCACTATCCGATTGGCGAAGTGCTGTTCCACGCGCTGCCGATCCTACTGCGTCAGGGGAAACCCGCACACCGCGCGCCGCTCTGGCAGTGGTTTGCTACCGAGCAGGGTCGCGCGACGCCGCTCAGCACGCTCAAACGCGCGGCAAAACAGCAGCAGGCGCTAGCGGCCTTACTTCAGTCGCCGCTTTATCGCCATCAGGTGAGCGAAATCGGGCTGACGGAAACGGCGTTGCAGGCACTGCGCAGTAAAGGACTGTGCGAATTACAGGCCGCAGAACAAACGCTTCACGACTGGCGTCAGAACTTTAGTCTGGCGACTGACCGACTGCGTTTGAATACCGAACAGGCTACTGCCGTCGGCGCGATCCGCAGCGAAGATAATCATTTTGCCGCCTGGCTGCTCGCAGGCATCACCGGGTCGGGCAAAACCGAAGTCTATCTCAGCGTGCTGGAAAATGTGCTCGCGCAGGGCAAGCAAGCGCTGGTGTTAGTGCCGGAAATTGGCCTGACGCCGCAAACCATCGCCCGCTTTCGCGAACGGTTTAATGCACCGGTGGATGTGCTGCATTCGGCACTCAACGACAGCGAACGCCTTGCCGTCTGGCTACGTGCCCGCAGCGGTGAAGCCGCCATCGTCATCGGAACACGGTCGGCTTTATTTACTCCGTTTGCCCGTTTAGGGCTGATTGTGATCGATGAAGAACACGACAGTTCCTATAAACAGCAGGAAGGCTGGCGCTATCACGCCCGTGATTTGGCAGTCTTCCGCGCCAGAGAAGAAGACATTCCTATCGTCATGGGGACGGCGACGCCCGCGCTGGAGACGCTGTATAACGTCCAGATCGGCAAGTATCGACGCTTGAATCTGACCAAAAGAGCGGGCAATGCCGCGCTCGCCAAACAGCACGTCATCGATCTGAAAGGGCTGCCGCTGACGGCCGGATTATCCCAGCCTTTGATTACCCGCATCCGCCACCATCTGACAAACGATAATCAGGTTATCTTGTTCCTCAATCGGCGCGGGTTCGCCCCCGTGGTAATGTGCCACGAGTGCGGCTGGATTGCCGAGTGTCAGCGCTGCGATCACTACTATACCTACCACCAGCATCAGAGGATGTTGCGCTGCCACCACTGCGACAGCCAGCGCCCGGTGCCACAACAGTGCCCCGGCTGCGGCTCAACGAATATGGTGCCGGTCGGTCTGGGTACCGAGCAATTGGAACAAAGCCTTGAGCCGATCTTTCCCGATGTCCCGATCACCCGCATCGACCGTGACACCACCAGCCGTAAAGGAGCGCTTGAGCAACAGCTCTCGCAGGTCAGGCAAGGCGGCGCACGTCTTCTCATCGGCACACAGATGTTGGCGAAGGGGCATCATTTCCCTGACGTAACGCTGGTGGCTTTACTAGACGTGGACGGCTCGCTGTTCTCTGCCGACTTCCGTGCAGCCGAACGTTTTGCCCAGCTCTATACTCAGGTGGCGGGTCGCGCAGGACGTGCAGGCAAGGCGGGCGAAGTGGCGCTGCAAACGCACCACCCAGAACATCCACTATTACAAACGCTGCTGCAACAGGGCTACGATGCCTTTGCCAGCCAGGCGCTGACTGAACGGAAAAGCGTTTTTCTGCCGCCGTTTACCAGCCATATTCTCTTCCGCGCTGACGACCACGATAATCAGCAGGCCGCGTTATTCCTCCAGCAGTTGCGCAATTTGCTGGAGGCGAGCCCGCTGCGGGATGAATCACTCTGGCTGCTGGGCCCAGTCCCTGCTTTGCAACCCAAACGCGCGGGACGCTTCCGCTGGCAGCTTTTGCTACAGCACCCCTCCAGAGCGCTATTGCAGAAACTGGTCAGAACGTCGCTGACGCTAATCGGCACGCTGCCGCAGGCGCGTAAAGTGAAATGGATGCTGGATGTCGACCCCACGGACGGTTAGCGCTTCCTGTTAGATCATTTCGGTTTCTTGCCACTCATTTTTTGCGATCGGCGTCGAGAACACGATATTCATCACATTTTCTGTGCAAATTAAGCAACAAAACCTGCGTTCAATCTGTTATCACTGTCTGCGCAGGCCGTATGCTGAAGCCAGACCGTTTACTGAGGTCAGGTCGTGTTGAGGTATAGCGCCGTTCCACCGGCATACCGTTCCCGAAAAGCGTTACCCGTAATCATAGAAAGTCAGTAGACAGGGGCGTTCTGCTGACAGTCAGCGCCAGTTAACGCTGACGCAAGGAGAAAAGCGTTGAAGCAGAAGAAAGGCGTCACCACGGCGACGATGAAAGACGTGGCGGATGAAGCGGGCGTTTCCACCGCGACCGTATCCCGAACGTTAATGAACCCAGAGAAAGTCTCTGCGACCACCCGTAGGAAGGTCGAGCAGGCTGTCATCGCCGTTGGCTATTCGCCTCACGCACTCAACAGGAATCTCAAGCGTAACGAATCGCGCACGATCCTGACGATCGTCCCGGATATCTGCGATCCCTATTTCTCCGAAATATTTCGCGGGATCGAGGAAACGGCAGCCGAACACGGCTATCTGGTGTTGATTGGCGATTGCGCTCACCAGCATCAGAAAGAAAAAACCTTCGTTGACCTGATTATTACCAAGCAGATCGACGGCATGCTGTTACTCGGCTCTAATCTGCCGTTTGACGCAGGCCAGGAAGAGCAGCGTAATCTGCCGCCAATGGTAATGGCGAATGAGTTCTCGCCGGATCTGGCGCTGCCCACCGTGCATATCGATAACCTGACCGCCGCCTTTGAAGCCGTACACTATCTGCATCAGGCGGGTCACCAGCGCATCGCCTGCATTGCTGGCCCAGAGCACATGCACCTGAGCCAATATCGCCTCCAGGGATATATTCAGGCCCTGCGCCGCAACGGGATTCTCATCGATAACCAGTATATCTTTCGGGGCGATTTCACCTACGAAACTGGGATTAACGGCCTGATTGCACTGATGCAACATCCTCAGCCCCCCAGCGCGGTCTTCTGTCATAGCGACCTCATGGCGCTGGGCGTGCTGGCGCAGGCCAGAAAGATGGGGTTGGATATCCCGCGCGATCTCTCCGTTATCGGTTTCGATGATATCGAACAGGCGCAGTACAGCTGGCCGACTCTGACTTCTGTCGCCCAGCCTCGTTATCAGATCGGACGCGAGGCAATGCTGCTACTCTTAGAGCAGTTGCAAGGTAACACGGTACAAAGCGGTTCGCGTCTGTTGTCCAGTGAGCTGGTCATACGCGACAGCGTCGCCGCACCGAATTACGCCCGTAACAGGCTTTAAGACTTCAGGTGCTGGTCAAATATTTGAGGGTTCAGTAACATGACCCCCTAATTATATTATTTACCTATCAATTCACAGCGAAACGACAGTGGCACAAAGAGACTACGTGAGCCGGGGACGTTCATCAGGGACGCGTCGGAAAACGACAAATAGCCGGAAAAAAGGCAAGGCTTCAGGTGCGTCCAAGACGATGATCGCACTCGCTGTTGCCGTTTTGGTCACCTTCGCGGGCGGTCTGTACTTTATCGCCCATAATAAACCGGACGAGTCACCCGTCCTGCCGCATCAGAATGCGGGCAAAGGTAACGGGCTGCCACCCAAACCGGAAGAACGCTGGCGTTACATCAAAGAACTGGAAAACCGTCAGTTGGGCGTCACGACGCCAACAGAGCCTTCCGCGGGTGGCGAGATTCAGTCGCCAGTGCAGTTGACGGATGAACAGCGCCAGCTGTTGGAACAGATGCAGTCAGATATGCGTCGTCAGCCAACGCAGCTTTCCGAAGTGCCGTATAACGACCAGACGCAGGTTCCGCGCTCTCAGGTGACGATCAAGCCGCCGACCCAATCGATGCAGCAGCCGCCTGTCGTGACAACGCAGCCTACCACGCGGGCGCCTGCGATCACGCAAACGACGCCTGTTGTTCCAAGACAAGACGTTCCAAGACAAGACATTCCAAAACAGGAAGCGCCGAAGCAACAGCCGGTCAAACAGCCTGAAGCACCAAAAGCCGAGAAAACCCAGCGCTGGGCGATCCAATGTGGCTCCTTCAAAACCATGGATCCTGCCGAATCGGTCAGAGCACAGCTGGCGTTTGCCGGTATCGAAAGCCGCATCACCTCTAACGGCGGCTGGAACCGTATTATGCTTGGGCCTTATAACAACCGTGCTGCCGCAGATAGCATGATCCAACGTCTCAAGGGCGCGGGCGCATCAAACTGTATTCCTCTTGCTAGCGGGGGTTGAAAAACCCCACGCCTTCCCCCATCTATAACATCAATGTGCCCCGAATCATGCGGGGATCTTTTTCTTCAAACGGGGACTGACTCGTGACAACAATTGTAAGCGTACGCCGCAACGGCCAGGTGGTCATTGGCGGTGATGGACAAGCCACTCTGGGCAACACCGTGATGAAAGGCAACGTGCGTAAAGTGCGTCGTCTCTACCATGACCGCGTCATCGCTGGTTTCGCAGGCGGCACGGCGGATGCCTTCACTCTTTTTGAGCTTTTTGAGCGCAAGCTGGAATTGCACCAGGGTCATCTGGTGAAAGCTGCCGTCGAGCTGGCGAAAGACTGGCGTACCGACCGTATGCTACGCAAGCTGGAAGCCCTGTTAGCCGTTGCGGACGAAAATGCCTCGCTGATCATTACCGGTAATGGCGATGTCGTGCAGCCTGAAAACGATCTGATCGCTATTGGTTCCGGCGGTCCTTATGCACAGGCTGCCGCACGTGCTTTACTGGAAAACACCGAGCTGGGTGCGCGTGATATCGTCGAGAAATCTCTGGGGATTGCTGGCGACATCTGTATCTACACCAACCAGTTCCACACGATAGAAGAATTAGCCTCCAAGGCGTAAGGATCAACTATGTCTGAAATGACCCCGCGCGAGATAGTCAGCGAACTCGACAGCTATATCATCGGCCAGCATAAAGCGAAACGCGCCGTTTCCATCGCGCTGCGTAACCGCTGGCGCCGCATGCAGTTGGACGAAGCACTTCGTCATGAAGTTACGCCTAAAAATATTCTCATGATCGGCCCGACTGGCGTCGGTAAAACCGAAATCGCTCGCCGTTTGGCGAAGCTCGCCAATGCGCCGTTCATCAAAGTGGAAGCAACCAAATTCACCGAAGTGGGCTACGTAGGTAAAGAAGTTGACTCCATCATCCGCGATCTGACGGATTCCGCGATCAAAATGGTGCGCCTTCAGTCCATCGAAAAAAACCGCTTCCGTGCGGAAGAGATGGCGGAAGACCGCATTCTGGATGTACTGATTCCTCCAGCGAAAAACAACTGGGGACAGGCAGAAAGCACGCAGGAGCCTTCCGCTGCACGCCAGGCATTCCGCAAGAAACTGCGTGAAGGCCAGTTGGACGACAAAGAGATCGAGATCGATCTGGCTGCCGCTCCCGTTGGCGTAGAGATCATGGCGCCTCCGGGCATGGAAGAAATGACCAACCAGCTCCAGTCCATGTTCCAGAACCTGGCAGGACAGAAGCAGAAAGCCCGTAAGGTCAAAATCAAAGACGCTTTCAAGCTGCTGATAGAAGAAGAAGCCGCCAAGCTGGTGAACCCGGAAGAGCTGAAACAGCAGGCAATTGAAGCCGTTGAGCAGCACGGTATCGTGTTCATCGATGAGATCGACAAAATCTGTAAGCGTGGCGAAAGCTCTGGCCCAGATGTTTCCCGTGAAGGCGTTCAGCGCGACCTGCTGCCGCTGGTCGAAGGCTGCACCGTGTCCACCAAGCACGGCATGGTCAAAACCGACCACATCCTGTTTATCGCCTCCGGTGCGTTCCAGGTTGCCAGCCCGTCCGATCTGATTCCAGAATTGCAGGGGCGTCTGCCGATTCGCGTAGAGTTGCAGGCGCTGACCACGGAAGATTTCGAGCGCATCCTGACAGAACCGAGCGCCTCGCTGACCGAGCAGTACAAAGCGCTGATGGCGACAGAAGGCGTGAATATTTCGTTCACCGCCGATGGTATCCGCCGTATTGCTGAAGCCGCCTGGCAGGTCAACGAAAGCACCGAGAATATCGGCGCACGCCGTCTGCATACCGTGATGGAGCGTCTGATCGAGGACGTGTCTTACGATGCCAGCGAAATGAACGGTCAAAGCGTTACCATTGACGCAGATTACGTACGTAATCATCTGGATGAATTAGTAGCAGATGAAGATCTGAGTCGATTTATCTTATAATCCGTTTTCGCGGATCGCACGATTAACGATAAAGTGGGAGGCGTTGGCCTCCCACTTTTGTTTCTGACGCCGCCATCACTGACTTTTCTTGTTTATAAACGGATGATTCACGCAATTGAATCGTCAATAAAAATTGAAGCACACCATGACCTTATCGACCCATAGCAGCAAAACCAAAGCCTGGCTGGATAGCCTGCGTCCAAAGACATTGCCATTAGCGTTTGCGTCCATCGTCACCGGCTCGGCGATCGCGAGCTGGCATAGCAGCTTTAAACCGGGCGTAGCATTACTGGCGTTGTTAACCGCCGGACTGCTGCAAATCCTTTCCAATCTGGCGAACGACTATGGGGATGCGATAAAAGGCAGCGATACCGAGGAACGCATCGGGCCGTTGCGCGGCATCCAGACCGGAGCGATTACGCTGTCGCAGTTGCGCAATGCGCTAATCGTGACCGTGGCGCTCACCATCATTTCCGGCGTGAGCCTGGTGATTCTGGCGTGTGAAAAGCCAGCGGATATCTTTGGTTTCCTGATTCTGGGGCTGCTGGCTATTTTCGCCGCCATCACCTATACCGTTGGCAACAAGCCCTACGGTTATATCGGGCTCGGCGATATTTCGGTGCTGATCTTTTTCGGCTGGCTCAGCGTCGCGGGATCGTATTACCTGCAAACCGGGCATTTCGACAGCATCGTGATGCTGCCAGCGACGGCCTGCGGCCTGTTGGCGACGGCGGTATTGAACATCAACAACCTGCGCGATATCGACAACGATCGCATCAGCGGAAAGAACACGCTGGCCGTACGTCTTGGTGCGGAAAAAGCGCGCTTCTATCACACGATGCTGCTGTTGCTGGCACCGGTTTGTCTCGGTCTGTTTGCCACGTTTTATCTACACAGTCTGGCGGGCTGGCTCTTTATTCTGGCGCTCCCGTTGCTGATTCAGCAGGCGCGCTATGTGCTGCGTGAAACCAGCGCATTCAGTATGCGGCCGATGCTGGAAAAAACGGTGAAAGGCGCGCTGCTGACCAACATTCTGTTCGCCGTTGGCGTGATATTGAGTTAGTGCGGGTAAAGTGAGCGCGGGCGAAAAGTGGTGCGTATTTACTGATACGCATCAAGTTAACATTTGATGATTTTGCCAACAGCCGCCAGAAAGGGATATACTCATGATTCCGGCGGCAAACAGACGTTAATCCTATGAAATACGATACTTCCGAACTGTGCGATATCTACCACGAAGAGGTGAATGTTGTTGAGCCTCTGTTCTCTAATTTTGGCGGGCGTACTTCATTTGGTGGCAAAATCACCACGGTGAAATGTTTTGAGGATAATGGCCTGCTGTTCGATCTCCTTGAAGAGAACGGCCTTGGGCGCGTGCTTCTGGTTGATGGCGGCGGCTCCGTGCGTCGCGCGTTGATCAATGCGGAAATCGCCCGGCTGGCGACGCAAAACGAGTGGGAAGGCATTGTCGTTTATGGCGCGGTGCGTCAGGTTGACGATTTGGCTGAGCTGGATATTGGTATTCAGGCGATGGCAGCGATTCCGGTCGGCGCGGGTAGCGAAGGCATCGGCGAGAGCGATATTCGCGTCAACTTCGGTGGCGTCACGTTCTTCTCCGGTGACCATCTGTATGCCGATAATACCGGTATTATTTTGGCGGAAGACCCGCTGGATATTGAATAATATCGTTGAATTCCCGCGTTTTCATTGCGGTGACATCAGCACAAAAAAGGGCGATAGACGCCCTTTTTTATTTGGCTCAATCGATAAGCCGTTCCTTCGTCTGAGCCAGCAAGTCCTATTAGACTTCTTCCATTTTGCCTAACAGCGCGCGCAGGCGCTCTTGCCATACCACTTGCTCTTCTTTCAACTGCTCGTTCTCGCGCACCAGCGCTTCACGTGAACCAGCTGCCGCCTGCACATCCTGCGACAGCGCGTTGTTCTGCTCTTTCAGCTCTTCAATTTCCATTTGCAACAGCGTGATGGTATCAATCGCCTGCTGAACTTTCGCTTCCAGCTTTTCAAACACTTCAAATGACATTCTTCAAACCCCTTTTAATCGCAACAAGGCAAAGATCGGTTAACGCTGGCTTTCGGACTCTGTAACCAACACCCAACGGTGTCGCCATCCGCCCGTAAACATAATCCTGACCGCGGGACGGCTGGCAAGACAGACCATAGCGAAATTGTATGTAGCCAACCGCCACCTGTCTAGCGCACATCCCCCACTACGCGAGTGTGGCAGCTTTTCTTACGTAACACTATCAGTACAAACTGAAAAACAGGCAGTACAAACTGAAAAATGGGCAGCCGAAATGGAAAAATGAGCGGCGTAAACGGAAAACTACTCCTGTTCGCTTCCCCATTACTCCTATTGTGTTAATAAATTTAACCTGAGCGTTACTATCAACCGTGGGCGAAAAACCACGGCGAGTCATTTTATAAGCGAATACGCTCATTTTCTTGACGCGCAACACACATTTCAATTTCGATATTTCTCGTTTTCGAGCATTAACGATAAATTCACATCATAAATACATTTAAAACAGAGGATGCCCCAACGGTATCCTTAGACCTACCACTCTGTACGTTACCCAGCAGGAAAAAAATATGAGCCAAGCAGAACGTTCAACGCTAAAAGGCCAGTGTATCGCCGAATTCCTCGGCACTGGCCTGCTGATTTTCTTCGGTGTCGGCTGTGTCGCCGCCTTGAAACTGGCGGGAGCCAGCTTCGGACAGTGGGAGATCAGCATCATTTGGGGTCTGGGGGTTGCGATGGCAATCTATCTGACCGCCGCCATTTCCGGCGCTCACCTCAACCCGGCCGTTACTATCGCCCTGTGGCTGTTTGCCTGTTTCGATGGACGCAAGGTAGTGCCTTACATTCTGGCGCAGATTGCTGGGGCATTTTGTGCTGCCGCACTGGTCTACGGTCTGTATCACAGTCTGTTCGTGGATTTTGAACAAGCCAACAATATGGTGCGCGGCAGCACGGAAAGCCTGAGTTTAGCGGGCATTTTCTCAACCTATCCGAACCCACACATTTCCGTTATGCAGGCGCTGCTGGTTGAAACCGTCATCACCGCCATCCTGATGTGTCTGATTCTGGCGCTGACCGATGATGGCAACGGTATCCCACGCGGGCCACTCGCTCCCCTGCTGATCGGTATTTTGATTGCCGTTATCGGTGCATCCATGGGGCCGCTGACTGGCTTCGCCCTTAACCCAGCGCGTGACTTTGGTCCTAAGCTGTTCGCGTTCCTGGCGGGATGGGGCAATGTGGCCTTCACTGGCGCACGCGAAATTCCTTACTTCCTGGTTCCTATCTTCGGCCCGATTATCGGTGCCTGTCTGGGTGCCTTCGGCTATCGCGCACTGATTGGCCGCAATCTGCCATGTGATGTGTGCGAACCCGAGGCAGAAACTACCACGCGTCGTGAAAGCCGTTAAACTTAACGCCACGACCATCCTATTTCACGGTTAATCATTACAGGATTGGATTTATGAACCCGGAAAAAAAATACATTGTCGCGCTCGACCAGGGCACAACCAGCTCCCGTGCCATCGTACTGGATCACGATGCCAACATCGTTAGCGTTTCACAGCGTGAATTCACCCAGATCTATCCAAAAGCAGGCTGGGTAGAGCATGACCCGATGGAGATTTGGGCATCACAAAGCTCAACGTTGAACGAAGTGTTGGCTAAAGCCGACATCAGCGCAGATGAAGTCGCGGGCATTGGTATCACCAACCAGCGTGAAACCACCGTCGTATGGGAAAAAGAGAGCGGTAAGCCGATTTATAACGCCATCGTCTGGCAGTGTCGTCGTACCGCTGAGATTTGCGAAAAGCTGAAGAAAGACGGTCTGGAAGAGTACGTTCGCAATACCACCGGTCTGGTGGTCGATCCCTATTTCTCTGGCACCAAGGTGAAATGGATTCTGGATCACGTTGAAGGCTCTCGTGAGCGCGCCAAACGCGGCGAACTGCTGTTTGGTACCATCGATACCTGGCTGATTTGGAAAATGACACAAGGGCGCGTTCACGTCACGGATTACACTAACGCCTCCCGTACCATGCTGTTTAACATTCATACGTTGGAATGGGATACCCGCATGCTGGAAGCGCTGGATATTCCACGCGAGATGCTGCCGGAAGTGCGCGCGTCTTCAGAAGTCTACGGCCAGACCAACATTGGTGGTAAAGGCGGTACGCGTATTCCTATCGCCGGTATCGCGGGTGACCAGCAGGCGGCGCTGTACGGCCAGCTCTGCGTCAACCCTGGACAGGCGAAAAACACCTACGGCACGGGCTGCTTCCTGCTGATGAATACCGGTAAAGAAGCGGTGCTGTCCAAACACGGCCTGCTGACCACCATCGCCTGCGGCCCACGCGGCGAAGTTAACTACGCGCTGGAAGGCTCAGTGTTCGTTGGTGGTGCTTCCATCCAATGGCTACGCGACGAGCTGAAGCTGATCGGCGACTCAATGGACTCCGAGTACTTCGCGACGAAAGTGAAGGATTCTAACGGCGTTTATGTCGTCCCTGCCTTCACCGGTTTGGGCGCCCCTTACTGGGACCCGTATGCCCGCGGCGCGATCTTCGGTCTGACCCGTGGCGTGAACGCTAACCACATCATCCGCGCGACGTTGGAATCGATAGCCTTCCAGACCCGCGATGTACTGGATGCCATGCAGGCAGACGCCGATACGCGCCTGAAAGCGCTGCGTGTCGACGGCGGTGCGGTCGCCAACAACTTCCTGATGCAGTTCCAGTCCGATATTCTCGGTACGCGCGTGGAACGTCCGGAAGTGCGTGAATCCACCGCACTGGGTGCGGCTTTCCTGGCGGGCTTAGCAACGGGCTTCTGGAACGATCTGGATGAAGTGAAGAGTAAAGCCACGATCGAGCGTGAATTCCGCCCTAGCATCGAAACCGTAGAGCGTAACGTGCGCTACAGCGGCTGGCAGAAAGCCGTGGCTCGTGCTCGTAACTGGGAAGATCACGACGCATAATCCGCCAACACATCTATCCACATCGGGCGCGCCTGTCGCGCCCGTTTTTTCCCTATCGCCCAACCGCCACTCTCCCCCGTTGTGATAAAATCCTCACCCACATCCTAATGTTGCTCGTTTAAGAACCGAGATACCGGGGCGACCACAGTGCGAGGTGTCCCTGCGGGAACCTCATCACCGTGTTTCCCCTAAATCTATGCTTAAGTGGCTAACATGAGGCCGCCCCTTTTCCCGATCGACAATAGACAGGTATTTATGAAACGTGAATTAGCCATTGAGTTCTCGCGCGTCACCGAAGCAGCCGCGCTGGCAGGCTATAAGTGGTTAGGTCGTGGCGACAAGAATGCCGCCGACAATGCTGCCGTACAGGCGATGCGCATCATGCTGAATCAGGTCAATATCAACGGTCAGATTGTCATCGGCGAAGGGGAAATCGATGAAGCACCTATGTTGTTCATCGGCGAGCAGGTCGGTACAGGTCAGGGCGATGCCGTAGACATCGCTGTCGATCCGATTGAAGGCACGCGGATGACGGCAATGGGTCAGGCGAACGCGCTGGCCGTGCTGGCCGTTGGCGAAAAAGGCACGTTTTTGCACGCGCCAGACATGTACATGGAAAAGTTGATTGTCGGCCCCGAAGCAAAAGGCGCGATTGACCTAAACCTGCCGCTGGCGGACAACCTGCGTAATGTCGCACTGAAACTGGGTAAACCGCTGAGCCAGTTAACGGTGACTATACTCGCTAAACCGCGCCACGATGCCTGTATCGCGGACATGCAGCAGTTGGGTGTGAAAGTGTTCGCGATTCCAGACGGTGACGTAGCAGCATCCATCCTCACCTGCATGCCAGACAGTGAAGTTGACGTGCTGTACGGCATCGGCGGCGCGCCAGAAGGCGTGATCTCAGCAGCCGTTATCCGCGCGCTTGATGGAGACATGCAAGGGCGTTTACTGGCACGTCATCAGGTCAAAGGTGATAGCGCTGAAAACCGCCGCATCGGTGAAGACGAGCTGGCACGCTGCCAACAAATGGGCATCGAAGCCGGTGGCGTCCTCAAGCTTGATGACATGGCGCGCAACGATAACGTGATTTTCTCTGCAACCGGCATCACCAAAGGTGATTTGCTGGACGGGATCGCACGTAAAGGCAATATGGCAACGACCGAAACGCTGCTGATCCGCGGTAAATCCCGCACGATCCGCCGGATTAAATCGACGCACTATCTGGATCGTAAGGATCGTACGCTGCACGAGTTCCTGCTGTAGCTGACCACTGCCCGACTGACTGATTGTTTCACAGTTGTTAATAAATGGCGTATCGTAGATGCACGAATATTGGCGTCGATACCCTAAATAATTCGAGTTGCAGGAAGGCGGCAATCGCGCGAGTCCCCAGGAGCTTACTCAAGTAAGTGACTGGGGCGAGTAAGGGAAGCCAACGCACATGCAACTTGAAGTATGACGGGTACAACAGGAGCAGAAAAATATGGCTGAATGGGTGACAGGCAAAGTAGTTCAGGTAGAAAACTGGACAGAAAGTCTGTTTAGCATTCGGGTTCACGCGCCCACCGATGCATTCACTGCCGGGCAGTATGGCAAACTGGCGCTGGAGATTGATGGCGAGAAAGTGCAGCGCGCTTATTCCTATGTGAATGCGCCCAGCGATCCCACGCTTGAGTTCTATCTGGTGACGGTACCAGAAGGTAAGCTCAGCCCGCATCTGCATGCGTTGCAGCCCGGTTCAGACGTTTTGATCGTCAAAGAAGCTGCCGGCTTTTTCGTGCTGGAAGAAGTGCCTGATTGTGAAACGCTGTGGATGCTGGCAACAGGGACGGGCATCGGCCCTTATCTGTCGATTCTTCAGGAAGGTAAAGGGCTGGAGCGTTTTAAGAATATCGTGCTGGTTCACGCCGCCCGCTTCTCACGCGATCTGAGCTATCTGCCGCTGATGCAGCAATTACAGCAGCGCTACCACGGTCAACTGCGTATTCAAACGGTTGTCAGTCGGGAAGAAGAAACAGGCTCGCTGACGGGCCGCATTCCCCAGCTTATCAGCAGCGGTACGCTGGAAGCCGCCGTAGGCCTGCCGATGGATGCAGCAACAAGCCACGTCATGCTGTGCGGCAACCCGCAGATGGTGCGCGACACCCAGCTGTTGCTGAAAGAAGAGCGCCAAATGACCAAGCACCTGCGCCGCAGACCCGGTCATATGACTGCCGAAAACTATTGGTAAACGGCAGTTCGTTGTTAATCAGCGGCGGAAACGAAACGGCTCCGCCGCTGCGCCAAAGCGGTTTTCCCCTTTTGTCCCCAGAAAAACGCCGCAGTCGAGCAACGTCATCACAACAATCAGAATCGGCAAGAAGCGGCCAATGCCCCACTGCCAGATGGATGAGAACATCGTCCAATTCCCCGAAGCCAACATCCACGCCACCACGAGCAGCAGCGCCCACCAGCCGCTCTTATTGCGGTCGTGCAGCCGTTTCACCATGATCGCCGCCGTCGGCCACAGCAATACCACCAAAGCAAACGCCGTCGATTGCGTATCCAGCCAGCTTTGGCCGGATAGCGTAAACAGCACCGCCATCAGCGCGACCCAAATAGCCATCCAAAGCCAGAAATCACGACGACCGACCCGGCCTTTAAACGAGAAGCACCACTGCTGTAATGTCATTAACGATAACGCCCTGAATTGTCGGCCTGTCTGGCCGAATTAATCTGTATTTTACGCTGGCTGATTTTACCTCAACCGAGACAGTTGCCCGCAATCTTTACGCGATTTTTGTCAGCCACGTGCGATTTCTCACAACGACGTACTATTTTTGACAACGACGTACAAATGCCGCTTTAATCAAACGTATTCTGCCGTTATCGGCCTGGACATCTTCTGAAGTGGCTGACCCGAATCCCTATGACACGAAAACGCATCGCTTCACTTTTGGTTTTATCATCGCTGGTGCTGTACCAGACTCACGCGGGTGCCGATCCGACGTTCCCGCCTAAACCCTCAGCCAATGCGCCGTATCTGTTGGCTGGTGCCCCTACTTTCGATCAAACCATCACGCAGTTCCGTTCTCGCTATAACCTGAGCAATCCGGCGCTGCCGATTGGTGAATTTCGGGTTGTCGACACCGGTAATATCACCAGCATATTGACCCGCGCCGCCAGCCGGATCAACGACCATCTCTATGCCTCCACCGCGCTGGAGAAAGGCACCGGGAAAATCAAAACGCTGCAAATTACCTGGCTGCCGCAGCCGCAGAGCGAACAAGAAACCGCGGCGCGCCGTAAGCAGGCTATCGACTATATGGCTGCACTGGCACGCACGTTCGCACCGTCACAGACGGAAGAACAGAGCGTGAAAAAAGTCACCGGACTGCTGGAAAAAGGCAAAGGACAGCGCTTTTATCAGCAAACGGAAGGGGCCTTACGTTATGTTGTTGCAGATGATGGTGAAAAAGGGCTAACTTTTGCTGTTGAACCGATTAAGCTAACGCTATCTGAACCGTGATCAACCCGGTAATTAATGACGAAAAACAGAGCCACGGTCACATTTCGTCTCTATACTGTGGGCAGGTCATATTGCCTGACGGCAGTAAAATTTATGCATTGGTTCATTAACACCTTGATTTATTAACATATTGATTCATTCGCGATTCCGGCTGGAGGAAAAAAGATGCGACATCCATTAGTTATGGGTAACTGGAAGCTGAACGGCAGCACTCACATGGTCAACGAACTGATCGCGGGCCTGCGTAAAGAGCTCAGCACCGTTGACGGCTGTGGCGTAGCGATTGCACCACCTGCTATCTACCTCGATCAAGCTAATCACCAACTGGCCGGCAGCCGCATTGCTCTGGGCGCACAGAACGTTGACGTGAACCTTTCCGGCGCTTTCACCGGCGAAACGTCTGCCGAGATGCTGAAAGACATCGGCGCGAAATACATCATCATCGGCCACTCTGAGCGCCGCACCTACCACAAAGAAAGCGATGAATTCATTGCGAAGAAATTTGGCGTGCTGAAAGATGCGGGCCTGATTCCGGTACTGTGCATTGGCGAAACTGAAGCAGAAAACGAAGCAGGCCAGACGGAAGCTGTCTGTGCGCGCCAACTGGACGCCGTGCTGAACACGCTGGGCGCGAAAGCGTTTGAGAACACCGTTATCGCCTACGAACCTGTATGGGCTATCGGTACCGGTAAATCTGCAACCCCAGCACAGGCTCAGGCTGTTCACAAATTCATCCGTGACCACATCGCCAAGCAAGATGCCGCTGTTGCTGAACAAGTGATCATCCAATACGGCGGTTCTGTGAATGCGGCGAATGCTGCAGAGCTGTTCACCCAGCCGGACATCGATGGCGCGCTGGTTGGCGGTGCATCACTGAAAGCTGACGCCTTTGCTGTCATCGTGAAAGCCGCAGCCGACGCTAAACGCGGCTAAGCTTTATCGAAAACGGACGGACAAAGGTCCGTCTAATCAAAAAGCCGGTTCACGCTATCGCGCCAACCGGCTTTTTTATGACGGATATCCCTATCCGTCACCCTTCGGGCCGTTGCTTGCCCAACGTTGAAAAACGCTCCCGGCGTTTTTTATGGCGGGCATCCCTGCCAGTCACCCTTCTTTTAAACCGTCAGTTAACGGCTCAACCGTTACTTCACCGCTGGGATTTGCTGCGTAATGCAGTGAATATTTCCCCCGCCCAGCAGGATTTCCCGCGCAGGCACGCCGCTAATCAAGTAGCCAGGGAACATCTGTTGCAGCAGGTCGCGTGCAACGTCATCCGTCTTCTCATCCAGCAGCGGGAAAATGATCTGCTGGTTGCTGATCAGGAAATTCACATAAGAACCTGCGAGACGCGAGCCGGCAAGGCGTTCAACCGCATCGCCGCTGTCCACGCCCTGCGCTTCCTCTTTGGTTGCATACAGCGGGCCGGGGGCCGGCAACTTCCAGATTTTCAACTCACGCCCTTGCGCATCGCGCGCGGCCGACAGCACTTCATAGGCCGCGACGGAGCGTGCATACTGCGGATCGTTTTCATCATCCGTCCAGTGCAGCGCGACTTCACCGGGACGCACGAAACAGCACATGTTATCGATATGCCCGTCGGTTTCGTCGTTGTAAACGCCCTCTTCCAGCCAGATAATCGTCGAGATGCTGAGATAATCACGCATCAGCTGTTCGATTTCTGCCTTGCTCAGGTGCGGGTTACGGTTCGGATTGAGCAAGCATTCCGCTGTGGTCAGCAGCGTGCCTTCACCATCGACATGGATCGAGCCACCTTCCAGAATCAGCGGCGCGGCATAACGCGCGGTCTGATGATAGTCCAGCACCTGTGCCGCGACTTTCTCATCCTGACGCCAGTCTTCATATAGACCGCCCAGCTCGCCGCCCCAGGCGTTGAACTGCCAGTCGATACCCCGACGCTCACCCTCTGAATTCAGCACGATGGTTGGACCGGTGTCGCGCATCCAGGCGTCATCACTTTCCATTTCCACCAGCGTGACGTTCACCGGCATCACTTTTTGCGCATCCGCCATGTAGCGTGCAGGCACGCCCATGATCACCGGCGTGTTCTGCGCGATAGCTTCCGCCACGCGCGCGAAGGTTTTCTGCGCCGGAACGCCCTGTTCGCGCCAGTTGTCGGTACGATACGGCCAAATCATCCACACGGCATCATGCGGTGCCCATTCGGCGGGCATCGCAAAACCATCCTGATGCGGCGTGGTGAGATGAGGAGTAGCTAGCTGTGACATCACTTATCTCCGAGTCTTGCCGTCAGAGGTAGCAATCGTGCCGTACATTTCCGGGCGACGGTCGCGGAACAAGCCCCATGACGCACGCTGTGCAGCAATGGCTTCTAAATCAAACTCATGCACCAGAATCGCTTCATCTGTCTTGTTGGCCTGAGCCAACAGCGCACCGGTTTGGTCAGCAATGAAGGATGAACCGTAGAACGTCATTTCCAGACCATCGATGTATTTGCTGGCTTCTGTACCAATACGGTTGGAGGCGATTACTGGCACCAGATTCGCAGCGGCGTGACCTTGCTGAACGCGGGTCCAGTGCGGCTGGCTGTCGATGTCCGGGTAAGCCGGTTCGGAACCAATTGCGGTCGGATAGAAAATCAGCTCAGCCCCCTGCAACGCCAGGCTGCGTGCGGTTTCCGGGAACCACTGATCCCAGCAAATGCCCACGCCGATTTTTGCGTAGCGCGTCTGCCAGACTTTAAAGCCGGTATCGCCCGGAATGAAGAATTGCTTCTCCTGATACGCCGGACCGTTCGGAATGTGCGTTTTGCGATAAACGTCCAGCACGGAACCGTCCGCGTCAATCATCACCAGCGAGTTGTAATAGGCGTTATTGGCACGTTCAAAGAAGCTTAACGGCAACACCACGTTCAGCTCCGCCGCCAGTGCGGAAAAATGCTTAATCAGCGGGCTGGTTTCCAGCTCCTGCGCCAGCGCATAGTGCTCCGGGCTTTGATCGATACAGAAATACGGTGCGGCAAACAGTTCCTGAATCAGGATAACCTGCGCGCCTTTTGCATGCGCTTGTCGCACCAGTTTTTCGGCGTTTTCAATGTTCTTAGGCAGATCCCAGGAACACGCCATTTGTGTTGCGGCAACGGTAACTTTTTTCATGCGAAAACCTCAATAATAACGATATATACCCGCCCTTTCTCACCGGCAAGTATCGGCAATAAGTGTTTCTCTCGGTCACGATTATGCATCGGCGCTAACCAGCGCGGCCTTAACGAGTGTAGGCCAACACACCTGCGCATGCCCAATAGGAATATCCTGTTAAGGTATTGACCGAAAATGACATGCGCATTATGCCAGTTAATCACAGCACTTCACTATGCTGAAAATGCATGGATCTCGCGTGACGGGCAGAAAAGAAAAACCGCCGTTCCACGGCGGTTCAGACTGTCAACAAACTTATTTGCCGAACGAAAACGGGAATAACGGAATAGAAGAGTAAAGCGTTTGCGCCAGGGATGGCGCAAGCCGAGCGTACAGGGATGTATTTACAGCGTCTTTACGGTCTATCCGTTACTCCCGCTCTACGGACTTTGTCAGCAACCTCAATCGCCTTTTCCACGGCGGTTTCTATCGATGATTAAGATTGAGAGAAAGCGGTAGGCAGCAGCATCAGGCCGCAACGGTATCCGCCTGATGTAGCGCCTGACTGACCGCTTGCCGCTGTTCCAATAGCGTTGGGCTGGTGCGGTCGCGAGGATAGGGCAACGTCACAGGCAAAATTGCGCTAATCCGACCGGGTCGGGGCGACATCACCACCACTCTATCCGCCAGAAAAACCGCCTCTTCCACATCGTGCGTCACCAGCAGAATCGTCAAATCCGTTTGCTGGCGTATCTCCGCCAGACGCACCTGCAACTGCTGCTTGGTCAACGCATCCAGCGCCCCAAAGGGTTCATCCAGCAAGAGAATACGCGGCGTCGACACCAGCCCACGGGCGATCGCCACGCGCTGTGCCATTCCGCCCGACAGCTGGTGCGGCCACGCGTCGGCAAAGCCTTCCAACCCCATAATCTGGAGATAGCGTGCAATACGGCGCGTCGCTTCCGCAGGAGAAAGATCGAGGTTGAGCATACCGAGGCGAATATTGTCCGTCACGGTGAGCCACGGAAACAGGCGCGGTTCCTGAAACACCAGACTGACATCATCGGGAATCCCACGCACAGGCCGCTCGCCAATCAGAATGCGCCCACGTTCCGTGGTATCAATCCCGGCCGCCAAACGCAACAGCGTCGATTTACCACAGCCGCTGGCACCAATGACCGCAACCAGTTCGCCAGCCAGCAACGACAGATCGATATCCTGTAACACCGTCAGCGGCGCGCCGTTGACGGCAAAATGTTTAGTAATGTGCTGAAAATGCAGGGACATAGATTCTCCGTTAACGGTCACGCAAAGCGCCAGCGGGTCAGCCGCCGTTCAGATAAGGTAATCAATCGGGAAAACAGCGCGGCCACCACGGCAATCAGCACCACGCCCGCCATGATGCGATCGGATTCAAGCAGCTGCTGTGCGCGAATCATCATGCCGCCCAGCCCTTCCCCCGACGGCATGAAATACTCTGCGCCAATCGCGCCCGTCCACGCATGCATGAGCGCCAGCCGTAGACCGGAAAACAGCGGTGGCAACACGCTGGGCAGTATCAACGTGCGAAGCGTCTGAACCGGCGTCAGACGCAGAACCTGCGCCACTTCCAATAGCGCAGGCGGAAGCTGGGCGATCCCCTGGCGGGTTGCCAGCATCACAGGAAAGAACGCCGCTACGGCGATAAACACGATTTTGGCGCTCTCCCCTAAACCAAACCAGGCGGTGATCAGCGGCAGCCAGGCAAAGAGCGCCACGCAGCGCATCGCGGACAGCGCCGGATTAAACAGCCTGTCGGCAATGCGCCAACCGCCGAGTAACGCGCCGACCAGCACGCCGATCGCACTGCCCAGTACAAATCCCTGTAGCGCACGCAGCAGGCTGGCATGGAGATCGGCCGACAGCCCGCCCTGAACCAGCCCCGTCCACAGCGCGTCAATCACGCTGCTCGGTGCGGGAAGAAAAGCCACATTCACCCACTCGTGCACGCTGCTCACCTGCCACAGCGCAACCAGTACTAATGGCGCTAACCAAGGCGTCAGCGACAGGCTTGGCAATGCAGTGCTCAGACTATCGCGCCCCAGCACTGGCGCGGGCCAGTGAATCCAACGACGCTCCAGCTTCAGCAGCACGCGCTCCCCGGCAAACCCCAGTACTCCAATAATCAGAATGCAGACGAACACCAAATCCAGCATGAACAGTTGGCGGCTTTGTACCAGCAGATAACCCAGTCCTTCGCTGGATGCCAACAGCTCGACCGCGATCAAGGCAACCCATCCGGTAGAAAACGCCAGCCGAATGCCCGTCATCACATACGGCAACATCGCAGGCAGAATCAGGTAACGCAGGAAGGCAGCGGGCGGTAAACGCAGGCTGCGCGCCATTTCATGCAGCTTTTGTGGCGTCTGTTGGATACCCGCGCAGGTATAAAGCGTCACTGGCACCGTCACCGATTTCACCAGCACCACCAGTTTCAGCGCCTCACCGATACCCAGCGACAGCATCAAAAGCGGAATCCAGGCCAGCGTCGGGATCTGCGCGATAACGGTGAAGAGCGGCATAAACAGCGCATTCAGTCGGCGATTCAGGCCAAATAGACTGCCCAACACCAGACCCAACACGATCCCACCGCTAAAACCAATCACCAATCGTATCAGGCTGATAGGCAGTTGATGAATCAGCTCTTCGGGGATAAAAGCCCGAGCGCTATCGATGACCGCCAGCGGCGAAGGCAGGATCTGTTCAGACATCCATCCGTGACGGCTGGCAAGCCACCAGCCAGCGAGAACCAGCAGCGGCACGACTAATGAAATAACCAACGCGGAATATCCCGCCGACAGCGTGGCGATCGGCGAAACGTCAGGGGCGGAGCGTATCCGCAACGGGTATTTGGGCATCATGATCGTCGGTATCCGGCTACGTTATTTCTGCGTTAGCAGGGATAGACGCGTAACCCCCGCCTGCTCGACATCGGCCAGCAGCGCGGCGACAGCCCCGTAATTCACCTCTTTGTCCGCCTGCACCTGCACCACCAAGTCCGCATTACCCGCTTTAGCCTGTTGCAGGCGCGGCACCAGCTGTTCGCGTGCCAGACTTTCTTTATTGATGAAGACACGCTGCTCGCCATCAATGCTAATCACCACCGGATCGGCGCGATCGGCCGGTGCCACCGCCGACGTTTTAGGGAGTTGAATCGGAATGGCATTGGTCAGCATCGGCGCGGTAACAATAAACACCACCAGCAGTACCAGCATGACGTCCACGAGCGGCGTGATATTCATTTCACTCATGACGTCTTCATCATTACGCGAGGTAAACGCCATATCAGACCACCTCTCTCAGGTTCTTCACGGAGAAAGCGGCGGCCGATGGCTCCGCGCTGGTAGGAAACGTGCTGACATGAAAATCGTGTGCCTGCATCACGCTATAAACGTCATGGGCGAAGTCATCCATGTCCGCGACAGCCAGCTTGAGGCGACGTAAAAAGTAGTTGTAGATCAGCACCGCAGGAACTGCGACGGCAATCCCAATTCCAGTCGCAATCAGCGCGTTGCCAATCGGCCCTGCAACGGTGTCGAGGCTGGCAGAACCAGAAAGCCCGATCTCCTGCAACGCCGCCATAATGCCCCAAACGGTGCCAAACAGGCCGATAAACGGCGACGTGCTGCCGATACTGGCCAGAACCGCCAGTCCGCTTTCCAGCGAACGACGTTCACGCTGAATCTGCTGTTGCAGCGCGCGCTCAACCCGATCGGGCAGATGAATATTCAGAGCAAGTTGCCCGCTAATCCGCTCCGGCGCTTTGACCGCGGCCAGCGCCAGATTGGCGAGGGAACCGGGCTGTTTTGCGCTGGTTTCTGGCGTCTGGCTAACGTCATCCTGCTGCCAGAAGGCGGCACGAAAGCGTCGATCGCGCCGCTGCGCCCGCCCGTATTGGACGAATTTCAGTAGCCCCAGCCCCCAGGTAACGAGAGAAAACAGCAGCAGTAACAGAATCACTGCGCCTTCCGCAGAAAAGAGTTCAATGTGTCCGAGCGTCATAACCAATACCTCATGAATTTAGCGAAAAATCGACGGGAACAACCACCCAGCCGCTAACCGGCTGACTGCCGCGCCGCGCCGGAACAAAGGACCAGCGCCGCACCGTGTCTCTGGCGGCGTCGTCCAGCGAGGGATAGCCGCTTGATTGATGGATACGAATGGTTTGCACCTTTCCATCAGCACGCACCTGCACGTTCAATAGCACGGTGCCTTCATAACCGCGGCTAATCGCCACGTCGGGATAAGACGGTGCGGGATTGTGCAGGTAGTCAGCATTCGCGAGCGGCGGCGTCAGCGGTGCGTCAACGGGCTGCGCGACGGCCTTTTGCGCCACCGGAGCAGGCGTTATCGGAGCTGTTGCCGATGCGGCTTCCGCCTGAGGTTTCGGCGTCGGTGCGGGAGGACTCTTTTTCACCGCGACCTTTTTCGGCACGGGTTCAGGCTTTTTCTCAGGCACTTTTTTCTCGGGCTCTTTTTTCTCAGGAGCGGGCGGCAACAGCGCGTTGTCATCCACCGGCTTGTCCACAGGAGGCGGAGCGAGTTCCGGCGGTGGCGTTATGACGTCAGGCTCAATAGGTTCAGGTTCGACAGGCTGGGCTTGCAGCACCGGTTCGGCAACCGCCGCAACCAGCTCGACGCTGACAGGCTGTGGCCGGGCAGGCACCGTAACGGGCGGTGTCGATGCGCTGTTGAATAACGCCAGCACCGCCGCGTGCAATAGCAACGTCGCGATCACCGCCAGCCAGCGTTCCGGTCGGGACGACACCGTCGTATTCAGCGTCGGCAAGCGCGGCTGCACGACGCCGCTCACCCGGCTGGCGTACGTAGTCGGCTCCGGTGAATAAGACCGGGATCCTGACGCCGCTCCCGCATAGAGTAATTCCGTCATGGTATGTGCTCCTGACCGTGTGTATTTATACCCGTCATACTTCAAATTGCCTGTGTGTTGGCTTCCCTTACTCACCCCAGTCACTTACTTGTGTAAGCTCCTGGGGACTCGTTCGATTGCCGCCGCCATGCAACTCGAATTATTTAGGGTATTTACCCGCCACACTTCACATTGCAGGCGTCATGGATAGATGACCTGAAATAGCATTTGAATAATTGATTCTTCTCGCGTGCTTAATAAAGTCAACGTATGTATCTGTATATCGATATTTATTTAATTGGAAAGATAATGGCATTCATCGCCTAACGACAAACTAAAGGCAATAAGTCCCGATAGGCTAATGCATAGTTGGAATAGTTTTTTTTCGTTCGCTGCATAGTGATGAAATAAGCGATGAATGCTGATTTAGCTATTTACTAAAAATAATAATGCTTTTTTTGTATTAGTCAGTTTATTGCCAAGCCTTTAAATGTGGTTCTGCAACAAGATGACGCCGTGCTAAACCGGCGCAATAACAACATCGATATTCGCACACTCACATTCAAACACCTCATCACTGGCGGGCAAGAAATGACAACATCAGGACGAAAATGGTTAGTGACCGGCTTATTGGCAATGGGTATAGCCTGGTCAGGCATCGCATCGGCTATCACTGAAATTCGTATTGCCGCACCAGACATTGGCGCGGGCACAAAACCTAGCGGCGGCGGTCTGCTCGACGTCATCCATAGCCAGAAGCTGCTAGAGCGCGAGTTCAGCAAAGACGGGATCAGCGTCCGCTGGACATTCATCAAAGGCGCCGGCCCCGTCATCAACGAAGCGTTTGGTAACCATCAGGTTGACGTGGCCTATCTGGGCGATTTAGCCAGCATTATCGGTCGTTCTCGCGGTCTGGATACGCGCGTGATCGCCGTGGCATCACGCGGCATCAACCATTATCTGGCGGTCGCGAAAGGCTCCGGCATTGAGAAAATCCCCGACTTGAAAGGCAAGCGTATTGGGATCTTTCGCGGAACAGCGGGCGAGTTGTCCTTCGTTAGCGCGCTCGATTCACAGGGCCTGAAGCCTTCTGACGTGAAGCTGATCAATCTCGATTTCGCGGCAGCCAGCGCGGCGTTAGCCGCTGGACAGATTGACGCCACCTGGGGCGGCAGCAATACGCTTTCGCTGCGAGATAAAGGACTGGCGGACATTCCGCTGTCGAGCCGTGATCTGGACGGCGCAGGCCAGCTCAGCGGCTTCCTGCTGGTGGATGAGAAATTTGCCAAAGGCAACGAGGATATTCTGCGGCGCTTAGTTAAAGTGCAGCGCGAAGCAGCAAACTGGGCCAGCGATGCTAAAAATAAAGATGAATTTATTCAACTCTTAGCCACCCAGTCAGGCTATCCGGAAAATATATTACGCGTCGAATGGGATACATTACCGCCATTATCTGAGCGTCTTTCACCCGAATTAGATACCGCCTACGTGGAAAAATTAAAACGCGCGGTAAAACTTGCCTATGAGTCACGCCTTATTCGACAGCCTTTTGATGTCGACAAATGGCTAGATGATTCTTATCTGAAAGCAACCCAGTAATTTATTTCCCCCAACAGATTATAGCCCACGTATTGCCGTGAATTTCACGGCAATCGGCAGCCTATTGACGATATTCGGAAGAAACTATGTATTTTAAAAGACACCAGCAGTATTTAAAAAAACATCAACCGTATTTTAAAAAACACCAGCGCAACATAACGTCCGGCATTTTAATGAGCTGCGTCTTAACGCTGCCCGCGATAGCGCGGGCAGCCGATCCGCAAATCACAACGAATAGCCCATCACAACAAGTAATACCCGGCACCGAGGCGGTAACCGCCGCTCCCGTCCAGTTGAAACGCGTGAAAGTTAACGCTCAGCGTGTGCCCGTTCAGCCGCCGACCACGCTGGCATCGGTGATCGATGGCAAAACGCTTGAAGAAGAGCGGATCTACCGCTTTGAAGAACTGTCGCAGCTGGTGACAGGGCTGGATGTCGATACCGTCGATGTGATGGACACCACCGTGACCATTCGCGGGATTGGCGACGGCGGCGAGAGCGGCACCAACATCGGTATGCCGGGCAGCGTGGGCCTGTTTGTCGATGGCGTTTACTTGTCCCGCCCCGGCGTCATCTCTAATGACTTGCTGGATATCGACAGCACCCGCGTGTTGAAAGGCCCGCAGGGCGCGGCCTACGGCTTCAATACCACCGGCGGCGCGATTGATATTCGCACCCGCAAGCCGACCTTCACGCCTGAATATTCACTGGAGCAATCGTTCGGACAGCGCGGCTATCTGCAATCCAAACTGATGGCGTCTGGGCCACTCAGCGACCACTGGGCGGGACGCATCAACCTGTCGCGCACGGAGCGCGGCGGCAACGTCACGAATATCGAAAACGGCCATAAGCTAGGAGGCAGCACCAATAACGGCGTGCGCGGTCAGCTGCTGTATCAGCCCAATGACAGCTTTAGCCTCAGAATCACCGGTGACTACAGCGATTCTACCCAGCGCCCGGTCTCGGTGCTGGTAAGTGCAACTGACGACTTCCGCACCCGCGCGCAACAAACTGGCCTCAAGGTCGTCGGCGGTCGTCAGGTCGCGATGGATGACGAGAATATTATTCGTGTTGCGCAAGGCGGTGGATCAGTCGAGGCCAACTGGAAGCTGAAGAGCGGCTATAGCCTCAACTCCCTGTCATCACTGCGTTATTTCCGCGTGTTGCCCAGCACGGCAGATAACTGGAATATCCCGCTCTATCGTGACAGCGGCGCTGACGTACGCGATCGCGTCTGGTCGCAAAGTTTTTGGCTCGACTCGCCCAAAGGCAATACCTTCGATTATTCAGTGGGCGTCGATTACTGGGGAGAGAACCTCGATACCGAGGCGAACAGTCGCTACTACAACGACAACCGCGTGCGGACGTGGGTAGGAAATGGCTATCAGGGCATTAACGTGCAGCGTTTTGGCACGCTGGATGACACCGTTTATTCCGTCTATGGCCGCGGGACCTGGCATGCTGCCGATAAACTGGATGTCATTGTCGGTCTACGTCAAACCTATGAGAAGAAAGAGGGAACGTTCCAGCGTAAAAATCGCGCCACCTTTGACTCCGGCCCGCTCTCGCAAACCAACCATCTGCCCTCTGGATCCATCAGCCTGAACTGGTTCGCGGCACCGAATGTCACGCCTTACGTCACGCTAGGCTACGGGGAAAAATCCGGCGGCCTGAACGTGTCCTCCGGTGCCGCAAGGCAGTTGGGGATTGATTCGCTGTACGTCGATCCCGAAAAAACCCGTTCGGCAGAGTTGGGGGTCAAAACCCACTGGCTACAGCGCAAAGTGGAATGGAATACCGCGCTGTTCTGGAGCGTCGTCGAAGATTTCCAGAACAACGCCTATGACGAAGAAACGGATACCAGCTATCTGATTAACGCTGGGAAATTCCGCTCGCGCGGCGGCGAAACGCAGTTAACGCTGCGCCCCGTTGATGGCCTGAGCATCAGTCTGGCCGGTACCGTTCTGGATGCCCGCTACCTGAATTTCCCTAACGCCCGCTGCCCGGCAGAGATCTCCGCCACCTCGTGCGATATGTCTGGGAAGCGCGTCTTTAAATCCCCGACGCTGAGCTACAACACCCGCGTGCGTTATCAATGGGATACGCCAAATAACCTGCAAGCCTCGGTTTCCGGTCAATGGTCATGGCGGAGCTGGGCCTACGGCACGCTCGACGATTCCGAATCCAACCGCATTCCCTCATACGGCGTCCTCAACCTGTCTAGCGGGCTGAGTGGCAAGCAAGGTGACAACCGCTGGAACGTGTCGCTGTGGGTGAAAAACGCGCTGGATAAAAACTACTACCGCTCCGTCAGAGGCTCCAGCGCCACAACGGGCGTGATTGGTGAACCACGTATGGTCGGAATCTCAGTCGGTTACGATTTCAAGGGCTAACGTCATGGACAAGATGACTTACTCACGCCGACGCTTCCTGCGTGACAGCACGCTGCTGGCGCTATCGGCACCGTTCTGGAGATCTGCGCACGCCGCTCCGTCTGCCTCAGCCTCTGCCTACGCTGGCGAAGCGGCACCGCAGGTCAGCCTGCGCTGGCTGGACGGACAGCGCCCTCTCGCTTTCACCGGCGTGACCTGGGGCGTTCCCTGGCCGCAGGGGGCCGTGCGCAACGACAGTGGTTTCCAACTGCATGACACGCAGCAGCGCGCTTATGACCTGCAAAGCTGGCCGCTGGCTCGCTGGCCGGACGGCTCGATTAAATGGTCAGCACATGCGCTCGGCGGCGACACCCCGCCGGAAGACGGGCTAACGCTGCGGCCGACAGCCAAAGCAGAGGAGCCATCGGGTGCCGGGATGGTCAGCGAACATGACCACGGCTGGACGGTGGATACCGGTCACATTCGCTGCGTGATTCCACGTTCTGGCCCCCGTCTGATCGAGGAAATCTGGCGGGATAATCGGCTGGCGTTAACCAACGGCAGGCTGGTGTTGCGCATGCAGCGAGGGGCGGAAACGGATAGCACGCTGACGCAGGATGCGTACCAGGGGGTGATCGAGACGGTCACGGTGGAGCAAAACGGGCCGCAGCGGACGGTGATTGCGCTACGCGGTACGCACCACTCGCAACAGCAGGGGGTGACGCACATCCCCTTTATTATCCGGCTGTATAGCTATGCGAACACCGACTCACTGCGCGTCATACATACCCTGATCTATGACAACGACGACGATCTCCTCAGCCTGAAAGGACTTGGGCTGGCGTTCGACGTTCCGCTACAGGGAGAACTGCACGATCGCCACGTACGCTTCGTTTCGGATCAGGGCGGGCTCTTTCGTGAGGCGGTACGCGGCCTGAGTGGACTACGTCGCGATCCCGGCGCGGCCGTTATCGCGGCACAGTTAGCCGGGCAAGCCACGCCGCCGATAGCAGATTTTTCACCGGAGGTCGGGAAACGGCTGGATTACATCCCCGCGTTTGGCAGCTACCGCCTGACGCAGCACCATCCCGACGGTTTCCAGATACACAAACGCACCGCTGCCGGACAGGGCTGGCTCCTTTCCGCCACCGGCGAAAGGGCGGCGGGCGTCGGCTATCTGGGCACGCCGAAAGGTGGCGTGGCGTTCGGCCTGCGTAATTTCTGGCAGAGCTATCCAGCCTGTCTGGAAATTGACAATGCCCACACTGACACGGCGACCGTCACGCTCTGGCTGTGGTCACCGTGGGCAGAACCGATGGATATGCGCTTTTACCATGACGGGCTGGGTCAGGATACCCATGAAAAACAGCGCGAAGGGCTGGCGATCACCTACGAAGATTACGAACCGGGCTTCGGGTCGGCGGTCGGCGTGGCACGCACCAGCGAGCTGTTTATCGATGTGCTGCCCGCTACGCCAGACGCGGAAAATCTGGTGAATCGGGCGCGTCGTATGCAGCAACCGCCGCTGCTGGTGGCGGACGCTCAGGATCTGCACCGCGCGCAGGCGTTTGGCCCACTCTGGGCACCGGCTTCCGCCCCTTCTTCCTCTGCCACCACGCCCGGCCGCATCAGGCTGGAGAAACAGCTGGATGCGTATTTCGACGTCTATCAACAGGAAGTTGAACAGCGCAAATGGTACGGTTTTTGGGATTTCGGCGACGTGATGCACACCTATGACAGCGACCGTCATGTCTGGCGCTACGATGTGGGCGGCTACGCGTGGGATAACTCGGAACTCAGCACCGATCTGTGGCTCTGGTATTACTTCCTGCACAGCGGACGCGCCGAGGCGTTTCGCATGGCGGAAGCCATGACGCGCCACACGGGCGAAGTGGACGTACACCATCTGGGACGCTTTAGCCCGCTGGGATCGCGGCACAATGTCCGCCACTGGGGCGACAGCGCTAAACAGTTGCGTATTTCTACCGTCGCCAACCGCCGCTTTCTCTACTATCTCACCGCCGATGAGCGCATCGGTGAACTGATGGACGAACAGGTCGAAGCGCTGCGTACACTCGGCACCGTGCTGCCCGGCCGCAAAATCGGACAGACATCGCCCGCCGCTCCGCATCACGTCAGCCTGAGTTTCGGGACGGACTGGGGCGCAGTAGCCGCCGCCTGGCTAACCGCCTGGGAGCGGCACGGCGATCCGACAATGCGAGCACGCCTGCTCACCAGTATGCAGACCATTGCTGCCCAGCCGCACGGCTTTTTCACCGGTGGATCGGCCATTGACCCCGATACCGGCCGCGTCGTGCTGGCTCCACCGGATCAGGTGGAGATCTCACATCTGAGTGCAGTTTTTGGTCTAACGGAAATCTGTAGCGAACTGGTTGAGGCATTGCCCGACCCCGCTTTTACGCGCGCGTGGCTCGACTACTGCCGATTGTATAACGACCCCGTTGCGTTAAGCGCGGCCGTGGGTAAGACGGTGAAAAAGCTCAATCTGGCTCAGGGACATGCCCGACTGACCGCCTTTGCCGCCCGACAGTTAAACGATCGCGCGCTGGCGCAGCGCGCCTGGGCAGAGTTTACCGCTGGCAGCGGCGGCATCGCCCATCCGACTCTCGAACAGCGGCGCTTAACGCCTCCTATCGTGCTCTACCCCATCGATGAGCCGGTGATCGATTCCACCATTGATAAACATTCCGGCAGCACCGCAGCCGCCAACCTAGCGACCAACGCCGTCGCCCAGTGGGGATTAACGGCCATCGCCCTGCTGGCCTTGCTGGATGACATTCCCTCTTCTTAATGCCGCCACCCGGCGGCACTCTACAGGACATCACCATGACTGACCCAGGCTGTACTGAAAACACGCTCCTCCTGTCGCCGCAGGCAGACGGCACGCGTGACATTATCGATTCACCACACCGTTCCACGTTTCTCTGGTCCACGGATTCCTCTGGACAGCCGCTACGCTGGCAGGTGGAGCAGGAAGATCCTGAGCGCACGGCGATCCAGACAACGCCAGAGCGTCTGACGCTGGAAAGCGCCGCTGGGCTGACGATCTGGCTGGATGCCCCGCTCTCGGGCACCTATCGCATCGCCTTCACGCGGGAAGTTCTGGTCGCAGATCGCCCTTACGACCGCGTATCCGACCTAAACCAGTTCTGGGCCGCGCGCGACCTGCACCACCCGAACCTGTTTACCCGATACGGCAAGCTCAACGAATATGACAGCCTGAATCTGTACTATGTCGGGATGGGCGGTAACTGGAATAGCACCACACGCTTCCGCTATTACGACGGTCACGGCGAGCGCCTGCTGCTCGGTGAGTACACCGATGCCGCGCATCTGCTGCGTCCTCATCATCGCTATCGCATCGTGATTGAAGTGGATCGGCGGGAAACGCGTTTTTGGGTCGACGATGTGCTCTATTTCCACGCCAGCTATTCGAATACGCCTGCCCCCGGCTATTTCGGCTTTCGGACGGTATTTTCGCGTCAGGAAATCAGCGAGTTCAGCATCACTCCGCTGTAAGCTCCACAGGTGCACCGTGCAGGTCGCTGTCGACCTGCACGAAGGTTTCAATCAGCTTGCGCGCCAGCAGCGACAGGCGGGCGTCCGCCAGATAAATAATGCCGTAGTGGGTATAAAATTCATCGGTGTTGTCGTCCAGACCCGCAATCTTCAACATGTGAATACCGTGCCGATCGGGCTCATTGAAATGGTTAGTTGTCCCGATGGCGTCCGAATGGCGTACCACGTCCAGCAAACTGTAGCCATTCTCACATTCAATGCTGGTACGAATATCCAGTTTACCGCTCAGCTGTACCAGCGCGCGGTGCAAGTTGGGTGGGCGGATCGTTGCTGCCAGCGGATAGGAAAAGAACTGCTCAACGGAGATCTCTTCCTGCGTCGCAAGCGGGTGTCCGCTACGGCAGCAAAATCCCCAGCGGTGCTGGCTCAGCGGCTGTACCCGATAGCGGGTATCGAATTCAAAGTTGCGCATATCCGCCACGATGAAATCCAGCTCTTCAGCCATCAACCGATGGCCCAGCGCCTGCCAGTTATCGACGCGAAAGACCATCCGCACCTTTGGGTAATGTCGCGAGAAATCCCCGATCACCTGTGGCATAAGCCAGGCGGCGGGAGCCGGGCCGCAGCCAAAATTCACTTCGCCCGCCTCTTTCTCATTGAACTGCTGGATATCATTAAACAGATCGTGCGTCTGATTAATCAGGCGGCGCGCGTGTTCCAGCACCACCAGCCCTTTCGGCGTCGGCTCCAACTGGTTCATGCGATCAATCAGACGCGTGCCGATGGTCTGTTCCAGCGACTGGATACTGCGGCTAAAAGCGGATTGGGAAAGCTTCATCGCCTGTGCTGCCGACGTAAAATTGCGATGCTCAATCAGGGCAATAAAGTGGCGCAGTTGGCGAAGATCGATATTCATAGCGGCAATCGGCGTGTCATCAAGACGGAAGGAATGGGCAGGCTAGCAGGTCTAGACGTGCAGAAAAAATAATAAAACCGATGTTTATATTCTCGTCGGTTATATATGCAGCACGGTCTCTTAATACATCAATCCAGAGGCATCGCGAGTTTTGCTGTTACCCGGCGTAAAAAATTATGCTGAGGAGATAGCGGGCTTAGGATGAGCCGCAGGGATGCGGCTCAAGCTTGCGCCACGTCGGGAACGTGTCGCAAGCGGTCCTTTAAGCCAGATACCGACGAAGGCACCGCGTCAGCGGCATAATTTCCCGCCTAAAGCCTGGGGTCACGGGGCGAGCGGCGTTTGAGCCGTCCCGTGTCGGGCGCGTGCTACGAGGTAGCATGAAAATAATGTCATTATCGCGCACGAAACTATCTCAACATCTGCATAAAAATGGACGAAGAGATAGAGCACATCAGCTTTCGTGGATCAGAACAGTTTTTTCGCTGTCTCCAGCCAGTCGCCTTTGAAAGGACGCTTCATGTTCTCAATGGCATCAACGATGTCGTGGTGCACCATTTTCTCATTCTGGATACCGACACAGCGGCCGCCATAGCCCTGCTGCAGCAGTTCAATAGAGTAGGCACCCATACGCGAGGCCAAAATACGGTCGTAGGCAACCGGCGAACCGCCGCGCTGAATGTGACCAAGCACGGTCGCACGGGTTTCACGTCCCGTTTCTTTCTCAATGTATTTCGCCAGTTCGTCGACGTCGCACACCAGTTCGGTGATCGCCACAATCGCGTGCTTTTTGCCTTTTTCGATGCCCGCTTTGATTTCGCAGACCAGATCTTCCGGGCTGAACGGCACTTCTGGCAGAACGATGAATTCACAGCCGCCGGCAATCGCCGCCGCCAGCGTCAGGTCGCCGCAGTGGCGTCCCATCACTTCAACAATGGAAATACGCTGGTGTGAAGAGGAGGTGTCGCGCAGGCGGTCAATCGCTTCCAGCACGGTTTCCAGCGCGGTAAAGTAACCGATAGTGTAGTCCGTACCCGCAACGTCATTATCGATCGTGCCGGGCAAGCCGATACAAGGGAAACCCATTTCGGTCAGGCGCTTGGCACCCATATAGGAACCGTCACCGCCGATGACAACCAGCGCATCCAGACCGCGTTTCTTCATATTTTCTACGCAGACCTGACGCACCGCTTCATCACGGAACTGCGGGAAACGCGCGGAGCCCAGAAACGTGCCGCCACGGTTAATCACATCCGATACGCTGTAGCGATCCAACTGCTCCATGCGATCTTCGTACAAGCCCTGATAGCCATCATAAATACCGAAAATTTCCAGCCCTTCCGATAGCGCAGCGCGAACCACACCACGAATTGCGGCATTCATACCTGGTGCATCGCCACCGCTCGTCAACACTCCGATTCTTCTAATCATGACAACCTCTGGACTTGTAGATGTAATTTTGCAGGATTCTTCTATCGTAAATTCACCGCCGCCGTGAAACAGGCAGCAACGCCTTATGCTTTTATTAGCATATTATAACAAACACCCGAAGCTGAATTGATTCAGGTCAGGCTAAATTGTGCATAAATTTTCATGGCGTATCACGTTTTTAACATAAAATGCTGAAACCTGGCCGACTACGCCGTCAATCTGCCACGCTGATTTTCCGGCACAGCAGAAACCGGATCCTGATGGATAATAATATCGGCGCCCGGAAACTGTTCACGCAATGCCTGCTCCAGATCGTCTGCGATTTGATGCGCCTGAACCAGCGGCAGCGTGTCATCCATTTCCAAATGCAGTTGAATAAAGCGCGTTGGGCCGGAACGTCGGGTACGCAACGCATGTGCGCCGCGAATGCCCGGCCAGTTCACAATCACTTCAGCAATCGCGCGGTGCTCGTCTTCCGGCAGTGCGCGATCCAACAGCGACTGCACGGCGTCATACCCCATGCGTAACGCGCTATATAAAATATAGCCGCCAATACCCAATGCAAACAGGGAATCGGCGCGCGTAATGCCTTTCCAACTGAGCGCCAACGCCACCAGAATCGCGCCGTTCATCAACAGGTCGGACTGATAATGCAGCATATCCGCACGCACCGCCTGACTGTGCGTGCGCTTCACCACCCAGCGCTGGAACGACACCAGCAGCAGCGTAGCCACCAGCGCAATGAACGTCACCCACATGCCCACTTCCGGCGCGTGCAGCGTCTGCGGCTCCAGCGAGTGTTGCAGCCCCGTCAGGATCAGGAATAGCGCCGAGCCGGAGATAAACATGCTTTGCGCCAGCGCAGCCAGCGATTCCGCCTTACCGTGGCCGAAGGCGTGTTCCGTATCTGCTGGCTGCAACGAGTAGCGCACCACCAGCAGGTTCACCAGCGACGCAGCGATATCCACCAGCGAATCAACCAGCGATGCCAGCAGGCTCACTGAACCAGTGTGCCACCAGGCAAACACCTTCATTATGAACAGCACCAGCGCCACGGCCGTTGCGCTCACGGCTGCCAGCGTTACCAGACGCGCATAGTGTGGATTCATCATGCCCTCACGTAAAACGGATGCCCTTACAGAAAACGGAGACCTTGACGGAAAAAAGAGTCGCTTGTATTCAGTTCGCCAATGACGTTTTTAACACACGGGAATAGCGGACAAACGTAAAAATACAGCACACGGTTGCCAGTATCGCCATCGCCGCGCCAATGAAACCGATGTCGGGCAGGCCCAGATGGACAATCACCTGATTGCCCAGCAGCGCACCGCCGCCGATCCCAATGTTATAAATTCCTGAGTAGAGCGCCATCGCCACGTCGGTGGCATCCGATGCCAGCGTCAACACCTTGACCTGCATCCCCAGACTCAGCGCCATAATGGCGATCCCCCAGACGACACACAGCGTCGACAGGCTCCAGCCGCTGAATGACAAAGGCAGCAGTAGTAGTAAACACAGCGCCAGAAACGCGAACGAAACAATCAGAAAGCCCGCCGGATATTTGCTGCTGTAGCGGCTGAACAGCATGCTGCCAATGATGCCGGCACCGCCAAAAATCAGCAGCAAGATGGTGGTGAAGTTTTCACTCAACAACGCCACTTTCTGGATAAACGGCTCGATATAACTGTAAGCGGTAAAGTGTGCGGTTACGATCATCACGGTCAGGCCGTACACGCACAGCAAGGCCGGACGTTTAAGCAGAAGAGGCAAACTCTTCAACGAACCGGAATTACTGCTCGGCAGCACAGGCAGCAGTTTCATCAGACCCAGCATAATCCCCGCGGCAAGCAGGCCAATAAGGACGAACGTCACACGCCAGCCCAGATACTGCCCGACTACACGCCCCAGCGGTAATCCCAGCACCAGCGCCAGCGCCGTGCCAGTCGCCAACAAGCTTAATGCCTGCGCTTTTTTGTCCGCCGGTGCCAGACGCACCACCAGCGATGCCGTAATCGACCAGAATACCGCGTGAGCCAACGCCACGCCGATACGGGCGATCACCAACACCCAATAGTTCCAGGCCAGACCGGACAACACATTGCTGACGGCGAACAGGATAAAGATTTTGATCAGCAGGCTGCGTCGCTCCATATCGCTGGACATCAGCATGCAGGGCAGCGACATCAGCCCGACCACCCAAGCATAGATCGTAATGATCAGCCCGACCTGCGCGGCACTCATGGAAAAGCTGGCGGCGATGTCTGACAGAAGCGCAACGGGGGCAAATTCAGCGGTGTTAAAAATGAAGGCCGCCAGAGAAAGACTGACGACGCGTAACCAGGCGGTCGAACGGGAAGAACGGGTCATGGTATTGATATCAAAAGTTAAAATAAAAGAATGCGCCCCCTGTCATGGCAGAGGCTAACGCGATGAAGCAATGGTACAGGGAAAGTATGACATCGCCGTGTAATCGGCGAGTGGCCAAGGGTATTTCAGCGTGCTTTTATGAGGATGTCAGCCAAAAGCCTGAAGACAGGTAAGGGAACATTCATGAGCATCATTTTTGGTGCTCATATTCTACGCTTTACCACTCCCTTACGCTGTCTTTTTTCGTGCTCTTCTTAACTCAACCTTTATCCTGTTTTCTGTCAGGAAAAGGCGCTACGCAGATGGCGCTTGGCGTAGCACAATCGGTAATCCGTTTTGAAAACGCTGGATCCTGTCGCAAAGAAAGACGATCCGCAGCAGGCTATCCACTTCCGGCTGGGGCTGCGCTAAATAGTGCGACAACGCGTTTTCAACGAGCGTTAAACCCAGTTCATTGGCCGTTTTCATGCTGTGTTGCAGCTGCTCTCTTTGCGTTGAGGTTAAGTGCCGACGTCCGGTGCAGGCCTGCGCATCCAGCACATCAAGAATCGGGCGACAAACCCGCTGTGCCAGTGTGGGCAAGGGACGCTGCACCGTTTGACGCTGCTTTCTCTCCGCAAACATCGCTTGAATATGGCTAATAAAACTGGGCACGGTTTTCTTGGTCTTGATGGTCTGAAAATCCAAACAAAACGCGGTCACCGCGCTGCCATCGCTTACCAGAAGAGAATAGGGATGGAGGTCAATGTCATTCCCACGGCGACGGGGCTGAACCAGCACCGCCACAATCGCCCACTTTTGCTGAGTCGCCTGTTTGAGCCTGTCTATACGCTGATGCTGCGTTTTTTCCCAGTTTAGGCTCAGATACAGCGCATTATCCGCGTCATCAAAGACCGGCCAGACCACGCGCTGCTCCACCTCATTCCAGACAACGGATTCATAACGGTTCACATGCAGCAGCAGAGGCTGTGGGTAATCCTGATTCTCTTGCTCAAAATAGTTAAACAGCTGCGACCAGTCGGCAATGCCGCACGTCGATTTACACTGCACATAGGCGGCGGTAGGCCACGGCGTGCCCTCAAGGTTCGCGTAGCTGTCACCCCCTGCGGCCAATTTCCCGTCGTCAGAAAAACGCGGGTGGTGCAGCGTAAAGGGAGTGCGCATGATGTGTTCGCCCAGCTGTTTCCACATGGCCTGACCCTGCCACACGCCCTGCTGGCTAAACGTCACATCATGGTAATCGGCGCGCGCTTGCGTGCAGTGCAGTAATTGCTGATTCTCACTATCCCAAAACGAAAAGGTGGCACCACGCGCACCGCCTTCGGTGACCCACCACTGCGCGCCCAATGGTACAAGCGATAAGGCTTCAGGCTGTTGTTGATACTGCCGCCGCACTTGCCCGCGCAGGTGTAGCAAGCGCTCAGGCGTCGCCTGCTCAAGCTGGTATAAATAGGCCGACAGACGGGCAATGAACAGCAGCACGTCACGCTCTTCCAGACTGTAATGCCTGTCTGCTAATAGGCTGACCTGCCCGCTCACGTTGCGCAGATAACCCGCCAGCCGGGGCAATCCTTCCGCACGCGCGGACATATTCAGCAAATGAAGCTGTCGCGCACTGCTTTTACTGATATGCGACAGCCCCTGGTTCAGGATGTCCTGAATAAACGTGTGAAGCGTAGCAATCAGCGCGCGCTCATCGGCATGTAGCGCCCGCACCTGCGTTTCCTGAGCCAGACAATCCTCGGACCACGGCCAGACGCGCTGATTGGCTTCAAAGAGGCAGGCAATGGCAGCAAGATGCAAGGCTGGCTGCTTATCCCGTAAGAAATCCGACAACATGCCAGCAAACCCCGCCCCAGCCAGATAGATAACGGGACTTTCCAGCGTCGGCAGGTGAATTTTCAGTTGGTTGGGTAGTGATTCCGTTCTCACCGATTCTTCCGCCCACATCTGAACAAATCGCGCGGCATGCCGCGCTTGCCCTTTGCCGACCTGCTTCATTAACGCCTCAGGATCAAGCAGTAAGATCTCGGCAAGCACGTCTATTGGTGGTGCAGTGGTTTCCTCAGAGAGGGCTGTGGTCTGTTCCGCACTGCCTTCAGCATGGGCTTGTAACCACAGCACCGCCGCCAAAATGTGCTTACAGCAGCCCGACGCTGGGCAATCGCACCGCGCGGTTTGTATCCCCTGCGCATTCAGTACCACCTGCTGACCATCGCTGACAAAATGCCCTTCTTGCCCGGCGTCGGTCACCAACGCTACCTTATCGCCAGCCAGATCTTTTTTGGCTCGGCGCAGTAAACCGACATTCGCAAAAACGCCCAGCGCATCGTCATCATAATTCAGGTAGAGGGATTGCCAGCTCATCGCATCACCTCCGCCAGCCACTGCGCAAAATGCTCCGGCGTCAGCGCTGCAACGTGCATGCCGCGATCGGCCAGCTTTTGCCCGATTGCGGTGTCGTATACCGGCTGTGCGGCATCATCAAGCGCCGCAAGCCCTAACAGCGTGATCTGCTGACTGTGCATACGCTGCACGCAGCTGAGCAAGCGATTCAGCGCACCGCCTTCTTCAAAATCGCTGATTAGCGTCACGATGGTGCGCTTCGGGTTTTGTACTCGCTGTTCGCAGTACTGCATGGCCTTCGCAATATTTGTCCCGCCCCCCAGTTGCACCGTCATCAGCACCTCAACCGGATCGTGGGCAAGATGCGATAAATCAACCACCTGTGTATCAAATACAATCAATGAAACCCGTACCGCCGGCAACGCAGCCAGAATGCTGGCGCAGACCGCCGCGTACATCACCGAACTGGACATCGAAGCACTTTGGTCGACGCACAAAATGACATCCCACGGCATATGCCGCTGCATGCGTGAATTAAAATGCGGTGTTTCAATGACCAGCCGGTTCTTATCACGATCAAAATGCTTAAGGTTGGCCGCAATCGTGGCACGCCAGTCGAAATTTTGACTGCTAGCAACAGGTGAACGTCGGAATCGATTCCGGCGACCGGTAAGCGCATTCGTAAACGTCGGCCTCAGCGTACGTAATATCTCATCGACCACCTTGCGAATAATGTCGCGCACCGCTTCACGCGTTTGTTCATTCATCCGTCCACGCAAGCTCAATAGCGCCTTAGCCAGCGCGGGCGTAGGTTCCATCGCTTGCAGAGCCTGCGGATCGTTGAATAAATGCGAGATTTCATAGCGTTCAATCGCTTGCGATTGCATTCGCTCAAACGTGCTGCTGGGGAACAATTTACGCGCCTGATTGAGCCAGTTAACCGCCGTCAGCTGAGACTGATCCAAAGAGCCGTGCCGCCCTCCTTCCTGCTTAAGCCCACGACGCTGATATTCACGGCGATAGAGATAATCCAGAGTACGCTCAACTTTCAGGTCGTGTGCGTCAAACGCCGCGTTACCTAATGCCTCGTCAGCGTAGTGGCCCAGAATCAATCGCCAGCGTTTGCCGTTTTTTTCTTTATCATCAGACTGCGGATCTTGCGCACTCATCGGGCTGCACCCTTCTCTTTTTCATACCATGACAGTAAATCGTCTTCCGCCAACTGCTGTTTCAGCTTTTGGTTTAACTGCATCGTCTGGAGCAGTTCCTGCTCCGTGAAGTCCGTTTGCCAAAGATGCATTTCCGGCTCGGAGAAACCGCATTGCTCGGCGATATAGCTCGCTAACGTCGCATTCTGCTTCGGGGTGAGTTGGCTGAAGGCAAAGCGCAGGTCGGGCAACACATGCAGAAAACGGTCATCATCCCACTGCGACATCAGCGCATTTAACTTATCGACCAAACGCGGCGTTTTGATAATCAGCTCAGGGGCGGCACGCATTAATCCCACAAAATAGCGAACTGCCTGCTCGGGATCGCTCCCCTGACTAAAGACGTTCGAGAGATTGTCATCAAGCGTGTTCTCATCAATGTCATCACCGAGATAGCGCAGCGCATCAACCGCCCCTTTTAACAAAGGCACGTCCTTTAACTCTGGGGCGATCTGCTGCAACTGGTGGTAAAAATCGTGGCTGGCGGTACTAGAAGGATCGAGCGTAGGAATAAATTCAATCAGCTCACGCAAGGCAAGCAATGCGGTGAAATGTTCTTCCTGCTGTGATTCATCGCCCGCAGCGATGGTCGGTAAACAAAACAGCGCCTGTGGAACCAGCTTAAACAGCAGTTGAGTTAATTCAGGCTGATTGCGTAAGCCAAGAAAGTCACGCCCGCGCCAGAGATGAATCAGGCTATGCCCGCATTCCACGAGCGAACTTAGCCGAAAATCGTTGTGTATATCGTCATGCAATAAGCGGAATAGCCCGGCTAAACGCGACTGTAGACCCAATAGCGCCGCCTGAATCAGCACCTGCACCGCATTCTTGCTCGACCGATTCTGCCCCTGTTCCTCTAACTGCTTCTCCAGATAGAGTAACTTATCGATAGCAATCGCTTCGAGCTGGCTTCCCTTCTCCGAGAGCGTAATCAGTCGTCCTTCGATCGACGGTGTCCACGCATAGTGCCACTCTTCAAATAGCAGATCGAGATTGTGACCGCTCAAAAAATCAGGGCCATTACTGCGCGTTGCAAAGCCCACCTCAAGGAAGCTCAGCAGATGAAGAAAGCGGCTGCGGGCACGATGCTGCGGGTTGCGATAGATATCCAAACGGCTCAGTTTGACGAGCGTGTCATCAAGTTTAAAGCGATGGTATTTCGCTAATCGATAGGTTTCAGCCACCAGAGGAGGCGTCGCGCTGCCAGCCGGAATCTGCCCTAACGCATGGCCGGAGAACGCCTTTTTAATCTCAAGCCACAGATCGCGTTGCGCATCATCGATGCTGCCTTTGATAAAACTACTTTGTAGCCCATCCAGCAGATCATAACGACCAGGGCCTTCATGTCCGCGCAATGCCGCTAACCGTACACTCTGCTCGACGGCATTTTTTACCGTGATATAGCTGGGCGGATCGTCAAAAGATTTAGTGCGGAGCAGGCTGGCAACCTCAGACAGAAAACGCATTCCCATGTTATTGCGGTATTCCTGGGTCGTGAGCGCCCGCCCTGCTTCCGCCAGCCGCTCGTCCCGCTGTGCCATGAGCATCTGCCAGCTTCGCTGATAGTACGCGGGCGCAGGCATGCCAGACGCATACCCATTGAGCGCATCTAATCTGTCAAAGCTGTAGCGGATGAGCCATGCACTGTCGTTTTCCGCCTGCTTAAGCTGTTTTTGGTACTGTTTTTTCGCGGCATCCGTGAAGGCATTGAACGATTTCCCGTCGTGAGACAGCCCTTCGAGCAGCGCCAGCGAATGAAAACCGCCGGTGACGACCAGAATTTTCCCCGTTGGGTTTTCGGCACGAACCTGCATGATAGCGGCGAGCATATGTGCCTCACGCTGCGCAGAGCCCTCGGCTTCCAAAACCTGAGGCTCATAATCCAGTCGCGCCAACGCACACCAGACTAGCGTATCGCGGAAAAGCTGTTGCCAGTCGGTCAGTACCTCAATCGAACGTAATTCAAATAAATGCTCCCACAAATCATCGTGATCGCGGCAATAGCATTTTTTTGCGAGTGCCGAAATGAACTGGCTGTGGGCGAGGTAACGTTCCGCTTGCAGGCTCTGACTGGCGTCATTCTGACGTTCCTCAATCGCGATTTGCTCAACCCACGGCAAATCAATAAAGCGCAGTGTCGCGTTGTGACGATGCCCCGCATGCAGGGCAACCCATTCGGGCGAATAGTCACAAAAAGGGAAGAAAGCGCTGCGCGTGGTCGCTTGCGGCGTTTCACCTTCTTGCGGCTCGCGAGCGTGAAAGTCGGCCTGCCCCATCACCGCGATAGGGGGCTTCGCGTCAGGGTGAAGCAAATCGGGCAATAGGTGATTAAAACTGACCGGTGCCTCAATCAGAATGTGATCGGGCTGGATATCGTCAATCAACGACAGCAGGCCATAGGCACAAGCTGGGCTATGGTGGCGAACCGGCGCAAAATAGATTTGCTGCAACTGCAAAAAATCCCATGTTGCCAGCGCCTGTTCCATCCGTGCGGGCAATACGATGTTCGAAAGACTCACCAGCGCGTTTCCTCATGAAAAAGTATCCGTGAAATCATCAACAACAATTGGCCACGGCCTTACTTCCAAAACTGTCGTGAGGCGTCATAAAACGCTTTCCAGTCATCGCTGCTTTTTGCCCTTTCTCGCGCCACGTTATCAACGTAGTAGCGCATACGTTTGGCATCATCAGGATTATCCTTTAATACCACGCCGATAATCTGGCGTGCGATGGCGCCCGCATTCAGCGTGCTATCGCCCAGATAATGCGCCTCAAGCGCGGAGGCATAGGCAATGTTGACCGCTTCCGCACTCGACATCACCGCATCTGGCGTTTTGATGCTGCCGCCGTCGCGCGTATTGCCCGAGCGCAGTTCCTGGAATGTGGTCACCAGCAGTTCAATGACGCTCGGCGGCACGGTGACAAGCGCAGCCAGATCGCCCAGTTCACGCGTAAGCTGCGTTTGAATAAGCGCAATCTCGAATTCAGGGTCTTGAATCGGCCTCACGGTTTCAAAGTTAAAGCGCCGTTTTAATGCAGCTGACATTTCATGTACGCCGCGATCGCGCAGGTTCGCCGTGCCAATCAGGTTAAAACCGGGCTTAGCGCTTATCCGCCCTTGCTCACCCATTTCAGGAATCATCAGCTGTTTTTCAGACATCAAAGAGACCAGAACATCTTGTATTTCCGGCGGGCAGCGGGTGATCTCCTCAAAACGGACAATCCTGCCCTGCATCATTCCCTGATAGAGCGGTGAACCGATCAGCGCCCGCTCGGTGGGGCCTTCGGCCAGCAGCAGTGCATAGTTCCATGAATACTTGATATGGTCTTCCGTCGTTCCCGCCGTGCCTTGAATGGTCAGGCCGGAATCTCCCGAGATCGCCGCCGCAAACAGCTCAGACAGCATGGATTTCGCGGTGCCGGGCTCGCCAACCAGCATCAACCCCTGTTTCCCCAGCAGCGTCACAATCGCCCGATCGACCAACGCGTTATCGCCAAAAAATTTCGCGGAAATATCTAAGGCCTCGTCACCCAGAATAAACTGGCGCACCGCACGGGGTGAACGCAGCCAGCCCTGCGGCTTCGGGTTATTTTCGTCCGCTTTGGTCAGGCGGGCTAATTCATCAGCAAAGCGGATTTCGGCATGTTGACGCAGCACATCGTTGGCTGCCAGTGAGTGTTTTTCCATGTTCGTGTCTCTGTTCGCCACAAAATAATGAACGAAGCCAGCACAAGGCGTACTGGCTCCATAAGCGGATTACCAAGGCGTTTTGTTTTCCCAGTCGGCATCGTATCCCGAACAGGCTTCTGCGGCTTTCAGGTAATCGGCATAGCTTTCTGCCAGTAAAATGGGCGGGACATCCTGTAATGCCAGATTGTTACGATCCCAATAATTTTGCTGATTTTTCTCAAAGCTCAAATCAAACAAGACCGCCGGAATATTTTCTTCTGGCACGTAGCTACCGCTAAACCCAATATTGACGTACACATTCAAGCTACTAAAATGCTTGTAATAGTGGCTAAACGACCCACCATCTTCCGCTGGCGCACGCTGATATCCCATCTTGGTTAAGACGCCGCGCAGCGTGAACGTATCAGTCAACCACCCTTTTTTATCTTCAATTTCAACCAATTTACGATCGAGTTCAGGCAGCATGTTCGCCATCTGCGAGAACAAGAACGCCACTTTATAATCCTTAAAGTGCGCGAGCCAGGCTTCACGCGTCTCGTTATCGACAATCGCAGCATGCGCAAGTTGAATCACCGAACCGTTCGATAATTCCACTTCATCGTCTTCAAGATTAATTAAGCAGCCGTCATCCGTTGGCCTGAAGGTATTGATCACCTGCTCATCTTTCACTTCTTGCCACACCAAGCGCTCAATCAGCGGGCGCATCACGGGATGTGCCACGATGTAAGTCTGCCAGTCCTCACTCGACCATTGGCGCTGAGCACACATCGATTCATACAAGCGTGCGGTTTGCAGGTCGATCACCTGTTTCAGCTCTTTTTTGCTCGATGAGAACAGCTTTTTCGCTTCTTTTATCTGCTCTTCGTTATCCGTTTTGCGCGCTGCAGGCAGAGCTTTGATCTCTTTGCCTTCCGGGTTCAGGAGCACCAACTTCTGTTTGCTGTCCATGCGTGCGGTAAAGGTGCGCTCGCCGTATTCCAGCACCAGCGTGCCCGTTTCATCCAACCCCGCCGTCGGGATCGTGCGGTCAGCCAGCTCATCCGCGCTCCAGCCATTGCGATCGGCAATCTCTTTAACTAGCTCACGCGCCTTTTCCTGAATCGCCGCAGTACGGTAGCGGCGTGAGAGTGAGAGTAATAATTGGATAATGAGCGGGTCGTCGCTAATCGCCATCGCGCTGATCATCGCTTCGATTTGTGAACGACGCTGATAATGGTCACGCGTGTAATTGCGTAATGCGGAGACAGCAACATGGCCCTCAATACGACCAATCAACGCCAACATACCTTTATCCGCGATGGCAGAACCTAAATAGCGCCGCAGGACTTCATTCTTTATTTCCTCAGCCGCCTGTTCCAGCGTGTAATGCTCATATTTTTGGTAATACTCAGGGTAACGCTCCAGATAATACTGATACGTTTTTAAACGTGCGGGCGCATCTTTATGCGCTTCCGACATCGCGTCTTCCAGCGACGGGTTTTTTACATCCTGCGTGATAAACGCATGTAAAATAAAGTGGCCCAGCTTATGCTGACTCTCTTTGGCTAATAACCCGACATAGCGTTGCAATAACGTGTTACCCGCGGGCATTTTTAATTTCACCGCCAGAATTATCCACCATTTGATAATGTCGGCATCGACGGCCTTGCCGTTTTCCCATTTCAATGGCGGTATCGCGTTATAGTCAAACCAGCTCATGCTCGCAGGCGGGCTTGCTTTCAATCCTTTCAACGCTTCGTCACGCAAGACCTTTTCGGATAAATACGGTGAAATATCCTCACCAAACTGCTCTAACGCCGCTAGCAATGCGGCACGGACGGTTTCTCTCTTCTCTTTTTTTAACAATGCATAAAGCGGCGCGATGCTGTCTTTATGTTTTATCCGCGCAAGCCATTCAATCGTAGTAATACGGATTTCTTGTTTCGCAGAATGTAGACTTTCCTGCGCATTCACATGCACATTCGGCAATTTTTCAAGCAACTTCTGCGCACTCACGCGGAACGTTTTATTCTCGCCTAAGGCCAGTTCCATAATGCGCGGAATAAACTGCGCGGGGATAACAGGGAATTTATCAAGCAGCTCAAAGGCCTGACCCAATTCAAATTGGCGATATCTATTGTCGCTCTTATTCGGCAATAGCCCCAACGCTTCGGCGATATAGTCTGGGTGTTGAGAGAAAAAAGGCCAGAGCTGTTCCGGTTTAGGAAATAGTCTCAACCCATGGTTATAAGACTCTAAACATAACGAGGCGGTGATCCGTGCAGGCTCTGGGCATGCCAGCGTCTGCAAAACCCCTTCGATTTGTCGTAGTTCCAATCCAGCGATAATATGAGTGGGCGTTTCATGTTCTATTCGAGCAGTGACTAGATTGAAGTGCGTATGCATGTTGCCAAAAATAACTCTCATGGCATGATAAAACGTAAAATCAGGAAGATTGCTAATACGTTTTTTATGTTTAATGATGCTAATATCTTCACTAGACAATTTATTATTACCATGATTAAGTTTATCAACCAAAGCACGGCAATGTTCGGCACTCAATTTTTTTAATTTAGCATAATGTTCTTGCGCCCATTTATATTTGTACGCATTCGTTTTATTTTGTTCTATTTCTTTTTCCGCATTTATTCTTGCCGTTTCCACCATCTCAATCAGGTTTTCGACAAGAATCTCTTTTGCACTTTCAGGCAACGGCGTATCAGCCAGCAACGTGAGTTCGGGTAATTCAGGGAGTGCCATATCCTGTGCCGTATCAACAACGTCAAAACGTGTAATGGCACTTTCGATACTTTTTATCACTGCCTTACTTTTTTCTAACTGTAACGCCTGTTCTAAAATATCTTTATTTTCGCCCTGACGAGCAAAGAGATCGGCAGCCTGAGATCTCTGTTTTGGCGTGCCGTTAAATAGGATATCACTCAGATGAGCTTTGACATCATTCGCGGGAAGAGTATTCAGCAGCGGTTCAGCTTCACTGCGCACCGTTTTTTTCTGATCCATTGCTAATTTAACAATGGCATCTGAGAAAAAAACACGCAACGCTTCACGGTCGGATAAATATTTCAGGAACTGAACCTGGCCGGGTGCAGAAAGTTTGTCCACTAGCGTCGTGCGGATAAACTGTGCATGATTTTCGATATATGATTGTAAATCAGGGAGTTCAAAGAAAATCTCTAACTCCGAGCTATAGTATTCACCTATTTCCTTCCGATCAAAAATAGCAAATAAAATATTTTCGCCTTTCTCATCGTGCTGCTCACTGGCAACCATTTCAGCGAGAAATTGAACGTTCCAGCCAGCACGGTGCTTTAATTTCAGCTTTTCATTCGATGTGCTTTTCAACGTAGTGGCCAGCGCATCACAGAGCAAATAAACCATCCAGTTTGGTACTTCGTCAGTTATTATTTTTATATTTTTATTCTGACATGCCGCAGCTAATACTTTCGCAAAACGTACCGTTTGTTCGTTTGTTAACCCTTGCCCTACCATGGAATAGAGTTTATAACGCGCATTCCTTGCCTGCCGGATTATTTTATTATATTCACTGGAATTAAAACTATTATTTTGAACATAGTACCAGTCAACCGACCCCGGCTTGTCCAGCAGGACGATTGTTTTATCAGAATCTAACTGATTTAAGGTATAAAGAACCTCAGATTCGGTGCCCGTCATGACATAATGAAATATTTTCTTCGGCAACGTTTTATCAAGTTCGGCAAGCGGCAAGAGAGATTCTTGCAGCAACGTTTCCGTCGGCGTTACTTTCTTATCACCAAAAATCGGTAACAGATCGAATAATTTTTTTATCATGTCAGCACCTGGTTATGTATAGATAAACAGTAATTTTTTAACATGATTTGTGATTATTCTCAATTTCAAAATCCATCTTTTTTTACAAATTTTAATTCCGATTATTGTGATTTATATAGTGAATAAATCCAATTTATTTGAATCTTATCCAAAATTTCAGGTGAAAATAGAATTGATTGAAAATATCGCAATATTAATGAAAACATCAAGAATTACGTGGCTATTTTCAGATAAAAAAACCCGCCGAAGCGGGATATTGTCAAGCCTGTTTCAGGTATTTATTTTCCTGACAATCTTCCAGATACTCATACAAGATGACCAGTGCACCTTTATCAGTATCCAGTGACGGATGAGGACGATGCTTCCATGATGTCATTTATTGAAGTCAAATTATGAGGCTAGGCACGTTATCTACTTTAAAAAACCCCAAAAAACTTCCATCGTGGATAGGGGGGAAAGGCAGGAATAGTGTACAAAACCCCCACACATCAATATGAAAAATAAATATTCATTTTTAATTCCCACAGATTTACTACTTCGAAAAAATCACACTTTGCTGCGGTGCTTTTCATAATTCATCTAGCTGAGTATACCTGCATAGCGTAGAAAATATTATTCACCCGTATTATAAGAGTGTCTTATATTTATTGTTGATCTATTAACACTCACATTTAAAGAAAATTTATTGCACATTGATCGTACAAGTTCGCAGAACCAATCCGGTGCGGTTGGTGATATTCTTATCTCTTTTATTAAATCTTTTACATTAACATTAATGAACGTACCTAGATCTTTTCTTTCTTCATTGATATCCGACGAAGGATTATATCCTATGATCCTCACTTCACGTTCATAAGAATAAAAATCTGTCTTGTGCATATACTGGGCAAGCATATGCTTGTGTTTAAAGTGTTCATCTTCGTACATAAGATATTCTATTTTAGCAATTAAAATTTTATATCCTTGTTTTTCGGCTATGTTCTTTTTTATATGGTCAACATCAGTAATGACGCAAACGGCACAATCATCTTCTCCGTAGATCTTCCACATAGCCATACTTTCACGCTCATTGCTGTGCCAACAACATACATCAACAAAATCTTTTTGTTTTTCATAAAGCTCTTGATGACTAAAATTTTCTTTTGGGATATCACCAAAAACAGTATGATACGGTTCATCTTCAATTCGCTTCAACATACCGCTACTGATTCTATGCTTTTCTTCCCTTTCTTCAGGCGATTGTCTTTCAGCTGTAGGTATTGTGTGGTTGACTATAATGTCAAGCGTAGAGGCGAAACCATCACTCAAAATTTCATCGATAGCAGTAAACCCTCCCTCTAATTTATCTTCAAACAAAGATGTCTTACACAAAAAAAGCTCTTGTTTATCAAGTAACGCGATAAACTTTGCAAAATTCATATATCTTTGTAATTTAACTGTTCCATTTAAATCTCCAATTATTTCTATATCCATACATGTCAATCCTTATTCAAATTTGATTGAACTGATTATTTAAATTCATTCAAAGATAATATATTCATCGTATTATCACCAACATAAAAAGCTCGAAGCTGTTAACTGTCACAAGTTTTTTCTCTGTCTTAAATCTCCTCTTTACGACTTGATGCGAGTTCTTTCTTTTTAACGAGCGTACTAGGCCGTGCAGCCTCGATGATACCGTTCGATACGTCGAAATAGTGGCTCACAACATATGAACAGAGATACCTCCCTCCCTCAACGCACCAGGTTCCTCTACTCGCACGCACACGCAAATAGCACGTTTTTATGCATGTATGCAGTAAGGTAAGCCCGCGCCAGATTTTGCATGGGAAAGGAATAATAGCATCAAAAAATTGTGCGTTGTCGCGCGGAATTTGGCAGTAATCTTCAGATAAAAAAACCCGCCGAAGCGGGTCACAGAAATATAATCAAAGGATCATTTGCTCTGGGCGGCAATGATAAACCTCAGACAATTTCTCTCGGGTTTTTTTCTGAGGTCGTGAGTCTTTCGCTTCCCATTGCGAAACCGCTGATTGTGTTGTCCCTAGCTTTTCAGCTACATCATATTGTGATAATCCGCGATGGATACGCCATGCCGCAAGCAAGCTAACATCATCACGGAACATAATTTCTACCACATCATTAGGCACGGTTTCGTTGTCATACTCATCGGCAACATAAGGAATATCCTCATAGCCTGAATCGCTATCAGACAGCAGTTTTTCATACTCGCTGATAGGTAGAACAACAAACTGAGGCTGGCCGTTCACATCATTGATAAATTGTGGTTTTGACATAATTTCATCCGGGTGTCAGTGAGTCGCGGTGTATGTCATCAGGAAACTGGCGGGTTACCCAACCTGATAATTAGTAAGTCGTTGAGGTTCTGCGTTTGACCGCCTGAACCTCACAGATAACAGGCTCGCCTTTAACAATCCCGAAAATTACTCTGTAGTCTCCCACTCGTAACCTGAATTTCCCCGCTTCACCCTTCAGCGCCATAATGTCCAGGTTTACGGCAGGAAAACTGCGTAGTTCAGCAACTTTCTCACTTATGGTTTCCTGATATCTGCGGTCTATCGTTAAACGTTGCTTCAACGCCTTCCTTGTCCAGATGACCTTTACCATCAGTTTCCTTGATTTTTTAAACTGCATATCCGCTTAGAATGAACAAATAATAAGATAATTAACTAATCAAGACAATCAACATCTAATTAAAACCTAATCGCCAAGCGTTTATATCTATCCTCATCACAGCGAGCCATTTCGCTGGTGCGGAAAATCATCTATATGAAGTCAAAACACGCTATCCGCCTTAAAAAATCCCAAAAAAAAGCCCTCCATCATGGAGGGCAAAAAGACAGGGATGGTGTCTATGGCAAGGAAAAACAGGGTGTGTACCTACTACACATTACTACTCGGACTGCACTACGCTTACTACAGACTACTTACTACACTAGCGCTACTACTCGGGATTACTTGTTGTACCTGGTGCCGGCGCGGCCATCTGGTTAAACATGGATATCTGTTGCTGCATCTCTTTCATGCGTTGCTTATGCTTCAGCTCTAATATCTCTTTCTGCGCTGGCGTCAGCAGGTTATACATTTGGTTGCGCACTCGGGTCATCTGAATCTGACGCTCAAGCTGCACACTCATCATTCGTGTTATCTGCGCTCGCACCGCCGCTTCATCAAACGTTTCTGCCGTCACCAGCTTATGCATGGCTTTAACATCTTCGGCATTAAACGCCGGTTTGTCCTGACGACTCTGGTGCATCAAATCACGCATTTGCTGACGCTGTTGCTCAGTCAGCCTCACGCCATCGAACATACCTTGCTGGCCGGGTGCGCCTTTTGTGGCGGAATCATCGATATGCCAGCCGCTCGCCGGGGCGTCTCCACTTTCTGCTGCAAAGGCGGTAAAAGTGCCTAACATAAGCAGTGAAGCAAGAGATAAGGTTGCGAACTGTTGCATCAATAACTCTCCAGAGCGGTACGTCATTTTGTGAATCAATGAACAGGAGTCTACGCATCTTGCTGCAAACATGCGTCAGAGGATGTAAAACTACGTAAAGTCATGGAATAGCGCTAATCTATGTCGTATTTTGCCCTTGGAGGTAGAGAAAACATGAATAAAATTCTGCTGGTTGATGACGATAGAGAGCTAACCGCTTTACTGAAAGAATTGCTCGAAATGGAAGGTTTTAACGTCGTTGTCGCCTACGACGGCGAGCAGGCGTTACAGGTATTAGATAACACCATTGACCTGTTATTACTGGATGTGATGATGCCGAAGAAAAACGGTATCGATACATTAAAAGAACTACGACAGCAGCATCAAACACCGGTCATTATGCTGACCGCCCGCGGCAGTGAATTAGACCGCGTTCTTGGTCTGGAACTGGGTGCCGATGATTATCTGCCGAAGCCCTTTAACGACCGGGAACTGGTGGCGCGAATCCGCGCGATTCTCCGCCGTTCCAACTGGACCGATCAACAACAGGCGGGTGATAACAGCGCCCCGACGCTGGAAGTCGATGGCCTGCGTCTGAATCCCGGACGGCAGGAAGCCAGCTTCGACGATATCGTGCTGGATCTGACGGGCACCGAATTCACGCTGCTCTATCTGCTGGCACAGCGGCTAGGACAGGTGGTTTCACGCGAACATTTAAGTCAGGAAGTGCTGGGGAAACGGCTGACACCGTTTGACCGCGCGATCGATATGCATATCTCGAACCTGCGACGTAAATTGCCAGAACGCAAGGACGGTCTGCCTTGGTTTAAAACGCTGCGTGGACGAGGCTATTTGATGGTATCGGCTGCATGATCAATAGTTTGACCGCTCGTATTTTTGCCATTTTTTGGTTAACGCTGGCGCTGGTACTCATGCTGGTTCTGATGGTGCCCAAGCTGGACTCACGCCAGCTTACCGCCTTGCTGGAAAACGAGCAGCGGCAGGGCATCATGCTGGAACAGCACATTGAGGCAGACCTCGCCAACACGCCAGCCAACGATCTGCGCTGGTGGCTACGGCTGTTCTGGGTGTTGGAGAAGTGGGCTCCGCCGGGACAGCGCCTTTTTCTGGTCACCAGTGAAGGCCGGATCTTCGGCGTAGAGAAGCATGAAACTCCGATTGTGCGTAATTTTATCGGGCTGTCGGATAACGCCGATCATCCGCAAAAGAAAAATTACGGCCGCATTGAGCTTCTCGGTCCTTTTGCGATCCGCGATGGTGATGACAACTACCAGCTTTACCTGATTCGTCCTGCCAGCAGTCCGCAGTCCGATTTCATTAGTCTGCTGTTTGACCGTCCTTTGCTGCTGCTTATCTTCACCATGTTGATCAGTTCACCGCTGCTGCTCTGGCTTGCCTGGAGTCTGGCAAAACCCGCACGTAAGCTCAAACACGCGGCCGACGAAGTTGCCAAAGGCAATTTACGCCAGCACCCTGAGCTGGAGTCTGGCCCGCAAGAGTTTCAGGCGACGGGCGTCAGCTTTAACCAGATGGTCAGCGCGCTGGAGCGGATGGTTACCGCACAGCAACGCCTGCTGTCGGATATCTCTCATGAGCTGCGTACGCCGCTGACACGCTTGCAACTGGCGACAGCGCTGCTGCGTCGGCGTCAGGGTGAAGGCAATGAGCTGAACCGCATCGCGACAGAAACACAGCGGCTCGACAGCATGATTAACGATCTACTGGTGCTCTCACGCAATCAGCACAAGAACGAACTGACCCGTGAGTTCCTGCGTGCCGATGAACTGTGGGGCAATGTGCTAGACGATGCCGCCTTTGAAGCCGAGCAGATGGGGAAAACGCTGGAAGTGCCCTATCCTCCGGGGCCGTGGACGCTCTTTGGCAACCCAGCCTCGCTCGACAGTGCGCTGGAAAATATCGTGCGCAACGCGCTGCGTTATTCTCACAACCACATCGAAGTGGCCTTCTCGGTGGATAATCAGGGCATCACCATCAAAGTGGATGATGATGGCCCCGGTGTGAGCTCGGAAGATCGCGAACAGATTTTCCGTCCCTTCTACCGTACGGACGAAGCGCGTGACCGCGAATCTGGCGGCAGTGGTTTAGGGCTTGCCATCGTAGAAACCGCCATTACGCAGCACAAAGGCTGGGTAAAAGCGGAAGACAGTCCACTGGGCGGATTGCGTCTAATCATCTGGCTACCGCTGCATCAGCGGTAAATCAGGCAGGCACTTTTCCCACCACCAAGTTTCCTTCTATAACACGCTCTCAGGTGCCCGACATGGGCACCTGTCACTTTCTGTTTATCTTCTCAAGGTTATACTGGATTGAGTTTTTTAGGCGATTGCGTAGAGTGATCGCCACTCATGCCGAAAACAGGCAAGACCCGTGTTGAATGAAGGATACAAACCATGAAAGGAGTAACGCTGCTGGCTGGCGTACTGACCGCGTTAATGAGCAGTCAGGCATTCAGTTCCAGCGATGGAGTGTGCGGCTTTTCCGACTCGGAATGTGGCATGTCCGCCCTGCCCTATTTGCAGCCGGGCAACGACACACGTGCTAACCTGATGCTGCTGCAAAGCCGTCTCCACAGCATGTCGCTTCCGTTACCCCATCCTTTACCCGATCAAACACGTTCACGCATCGACCCTTTTACGGCCTACCGGGTCATGGGAATTGCCGCCACGGAAGGGGTTCCGACTGCTGACTCAGGAGAGGATGTCACGGCTGATGCGCCTTACCTCTCGACGCTGAATAAAGCGAAGCGGCTGAATCTTCCTTTGTCCGTTCAGGGCACGATCTCCACGTTTTCGCCTGACGATAACGAAGGACGCCATATTTCCAACGAGCTTTCCACGCTGGAAGCGTTTTTCGACGTCCTGCTGGCTGACACACAGCTCACCGAGGAACAACGCACGGTGCTGGCACATCAGCGGGTGAATCTCCTCAACCCGCTGTATACCAAAGACGCGCTGAACGAAGGTCTTGCAAGCCTGCCAGACGAAGGACATGCCGGTGCGCTCACTCATTATCTGTTCGCGGCGCTGGCGTTTTATCAGGGCCACTTCGATGAGGCGGAAAGCGGCTTTCAGGCGTTAACGTCTTCACCGCAGCCGTGGGTCGCGGAAACGTCGCGCTATATGTTGATTCGCGTAGCGATCAATAAAGCGATGGAAAACGCGCTTGATGAATACAACATGTTTGATGCCAGCAAAGCCGATAAAGCGGCTGCACAGCTGGCCGTTCAGCATATTGGTGACTATCTGAAACAGTATCCAGACGGACAATACATCGAGTCCGCTAACGGGCTGTACCGCCGCGCTTACTGGATTATGGACGATGTGAATGCCTTAGCGACAACGTACCAACACGAGCTGGACAACACCGCCGACGTCGAAGCACTCCTTGAATTGAGCGACGAGATCGACAACAAGCTGCTGGAAAATCGGCAGTTTACCAGCGCACCGGGCAGCCCACCGTTGACGATGGTGCAAGATCTTAAGCGCTTGCGTTCAGATGAAGGCTGGCTGGCATTACCCGCCTTATCCGTTGACGAACTGGCCGCGCAGAAACCGCTGTTTGAAAAAGACAACATGCAGGATGCGTTCAGCTACCTTCAGGCCGCACAGCTGTTTTATGGTCAAAAAGATTACGCCGCCGTGGTTAACAGCGTTCCCGCGACGCAGGCGAACGATCTGACCGATACCGTACGTTTCAGCCTGCAAGTCTTACGCGGTCGGGCGCTGGTGCGTCTGGAGCGCTGGGATGAGGCAGAAGCGCACTGGCGTCAGCTGTTAACGCGCAATATGGGGTACACGCAAAATCAGTTCCTGCAACTGGCGCTGGCGGAAACTCTGGTCAAGGCAGGCCATCCAGAGCGGATCTTTGCCGCCGACAGCCCGGTGAAAAACCTGCGTTTCCGTTCCGCCGTACTGAAAGTTAGCGCCAACGCCGATCTGCTGCGTCAGCAAACGGGCCCGCAGCAAACCCACGAAGAACGGGCTATCGCGCTGCATACGCTGTTAACCAAGTCGCTGACCCACGGTGATTACGCCAGCTATCTCAAAGATGTTCAGTTGAGGAAAGACATTGCGCCGCTGGTCAGCAGCGAAAATCAAAGCTGGAATCAGGAAGATTTGACGGCATTTGACTGGGACGGCAGCGACACCGAAGAAGACTATCAGTGTCCAGCGCTGAATGACGTGGTCACGACGCTGAATCAACGTCCTAATGACGCTCGTTCGATTAACTGCCTCGGTGAATTTTTCCTGCGCACCAATAACAGCGTAGGCTTCGACTGGGGTGAAGGCAGCATGTTGAGCGGACTCACCAACGCGCCAACGCAGTTCGTCGGCACTGAATATAATCGTCTGGATGGTTATATGCGGGTGATTGCCGATCCGAAAGCACCACCGGAAGACAAAACCTATGCCTTGTATCGCGCGGTCTACTGCTATGCGCCGAGTGGCTATAACGACTGTGGCCCACAGGACATCAGTAAGGCAACCCGCAAAGCCTGGTTTACCCAACTGAAAACCAAGTACAAAGGCAGCGTGTGGGCAGACAAGCTCGATTATTACTGGTAACGCCGTTAGTCGTGTTGGCCGGCCTGTTTTCATTCTGTACGCAGGCCGCTTCCGTTAACGTTGCACCTTCAACCGCCAACGCGGTGCCTGCCATCGTTGATGCTACGCGCTATCAGGATTTCTGGCTGTGGGCGGCGGTAAGACCGCAGCCGATCCTGCATCAGGCACAGACGCTGTACCTGCATCAGGGTGAAGTGGCGCGCCGTCAGGGTAAAGTCGTGTTCCTGCGTCAGGGGATTCCGCCTAGCCAATTGCGCGTTAACCGCGTCTGGCTGGCTTTCCGCATGACCACGCTGGAGCTTTCCGATCGCCACCTGAACCGGATATTAAAATTACGGGAAAAGTGGCAGCGTCAGGGGAATCAAGTTGCGGGGATTCAGATCGATTTTGACGCGAAAAGCTATCAGTTGGCAGGCTATGTCGCATTTTTGACGCAATTACGCGAGCGTTTGCCCGAAGATTGTCAGCTCAGTATTACGGGGCTGCTCGACTGGTCGAAAACCGGTGATGTGTCGGCGTTGAACCGCTTACAGGGCAAGCTGGATGAAGTGGTGGTGCAGACCTATCAGGGGCGCAGCACCATTACCAATTACGCCGAGTACTTGCCCGCGCTGATGAAGCTGACCCTGCCTTTCCGGGTCGGTCTGGTACAACACGGCAAGTGGGAACCGCAGTGGCAGCAGCGCCTTGCCACTTCACCGTATTATCGCGGGGAAGTGGTGTTTCTGGTGAATCCGCCACTGAAAAAATCCGCCAACAGTAGGCTGTAGCAAACCATAGCTACAGGCAACCGCCGAAACCATTTTGCCGCCAGGCTTCATAGCTGATGATCGCCACGGCATTCGACAGATTCAGGCTGCGGTTATTAGACTGCATAGGGATACGGATACGGAAATCCGACTCAAAGCCGTTGCGAATCTCATCTGGCAGACCGGACGTTTCCGATCCAAACAGCAATACATCACCTGGCTGGTAGGTCGGCTGATCGTAGGGACGGCTGCCTTTGGTGGTACAGGCGAAGATGCGTTTACCGGGAACCGCAGCCAGAAAGTCTTGATAGTTTTTATGACGACTGACATTCGCCAGATCGTGATAATCCAGCCCCGCGCGGCGCAGCTTTTTCTCTTCAAAATCAAACCCCAGCGGTTCAATCAAATGAAGCGTACAGCCGTTGTTGGCCGCCTGTCGGATAATATTGCCGGTGTTCGGTGCAATTTGAGGCTCATAGAGCGCGATATGGAACATGAGATAGCGTCAACCACGAAGAAAAATTCCGCCGCAGTATAACGCATTCCCACAGGGCAACCCAAAACCTGTACACAGGATTGCGGATTACTCTGCACGACGTTTTCATCCACAGCGATTACACTTAAGTGAATACATCAGGATAATGTGCTGATGAAAACACGATGCGGGCATACAGCCTGTGTGGAGGTTTAAATGAAACACCCTAAGGCATTATTGGCCTGTGCTGTGCTGCTCGGCCTGCCGCTTCTGGCAAGCGCCAACACGCCGCAAGCGCCCACGCAACAGCAGCAGTTTGAGAGCGGCATCAGCAGCCAGAAACAGTTGCAGCAGAATATGCAGCAGAGCCAAAAATTGCAGCAACAGCAGTTGAATCAGCAGCTCCAGCAGCGCAATCAGCAGTTGCAGCAACAGCGCCAGCAGCAGCTACAGAAGGATTTAGAGCGCTCGCAGAGAACCACACCACCGCCGCCAATTCAACAGAACCCCTAATCAACGGGTCTACTCTTTTGGTTTTTTTACGCGCGTAAAGAATTACGCTGAGGTGGGCATGACCGCCGGATGAGCGGTATGGACACCGCGAAAGCCTGTGCCGCGCCGGGAGCGCGTCACAGGCGGTCCGAGTAGCGGGCATGAACACCGAAGGTACCGCAAAGCGGCGTGATTCCCCGCGAAAAGCCGGGGGTCACGGGGCGGCGGCGATTGAGCCGCACCGTGTCGGGTGCATTCGACAACGGTTGCAGAAAACCACGAGAACTACCGCGCACGAAACATTACATAACACTAACAGAGTGCCTAACCGCAGACTTCCTCAGCCAAGCATGGCTGACTATAACCGCACACCCATCAGCGTCAGAATCAACGGCGTGGTTAATGCCGCCATCGCCGTTGATAGCAGCAGGCTTGATGCCACCGGGCCGCCCAGCACATCGAACTGGCGCGACATCAGATAGACGTTGACGCCTACCGCCATCGACCCCAGCAGCACGACCGCTCGCGTTTCCATTTCCGGCAGGCCGAGCGCAATAGCGATCCCCCAGATCACCAGCGGCTGTACCAGCAGCTTGATCACGCAAATCACCGTGCTGATCTGCCAGCCGTCACGCACGCGATATTCCGCCAGCCCCATTCCCAGCGCCACCAGCGACAGCGGCGCGGCAATCTGCCCCAGCATGGCAAGCGGCTGATCGACATACGACGGCAGCGGCAGGCCCGTCAGGCTGAATAAGGTTCCGGACAGAATGCCGATAATCAGCGGGTTCTTCAGCACACCCAGCGCGGTTTTGGTAAAGCCCTGTAGCGACAGCGCTCCGTTACGCGCCCATTCCACCGACACCGTCACCAGCGTCCACAAAATAAGCCCGTTGAACACCACCACCAGCGCGACCGACGGGATCGCCTCTTCGCCCAGCATCAGTGTGGCAATCGGCAGCCCCAGCATCACGTTATTGGAGAAGATGCCGCTCAGCGCAAACAGCGAACCGGAGACGCCATCGAGATGAAAGACTTTGCGCGCCACGATACGGCCCAGAACAAACACCAGCAGGCAGCCGCCGAAAAAGGCAATCAGAAGTCGGGCATCCACCACCGGACGTTTAGAAAAATCCGACATCAGGCGGAACAGCATGGCGGGCATAGCGACAGAAAAGACAAAACGCGTCATGCCGTCGGTCACGGTGGTCGGCCATTTACCGTAGCGAATCAGGCTATAGCCGAGCGCGATAAGAACAAAGAGGGGTAACGACAGAAAAATCTGGTGCCAAAGCGAAACAATAAATGCGGGCATGACGCCACTTCCTTATTACCGGCACCAAGTCAGAAAGGAGATCGCCGCATTATCTTTATTGCGACGATATCAATATCGCCGCAGCACGCTATTACGGGAAGGAGGCAAACCTCAGCCGGTCGCGAAGTTAGCCCCAATTAAATCTATCCGGTCAGTACAGATACAGTCAACGCCCCAATCCAGCAAAGTTTGCGCGCGATCGGGTTGGTTGACGGTATAAACCAGAATGCGCAAACCCGCAGCTTTCAGCGCCGCGACGCGTTCTGCCGTCAGCAGTTTGTGATTCAGATGGATGGACACACAACCCAGACGCTGCGTTAACTCCAGCCAGTCCTCTTCCCACTCATCCAGCAGCAGCCCACGCGGCAGTTCCGGCACCGCTTCCTGCGCCGCTTCCAGGGCTTCGATAGAGAACGATGACAGCAGCGGTGCAACCGGATGATCGGCCCACAGTTGGCGCGCCGCCAGCGCAATCACCCGCCCGGTTTCTATTTCATATCCGGTGGTGGGTTTAATTTCGATGTTGGCCGCCATGCCGTACTGCACACAGCGTTTTGCCACTTCCGATAGCAGCGGCAGGCGTTCACCGACAAATTTATGGCCGTACCAGCCGCCGACATCCAGCCCGACCAGCTTGTCCCACGGCAGTTCTCCTGCAATGCCCCAGCCGTTGCTGGTGCGCTCAAGTGTATCGTCGTGTAAGAGGAAAATCTGGCCGTCCTGCGACAGCTTGGCGTCAAATTCGATCATCTTGTGACCGAGGCCGGCACCGACATCAATCGCCGCCAGCGTGTTTTCCGGTGCCAGTGAACCGCCGCCGCGATGGGCGACAATGCTCGGGTAAGGCCAGATTGTTTCCATTATTCCATCCGTAATCCGCTTTGCGAATCAAACAGGTGCCATGATGACGTCGGTAAGTGTAGCCAAAGCGTCGAGCCGATCGCGGGGCAGTGCTCATAAGAGAGCCGCGCGATCACGTTCTGCCCGCCCCACTTACCGTGCGCTAAATTGTCCGCGCCCAGCAGTTCGAGTGTTGAAATCTGCAACGGGATACCGCCGGTTTCGCTCGTCGCCAGCTGAATATGCTCTGGTCGAACCCCCAGCGTCAATGCTTTACCGCGCCATTGCGGCTTCGGTTCAGGCAGTGCCAGCGCAATGTCGCCATCGATTTCAAAGCGGCAGCCATCATCGCTAATGCGACCTGACCACAGGTTCATGGCCGGTGAACCAATAAAGCTGGCCACAAACAGCGATGCCGGGCGGCGATAAATCTCAGCCGGCGCACCGATTTGCTCGGCGATCCCTTTGTTCATGACGATAACGCGCTGCGCTAGCGTCATGGCTTCAACCTGATCGTGCGTGACGTACAGACTGGTGGTTTTCAGGCGCTGGTGCAGCTGTTGTAATTCGAGTCGCATCTGTACGCGCAGTTTGGCATCCAGATTCGATAACGGTTCGTCGAACAGGAACACCGCCGGTTCACGCACAATCGCCCGCCCCATCGCCACGCGCTGACGCTGGCCGCCCGATAGCTCACGCGGTTTGCGTTGCAGCAGCGGCATCAGCTCCAGAATTCGCGCCGCATCTTCCACGCGCTCGCGGATCTGCGCCTTACCAAAGCCACGGATTTTCAGGCCATAAGCCATATTGTCGAACACGTTCATATGGGGATAAAGCGCATAGTTCTGGAACACCATCGCAATACCGCGATCTTTCGGTTCCAGATTAGTGACTCGCTGGTTATCAATGTAGATATCACCGCTGGTGGTGCGTTCAAGGCCAGCCACCATACGCAGCAACGTCGATTTACCACAGCCTGACGGCCCGACCATCACCACGAACTCGCCGTCCGCAACGTCCAGATCGATAGGTTGGATAACCTGTGTTTTGCCATCGTAAGACTTGGTGACGGCCTGAAGTTTTAAACATGCCATAAGCGTTTCCGAAATTCGTCTCGATTTATTTTTCGCTGTCGACCAGACCGCGAACGAACCAGCGCTGCATCAGTAGCACGACCAGCAGCGGCGGCAACATGGTCAGCAGCATGGCCGCCATTACCTGATTCCACTGTGTAGCCCCATCGCCGGAGGCAATCATGCTTTTAATCCCGGCGACGGCGGTGCCCAGATCGGCATCGCTGACAATCAGCAGCGGCCACAGGTATTGGTTCCAGCCGTAGATGAACGTGATCACGAACAGCGCCGCCAGATTGGTCTTCGACAGCGGTAACACCATGTCGAAGAAGAAACGCATCGGGCTGGCGCCGTCGATACGCGCCGCTTCCATCAGCTCATCCGGCAGCGTCATAAAGAACTGGCGGAACAGGAAGGTCGCGGTCGCCGAGGCCATCAGCGGCAGCGTTAAACCGGTGTAGCTGTCCATCATGTCCAGCCGCGCGATCACTTCTACCGTCGGGAAAATACGCACTTCCACTGGCAGCATCAGCGTCAGGAAAATCATCCAGAAGAACAGGTTGCGCAGCGGAAAACGGAAATAGACGATGGCGTAAGCGGACAGGATCGATACGGTGATTTTGCCGATCGTAATCGCCAGCGCCATCACGAAACTGTTAAGCAGCATCAGTCCGAACGGCGTGGTGTTGTTGCCCGCACCGTGCAGCCAGATATAACGCAGGTTTTCCCACAGATGAGAACCGGGGATGAGCGTCATCGGAGCCTGAAAGACTTCCTGATTATCCAGCGTGGCGGCCACAAACCCCACATACAGCGGAAACAGTACGGCGAGAATGCCGACGATCAGCATGACGTGGCTGAAAATATCTAACCCGCGACGATTCTCAATCATTGGCATTGACCTTGTAGATTCATCTTCATTGGTAATTCACCTTCCGCTCAACAAAACGGAACTGAATCACGGTCAGCCCGATAACCAGTATCATCAGTACCACCGACTGCGCTGCCGAACTGGACAGATCCAGCCCTGCGAAGCCCTCACGATAAATTTTGTAGATCAGCGTGGTCGTCGACTGCACCGGTCCACCGGCCGTCGCGGCATCGATAATCGGGAAGGTATCGAAAAAGGCGTACACCAAATTGACTACCAGCAGGAAGAAGCTCACCGGTGAGATCATCGGCAGCACCAGATTGAAGAAGCGCCGCACGGGGCCAGCACCATCAATTGCGCCCGCTTCCACCAGCGAACGAGGAATCGATTGCAACGCGGCAAGGAAGAACAGGAAGTTATAGCTAATCTGTTTCCATACCGACGCCAGTACGACTAAAAACATCGCCTGACCGCTGTGCTGCGCGTGGTTCCACGTATAGCCCAGCAGCCCGAGAAAATGGGTGATCAGCCCCAGACCGGGGTTAAACAGGAACATCCACAGCACGGCCGCGACGGCGGGGGCCACGGCATACGGCAGGATGATCAACGTCTGATACAGGCGGCTGGCACGGATCACGTAGTCCACCAGCGCGGCCAGAAAGAGTGAAATCAGCATGCCAAACCCTGCTACCAGAAAGCTGAATATCAGCGTGGTGTAAAACGAATCGAGGTAGTAAGGGTTATTGAACAGCTGTCTGAAGTTTTCCATGCCGACAAATTCGCTGGATAACCCAAACGGATCGAGATTCTGCACCGAATACCACAGCGCCTGACCAGCAGGCCAGATAAAGAAAATTACGGTAATCAGCAGTTGGGGCAACACCAGCACGTAGGGCAACCAGCTGCTGCGAAAAACGGGGCGGGATGATGTCATGCGGTAACTCATTGAAAACAGAAAAGAAACAGGCCGATTCCCTTCGGCCCGATATTGCTCAACAGAAGCGTATTACTTCGTCGATTGTTCAAAGCGACGCAGCAGCGCGTTACCGCGTTCTACTGCGCTATCCAACGCCTGTTGTGGCGTCTTCTTATTTGTCCATACGCTTTCTAATTCTTCATCCACAACGGTACGAATTTGCGGCATGTTGCCCAAACGCAGACCTTTGGTGAACGGCAACGGTGGCTTGTTCAGCATCTGACGCGTGGCAATATCCGCACCTGGGTTTTTCTCGTAGAAGCCCTGCTTCTGCGTCAGTTCGTACGCCGCAGTAGTGATTGGCAGGTAACCGGTTTTCTGGTGCCATTCAGCAGCATTTTCCGGCTCAGCCAGGAACTTCATAAACTCAGCGACGCCTTTGTAGGTCGCGGCATCTTTACCGCCCATCACCCACAGGCTGGCTCCGCCGATAATGGCGTTCTGCGGTGCGCCTTTCGCATCGGCGTCATACGGCATCATGCCGACACCGTAGTTGAACTTGGCGTGTTCCCGAATATTCGCCAGCGAACCGGAAGAGGCCGTCGTGATAGCACAGTCGCCGTTGTAGAATTTCTCAGTCGGCTCATCCTTGCGCCCGAAATAGGTGAAGTCACCCTTCTTGTTCATGTCCTGCAACAGTTGGATGTGCTTAACCTGCGTTGGTTTGTTGAATTCCAACACAGCATCGGCGCCGTCAAAGCCGTTATTTTTGCTCGCAACCGGCAGACCGTGCCAGGCGCTGAAGTTTTCAATCTGAATCCAGCCCTGCCAGCCGCTGGCGTAGCCGCACTTCATCCCGGCTGCACGCAGTTTGGCAGTGTACTCGGCCATTTGCTGCCAGGTTTTCGGTGGCTGTTCTGGATCTAAACCCGCCTTCTTGAAGGCATCTTTGTTGTAGTACAGCACCGGCGTGGAACTGTTAAACGGCTGCGACAGCAGGTGGCCGCTCTTCGCATCGGTGTAATAACCGGAGACGGTCGGCACAAACACCGACTCATCGAAATTAATGCCAGCATCTTTGAAGACTTCATAGACTGGCTTGATGGCTTTACTTGCCATCATGGTCGCCGTACCGACTTCATAGACCTGCAAAATGGCGGGCGCATTCCCAGCGCGGTAGGCCGCAATCCCGGCAGCCAGATTCTGCTCGTAGTTGCCTTTATAGACCGGAACAATTTTTACATCGCTGTGCGCTTTGTTAAAACGGTCAGCCAGAGAATTCACTTCTTTCCCTAATTCGCCTTCCATGGAGTGCCAGAAAGGAATTTCTGTCGCGGCCTGCGCACTGGCGCTCATCAGCGCTAATGCCACGCACGCCGCGGCGGTGCGAATAGCATGTGTTTTACGAATAGTGTTGTTGAACATGCCTGTCTCCTGCAATCAATTAAATGCGCCATCATCACGGCGTTTTTTATGCGAAGGTAAACATGACATGAGCGCATGACAGAAAAATAACTGGAAGATGACGGGAAAGTTACAAGTAAGGGAGGGAAAGTTCTAAATTTTAATTGGATAGAGTAGCATCAGGGGCTGCACTGGCGAGGGATCAAAAGCGAATTTAAGATAGAAATTGCGCACGTTCTCATCCAGAGCGTGAACGACTAACGCCCTCACACCCACTTGCAAAGCAATATTCTCAGTCCGAAATATCGCGTCTTTTAATAAAGCCACACCCAAACCTTTACCAGAATACGCCTGATCAATGGCAAGCCGCCCAAGGACAATAACTGGTAGTGATTCGGGGGCATTACGCCTATATGCACCAGGCGCGGTATTTCTCTGAACACTACCTGTTGATAAACAATAATATCCAATCACCTGATGTGTGCCTTCAGCGCAAATAACATATACGCGGGAGATCCCTGCACTATGATTTTTTAGCGCTTTCTTTTTTAGCCATTCATTCAAACTCGGTTCTTGGCTGCAAAATTCAGCAAGATTATGGCCGGAGGATAATGGCTCTGGTGCAGTTATTCCCATGGAGATTTACGGCTCATCAGATCGTTAATGCGAGCCTGACGCTCTGCGGTGATAGGTGCATCCAACTCGGCCAAAAATTCGTCAAACTGTTCGTTGTCCAAAATAAACAAACGTTGATCCAACAAGATGTCCTGCGCCTCGCGACAGGCGGCTTCAAGCATAAAATCGGTACGTGATTTTGATACAAGGTTTGCAGCCATATCGATCAAGTCCCGCTGGGAGGCTTTGGCCCGAATATTGATTGGCGCTTCTTTGGTTTCAGGTTTCATCATCATGCCTGTGTAGTGAATCTCTATACAACTATACATGACGTGTACAAAAATGCTACACACCGGAACATCACCCATACATTCAAACGCACTGCATACCCTACTCAGGGCTATTTTCGTATGACATCAACGATAACGGTTTTAGGATCGTTGATGATTCCTATATGTATCGTTTTATCTGAATTCGTAGACTTCCAATACTCACCCGTAGAGTCTGTGTAGCTCAGCGTAAAACCAAGCGACGCTAGATAGCCGCGTATGTTTGTCGCGTCATTGGTGTTTTGAAACGTAATATTGCTGACTTCCAGCGCAGGGCCATCAACCGTTGCATAGCCAAAATCATAGACAGGAGAAATGCGCGGGCAATTTTTAATGATATCGTCCGTAAGCATTTCATATCGTCGGGCGTCCTGTTCCGTATAGCGAGAACTCCCCTCCGTCAGAATGACTAATGCAGGCCAATAATAGATAAGCGGCAAGGCAATTAGGATCGATATACTTAGCAGTATGCTTATTTTTCTTTTCATATTATAAAACATTCGCAGGAAGAAAGTCGTGGAAGCTACATGAACAAAACCGTCAGCGAATTCCAGCTTCTATAACAACGAAAGCTGGAATCACTGGCTTATTTATACATCCAATTCGATAACAGGCAACAACGTCAGACAACCATCAGCAATCTTTATCGTTACATTTTTCCCCGTTTCAAAGCCTATTTTTGACTTGGAAAATAATAGGATGATGATTCCAATATCACTTGACTTAATCCACTGCTATACGCTGACATATTGTAATAAATTCATCGATTTCTTGATAAGTTAAGTCAGCAGAATACATTTTGTCAGCAAACGTATCTAGAGAACCAAATATCCCTAACACTTCATCATCACCAATGCCATCTAAATTAATCACACCGTGATATTTCCCATTAATATATTCACGACCACCAAATAAATTAAACTCAAAACATAGTGAACTAAGATTATTTCTAATTTTAGCCACAGAACCAGTTTTGTCCTCAAACTCTATTGCCTGCCATGTCATTCCATAAACAAGCTCAAACAATTCATTGTCATTACATTGCTTAGATATAAAGAATTTTATTATTTTTTTAGGATGCTGCTCAGTCAAAACATAAAGGAAAGACTCTAATGAGTGCCCTGCATGCCTTTTCTTACCGCTTCTACCAGAAGATGTCTCCATTGTTCCTTCCAGTAATTTAGTGATCTCATCTTTCTTATTCAGTTCCATAGATTTCAATAAGAAAAACAACGTTCTAAAATCAAAAAACTCTTCATTTACTTCTATTTTTGAAAGAAGGAAAGCAGCCAAATCATAATGATTAAGAAAGATATTATTGGACTCGTTATTAACTCTATTCTGGCCTGCCTTTTGTAGTCGTTCAAGAGCGATGTTACCACTGAGCACAAGTCCATTAATTTCATCTAATATCATGAGTTCTTCATAAGATAAGTCCCCTTGCAATGGTTTATAGATCAAATCATGCTCAACCTCAGACCATGCATGCATAAGTACAGATGCCACTTGTATCTCAACGCAATGATTATTCCCATAACGGCTTTCATCATTAAGGGATACTCTAAAATGAACAGCGGAGTAACCATCAAAAACCTTTAAGTATTCACCTATCTTTTTTTTACCTTCAGACTCTGGAAATCGTTTTACTTTATGGATTTTAAAATTTTTCTTTATTATCTCTTCTACCGTCTTCATATCACCAGGGAAGTAAAGAGCAACTCTTACACCAGCGAGATCTACTATATCCTCATAAATATCGTTAACTGTTTTATAATTTTTCTTTCCGTTTCTATCCTCTAATTTAACATCAAGTCGTGATGTAGACTTCGCACGAGATGACACAATAGTTCTAACACCGTATCTAGATAGCTCATTTTTTATTTTTCTTTCTATATTTACCGCTAAGTTCTGATAGAAATCGAACTCTTTTTCATATCTGGAAAGAAATTCATTAATTATTTTCGACATTTACTCTCCTAGAAAGGTATATCTACCAATATCCATTAAAATCTATGGCCTTAAAATATTTTTCCTAGTTTCATCCTTTACTCAGCTGTCCTATCGCTTCACCTGCCACCGATAGAAATTCTTTTAACAGAGAATAAAACTGAAAATTCTAACTTGTACTTAAGATCGCTAATGCAGTGGCGTGATATTACCTACTAAACTCCCACTGAATCTAGCAAAAAATCACGCCAGCCTACACCCCTCAACCCGCCACCAGCACCTCAACGCCCATTTTGCTTAGCGCGTCTTTGGCGGCGGCGGGTAGGCCGTCGTCGGTGATGATGCTGTCGAATACGCTGAGCGGCGTGGCGAGGTGGGTGGCGATGCGGCCGTATTTTGAGGTGTCACACAGCAGGACGCATTTGCTGCTGGCGTCTACAGCCGCGCGTTTCACCACGACTTTATCTTCATTCGGCGTGGACAGCCCGCGCAGGCTCCATGAGGAAGCGGAGATAAAGGCAATGTCGATGAACAGGTTGCGCAGCGCCTGCCCGACGGCTTCCCCAATGCAGGAACGGTTTTCCCGACACAGCGTGCCACCGGTGTGGATCATGCGGCACTGGCTGGACTCAATCAGAAAGGCCGCGATAACAAAGTCGTTGGTGACAATCAGCAGATCGTCACGCTCGGCCAGTTCGCGCGCCAGCGATAGCGTGGTAGTGCCCGCATCCAGATAAATGCAGCTGTTGAACGGGATATGCTGCGCCGCCAGTTTACCAATCGCCTCTTTCTGCTGACTGAACATCACCGATTTATCCTGATGAGACGGCTCAATCGCCAGCCGTTCAGGCGAGCGCACGCCGCCGGAGACGCTCAGCAGCAGGCCATCCTGCTCCAGTTTTTGCACATCGCGCCGCACCGTCATGTGCGACACGCCCAGCCGTTCGGTCAGCTCGTTAATGCTTACTGCGCCGCGCTCGGCGACCAGCGCCAGAATCTGTTGATGACGTTCTACTGGAATCACGCTGTCCGTTCCCTGTTTGATTGTGCCGGTCTGATAAATATGGAGACTGATAAATATTGTGAGAAACACCCCGTTTGATGACGATAATTATCATAAATTCACGTCATAAACCACGCCAGACATAACAACCTTTCTCACCACTCGCTGCCAAAATAGAAATAATTGACTGATATATAAAGATAATAATGGAAATTATCTTCCCAGCGGGGTTCAGCTACACTGAATCATCACGATCTCAATGTTAATTTATGTGATAAAAATCACCACAATTTGTTCTGATAGTCCTTATATTTAACACCAGAGAACAAAAAATCACTAATTTTAACAAGGCAACCACGATGAAAAAGACTTCTGATTATGCTGTCGCCGTTATCGGTCTGGGTTCCATGGGCTTTGGCGCTGCGGCGTCCTGCATCAACGCTGGCCTGACGACATACGGTGTCGATATCAACCCGCAGGCACTGGAAAGATTACGCCAGGCGGGTGCGGCGCAGGCCGACACGCGTATTGATGCCTTCGCTGACAAGCTGGATGCAGTCGTGCTGCTGGTCGTCAATGCAGCACAGGTGAATGGGATTCTGTTCGGTGAGCCGCAGGTCGCAGCGAAACTCAAGCCCGGCACCGTGGTCATGGTGTCTTCCACGATCTCTGCGCAGGATGCCAAAAATATTGAGCAGCGTCTGGCTGAGCATCAGCTCATCATGCTGGATGCACCGGTATCCGGCGGTGCAGTGAAAGCCGCCGCAGGCGACATGACGGTAATGGCATCCGGCTCCGATTTGGCTTTTGAGAAACTGAAACCTGTGCTCGACGCCGTCGCAGGCAAGGTCTACCGCATAGGTGAAGAGATCGGGTTAGGTGCGACCGTTAAAATTATCCACCAGTTGTTGGCAGGCGTACACATCGCCGCCGGCGCAGAAGCGATGGCGCTGGCCGCGCGTGCCGATATCCCGCTGGATATCATGTACGACGTGGTGACCAACGCCGCCGGGAATTCCTGGATGTTTGAGAACCGCATGCGCCATGTGGTAGACGGTGACTACACGCCAAAATCCGCCGTTGATATCTTCGTGAAAGATCTGGGGCTGGTTACCGACACCGCCAAATCGCTCCATTTCCCGCTGCCGCTGGCCTCCACCGCATTCAACATGTTTACCGCCGCCAGCAACGCCGGATTCGGTAAAGAAGACGACAGCGCGGTCATCAAGATTTTTAACGGCATTACGCTGCCGGAAAAGAAGGAGGCACCATGATCAAGCTAGGTGTCATCGCCGATGATTTTACCGGTGCCACGGATATCGCCAGCTTTCTGGTCAACAACGGGCTGCCGACCGTGCAGCTCAATGGCGTACCGCCGTCCGATTTTAAGGTCGACACGCAAGCCGTGGTGATTAGCTTGAAGTCACGTTCTTGCCCGGCGGAACAGGCCGTGGCGGATTCACTCAAGGCGCTGGCGTGGCTGCAACAGCAGGGCTGCCAGCAGTTCTATTTTAAATATTGCTCCACCTTCGACAGCACCGCGAAAGGTAATATTGGTCCGGTGACCGATGCACTGTTAGCGCAGCTTGGCGAAACGCAAACCATCATCTCTCCGGCGCTGCCAGTGAACGGCAGAACGGTCTATCAGGGCCATTTATTTGTGATGGATCAGCTGCTGTCCGAGTCGGGGATGCGCCACCATCCCGTCACGCCGATGACGGACAGCAACCTGATGCGCGTTATGGAGCAGCAGGCAGCCGGACGCTGCGGGCTGGTGCCGTATGCCGTGATGGATCAGGGCGCAGAAGCCGTTAAGCAGCGACTGATTCAGTTGAAAGAACAAGGCATACGCTATGTGGTGCTGGATACGCTGAACGAGCAGCACCTGTTAACGCAGGGTGAAGCGCTGCGCGACATGAAGCTGGTCACTGGCGGTTCCGGCTTGGCGATTGGTCTGGCACGCCAGTGGGCAGAGTCCGCGACACAAACGGGTTCCGCAACCGAGGCGGGCAAGCCGCAATCCGGCGCAGGTGTTGTGCTGTCCGGCTCCTGTTCGGTGATGACCAACAAGCAGGTTGCCCACTACCTGAAACAGGCAGCGGGGCGCGCGATTGACGTCGCTCGCTGCTTAGAAAGCGACGACGCTCAACAAGCCTACGTGCAGGAACTCGCCGACTGGGTAAAAGCACACCGTGGCGACGCACTTGCTCCGCTGCTATACGCCACGTCGTCACCCGACGAACTGGCGCAGATTCAGCAGCGCTGGGGGGCGGAAGCCAGCAGTCAGGCGGTGGAGAAGCTGTTTGCCGCCGTCGCCCACCAGCTTCAGCAGGACGGCTTCCAGCGCTTCATTATCGCGGGCGGTGAAACCTCCAGCATCGTGGTGCAAACGCTGGGCATCCACGCGTTCCATATCGGACCGTCCATTTCTCCCGGCGTGCCGTGGGTGCGTTCCACCAATCATCCGCTCTCGCTGGCGTTGAAATCCGGCAATTTCGGCGATGAAGACTTTTTTGCCCGCGCCCAAAAGGAGTTTGCCGCATGAGTGAACAACACCACAGCACCGAAGTCGCGCTAAACAGCGAACAGCGCGCACGCGCGGAAATGGTCAAGCTGGGCGCGTCCTTTTTCCAGCGCGGCTACGCCACCGGTTCCGCGGGCAATCTCTCACTGCTACTGGATGACGGCACGCTGCTGGCAACGCCGACCGGCTCTTGCCTCGGCGAACTGGATGCCGAGCGGCTGTCCAAAGTCAGCCTGAGCGGCGAGTGGATCTCCGGGGATAAGCCGTCGAAAGAAGTCAGTTTTCACCTGTCGATTTACCGTAACGACCCAGACTGTAAGGCGATCGTTCACCTGCACAGCACCTACCTGACGGCGCTCTCGTGTCTGGAAGGGCTGGATACACAAGATGCCATCAAGCCGTTCACACCTTATGTGGTGATGCGCGTCGGTAAAGTGCCCGTCGTTCCTTATTACCGCCCCGGTGATGCCCGGCTCGGTGAAGATCTGGCGAAGCTGGCTTCGCGTTACAAGGCGTTCTTATTGGCTAACCACGGCCCCGTCGTCACCGGCAAGGATCTGCGCGCGGCGGCGGACAACATGGAAGAGCTGGAAGAAACTGCCAAGCTGATTTTTATTCTCGGTGACCGAAAAATTCGCTACCTCACCGCTGACGATATTGCAGAGCTCTCTTGATGAGACATTTTTACCGAGGAGTTAACCATGCCTAAGTTTGCTGCCAATCTTTCCATGCTGTTTACCGACGTGCCGTTTCTCGATCGTTTTAAAGCCGCTGCCGATGCGGGTTTCACCTCGGTCGAGTATCTGTTTCCTTATGAATATCCCGCACCGTTGCTGGCGGAAAAGCTGCGGGAAAATGGCCTGAAGCAGGTGTTGTTCAATACCGCGCCCGGCAATATTGCGGCGGGTGAATGGGGCGTTTCTGCCCTGCCCGACCGTGTTGAAGATGCCCGCCGGGATATCGATAACGCTCTGGAATATGCGCTGGCGCTCAACTGTCCTTCGGTGCTGGTGATGGGGGGCGTCGTGCCGCCCGGTGAAGACCGTGCCGCCTATCAGCAAACTTTCATCGATAACCTACGCTACGCCGCCGATAAATTTGCACCACACGGCATCAACATCATGATTGAGGCACTGAGCGCGAAGGTAAAACCGAATTACCTGTTTGCCAGTCAGTATCAAGCGCTGGAATTAGCCAACCTGATTGACCGGCCGAACGTTTATATCCAGCTGGATTTCTTCCACGCACAAATTGTCGATGGCAACCTGACGCAAATTATTCACGATTTGGCTGGCCGTATCGGACATATTCAAATTGCTTCGGTTCCTGCACGACATGAACCCGATGAAGGGGAAATTAATTATCCGTTCATCTTTGCCGAATTGGATCGCGTGAATTATTCCGGCTGGGTTGGCTGTGAATATAACCCACGCGGTAAAACGGAAGACGGGTTGGGATGGGCTAAAACGTGGCTGGAGAAAAAACACTAATTCACTTATCCAGAAAATAATGTCAACACCAGAGACATAGTCGTTAGACGCGAATAAATAAAAAAGAATAGGTCAGACTCCTGTATGTATTACAGGAGTCGAGGCATCCCTTTATTCAAATAAAACAATAACCCAATACCTTTTCAGCCTCTGAATTGAAAAATGGGTCAATGAGGATAAGAACATGGCCACCTCGCTTTTACTCTGCATCGCTATCGCCGGGGTATTACTCCTGCTGCTGATGGTCATTAAATTTAAAATTCAGCCCTTTGTCGCACTGCTGGTTGTCAGTTTACTCGTCGCTCTGGCAACAGGTATTCCGACTGGCGAGGTGATGAAGGTAATTACCTCCGGTATGGGCGGTATCCTCGGATCGGTGGCAATTATTATCGGCCTCGGCGCCATGCTGGGTAGAATGATCGAAGTGTCCGGCGGCGCGGAATCCTTAGCACACCGCTTCGCCCAATTAATGGGACCGGGATTAATGGTAGCGGCGTTAACCATCGCCGCGTTTATTCTGGGTATTCCGGTCTTTTTCGATGTCGGCTTTATTATCCTTGCCCCAATTATTTACGGCTTTGCGAAAGTCGCTAAAGTCTCCCCGATTAAATTCGGCTTGCCCGTCGCGGGCGTGATGCTGACCGTACACGTCGCGCTGCCGCCCCACCCCGGCCCGGTTGCCGCCGCTGGCCTGTTGAATGCAGATATCGGCTGGCTGACCATCATTGGCCTGCTGGTGTCGATTCCTGTCGGCATCATCAGCTACTGGGCGGCCAAAGCTATGAACCGCCGCAAGTACGCGCTTTCCGTCGAAGTGTTAGAGCAATTACAGATGGCAAAGCCGGAAGATTCGACGCCGAACACGGCTCCCGTGTCTGCCCCTTCGGCTGGACTAATCGCCGCGCTGATCGCAATTCCTATCGCCATCATTATGCTCGGTACCGTGTCTGCGACCATTCTGCCTGCCGGACACCCGGTGCGTAACGTGATGTCGCTGGTCGGTTCTCCCGCCGTGGCGCTGCTGATTGCACTGGGATTAGCGTTCTGGCTGATTGCCCTGCGTCGCGGTTGGTCGCTGGAGAAAGCCAGCGGAGTGATGGGCGATGCCATGCCTGCCGCCGCGATGGTTATTATGGTGACCGGTGCCGGTGGCGTGTTTGGTAAAGTGCTGGTCGAATCGGGGATTGGTAAAGCGCTGGCGGATACGCTGACCAGCATTCACCTGCCGCTGGTGCCTGCCGCATTTATTCTGTCGTTGGCGCTGCGTGCCTCGCAAGGTTCGGCTACCGTCGCCATTCTCACCACCTGCGGCCTGCTGAGCGAAGCCGTCAGCGGTCTGAACCAGATGCAGCTGGTGCTGGTGACGCTCTCTGCCTGTTTTGGCGGACTGGGCCTGTCGCACGTCAATGATTCCGGTTTCTGGATTGTCACCAAATATCTGGGGCTGTCTGTCGCCGACGGCCTGCGCACCTGGACGGTGCTGACGACGATCCTCGGGCTGGCTGGATTCCTCTTCACCTGGGCGCTGTGGCTGGTGCTTTAATCGCGTGAAATTTCACCATGGGGAGGCTGCGACTTCCCCATTGGTATCAACTGAATACGGCATGTACCTACCTCCTTTATGCTGAAAAATGCGCCCTTTTTACTCCCATATTCCACATCTACCCGTTTTTATTCTGCCTTTATAATATCGCTTGGGTAAGAAACAACGCGTTTTCCTGCCTACTCTCGCAAATTGGCATACCGCACACATTATGTAATCAGAAGTGCACCCAATTCCTGACCTATCGTAAAGGATGCCCAATCTATAAGGCAAAGCCTGCATCAATCAATGAAAAATAATAAAGGAACATTATGAATTTTCTATCAAAAATGAAACTTGGCGCCATGCTGGGCGCAGGTTTCGCCTCTGTCATCATTATCGGTCTGATGGTTGCCATTCTGGGACGCGTCCATCTCGCCAATCTGGGTAAAGATATTGAATCACTCTCTGAAAAAAATCTGGCCAACCTGCTTCTGATTCAAGACACCAAGAGCGGTTTTGAGGTTGTCGCCCGTGTTGTCCGTAATATCGGGCTCTCACAAGACAGCGCGCGTATCCAGGAAGAAAAACGCCTGTTCGATCAGCAAATTATCCGCAATAACGAAGCCTTGGCGAAAGTCTATAAACAGCTTGCCGAACCAGAGGCTAGAACCTTGCTGGAACAACTCGCGCAGGCACGCCCGGTTTACCTAAGCGCGGTAAATAAAGCCATTCAATTAAGCCTCTCTGGGGTGCCCGAAGAAAAAGTGCAGGCCGCGTTAGTCATGGTCAATGAGATGCCACCGGCACAGGCAGCGGTTTTCGCGGCGTTGGACGGGCTGACTGCGTTACAGAAAGAACAGACGATGGAAACGACGACTAACGCCATGCATAAAGCCAGGGACGATGGCAATACGCTGCTGCTGTTCGCGGCGTTCGCGGTCTTCATCGGGATTTTTATCTCCATCCTGATCACCCGCACGATAAAAAATCTGCTGGGTGGCGAAGTCGCTTACGCAGCACACATCGCGCAAGAGGTTGCACAGGGCAATCTGGCCGTCAGCGTCGATCTGCGCCCCGGCGACACCCACAGCGTGCTGGCAGCCATGAACGGTATGCGCCAAAGCCTGAGTGGGATTGTTGAACAGGTGCGTGAGAGTAGCGAATCGATCGCAACCGGTGCCAGCCAGATTGCCGCTGGCAGCACCGACCTCAGCCAGCGCACCGAAGAACAGGCGGCTAACCTGCAACAGACCGCGGCCTCAATGGAAGAAATAAGCCAGACCGTGCGCCAAAACACCGAGACGGTGCGTAATGCCACGCAGTTGGCGCAGGCCACCAGCGATACCGCCGCTAAAGGGGGCGAAGCCGTCAACAATATCGTTATCACCATGAAAGAAATCACCGACAGCTCGCACAAAATTGGCGACATCATTAGCGTCATCGACGGCATTGCCTTCCAGACCAACATTCTGGCACTGAACGCCGCAGTAGAAGCCGCGCGGGCTGGCGAGCAAGGCCGTGGTTTTGCGGTAGTGGCAGGGGAAGTGCGTTCCCTGGCGCAACGCTCCGCAACCGCCGCCAAAGAAATCAAAGAGCTGATTGGCCACAGCGTCGAGAAAGTCGAAGCCGGCTCCGTCATGGTGGACAGCGCCGGTGCGACGATTGAAGAACTGGTGCGCCAGGCACACAATGTTGCCGGCCTGCTTAACGAAATTGGCGTCACCACGCAGGAACAAGAGTCCGGCGTTTCGCAGATTCATGATGCCATTAACCAGCTCGATCAGGTCACGCAGCAGAACGCCGCACTCGTTGAGCAATCGACTTCCGCTGCCGATAGCCTGAGCGATCAGGCTGCCCGTCTGGTCGAGCTGATGAAAGTGTTCATCGTTGAAGGCGGATCGTCACAGCGTATTACACCGCCGCTGAAACGGCCTGACAGCGCCAGGCTCTCTCTCGCCAACCCTAAAAACAGCACGGGAAGCGATAGCCAAAACTGGGAGCAGTTCTAGTTCTACGCGGGGGATGGATCGCGCATCCCCCACCCTACTTTCACATCCCTTCACCATCAGCAGCATCCATTCCCTGCGTTTCCTGTTTTTTCCTCATCCGCATGCGGCAATATCGACAATTAAAATCAATGTTTTCGCTAGTCATGCCGATATCCTAGAGTGGATTGCTCGGTTATTCATCAGAAGGATTTAGAAACCGCAGTCGTACATTGCTCTCGTCGTGCAGAAGAAAATCCGCTTAATAACAATAAACAGTGTCAATAAGTCATGAGGATAACATGCAGAATAAAAGAAAAATGAAACTGGGTACTCAGGTCGGTTCGGGTTTTGCCATTGTTATTGTTATCGGCCTATTAGTGGCCATTTTCGGCAGAATGCATCTGGTTGGCCTCGGTAATACCACTGACAGGTTGGCCAAACACCACCTTGCCAACCTCATCGTGTTACAAGAACTGAAAGATAATCTTAACGTCACGATCAAAGCCACGTTGCGTATGCTTATCGCAACCGAACAAAAGATTCTGGAAGACAATCAAAAACTGATTGAAGCCACGAGCGCCAAAAACACGAAACTCGTCACGCAGTTGGAAGAAAATTTACGGGCAACCGAGGTCCGCAATATTCTGGGTGAGCTTCAGCAAAATCGTACTGAATTTGCCACCGTGGGCCGCCAGGCCGTCGCGCTGTCACTCAGCAACAGGCAGGCCGAATCTATCGAATTGGTTAAAACCCAGCTTGAACCCATACAAACCAAGCTTTTTAACAATCTGAACACCATGATTCAGTTGCAGAAAGACTACACCACGCAAACAGCAACCAACGCGATTGAAGAGTCCTACTATGATGGCAATTCACTGCTGGTTCTGGCCGTCATCGCTTCATTATTCGGTGCAGGTATCGCCTGGCTGATTACCCGCCACATCAAGAAGCAATTAGGGGGCGAACCCGCCTATGCCACGCAGGTCACACAGGACATCGCACACGGTAATCTCGCGATGCCGGTCGATCTGGCGTCAGGCGACAATACTAGCTTGCTGTTCTCAATGAATAACATGCGCAAAAGCTTAAGCAGCATTGTTGAACAAGTGCGTGAGAGCAGCGAATCTATCGCAACCGGAGCCAGCCAGATTGCCGCGGGCAGCACTGACCTCAGCCAGCGTACGGAAGAGCAGGCGGCGAATCTGCAACAAACCGCCGCCTCCACGGAAGAAATGAGCCAGACCGTGCGTCAAAACACCGAGACGGTGCGCAATGCTGCTCAACTGGCGCAGGCCGCCAGCAATACCGCGGCTAAAGGCGGTGAAGCCGTCAGCAATATCGTTATCACCATGAAAGAAATTACCGACAGCTCACACAAAATTGGCGACATCATTAGCGTCATCGACGGTATTGCCTTCCAGACCAACATTCTGGCGCTTAACGCCGCGGTAGAAGCCGCACGCGCGGGTGAGCAAGGTCGCGGCTTTGCCGTGGTAGCAGGCGAAGTTCGCTCGCTGGCACAGCGTTCTGCAACGGCAGCCAAAGAGATTAAAGAGCTGATCGGCCACAGCGTCGAGAAAGTCGAGGTAGGCTCCAGACTGGTCAGCGATGCGGGAACAACAATCGAAGAACTGGTGCGTCAGGCACGCCACGTTGCCGATCTGATTAACGAAATTGGCGTCACCACGCAGGAACAAGAATCTGGCGTCTCGCAGATTCATGATGCGATTAACCAGCTTGATAAGGTGACGCAGCAGAATGCCGCGCTCGTTGAACAATCCGCGTCCGCTGCCGATAGCCTGAGCGATCAAGCGGCTCATCTGGTCGAGCTGATGAAAACCTTCACCGTAGAGGGCGGGTCGTCACCGCGCATTGCACCACAGCTGAAAAGACCTACCAGCGCCAAACTCTCTCTCGCCAATCCTAAAAGCAGCGCGGGAAGTGATAAGCAAAACTGGGAAACCTTTTAACAGCCCGCCAAGAGAACCCCAAAACCGCTGAGCAATCGGCGGTTTTTTTTCAATAGGAAAAACAATGAATAAAGAGGAAAATTAGCAATGCGTTTTATATTAAGCACGATGGAATAAAATCAACAAAACGAGGAATGGCTATTTTCGATGATAAAAACATCAAATATATGAGTGTAAAAACATCATGTCGTTCGAAAAAAAAGAATGAATAAAAAACGAGCACATTTTAGCGTTGAATAAATAAGCAAAAAATCATAACCACAGCGTTTATTAACATTGTTGTCAATTTAGCATTACAGCATGATCTCAGTTTATTTTTTCTCTAACCCATGGAGATATTGCGGCTTTTACCGCCACCTTTTATACTCCTGCGCCATCATTTACCCTTATTTGTATATGTTCCACCGCACCAGACACGACGACCGTTTACCGGAAAGCGTGACAGGAAAAAGTAAACTTAGGATACGTTTATTAGCCAAGGAAAACAGGAAACGATTACGGGAAAGGATATACCTGTCATTCTTCAAGCCGCATGTTTATTCATCTTTCTGCGACACGAGTCTTTAGGGTATCAACGTGATGGCACTTGCAAAATAAATACATTTGCGCAACGCCTATTTCACATTTAAAGCACGCCGGCACCAACCATATTCGTTCTTAACATATAATAAGGGACACAATGAATCTCATCAAAAATAGTAGCCTGGGTAAAATGCTAGGGACCAGCTTTACCCTGGTCATCGCTATCGGATTTCTGGTGGCGATATTTGGCCGTATCCAGCTCGAAAAACTCGGGGAAAACATCCAACTGCTATCGCAGGTCCGCATTACCAATCTCCTGATAATGCAGGAGTTTAAAGACAACATAAACACGAATGCCCTCGCCATCAGAAACCTGACGATGCTGGAAGACAGTCGGCAGATGCAGGAAGAGAAAGCGCGTATTGAGGCGATGATCTCCCGCAATAACGCGTTACTCTCGCAAATACACGACAGCGCCGTCGATAAACATGCTCAGGAACTGGTCGCGGTATTGGAGCGCGTGCGCCCGGCCTATAGCCGTAGCTATACAGACGCCATCGCATTGGCAATGGCGAACAAGAACAGCGAGGCTCAACATCTGTTATTAACCGACGTGCGTGTCAAGCAAGATGCCGTCTTCCAGGCTCTGAATGACATGGTTAACTGGCAAGAGAAGCTTACGGTGGAAATCGCCGACCAGTCTTTAAAGAATGCCACCAGCGCAGGTACGCTGATGGTGATTATCGCCCTGCTTTCTGTCGTACTGGGGGCAATGATTTCATGGTGGATTACTCGAACCATTAAGCGTCAGCTCGGGGGAGAGCCTGCCTACACGTTGGAAGTTACGCGTCAGGTTGCACAAGGGAATCTGGCCGTTGCGATTGAACTGCGCGACGGCGATACCACCAGCGTGCTGGCCGCGATGGAAGATATGCGTCAAAACCTGAGCAACCTGGTCGGTCAGGTGCATCAGAGCAGCGAATCTATCGCCACGGGCGCGACGCAGATCGCGATGGGCAACACCGATCTGAGCCAGCGCACGGAAGAACAGGCCGCGAATCTTCAGGAAACCGCCGCCTCAATGGAACAAATGAATACCACGGTGAAGCAGAATGCTGCGACCGTGCGCACCGCAACGGAGCTGGCCCATTCCGCCAGCACAACGGCGCAAAAAGGCGGCGATGCGGTCAATAACGTTGTGCGCACCATGGAAGATATCACCACCAGTTCGCGTAAGATCGGCGATATTATCGGCGTCATCGATAGCATTGCTTTCCAGACCAACATTCTGGCGCTCAATGCTGCCGTTGAAGCAGCCAGAGCCGGTGAACAAGGCCGTGGCTTCGCCGTGGTCGCCGGTGAAGTGCGCTCTCTGGCGCAGCGTTCCGCTTCCGCCGCGCGTGAAATCAAAGATCTGATTAGTGTCAGTGTGGCTAACGTGGAAATGGGTGAGAAGCTGGTTAACGACGCGGGCATCACCATCAAAGACATTGTCGAAAAATCTCAGCAGGTTGCCAACCTGCTCAATGAGATCGGCCTGACTACGCACGAACAGGAACAGGGCGTTTCTCAGGTGAATGATGCGGTGAATCAGCTCGATCAGGTGACCCAACAGAACGCCGCGCTGGTTGAAGAATCCGCCTCCGCCGCCGACAGCCTGAGTGAGCAGGCCAGAACGCTGCTGGAATTAATGGGCGTGTTCAAAATCAGTGGCGTTCAAACGCCAGCGCCACGTCTGACGTCAAAGGTGAAGCAGCCGACGGCACCGAGGCTGGCTCTGGCTGGCAAGTCAGGCAGCACAGGCAGCGATAACTGGGAAACCTTTTAACGAACGCGACTATCAATCGCTCTCAAGCCTCTTCTCGAAGAAAATAAAGCCGCTGAACACCAGCGGCTTTTTTATTGTCAGCTTTAAACCACCTCCTCGGGAGGTGGTGATTGTTCCTGTGAGGCTATAGCCTGAAGAAAGCCCATGCCAG
>NZ_JAPQKX010000011.1:0-212258 GCF_026800125.1 Pectobacterium jejuense | reverse complement strand
CACACCCCGTTCCGCAAGACATACCAGTTCACCAGATCACGTGTTACAGCAACACGCACCTTGCCGTTGCCCGTCTGCGTTGCAGTTAACGTTGCTGCATTGATTTTTGACCACACGGCAGACGTCAGTGATTTTTGAATAATGATTTGCGAGAACGGTGTATATAGTGTTTCCACATCGATTTCATTAGCTGAAAATATTTTTATCGGCATGAGATCGTTTAGTTGCGAGCTCTGAATTTCCCCCGATGAATCAAACCCAGACATTAAAAAATCATTCGCATCACGCGGCTCAGGCACTACAGATAGTATTCCAGAGCGTGATGAATACCAGTCGTTTGAACGGGATTTAATCAAAACACTATTTTGTGAATATAGCTGAAACTCGCCTATTGTCACTCCGAGCCCATTCCCATTAGTTAGAGTGACAAATAATCTATATGACGTGAAATACTCGGGATTGGGGATAGTAAAAAATCTCTCACCCGCAGTTTCGGTATTTACATCATTAATAACGGAATGCACTGTTTTCCATGAATCCCCGTCATTGCTAGCCTGTAACTCCCACGTTCTCGGCGTTGTAAAATCTACGATCGTTCTGTTTTTTGCTCCTCTATTTTTTATCATATAGGAACCAATCATCATTGGCTTTTGAAAATCAACTCGTAGCCACTGCGGGTTAGTTGAATTCAGAACGTTTTCTGATGCCCAACAGTCACCCGGAGCCGTTGTTTGCGTAATGCCATCAAATGCTCGGTACGGAGGGAAATTGGGCAGACTCGATGTAGATGCGGATACGGTATAGCCGTCTTGGCTATTTGACGTCATTTTAGGTATTGCTGTTTTTTTTACTGCATTAATTGATATCAACTCACCACCAGTCCTGATTTGTGATGAGTAAAACGCATTATCACTAATTAATGAGTAAGTCTCGCCGCGATATAAATTTACCGTACCATCAAAAATAGCATCATCCGTTGCATCATAATTTGCTTTACTCGATGCGTTGAAATCATCAACCACATAAGTCTGATTCGCCGCACCGGCTTCTTCTTTCAGCGCGTATGCCGCGAGATTAAACGTGCTCTGTGGGCTAATGCTGAACGCATGACTTTGCCCCGCCGTTGCACCCTGACGATCGGCAACAATATAGCCAGAACCGCCTGCGCCCGAGCCACCAACTGCGCTGATAATGGTTTTCTCATCCACCGGGTTATAACTCAGCGTTACGCCCGCACCGGCTTCCAGCGAGGAATGGATAAGCTGCTTCGTTTTTTGTGTGTAGTCGGTGATTTCCGCGGTGGTGTGCGAGTGATCCGCAGCCGCAACGCCCATTTGCGCTGGTGTCGGTGAAACATCACCGCTGCCCAGCAGCGACTGGCCAAAGAGCGTGCGGATCGTGGTGCCAGAGATTAATACATCTTGCTTTGCATTCCAGGCCGTTTTTTCATCCGGCGAGGCAAATTTTCTGGTAGCAGTTTCAGTAATCTGATCGGCCGTATAGTCGCCAGCTTGTGCAGTTACGATGCCGGTACGCCCGAATACGGAGGCAACGCCGGAGACGCCGGGTTCTTGATTGCCGCCATTATCTGAATGGCAGCAGGTATGAGGATGAACGGTACATGTTGATTTGCCTGTACTGTCACAAACATTGATTTCAATATTGATATCTTTCATGATATTGATGACTCCATTAATCAAGGGAATAAGGAGTATCACTTATTTTCCCAATGTATTATTTCAACGCACTTTACTAATCCATCGTTTCCTTTTATATAAAATACAGAAGCAAAAATGGCCGCAAAATAGCGGCCATTGGAATAGATAATCGAGAGGCGAATTATGGAATCTGATACGCCAATTTGTAATTGCCTGCCGTTACGGTACGGAATGTCACGCTGTCGGTGCGCCAGCGGATCTCCACTTCCGCCTGAGTCTGCACTTTCCAGCTTGAGGCGTCGTTGACGTTCAATACCAGTCGGTCAATGGTCGCGACATCTGCCGCGGGATCGGTGATATCAAGCGCAAATGCGAACGCCAGAGAGTCTGGCACACCGTTGTTTGCAGAGAACAGTTGCGTCCATTGTGCCGCCGTAATACCGCCGAGCTCGGCTGGCGTCATACCGTCCGCAATCAGTGCTTCTGCGCCTGTGGTATCGGCTGACAGCGTGCCAACATCAACCCACGCTCCGTTCCGCAGGACATGCCAGTTCACCAAATCCCGCGTCACGGCGACACGCACTTTACCGTTGCCTGTCTGCGTAGCTGTCAGCGCTGCGGAGTTGATTTGTGACCATAAGGCCGCGCTCGCCAGGGTTTTCTGTATGGCAATTTGAGGATGCGGTGTATATAGCACTTTTGCATCAATATTTTTTGATGAAAAAATCGTTATCGGCTGTATTCCTGACAAAGAGGATTCGGAGATTACGCCAGATGACAAAAAACCAGTCTCATAAAAATCTTCCGCCACAGATGGTGCTGGGACCGATGTTAATACCCCATTGTTCGCTGAATACCATTTTCCATCACTGCCGTTAATCAATAATCGCTCGCTGCGGAATATTTCAAGCTCCCCAATTTGGACATGCGGGCCAGCATTTTGCTCGGTTATTAAAATACGGAATGATGAATACGGCGTGTCATTGGTGAACGTATATTCTCGAACCGCCCCCCTCCCATCACGAGTATCATTAGATACCGTATGTAACGTATTCCACGTTGTACCATCATTACTCCCCTGAAACATCCACGATTTCGGGCTGAGTGGCCCAGCATTCAGGTTTTCGTTTATTATTCTGTATGTATCAATCAATACAGGAGCCGCCATAGTAATACGCAACCAATGTGGGTTAGCCACTGTTGGTACGGTTTTGGATGCCCAGTATCGATTTAACGTTCCGTTGAATGCTGTCCACGCCGCGTATTGCGTTGAATACTCGGACGATGCGTCAACCGTGTAGCCAACTGAACTATTATTTGCTGTCATCACAGGAATCAGCGTTTTATTAACAGCATCAATTTCAATGCTTTCACCGTCTGATTTGATTGATGACGAATAAAAATTACCGGATTGCGCCAAGTTATATAGTTTTCCGACATAGGGACGTAATGTGTTATCAAACACAGCAGCATGAGTTACGTTGTAGTTCCCTTCGCTAGACACGCCGAAATCATCCACCACATAAGTCTGATTCGCCGCGCCTGCGACTTCTTTCAGCGCATACGCCGCGAGATTAAACGTATTTTGTGGACTAATGCTGAACGCATGATTTTGCCCCGCCGTTGCGCCCTGACGATCGGCAACGATATAACCCGAACCGCCCGTACCCGAACCACCAGCCGCGCTGATAATGGTTTTCTCATTCACCGGGTTATAACTCAGCGTCACGCCCGCCCCCGCTTCCAGCGAGGAACGAATGAGTTGCTTCGTTTTTTGCGTGTAGTCGGTGATGTCCGCGGTGGTGTGCGTGTGATCTGCGGCCGCAACGCCCATTTGCGCTGGCGTCAGTGAGATATCACCGCTGCCCAGCAACGACTGACCAAAGAGCGTGCGGATAGTGGTGCCAGAAATTAATGCATCCTGCTTTGCATTCCAGACTGCTTTTTCATCCGGCGTGGCAAATTTTCTGGTGGCGGTTTCAGTGATCTGATCGGCCGTATAGTCGCCGGGCTGTGCAGTTACGACACCGGTACGCCCGAATACGGAAGCAACGCCGGAAACACCGGGCTCCTGACCACCACCATTGTCTGAATGGCAGCAAGTATGGGAATCAACTTGAATAGGGGGATTAACAGCACATGTTGATTTTCCCATGCTGCCACAGACGTTGATTTCAATATTTACGTTTTTCATAGTACCGACTACTCCGTTAGTTAGGGTGCATCAGGAGTATCGCGTATTTGGCAGGTCGGTTATTTTAAAGCACTTTACTAAACATAAGATTATTTAATCAATTAAATCAGCAAATTAGATTTAATGCCTTTTAGTAGTTAAAGGTTTACATGCGGCATGATTATCTCAGGATAACATCCAAAAAAATGGCGGTTTATGTCATCAGTAAAGAGACAAAAACCGCCATCATTATTTGTTACTTATAAACGATCTCACCTTTCGGCGCGTAGGCTTCCGCATCCAGCGGAGAATGCTTCTCGATATACTGCTTCAGCACCTCAGCGTCGACAAAACCGGTGTTCACATAGCTCGGCAGATTATCAAGGCGCGGATAACCATCGCCGCCCATCGCATTAAAGTTCAGCGTTGCCATCCGATAAACTTTATCTGCCTGCAACGGCTCACCTTTGATTTTCACGTTCTGCACACCCTGCCCGTCTGCCGTCAAGCTGACGTTAAGGAATTGCGCATAGGCACCGGAATCTACCTTTTTATTTGCCGCGACGGCCAGGTACTTCTCAACGTCGCTGCCTTTCATATCCACATAAACCAGTGTGTTGGCAAATGGTTGAACCTTCAGTACATCTTTATAGGTGATATCACCGGATTCGATCGAATCGCGTACACCGCCGCCGCTCATGATGGCGAAATCAGCCCCTGCACGCTCAAGCTGTGCAGACAGCAGCACGTGCGCCAGATTGGTCTGGCGGAAACGCACCTGATTGCGATCGCCTTCCAGCTTACCTTTCACGCTACCGATCTTGATCCCCAGCTGTGCCTGCCCTTTTTCCTGGAACGGCGTCAGCATTTTCATGACGTCAGGATCTTGCGTGATTTCATACGTATAGAAAACACGCTCGGTCTTGCCGTCTTTCTCTACCTTTTTCTTCAGGTTGATCGGAATCAGCTGGTAATGCTCAAGTTTCAATTCACCATTGCGGAATGTGAAATCAGCACGACCGACATATTTACCCCACTCATGTGCCTGAACAATCCAGGTGCCGTTCTGACGATCGGGAGCACAAGGCGTGCCCGGCACATAATCCACCTGCTTTTTATTTTCCTGCGCCATACAGACCGGATCCTGCGAGTGACCGCCGACAATCATGTCCAGATATCCAGTAGGCAGGCTACGCGCCATTTCCACATCACCCGGCGCATTAGAACCGTGATTACCGTCGTCATAGTGCCCCATGTGCGTCGCGGCAATAATCACATCCGGCTTTTCGCTCTTCCGCAACTGCTCAACAACCTGCTTCGCTTCTGTTGAAGGGTTACGGAATTCGATATCGGTAAAATACTCAGGATTGCCTAATTTGGCCGTATCGTCCGTTGTCAGCCCGATAACCGCGATTTTCACACCTTGCTTGTCGAACAGGGCATAAGGCTTAAATAAACGCTGACTCGTACTTTTTTGGTAGATATTGGCCGATAACAGCGGGAATTTCGCCCATTTCTCCTGCTGACGCAGGACAGACAGCGGATTATCGAATTCGTGGTTGCCGAGTGCCATTGCATCATAGCCGACCATGTTCATACCGCGGAAATCTGGCTCTGCATCCTGTAAATCGGACTCAGGCACGCCAGTGTTAATATCACCGCCGGAAAGCAGCAGTACGCTGCCACCTTTACTTGCCACTTCCTGACGGATCTGATCGACCAGCGTTTTTTGCGCCGCTAACCCATATTCACCGTGGTCGTTATGCCAGAAATGACCGTGATGGTCATTGGTATGCAAAATAGTGATAGCGTATGTTTTGTCTTTTTCCCAAGCCATTGACATTACAGGTGTTAGCGCGAGCGACACCGCCATCGCACATCCCAGAGCTTTTACTGAAAAGCGCATGATAAATCTCCGTTTATTTTAAAGACCCAGTGGAACCACTGAGAAATTCACCACACAAATTAGCACAGCAAGATGAACAATGCGCGAGGCGCATTCTCGCTATCCGTCAGCAATGTGCGGTAGCCAACAAAATCAGATGAGGTATAGCAGCGGGAGTGATATCACGCTGGCTTGGCACTGTCGTCACGCCGTCACGAACTCTTGCTAATATGAATGCTTCATCGGAATAATCCAGCATCACACCGTTTATCCTCTGTTTTCCGGCATTTTACGCCGGTGGATAAAATTATTCCGCTGAATACACAGGAAAGCAGTAAGGCATTAGTGCCAAGAACATCACGCTATCAGAATAATTACGCATGTTTATCAATGCTTATCGCGAGAAACCATCCCTAAATCTGTGTTACACTACCTTTAACTGGAGAAACTGATATTTTTCATAAAATACCACTTTTATCCAAGCAACATTTCGCTATATGCAATAGAATTTGTGTATACCCAGAATAATTGGCGTTGCAGCCAGACAGCAAACGAACGAATCCCAATACGCTTTTCGGTACATAATAAGAGTGATAAGGGTACGTAAGCGCCGCTAACCACGCTGTAACTTCAAGGCAAGAAGGGTAAATCCGCTCAATTACGTTTCACCTATGGCACAAGGAGTTGGGATGCATGCTGCAACACCGCTAATTTCTACTATCGCTGGGGGGCTGGTTCTTGCTTTCCTCCTTGGTATTCTGGCAAACCGCCTGCGTATCTCTCCCCTTGTTGGTTACCTTGCCGCAGGCGTACTTGTCGGTCCTTTTACCCCCGGATTCGTTGCCGATACCTCACTGGCATCAGAACTCGCTGAACTTGGCGTCATCCTGCTGATGTTTGGCGTTGGTCTGCACTTCTCGCTGAAAGATCTCATGGCGGTAAAGTCCATCGCCATTCCCGGTGCGATAGCCCAGATTGCCGTGGCAACGCTACTTGGAATGGGATTATCCGCCATGCTGGGTTGGAGCCTGGCGAGCGGCCTGGTTTTCGGCCTTTGCCTCTCAACCGCCAGTACTGTAGTGCTGCTACGTGCGTTGGAAGAACGACAGCTTATTGATAGTCAGCGTGGTCAAATCGCCATCGGTTGGCTAATTGTCGAAGATCTGGCGATGGTTCTTACGCTGGTTCTGCTACCAGCCTTCGGCGACATGATCGGCTCTGAGCATGCCGACACCAGCAAACTGCTGACCGATTTGGCCTGGACCATCGGTAAAGTGATTGCGTTTATTACGCTGATGATTGTCGTCGGTCGCCGTTTGGTGCCGTGGGTGTTGGCAAAAAGCGCCAGCACCGGCTCACGTGAGCTTTTCACGCTGGCGGTGTTAGCCATGGCACTGGGTATCGCCTTTGGCGCGGTGAAACTGTTTGATGTTTCCTTTGCACTGGGCGCATTCTTCGCTGGTGTGGTACTGAACGAATCTGAACTCAGCCAGCGTGCGGCGCACGATACACTGCCGCTGCGCGATGCCTTCGCCGTACTGTTCTTCGTTTCTGTCGGTATGCTGTTTGATCCGATGATTCTGCTGAACGACCCGATTTCCGTGCTGATCACGCTGGCTATTATCGTGTTCGGTAAGTCAGCCGCTGCTTTCATACTGGTTCGGCTCTTTGGCCACTCCAAGCGGACAGCATTAACGATTTCCGCCAGTCTGGCGCAGATCGGTGAATTTGCCTTTATTTTGGCTGGGCTCGGTATTGTACTGGGACTGCTGTCCGAAGAAGGACGGAATCTGGTACTGGCCGGTGCCATTCTCTCCATCATGATAAACCCGCTGCTGTTTACGCTACTTGAACGCTATCTGGCGAAGAACGAAACAATAGAAGAACAGATCGTGGAAGAAGCGATTGAGGAAGAGAAACAGATTCCTGTCGATATGTGCAACCATGCGCTGCTGGTCGGCTATGGTCGCGTGGGTAGCCTGATTGGTGCCAAACTGCATCAGGCTGGCATTCCCATCGTGGTCATTGAGAATTCACGTACGCGTGTTGATGCCCTGCGTGAACAGGGAATTAAAGCGGTATTGGGTAACGCGACCAAACCTGAAATCATGGATATTGCACGTCTGGACTGCGCCCGTTGGCTATTGCTGACCATTCCGAACGGCTATGAAGCTGGGGAAATTGTCGCGGCAGCCCGTGAGAAGCGCGCCGATCTGGAGATTATCGCTCGTGCGCACTATGACGATGAAGTCAGCTACATTACCGAGCACGGTGCCAACGAAGTGGTAATGGGTGAACGGGAAATCGCCAACAGCATGATCACGCTGTTGAAGTTGGATGATATCCCACCTGCACCTCAGGCGTGCCCTATCTAAGTAGCTACACGCTGAATATGAAAATGGCGGGCAAATATAAGCCCGCCATTTTTTTACGTTGTACGATATACCCGCCAAACGTTGCCAGATAAAAACTATCTTGCCCTATTCTGCTTTACTCACTAACTGTTCCAGCAGATCGATGTGCAGCGGATCGTCATTGAGCGCAGGAATATAGTGGAATGCCTCTCCACCAGCATGCAGGAAGATTTCACGGTTCTGTTCCTGAATCTCTTCTAACGTTTCCAGACAGTCAGCGGAAAAACCGGGACACATAATCTGAATGTGTTTGATTCCCTGCGCAGGCAGCCCCTGCATAGTTTCATCCGTATATGGCGTCAGCCAGGGTTCACGACCAAAACGCGACTGGAAGGTCATCATTATTTTGCCTTCCGGCAGCCCCAGCGCGGCAATGAGCGCCTCTGTGGTCGCCCGACAGCGTTGCGGATAGTCATCCCCTTCATTGGCATACCGCTCGGGGATGCCGTGATAGGAAATCACTAATCTGTCGGGTTCGCCGTGTTCAGCAAAAGACTGCTCGACACGGTGCTTCAACGCCGCAATATAAGCAGGATGCTCGGCGTAATCACGGATAAAGCGAATCGCAGGCAACTGACGATTATCACGCAGCTGCGCGGCTAACCCATCCCACACGGCTGCGGTTGTTGAGCAGGAATATTGCGGATACATCGGCAAGACCACCAGTTGCGTGACACCCTGCGCCAGTAACTTATCCAGCGCCGAACGCAGGCTAGGTGAACCATAGCTCATCCCCAGTTCAACGGGCGTTTCCGGCATGCGTGCAGCCAGTGCCTGTTGCTGTCGGCGACTAATCACCAGCAGCGGCGATCCCTCTTCCATCCAAACCGATTGATAGAGCTTCGCCACTCGCGGTGAGCGGGTTGGCAGGATGATGCCGCGCAGCAGCGGCCACCATAGCAGACGCGGCGTATCCACCACGCGTCGGTCGCTTAGAAACTCCGCCAGATAACGCCTTACCGCCTGCGGCGTCGGGGCATCGGGTGTCCCTAAGTTCACCATCAGCACGCCGTATTTCTCTTGTTTCATCGCCGTCTTCCTTTTATGGAGAAGCAGGCTTTCTCTCAGCCCGCCAGTGCGTAACATCAAATTCCTATTGTAGCGAAAAAAAGCTAAACAAATACGGGTAGATAGCAGGGATAACGCCGATGCTATCAATAGAGGAAACAAAGCAAACGAGGATGTCAGAACGAAAAAATGCCAGACGATCGTCTGGCATTCAGCTGTTTGGGTATGATTCGTGTAGAAAAATTATCCCAGAATGGTTTCTAGTTCTGCGCGAACTTCTTCCACTTTACGCGTGCCTTCCACTTTGAAATAGCGCGTGTTACCTGCTTCCGCTTCTTTCTGGTAGTAGGAAACCAGTGGTGCAGTCTGCTGATGGTACTCAACCAGACGTTTACGTACGGTATCTTCCTGATCGTCTTTACGAATAGTCAGATCTTCGCCCGTCACGTCGTCTTTGTCTTCAACTTTAGGCGGATTGAATTTTATATGATAGACACGACCGGACGCCGCATGAACGCGACGGCCAATGATACGATCGATGATCAGTTCGTCAGGAACTGCAAATTCGATAACGTAATCCACATTGATGCCTGCATCTTTCATCGCATCAGCTTGTGGAATGGTGCGTGGGAAGCCATCCAGCAGAAAACCGTTACGGCAATCCTCCTGGGCGATGCGCTCTTTAACCAGAGCAATGACCAATTCATCAGTGACCAGCTTACCTGCGTCCATGATTTCTTTAGCCTGCTTGCCCAATTCAGTACCCGCTTTTACCGCTGCACGCAGCATGTCACCCGTGGAAATCTGCGGAATACCGTATTTCTCCATGATGAATTGAGCCTGAGTACCTTTGCCTGCGCCCGGAGCGCCCAGCAGAATAATACGCATCGCGTAAATCCCCTTGCTATGTAATATTTATAAAATAAATTTGAAAAACGCTAAACCATACCATTCCAGACGCTTATGCTCAAGGAACGGGCTCGCTTCAGCAACGCGCAGGCAGATGAAAAAAAGCAAGATACCTAAAAATACGGTTTGCCGTCTGCCGAATGTTGCCATTCAGTGTAGACGAAGAAACGCCCAATAACGGAAGGAAACGTAAAATCGGGGGAAGACCCCGGTTGGCACCGGGGTCTGGAGGATATCAATATCAGGCACTTAACAGCTGATTCATACGGCGGATGAACAGGTTCGGATCGTCCAGCGTACCGCGTTCGGCCAGCAGAGCCTGATCCAGCAGCAGTTCGACCCACTCGCCAAACTCAGCGTCATCAGATACGTCAGCCGCACGTTTAATGAGCGCATGCTCCGGGTTCAGTTCAAAAATGTACTTCACTTCCGGTGCTTGCTGGCCTGCCGCGGCGAACAGTTTCGCCATCTGCGTGCTCATCTCATCCGCATCCGTCACGACAATCGCAGGCGTATCAGTCAAACGGTAGGTGAAACGCACATCTTTAACGCGCTCGCCCAGCAGGGTTTTCACACGCTCAACAAACGGCTCCAGTGCTTTCTGTGCTTCTTTCTGCGCATCGTTTTCTTCATCAGCCAGTTTATCCAGCGTCTCATCCGCTTTGCTGACTGACTGGAAGGATTTACCGTCGAACTCGGTCAGGTAGCTCATCATCCATTCGTCAATACGCTCGGACAACAGCAATACCTCGATGCCTTTCTTACGGAACAGCTCCAGATGTGGGCTGCTCTTCGCCGCCGCATAACTGTCTGCGGTGATGTAGTAGATCTTGTCCTGACCTTCCACCATCCGGCTAACGTAGTCTTCCAGCGATACCGTCTGTGCAGAGCTGTCGGATTGCGTGCTGGTAAAGCGCAGCAGTTTCGCGATCGCTTCGCGGTTGCTGCCGTCTTCCGCCGGGCCTTCTTTCAGCACCAGACCAAACTGTTGCCAAAACGTCTGGTATTTTTCCGCGTCATCTTTCGCCAGTTTATCCAGCATTTGCAGCACGCGTTTAGTCAGCGCATTACGCAGGTTTTGCGTCACACGGCTGTCCTGCAAAATCTCACGGGAAACATTCAACGGCAGATCGTTGGAATCAATCAGGCCACGAACAAAACGCAGGTAGTTCGGCATGAACTGCTCGGCGTCATCCATAATAAAGACGCGCTGAACGTACAGTTTCAAGCCATGTTTATGATCGCGGTTCCACATATCCCACGGTGCACGCGCAGGAATGTAAAGCAGGCTGGTATATTCCTGCTTACCTTCCACACGGTTGTGGCTCCAGCTCAGCGGATCGGTAAAGTCATGGGAAATGTGCTTATAAAACTCGTTGTACTCTTCATCGCTGACTTCTGATTTGCTGCGCGTCCACAGAGCCTGTGCCTTGTTAATCTTTTCCCAACTAACGGTGGATTCGCCGCCTTCTTCTTCGCTTTCCGTCCGGGATTCAATTTCTACCGGCAGCGCGATGTGGTCGGAATATTTGCTGATGACGGAACGCACACGCCAGTCATCCAGGAACTCATCTTCACCTTCACGCAGATGCAGCGTAATTTCCGTTCCACGGTCGTCTTTGGTGATGTCGGCGATGGTGTAATCACCTTCTCCAGCAGACTCCCAATACACGCCCTGATCGGCATTCGCACCCGCAGCACGGGTACGTACGGTCACTTTATCCGCCACGATGAAGGCGGAGTAGAAACCCACACCGAATTGGCCAATCAGTTGGCTATCTTTAACCTGATCGGAACCCATAGATTCCAGAAAAGCCTTGGTGCCGGATTTCGCAATCGTCCCCAGATTATCAATCACTTCGTCACGGCTCATGCCGATACCGTTGTCAGAAATCGTCAGCGTACGTTTTTCTTTATCCGTAGACACCCGCACGCGCAGGTCGCCATCGCCCGCATACAGTTCCGGTGCGGACAGCGCACGAAAACGTAATTTGTCTGCCGCATCGGAGGCGTTGGAGATCAATTCACGCAGAAAGATTTCTTTGTTGGAATAGAGCGAATGGATCATCAAATGCAGGAGTTGCTTAACTTCGGACTGGAACCCGCGAGTTTCTTGGCCTTTCATACTCATTGTTGCTTACCTCAATCCTAATATTATTCAGGCTGATTAAACTGACGATAAGTAGCAAGTGGGGATAAACCAAGGTGATTTCAAGGGGTAAATTTCAGCGAAAAAAGAAAACGGTGAGATGAAAGAGAAAAACAAGACTGCGGCTGCCAGATAATGATACTGGCAGCCGACAGATTAAAACCGGAAAGGCTGACGACCTGCAAGCGAATGGGAAAGTGTGGTGCCATCGACCATTTCCAGCTCACCGCCAACGGGAACACCGTGTGCAATGCGGCTAGCCATCACGCCGTGTTGCGCGCACAGTTCAGCGATATAGTTTGCCGTAGCATCGCCTTCTACCGTCGGGTTAGTAGCCAGAATCACTTCGCTTATCGATTCCACCTGCAGACGCTCTTCCAGCCGCCCCAAACCAATATCGTCCGGGCCAATGCCATCCAGCGGCGACAAATGCCCCATCAGTACAAAGTACCGACCGGCAAACTGCCCCGTCTGTTCAATCGCGTGAATATCAGCCGGACTTTCTACCACGCAAATCTGCCCGTTTTGCTGGCGGCGCGGATTCGAGCAAATCGCACAAACGTCCTGCTCGGTGAATGTCCGGCAATCGCTACAGTGACCGATTTCGGACATCGCCCGCGTCAACGCCTGCGCCAGACGCATACCGCCACTGCGGTTACGTTGCAGCAGTTGAAACGCCATGCGCTGCGCCGACTTGGGCCCAACGCCCGGCAGGCAGCGCAGCGCTTCCATCAATGACTCAAGAAGCGGACTGGTCTGCATCAGAACGGCATCTTGAAGCCCGGCGGCAGTTGCATGCCGCTGGAAACCGCTGCCATTTTCTCTTTCTGCGTTTCTGCGATACGACGAGCGGCATCGTTGAACGCCGCAGCGATCAGGTCTTCCAGCATCTCTTTGTCGTCTTCCATCAGACTTGGATCGATCTCAACACGGCGGCAGTTATGCGCACCGTTGATCGTAATTTTCACCAGACCTGCACCCGATTCGCCCGTGACTTCCAGATTCGCCACTTCTTCCTGCATCTGCTGCATTTTTTCCTGCATCTGCTGGGCTTGCTTCATCAGGTTGCCAATTCCACCTTTACCAAACATAGTTTTCTCTCTATCACGTCGGGCTGCGTACTCGCAGCGGTTAAACAGGGCGGATACTTTCTTCGTCCAGTTCCGCATCAAAGAAACGCCGCAGCGTTTGAATCGTTGTATCGGCCAGAATTGACTGACGCGCTTGCGCCAGCTTCTCTTCATAGATGGCCTGACGCCACTCCAGCGGCGTCCGCACCGCCGGATTGTCGTCTTCAGTAATCAGTAATTCTACAGGATGCCCGTAGTGAGCCGTCAATGCGTCCGCCAGCGTCTTTTGCGCCGCAGGCGAATTCAAATGCCGTTGGGATGAACGCAGATGCAGATGAACCTTGCCTGCCTCTTCGCTCTCTTTAAACGCATTGAGTGCCAGCTGTTGTACCAGCTTTGGTAGCGTCAGGCGATGGATTTCCGCCGCCCAGGCATCTCGCTCCAGTGACTCTTCCGCCAGTCGTGCCACAAGTTCCGGCGTTTTTTCGTGCTCTAATGCCGAACGCAGCGCTTTTGGCGTTGCGACGTCGACCTTCTCTTCTTCGACTTTATTCTGCGCCCGCCAACGATACGCTTCCGGCTTTTTGGGCTCGGAGGGAGACGTCTTCGCGTTTTGCCGTTGAATGCTGCGCTCAGTCACCGAAGCCAATCGCTCCAGCGCTGAGGTTGCCGGCCGCGTGTTGTCAGACGCTGCCGGATCAGCCTTTTTTGGTGGCATACTCCCCTGTTTTCGCAGGAGCTGGCTGCGAGCCTGTAACAGCTGAGAAGTCGCATCAGGCAACTCGCTCTCACCATATTGATCCGGAGAACCCGTTGAAGCAGGCATTTCCCCTAGCGGCGGCGCATACGCAGAGGCATCCATCGGCGGTTCGGGAGAGTAAGATGGCGGCTGCACGTCTTCATGAGGTTCACTGCGTTGCTGAATTGGCGCGCGAACCGTCGCCGATACGGTAGCACCGGACTGCTGTACAGGAGGCTGAAGAGAAGGCGCACGCGCAGCTTGAGCAGGCGCGGCACTTACGGGGGCCACAGGTTCAGCGATAACCTGACTGGGATGAAACGCCAGCGCCCTCAGTAGGGTCATTTCAACGCCCATCCGACGATCGGGCGCAAAAGGCAATTCTTTGCGACCAATGAGCATCGTCTGGTAATAAAGCTGCACGTCCGCTGGCGGCAGTGCACGTGCTAATTCTCGCATGCGGGCTTCAACCGCAGCGTAATCATCACCCAGCGCAGCAGGCAGCAGTTGAACCATCGCAATACGATGCAACAGCGTCTGAGTTTCAACCAGCAGCGATTCCCAATCCACACCCCGAGCCGCGACTTGGTCTAGCAGCGACATGACCTGTGCCCCATCGCCTTTAGCCAGCGCTTCAATAAGTGCCAGCGGTTGCTCATCGTCCAGCGTGCCCAACATTTGGCTGACTGAAGCGGTCGTGACCTGCCCCTGCCCCATGGCAATGGCCTGATCGGTCAGACTCAGCGCATCACGCAAGCTCCCATCGGCAGCACGCGCCAGAATTTGCAGCGCACGCGGCTCACTGACGAGGTTTTCCGCCTGTAGTACCTGCTCCAAATGCGCACGAATTTGTTCGACATCCAGCGCTTTGAGATGAAATTGCAGGCAGCGCGACAGAATGGTCACAGGCAGTTTTTGCGGATCGGTGGTCGCCAGCAGGAATTTAACGTGCGGAGGCGGTTCCTCCAGCGTTTTCAGCAGTGCGTTAAAGCTGTGGCGCGATAGCATGTGTACTTCGTCGATCAGGTACACTTTGAATCGCCCACGCGCAGGGGCGTACTGAACATTATCCAGCAGATCGCGCGTGTCCTCGACTTTAGTGCGAGACGCAGCATCGATTTCGATCAAATCGACAAAACGGCCCTGTTCGATTTCACGGCAGTTATCACACTGACCACACGGCGTTGCCGTCACGCCCTGTTCGCAATTCAGCCCTTTTGCCAGCAAACGGGCAATCGACGTCTTCCCGACACCGCGGGTGCCAGAAAACAAATACGCGTGATGAATTCTGCCTAGGGAAAGGCCGTTAGCCAACGCGGTCAGGACATGTTCCTGACCGACAACTTGGGTAAAGGTTTGGGGACGCCACTTACGGGCAAGAACCTGATAGCTCATCAATACCGCAACAGTCGAGTTATTGAGGCGATCATGCTAACACAGCCACGCCGCTATCGGCGAGACTGTTATGATTAATGTCCGGGGAAGTCAACCAGGCTATAGCAGGTGACGCCCATCTCGGTCAGACGCTGCTCGCCACCCAGATCGAACAAATTGATGATAAACGCAGCATCACTGACCGAACCACCCAGACGACGGATCAATTTCACCGTGGCCTCGAGCGTACCACCAGTTGCCAACAGATCGTCGATCACCAGTACATTATCGCCAGCGGAGATCGCATCTGCATGAATTTCCAGCGTATCTGAACCGTATTCCAGTTCATAGCTTTCGCTGATAGTCGGACGTGGCAACTTGCCCGGTTTACGCACGGGAACAAAACCTACGCCCAGCGCCAACGCAACCGGAGCGCCAAACAGGAAACCACGCGCTTCCGTACCAACAACCTTCGTCACACCGGTGTTGCGGTAACGGTTTGCCAGCATCTCAATACTGGCTGCATAGGCCACAGGATCTTCCAGCAGGCTGGTGACATCACGGAACAGTATGCCCGGCTTCGGATAATCGGGGATGCTTTTGATACTGTTTTTAATTAATTCTGCCTGCTGCTGCGCTGTTACGGTCATCATAGTTGTGCCTGATAAAACGTTCTGAACATACAAATGCCGGTCACCACAAGGCTTTCATCATCGCATAAGGTGATGAAGAGGCATTATGACAAAGAGGAAAATGGCGACCCGCGCACGAAAACGGTCAAATCTAGTCAAAGTGACGGATAAATGCAACCATCCACACTCTGGGTGCGTATTTTTTGTATTCTCGTCACAGAGACCACCGCTTACGCTATCTTTTCGGATCCGTGCCCTGCGTTTGTTGTTCTGGATCAATCACGGGTAAACGAAGCATGAATGTCAGCAAAATAGCCAAAATGACCAACAGCAAGATCCTGACCCAGACGAGCTTAACCAGCCAAAGCGACAGCGCGAACGTTAACAGAATCATGGTGACAGCCTTCCATTTTGCTCCCGGCGGCAACGCCCGATGTTGCTGCCAATGACGCAGATAGCTGCCAAACCAGGAGCGGTACAGTAGCCAATTATGGAAACGCGGGGACGAGCGAGCAAAACACCAGGCGGCCAGTAACAAGAAAGGCGTTGTCGGTAATAAAGGTAACACGACGCCCAACGTTGCCAGCACAACGGAAACCCACCCCAATATCATCAGCAACACGCGATACATATTCACCTTTATACTTTGTTCACGACCACTATGCGTTGTCTACTCAATATGTTTTGTCTACGAGAACATCCATCACACTTTATCACCACCTTGCCCGATGAATTAGTTAAGATATCCTCATGCAGTGTAGTAAGGCGACGTAGACTCACTGTGCCGATCTACCACGCGCCGACTCGCTGAATCATCAGCCTTACCGTAAGGGAAAAAAGTGAACACGCATCGATTGCTGCAGGCGCTTGAACACCAAATTAACACGCTGGCGAAAGAGCTTGAACCGCTGGCGGATAAAGCCGTACCGCAATCACGCTTTGATCGTCAGCTTTTTAGCAGCTACGGCACCCGGCTACGTGACTATCGCGCCGAGGTTGAACAAAACCTACACGCGATAAAGCAGTTAGTCGCAGAACAGCGCACCGATCGCGTGGCCTTTCTGGCTGAAAAGCTAGTCAGGCAGATAGCCGCATTGCAGCGTGAGCTGGCGACGCAGTCATTACGCAGGCAGGAGCAAAATGCAGCCCCACAGCCGGAAGATGTGTATCACAAGCTGGCGGAACATCAGGATTATGAACGCCGTTTACTTTCCATGATTCAGGATAGAGAAAGTCTGCTCACCACGCAGACGCTCTCCAGCGAACAACAGCGATTACAGAAAGAGCTGGCGGCGCTGGAAGGACGGCTGTCACGCTGTCGTCAGGCGCTGTCGCGACTGGAGCGTCAGATAGAACGCCGGGAACAAGGACTATAGCGCGGCGGCTTCGCCGAAGAAAAAGAGGAACGGGTTTATGTCACTTGAAAACGCCCCACCCGACGTCAAGCTGGCGGTCGATTTAATTATGCTGTTGGAAGAAAATCAGATCGAGCCGCGTATCGCGCTGGCCGCATTAGAAATTGTGCGCACCGATTTTGAAAAGAAGTTATTACAAGAAGAAGGCGACGCTAAATCCTCTGCCTAAAGCACGTAAAGGCAACAAGTGTTAACGCCGTCGTTTAATGGCTTATCCTGCGGGTTTACGTAGCGCGGGACTAAAGTGCAACATATCGATAAAGGCATCCACCAGCGCCGGGGCTTCCCGATCGAGATCGAAACTTTCCGGCATAAATAACCAGTTCTCCATCACGCCGGAAAAATAGGCACGCATCGCAATCGCTGCACGACGAGGAAGAATATCCGTCGGCAACATTCCCAAGCGGATGCACTCAATCAAATTTTCTTCAATATCGACATAGCAGGAAAGATAAAGCTCTTTGCGCGCGTTGTACGATTGTAACATTTCACCGACAAACTCACATTTGTGAAACGCGATTTCCATAATGGAACGCCAGTGCGTATCACTAACCGTTAAACGCAGCATATAAATCAATAATTCACGCATCACACGAAGTGGATTATCAGGAAATTTTGTCTGATACTCTATTTCAAACTCATCTATTTTTGACTCTGCCAACGCCCAGATTCCGTCAAAAATTTCGGCTTTGTTTTTAAAATGCCAATAAATAGCACCGCGGGTCACACCAGCAGCAGTGGCAATGTCAGACAATGAAGTCGCGGACACACCATGCTCAGAGAACACTCTTAACGCAGTATCCAGTATATGTTGTCGGGTTTCCTGAGCCTGTTTTTTGGTTTTTCGTGCCATGATAATTTGGTTTTTCGTGCCATACCGCTGTATTTGAAGGAAAGTGAGATTTACATACATTCAAGTATGTATGTAACATAGCACGAACATAAGACTATAGCAGCAATGGGTTTTTGAGCTTGTGATCCATTGGTCAATTTCAAATCGGACACTTGAGGTTTATCTATGAACAAAAACAGAGGGCTAACGCCTCTGGCGGCAGTTCTGATGCTTTCCGGCGGCTTAATGCTCGCAGGATGTGATGACGGCAACAACCAGCAAGGCGGCGCACAGCAGCAGATGCCTGAAGTCGGTATTGTTACGTTGAAGACGGAAGCACTGAATGTGATGACCGAGCTGCCGGGCCGCACAAGTGCTTACCGCATTGCTGAGGTTCGCCCACAGGTTGGCGGCATTATCCTCAAACGCAACTTCGTTGAAGGGTCTGACGTTAAAGCTGGCGCATCGCTGTATCAGATCGATCCTGCGACATACCAGGCAAGCTACAACAGCGCCAAAGGTTCACTCGCTCAGGCTCAGGCTCAGGCAGAAATTGCCCGTTTGACCGTTAATCGTTATAAGCCGCTGCTGGGCACCAACTACGTCAGCAAGCAGGATTACGATCAGGCCGTCGCCACTTCTCGTCAGGCTGATGCTGCCGTTCAGGCTGCCAAAGCAGCAGTAGACACCGCACAAATTAATCTGGCTTACACCAAAGTTAATTCGCCAATCGAAGGCCGTGTAGGTAAATCAACGGTAACGGAAGGCGCATTAGTGGCAACCGGGCAAGCAACAGCATTAACGACCGTTCAACAGCTTGATCCGATTTATGTTGACGTCACGCAGTCCAGTAATGATTTCCTGCAACTGAAGAAAGAGCTGGAAAACGGTACGCTGAAACAAAATGAAGGCAAAGCCAATGTCCGTCTACTGTTGGAAAACGGTAGCGAATACGCTGAAGCAGGTACATTAGAATTCTCTGATGTCACGGTCGATGAAACCACTGGTTCCATCACGCTGCGCGCCATTTTCCCTAATCCACAGCACAACCTTCTCCCCGGAATGTTTGTACGCGCTCGCCTCGATTCCGGCGTTAATCCAACGGCCTTGTTAGTACCGCAGCAGGGCGTCACCCGCGATCCACGTGGTCAGGCCACGGCGATGGTGGTTGGAGAAGGCGATAAAGTAGAACCACGCACGCTTAAAACCAGTAAGGCAATTGGTGACAAATGGTTGGTTACCGAAGGCTTGAAAGCGGGCGATCGCGTTATCGTCACCGGTCTGCAAAAAATCAGACCTGGTGCGCAGGTGAAAGCTAAAGAAGTCGCTCAAGAAAATCAGCAGGCGCAACAAGCGTCAGCAGAACCCGCGAAGTCTTAAGACGTTCTAACAGGAGCCGGTATAATTCATGGCTAAGTTTTTTATAGATCGACCCATTTTTGCATGGGTGCTCGCCATCATGGTGATGCTGACGGGGTTGCTGGCAATTGTTAAATTACCGATTGCCCAGTATCCAACGATCGCACCACCCGCGATTGAAGTAACAGCAACGTATCCAGGGGCCGATGCATCAACGCTGCAAGATTCCGTGACGCAGGTTATCGAACAGAATATGAACGGTATCGATAACCTGATGTACATGTCATCAAGCAGCGACTCTTCAGGTACCGTGCAGATTACGCTGACCTTTGACGCAGGCACGGACGCGGACATCGCGCAGGTTCAGGTGCAGAACAAACTGCAACTGGCTATGCCGCTGCTGCCGCAGGAAGTACAGCAGCAAGGGGTTAACGTTCAGAAATCAAGTAGCAGCTTCCTCATGGTTGCCGCCTTCATCAGTGAAGACGGTAAAATGTCGCAGGAAGATATCGCTGACTACGTGGCGGCTAACGTTAAAGATCCTATCAGCCGTACATCCGGCGTAGGTGACGCGCAGCTGTTTGGTGCTCAGTACGCAATGCGTATCTGGCTGGATCCAAACAAACTGAACAACTATCAGTTAACTTCAGGCGATGTCACCGCAGCAATCAGAGTCCAAAACAACCAGATCGCAGCAGGACAGTTGGGGGGAGCTCCACCCGTTCCCGGCCAACAGCTGAACGCATCTATCATTGCCCAAACCCGACTCAACTCAGCAGAGGAGTTTTCTAAAATCCTGCTGAAGGTTAATGCTGATGGGTCTCAGGTTCGTCTTAAAGATGTTGCCCGCGTTGAGTTGGGCGCAGAAAGTTATGACACGATTGCACGTTTCAATGGTCAGCCCGCTGCTGGTATCGGTATCAAACTGGCAACCGGTGCGAACGCACTGGATACCGCGACCGCAGTAAAAAATTCATTGACCAAGCTGGAAGAGTTCTTCCCTTCTGGCCTGAAAGTGGTCTACCCGTATGATACAACGCCCTTCGTTAAGATCTCGATCAACGAAGTTGTGAAAACGCTGGTGGAAGCCATCGTACTGGTATTCCTGGTGATGTATCTGTTCTTGCAGAACTTCCGCGCCACGCTGATCCCAACCATTGCGGTGCCGGTCGTCTTGCTGGGGACGTTTGCTATTCTCTCCGCGTTTGGTTATTCCATTAACACCTTGACGATGTTCGCGATGGTTCTCGCCATCGGGCTTCTGGTGGATGACGCCATTGTCGTCGTGGAAAACGTGGAGCGTGTCATGGCGGAAGAAGGTCTACCGCCTAAAGAAGCGACAAAACGGTCCATGGAGCAGATCCAAGGCGCGTTGGTCGGTATTGCGCTGGTTCTGTCCGCGGTATTCGTCCCGATGGCGTTTACCGGAGGTTCAACAGGGGCAATCTACCGCCAGTTCTCCATCACAATCGTTTCTGCGATGGTGCTGTCGGTTCTGGTTGCATTGATTTTGACACCAGCGCTTTGCGCAACGCTGCTAAAACCCATCGCCAAAGGCGATCACGGTGAGAAGAAAGGCTTCTTCGGCTGGTTCAACAGACTGTTCGAGAAAAGCACTAATCACTACACCGACAGTGTGGCAAATATCCTGCGCAGCACAGGCCGTTATCTGGTCATCTATCTGCTGATTGTTGTAGGTCTGGCATTTCTGTTCTTACGTTTGCCGACCTCCTTCCTGCCAGACGAAGATCAGGGTGTTCTCCTGAACATCGTTCAGTTGCCTTCAGGGGCAACGCAGGAAAACACGCAGAAAATCATGGACAGAATGACGCAATACTATCTCGAAAATGAGAAAGGTAACGTCAAGTCTGTGTTTACCGTGACGGGCTTCGGGTTCTCTGGTCGTGGGCAGAATGCCGGTCTGGCCTTCGCCAGCCTGAGTGACTGGAGTGAACGAAGCGGCGCAGAAAATAAAGTCCAGGCGATTGCAGGCAGAGCTAACGCCGTCTTCAGCCAGTACAAAGAAGCTATCGTGATTGCAGCCAACGTTCCTGCGATTATCGAACTGGGTACGGCAACAGGTTTCGACTTCCAGTTGATTGACCAGGCTAACCTTGGGCACGCAAAACTGACTGAAGCACGTAACCAACTGCTGGGTATGGCGGCACAACATCCTGATACGCTGGTGCAAGTTCGTCCTAACGGGATGGAAGATACTCCGCAATTCCGTCTCGATATCGATCAGGAAAAAGCACAGGCGCTTGGTGTGTCACTGTCGGATATCAGTTCAACATTGGCAACCACGCTGGGTGGTTCTTATGTAAATGACTTTATCGATCGCGGTCGTGTGAAGAAAGTTTACGTTCAGGCCGATGCGCCTTTCCGTATGCTGCCGGATGACATCAAAAACTGGTACATCCGCGGTAGCAACGGACAGATGGTGCCATTCTCTGCATTCACGCAGAGCCACTGGGAATATGGTTCACCGCGTCTGGAGCGTTATAACGGTCAACCATCCATGCAGATCCAAGGTGAAGCCGCGCCAGGTAAGAGTACCGGTGAAGCCATGGCATTGATGGAAAGCTTCGTGACCCAATTACCGCAAGGTATCGGCTACGAATGGACGGGTATGTCCTATCAAGAGCGGTTATCAGGCAACCAGGCACCTGCAATCTATGCCATTTCACTGATTGTCGTGTTCCTGTGTCTGGCAGCGCTTTATGAAAGCTGGTCAATACCATTCTCCGTCATGCTGGTGGTTCCATTGGGGATCATCGGTGCGTTGATTGCGGCGAATATGACAGGTCTTGAAAACGACGTTTACTTTAAGGTGGGCCTGCTGACAACCATAGGGCTATCGGCGAAGAACGCCATATTGATTGTCGAATTTGCTAAAGATCTAATGGAGAAAGAAGGGAAAGGACTGATTGAAGCAACGCTCGATGCCGTTCGTATGCGTTTGCGTCCAATCCTGATGACATCACTTGCCTTTATCCTCGGTGTAATGCCGCTGGTTATCAGTAGTGGTGCAGGCTCCGGTGCACAGAACGCCGTTGGTACTGGCGTCATGGGCGGGATGATTACAGCAACCGTGCTGGCTATCTTCTTCGTTCCGGTGTTCTTTGTTGTTGTCCGCCGCCGTTTTGGCAAGAAAGTCGACGACACAACAGCGCACTAAGTCTGAACATCCATCGATATCCCCTCTAAAAGGCCGCCTAGCGGCCTTTTTTACTTTTCCTGCCCTTTCCTCTCAGCTCATTCTCACCAAACGAGCACAGTACCGTTTGTATCTTTATCCGCCGCTATAGTGACTTAGCGCATGCTGCAGCCTTGCAACAACATAATGGTTGATCCTGATGTCAAAAAAGCGCAACATGATAGATATGTTATAACATAACAAATGAGGCAACTATGAAAGCAGGTATTCATCCTGACTATCGCACGGTGGTGTTTCATGACACCAGTGCGGATGTTTATTACAAAACGGGATCAACGATTAAAACCGATCGAACTATTGAACTGGAGGGTACCAGCTACCCTTACATCACCATTGACGTTTCTTCGGCATCGCATCCCTATTATACCGGGAAGCAAAAAGAATATTCCAAAGAAGGCAGCACAGCGCGCTTCCAGCAGCGCTTTGGCAACTTCTTCAAGTAATCAGAGAGGGCTGTAAAATGCAGGTGCTTAGTTCGCTACGTTCAGCAAAGAATCGTCATAAGGATTGTATTGTGGTCCGCCGTCGCGGGCGAGTTTACGTTATATGCAAATCCAACCCGCGCTTTAAGGCCGTACAAGGCGGAAAAAAGAAAAAAGGTTAATCTTTCTCGACTTCATCCCGATACAGTCGGTGTTATGACGCTAACAAGACTGCACGGGATGATTCGCGTGAAAAAACTGCTGAAACAATAAGATAACGAGTACCAAAAGCCCTTATCCTCTGAGCAATCTCTTCGCATTCCTTCTGCCATTTCTCATATTTTCAGATAGAAATAATTAAATAAGCCGCAGACGAGTTTATTCTATGCTCATTGTTACAACAAAAAAATCTGAGGATTAATCAAAATAAATAGCAGTGAAAACCTTACCTATTATCCGCGAATTTTACGAACGTTTTTGCTATAGTCATATATAGAATGACGTAACCGTAACCAACATGGTATAGCTATACTTAAGGTTAAGTCATGAGATGTTGGTATTTACGCCAACCCTATTTCGCGACATAGTAGATACCAGGAGGGACGATAATCACTGTTTTCTCATTCATTACAGAACAAATCACAATGGTTCAACGCCCTGTCTGTAACAACATGAATACGAAACAACGTTAACGTTTTATCTTGTAAGTTTCATCAGTCTACCTGTTTACCAGGTGTTAACCGCAGTAACACTGAATAACGGCTTAACGGAGGGATTGATATGGATGAGTACACACCAAAACATTATGATATTGCCCAACTCAGATTCTTATGTGAGAATCTGTGTGACGAAAGCATAGCAACGTTAGGCGATAGCAGTCACGGCTGGGTCAATGATCCAACATCTGCGATCAATCTCCAATTAAATGAACTTATTGAGCATATCGCTACGTTTATTCTCACATTTAAAATAAAATACCCTAACGAAAGTGAGCTTTCAGAGCAGGTTGAAAAGTATTTGGATGATACTTACGTCTTGTTTAGCAACTATGGTATTAATGATGCTGAACTACGGCGTTGGCAGAAGTCCAAAGCAAAATTATTCGGAATGTTCTCAGGGGAGAACATCTGTACGCCTGCTAAAACTTAAGCAATAATTTATTTATATTTTTTAACCACCAGGTACTGCTTGCATAGGCCATTATGAAAAAAATCGACTATTTGATGCGTTTGCGTAAATGCACAACAATTGACACTCTCGAACGCGTTATTGAAAAAAACAAGTATGAACTCTCTAATGATGAACTGGAGATGTTCTTTTCCGCAGCCGATCATCGCCTGGCAGAACTGACGATGAACAAACTCTACGACAAAGTCCCTACTGCCGTATGGCGCTACGTTCGTTAATTCCTAACGAAACGTATACAAAAACTGACATTAAATACACTGCGCCGATAATATTATCGGCCTTTGTTTTTATTATCTTTTTAACGTATTAATTGCGTAAGACTTGTAACAAATTGTATTTTTTATATTAAGTAAAAATGAATTCCTCCTCACACTTTACGCTTATTTCCCCGACACTCATCGTTTATAACAATCGCATTGATAGCATCCACGAATACTATATCCAGTGATGAAAACAGAGGACGTAATAATTACCGCAATTATTACTCGATAAGTAAACATACAAACTCATCTTCTCGAAGAAACAGAGATCGGTAAATGACATCTCTCGAGCAGAAAGTGGGGGATCGGCTGTTATGTATGTCAGAAACGGGTTTATGGCAGAGAATGTAGTTTATATGCAGGAGATGAAGCGGCTAACGAGGGCAGAAATGGTGGAGGCCCTGCCAGCTACATCCCGGCACACACGTCTCCTGCTGCGGCTGCTTCCTTCCGGACCTGACCGAATCCACAGGTTAGTGTTGCGGGAGAACCGACAGGGCCTCCATTGACGACTTTATAACGGCTTGCACATGATAATCGCAACGTGTCACAAAGCGGTGGGCATTATCGGCGATGGGATAGGCAATTGCAAGCTAACACCGACTAACCGTTGTTTTCTTACCCACCCCACTGTGCCACTATGATGTTCAATCGGTTTAGGAACAGCAGGAATATCCGCGGATGTCAGAAGAAAACGATAATTTCCGCCAGCGCGTTTTTCAAATCGTCGCGGCAATCCCTTACGGAAAGATAGCGACCTATGGAGACATCGCGCAGCTTGCTGACTCGCCCAGAGCATCCCGACAAGTCGGCGGAGTATTAAAACGTCTGCCGAAAGACAGCAAACTTCCCTGGCATCGGGTAATCAATCGTAAAGGCGAAATATCGCTGGTCGGTGGAGACTATGTGCGTCAAAAGTCAGCACTACAGGCGGAGGGCATCATTTTCAATCGTCAGGGAAAAGTTGATCTTGCGAAATATCGCTGGCAATACGCGCCATAGCGGCGCGTATCCAGATGAATTACCAGATGGTCTGTGGTGCCATAGATGATGAGTCAGGCTGCCCCTGAAGCATATGAGGAGTTTGATTTGTCGGGTTAGATATCATTGATCCCTGATTTTTCGCCGGTAAGGGAACAGAGGCGACAGGTACCAGCACCAAATCGGCGTTATTTACCCCGTTGCTAATAACCGGCAAGACGTTTTCCGTCACCATCACGATACGATTATCGATCGCAACGGCTGCACTGAGTAAGATACGCGCATTGGGCTGAATATCAGCCGGGTTATACGGTAACTCGAATCGGAAAGGTGCCTGCTTTCCTTCTGTACGCGTCACGCGCTGAGAGATCACTTTTGAAGGTGCATCCGCCAGCGATGCATCAGACACCGTAACGGTTAAAACGGCATTGTGAGGGAGTGCAATGCGCTGACGAATATTCACCGTACCGGTTACCGCTGGCATTGCAACAGCGGGGCGCTGTGAAGAAACAGAGGTGACAGGTGCACCGGTTTGAGGAGAAACGCCATAATCCCCCCTCTGTGCACATGCAACCAGAGTCATCGATAACGTGATACCGCCTAATATATGCCATAATTTCATTCGGTCAGTCTCCTTTATTATTGTCAGACTACCGGTATCGAAAACCGGCACTCATAAATAGTATGATTCACCCAACACAATAATGATGGTGCAAAATTCTGATATTTTCCTGAAATCCACACATTCATTGCAGTAAAAACCCATAAGAAAATATTTTACACCTTACAAAACAAACAGATAATTATTTATTCGCATCCATTGGGGCCGATACCATGAGTCAACCACTACAACACCTTCTCGACCTCCTGCATTTAGAGAAACTCGAAGAAGGGCTATTCCGCGGACAAAGCGATGATTTGGGGCTGCGTCAGGTCTTTGGTGGGCAAGTCGTCGGCCAGGCCATGTCGGCTGCCAAACAGACTGTCCCAGTCGAGCGCAACATTCACTCTTTCCACAGCTACTTTTTGCTACCCGGCGATAGCCAGAAACCGATTATTTATGACGTTGAAAACCTGCGCGATGGCAACAGTTTCAGTGCCAGACGCGTTAGGGCTATCCAGAATGGTCGCCCTATTTTTTATATGACGGCCTCATTTCAAAGTCATGAAGAAGGGTTCGAGCACCAAAATGTGATGCCAAACGTCACACCACCAGAAGAGCTGAAATCCGAGCAGGAAATCGCACAAGACATGCAGCACCTTCTGCCGCCCCGCTTTCACGATAAATTTATTCAGGCCAGCCCGATTGAGATACGCCCGGTTAAATTCCATAACCCACTAAAAGGCGAAGTAGACGAGCCGGTGCGACACGTCTGGTGCCGTGCCAGCAGCCCGCTGCCGGACGATAAGCGTATTCACCAATATCTGCTTGGCTATACGTCTGACTGCAATTTCCTACTCACGGCCTTGCAGCCTCACGGCGTTGGCTTTTTGGAGCCGGGTATGCAGGTCGCCACCATCGATCACTCAATGTGGTTCCACCGTGATTTCCGGCTGGATGACTGGCTGTTATATACCGTAGAAAGTACGTCTGCATCCGGTGCTCGTGGTTTCGTTCGTGGGCAATTCTATACTCGGGAAGGCGTGCTGGTTGCATCCAGCGTGCAGGAAGGCGTCATACGTCGCCGCCAGCCGTAAACCTTGCAACAGCCTAGTAACGTAAAAGACCACCTCATCCGGGGTGGTTAGTTTAAGACTGATAATAAAACAGGCGTGGAGTCTCCCCCACGCCTGCTTACTGTATTCTGACTATCTCACTGATTAATTTATGCGTTCTTATTGGTTGTAAGCGCTCTCGCCATGGCTGTTGACGTCCAGACCTTCGCGCTCTTGATCTTCAGGTACACGCAGGCCGACAACCATATCCGCGATCTTGAAGGCAATAAATGCCACCACGCCAGACCACACCAGACAAACAATCACGCTGAACAGCTGCACCCAAATCTGGTGTGCCATCGTCACGCCTTCCGCATAGCCAGTACCGCCCAGTGATGCAGAAGTGAATACGCCAGTCAGGATACAGCCAACGATACCGCACACGCCGTGAACACCGAACACATCACACGGGTCATCCACACGCAGCCATCTTTTCAGTACCGTCACGCCCCACAGACCTGCAACACCACCAGCCAGACCGATGATCATTGCGCCACCCACGCCAACCGTACCCGCTGCTGGCGTGATTGCCACCAGACCCGCGATACAGCCAGAGCATGCGCCCAGCAGAGAAGGCTTACCGCGGACCATCCACTCACCGCCAACCCATGCCAGAATTGCAGCAGCAGTCGCGACAACGGTATTCAGGAAAGCCAGAGCGGCGATACCGTTCGCAGCACCCGCAGAACCCGCATTGAAACCAAACCAGCCGATGTACAGGATCGCCGTACCGATAAACACCATCGGCAGGTTATGCGGTTTGAAGGCTTCTTTGCCAAAACCAGCACGTTTGCCCAGCAGGTAAGCACCAACCAACCCAGCAACTGCGGCGTTGATGTGAACCACCGTACCACCAGCAAAGTCCAGCGCGCCATCCGCAGCCAGATAGCCACCACCCCATACCATGTGCGTCATCGGCAGGTAGGAGAACGTCAGCCACAGCGCAACAAAGATCAGTACAGCAGAGAAACGGATACGCTCAGCAATCGCCCCAACAATCAGCGCAACGGTGATACAGGCAAAGGAAGCCTGATAAGCCACGTGTACGAACTGATAGAAGGTGCCACTGATGGATTCAATCCCGATGCCTTTCAGCATAAAGGTGCTGAAACCACCGAAGAAGGCGTTACCTTCGCTGAAGGCCAGGCTATATCCGTAAACGACCCACAGGATACAAACCATCGCGAACGTTACGCTCACCTGCGTCATCATGGACAAAACGTTCTTAGAACGAATCAGGCCGCCGTAAAACAGTGCGATGCCCGGTATAGTCATAAAGAGTACCAGTGCGGTACAAATCATAATAAAAGCGTTGTCCGCTTTATCAATCGTCGGTGTCGCAGCCATTGCCCAGGACGGGAGTAATGCCGCCACACCGAGACCTAATGAAGAGAGTAATTTTTTCATTTTCATCCATCCCTATTTACGTATCTACGTTAGGTGTTGTTAAAGTGCGGATTCGTCAGTTTCACCCGTACGAATACGGATAACCCTTTGCAACTCGGCGACAAAAATTTTGCCATCACCAATTTTTCCGGTGTACGCAGCTTTGCTGATGACGTCGATCACTTCATCCAACTGGTCGTCTGCAATCGCGATATCAATTTTTACCTTAGGTAAAAAATTAACGCTGTATTCTGCGCCGCGGTATAGCTCCGCGTGCCCTTTCTGACGACCAAATCCTTTCACCTCAGTGACGGTGAGTCCCTGGACGCCGACAGAAGATAACGCTTCACGTACATCTTCCAGCTTGAATGGTTTTATCACCACAGTAACCAGTTTCATTTATCTTCCCCCTAGCCATTACGTTCAGGCTTTCGCCCGTCACTTGTTCGATTACATGCTCTATGAAGTAGGTCTACGTCATGACTAAAGCAAAGGGTGTGCCATAAATGATTTATCTGGCACAAATCAGGAAAGAGAACGCGATTAACGATAAGAAAGGGCAAAAAGAAAACCCGGTGGGAAAGAAATGCAGGAAGAATCGGGCAAGAATTGCACTAATTTGGTGCACAAAGAGTATTTTCAGTGCAGTGCGGGGGAAAACCAGAATCACGATGCTTATTGATGGTGCGAAGCCATGAATAGACTGTCAGTCTGCACCAAACAAGGCGGTGCAGACCGAGAGACTATCTCAGATAAGTCTTAGTGCGCAGGATCAGGCTCAGTGCTGGTGGCTGCAAGATCCTCTCCAGCGAGCTGTAATTGATACATTTGATAATAGCGCCCCTGCTGTTGCAGCAGTTGCTCATGCGTCCCCCGCTCAACGGTTTGCCCATGATGGAGCACCATAATCGTGTCGGCTTCAACGATAGTGGAAAGCCGATGGGCGATAATAATCAAGGTTGTCTGTTCCCTGATAATGCGCAGCGCCTTTTGCACCGCCTGCTCCGTACCCGAGTCAATATTCGCCGTCGCTTCATCAAGAATCAGGATCTTAGGCGTTTGCACCAGTACCCGCGCAATCGCCAACAGCTGCTTTTGTCCGGTAGACAGGTTATTCCCCTGCTCGCCAATGCGCGTATGTAATCCTTCAGGGAAAGCCCGAACCAGTTCAGCAAGTTGAACCACTTCCAGCACGCGCCAGACAGCCTCTTCGCTGATATCACGCCCCAGCGTCACATTCACAAACATGGATTCCGCCAGCACAACCGGATCCTGTTGCACCATTGCCACATTTTGGCGCAACACCGCATGAGAGAGCGTTGACAGCGGGCGGCCATCAAGCCGAATCTCCCCCTCATCCGGCGCGTAATATCCCATCAGCAAACTGGCTAGCGTACTTTTTCCACTGCCAGTATGCCCGACCAGCGCGACGAATCCGCGCTCTGGTATCGTCAGAGAAATATTCTGTAGCACGCGTTTTTCTGTGCCATACGAGAAAGAGACATCGTCAATATCGACACGCCCTGTCGCCAGAGGACGCTCGTCATCACCGTAGCGCTGCTTTTTGCCATCCATCAGTTCGAAGATACGCTCACCGGCGACAACCGCCTGCTGTAACATCGTTTGCTGAGTTGTCAGTTCAATCAGCGGTTCATTCAGACGGCCCAAATAGTTGATAAACGCGTACAAGACCCCGACGCCAACCGATCCCATTGAGCTGAAACCGAATTGGATTAACAAGCCACACAGCACCAGCGCGGCAAACAGGCTCAGCAACGGCCGCAGCAGGAAACCTTCCAGACGCAGGGCTTTCATCCGAGCTTCATAGTGCTCATAGCTGGAGGCCCCCAGTTTCTTGCCAAAGCGGGCCTGCTGGCGAAACTGCTGAATCACGCCCATGCCATTAATCACTTCGTTGAAGCCATCATTGATGTCAGCCAGATAGCTCCGCACCTTGCGCACAATCGGCGTACTAAAGCGATGGTACAGCACCATGACCGTCGCTACCGCAGGGAAAATCATCAGTGCAACCAGCGCCATCTGCCAGTTAAGGCTGAACATCGCCACCAGCATCGCACCAACCAGCGCCGCACTGCGTAATACCGTTGACACCACCATGACGTACAGGTCTTTAACCACCTCGGTGTCATTGGTAACACGTGAAATCAGTTGCCCGACAGGTTGCGTATCAAATGTACTCAACGGTTGGCGCAACGCCGCATCCATCACATCAATGCGCAGTTGCTGGACGACACCAACCGCAACGCGGTTGAACAGCAGCGTCTGGAAATAGTGCAGCGAGGCCGCCAGAATTTGCAGCAGGATATAGGCCATTGCCAGGCCCGCCGCAATCGCCAGCGGGAACTGGCCTTTTGCTACCAAATCGTCAATGAAATAGCTCACCAACACAGGGCCTGAGACTTCAGCAATTGCAGCAATCCACAGCATCAGGACGCCCTGTAACAACGGTTTTCGCCAGGGGGAACCATAGGCCAGCAGGCGTTTCAGGGTTGGCCAAAACTGTTGAGGGCTATTCATTTTTCGTTCCTTCCAACTGAGGCACATCATCCAGTGCCGCCTCCAGCTGTTGATAACGGTACATATCCCGATACCAGCCAGGTTGTGCCGCCAGCGTCCGGTGTGTGCCACGCTGCACCGTTTGTCCTTGCTGCAACACCACGATTTCATTCGCTTCGGTTAGGGCTGACAGGCGATGTGCGCTGATGATCAGCGTCCGCTTTTCGCCCCAGGTTTTGAGATTCTGCAAAATCTGGTGTTCCGTACGCCCATCAACCGCAGACAGCGCATCGTCCAGCACCAAAATTTCAGCATCCAGCAGCAGCGCACGGGCAATCGCGATGCGCTGTTTTTGACCGCCAGATAACATCACGCCGCGCTCACCAACTTCAGTCTGGTAGCCCTGAGGTAAACGTAGAATGTCATCATGAACGCTGGCAAGCTGTGCCGCCTGTTCTATCTCTTGCTGGGTAGCATCAGGCCGACCCAGTGCGATGTTTTGCGCCACCGTATCGGAAAACAAAAAAGGCATTTGCCCCACAACGGCAAAACGGCTGCGCAGTTCATCCAACCGAATGGCGCTCAATGGACGATCGTGATAACGAATCTCTCCTGATTGGGTATCGAAATGACGCAATATCAACGCCAGCAGCGTACTTTTCCCCGATCCTGTCGGCCCACATAGCCCCAGCATATTGCCCGGCGCCAGCGTAAACTGAATATGTTGTAAAGCATCACGGGTATTATCCGGGTAGCGAAACGCGGAGATATTCACTTCCAATATGCCACGCTCGGCAGGCAGTGATTCCTCACCGTCTTTCACCACGAGCTCTTCCGCAAGCAGCTGTCGAATACGGCTATATGCCGCGCTACCACGCTCGACAATATTAAACATCCAGGCCAGTGCCAGCATCGGCCAGATCATCAATCCCAGATACATGACAAAGCTGGTCAACAAGCCTAACGTCAGCGAACCGTTAATCACCATCCAACTGCCGCCGCCAATCGCCAGTAAATTCGACAGCCCCACGGCAATATAAATCGTGGGATCGAAGCGGGCATCCACTCGAGCAACGTGCATATTTTTGGCACCAGCATCCGCCGCAGCTTGCGCAAAACGCGCGGACTGATAGTTTTCCAACCCGAAGGCTTTAATCATCCGAATGCTGGTCAAACCTTCCTGCGCCTGATCGTTAAGCGAAGAAAACGCGGCCTGTGCGGATTTAAAACGGTTATGTAATTGGGTGCCGTAGCGTTTGATGAAAATCGCCATGACCGGCATAGGAAGCAGCGCCAGCAGGGTCAGTTCCCAACTGATTTGAGTACACATGACAACCAGTACGGCACACCCCATCACCATCGAATCAACCAGCGTCAGCACGCCTTCTCCAGCGGCAAAGACCACGCGATCGACATCGTTAGTCGCACGCGCCATCAGATCGCCGGTACGGTGACGTTGGTAAAACGCCGGATGCTGGCGGCTCAGTTGACGATAAAAATCCTCTCGTAGCTCAACCGCCAACTGGTATGACGCACCAAACAGAAACACTCGCCACACATAGCGCAGCAGATAGACCATGACGGCAGTCAGCAGCATCACGCCAATCCACTTCATCATTTCGGTCATCGACATGCCGTGCTGCGTCACACCATCGACAATCACGCCGACCAATTTAGGAGGCAGCAATTGCAGGATGGCAATCGCAATCAATAGCGCAACAGCACCCAGATAGCGCCGCCATTCGCGGCGAAAATACCAACTCAGTTGAGCAAAAAGTCTCACGCGGTTTTCATTCCAATAGCCAGACGGGTCATGACAGACTCAGACAAGTGATTATACAAAAGACGGATGGATGATGAATCACAGGGATAAGGGCAATGCCGTGGTATGTTTGATTCGTTCCATAGCAAAGCTAGATGTTACATCGACCAGCCCGGGAATTCCATTCACCAGCCGCTTATAGAAATCATCATAGCTTTTCATATCAGCGACCTGAACCTGCATCAGGTAATCGTATTCGCCAGCCATACGATAGAAAGCCAACACCTCCGGCATGTCGGATACCACGCGGGTGAAAGTCTGATACCAGTCTCGGTTGTGCTGCTGTGTCTTCAATAAGACAAACGCCGTCAGCCCTAACCCCAGACGCTCATTATCCAGTAGCGCCACCTTAGCCCGGATGATCCCTTCTTCTTCCAGACGCTTCAGACGTTTCCAGCACGGCGTGGATGTCAGATTAACCGCATCGGCCAGCGTCTGTAGTGAAAGCGTGCAATCCTGTTGCAGCATATTCAGCAGTGTGCGATCAATTTTATCTAACATAGTTATACCTAATATGGTTTTACCTAATGTAGTTTTACCTAAAAATAGCGCTGCTGATAGAAAACTCTCCCTACTTTCCTCCATTAAGAGAGAAAAGTAATGTTCTTCCCGCCCAGAATCGTGGTGATAGCATTATTGGCAACATCGACATAGCGATAACCTTACTGGCCTTCGTTACATGAGCCCCGCCGTCACCATAATTTCTGAGATAGCGCCTCGCTATGCGCTTTAGTAGAAAAATAACCCACACATAAAGAATAAAAGGGTAAATAATTCCCTTAAATTATCTACAGGGAGATAAAAAGGTAATTTTTTTATCCCGAAAACTCGTTACTCTATTCGCATCACTGCCTAACCGAGTTTTCATCATGACCAATGCCTGGGTTAAAAATGCCATCAGCGCTATCGAAGCAGATTTTCAGCGTTCGGCTGATACGCATCTTATCCGTCTGACCCTGCCGGATTATCCGGGTATCTATTTTTACCTCAAAGATGAAAGCACACATCCCAGCGGCAGTCTGAAGCATCGCCTGGCGCGTTCTTTGTTTCTCTACGGGCTGTGCAACGGTTGGATTAAAGAAGGCACGCCGATTATTGAAGCGTCATCCGGCAGCACCGCCGTGTCAGAAGCCTACTTTGCACGCTTGCTTGGCCTACCGTTTATCGCCGTTATGCCTTCCTGCACCGCAAAAAGAAAAATCGAGCAAATCGCTTTCTATGGCGGGCGCTGCCATTTTGTCGAACAGGCAGGACAAATCTATGCGGCATCCGAACAGCTCGCGCAAGAGATGAACGGCCATTATATGGATCAGTTCACCTACGCAGAGCGCGCCACCGACTGGCGTGGCAATAACAATATTGCCGACAGCATTTACCGCCAAATGGCACGTGAACCGCATACCGTACCAGATTACATCGTGATGAGCGCAGGAACTGGCGGTACGTCAGCCACGCTCGGACGCTACATTCGCTATCAGGGGCTGGATACGCAACTAGTCGTCGTCGATCCAGAAAACTCCGTCTTCTACGACTGTTACCAAAAGCGGGATCGCTCCATCACTGGCCCGTGCGGCAGTCGGATCGAGGGGATCGGCCGCCCGCGTGCCGAACCGTCTTTTATTCCTGACGTCATTGATAGCATGATCAAAGTGCCGGATGCCGCCAGCATCGCAACGCTGTACTGGCTGGAAAGCGTGTTAGGTCGCAAAGCAGGAGCCTCTACCGGTACCAACGTTTGGGGTATGCTGCAACTGGCCAAAGAGATGGTGAAGCGAGGTCAAAAAGGGGCGATTGTGACTCTGCTCTGCGACAGCGGCGAACGCTATCTGGACACCTACTACAACAGCAGTTGGGTAGAAAAAAATATTGGTGACATTAGCCCTTATCTCAATGAACTGAACAACCCAGAGATGACTCACCTTTCCCCTGAAGCCAGCCTGACGTGACGACAGCCGATTCAACACACAACGGCAGTGAATACGGGCTATTTTTCAGGTAACAGGTTTTTTCAGGTAACGTGGTTTTTCAGATAACCGCGCTTTTCAGATAACATGATTTTTCAGCTAACAGAGCTTTTCAGGTAAAATAGCGACTTTACACCGCTGTACGTTACAGACGTATTGCGGTTAACGTCGCGTTAAGGTGAATGAAGAATGAAGCGTGCTGTTGTCGTTTTTAGCGGTGGACAAGATTCCACAACCTGCCTGATTCAGGCTCTGCAAGATTATGATGACGTCCACTGCATCACCTTCGATTATGGGCAACGCCACCGCGCGGAAATTGATGTCGCTCAGGAACTCAGCCAGAAACTGGGGGCAACAGCGCATAAGGTTTTGGACGTCGGCTTGCTGAATGAACTCGCCACTAGCAGCCTCACGCGTGACAGTATTCCCGTTCCCGATTACGACGCCAATGCGCAAGGCATCCCCAATACCTTCGTTCCAGGAAGAAATATTCTTTTCCTGACGCTCGCCGCTATCTACGCCTACCAGGTTGGTGCCGAGGCCGTCATTACTGGTGTATGTGAGACCGATTTTTCCGGCTACCCTGATTGCCGCGACGAATTCGTCAAAGCCATGAACCAGGCCATTGTTTTAGGTATTGCCCGCGATATCCGTTTTGAAACCCCACTGATGTGGCTTAATAAGGCCGAAACATGGGCGCTAGCGGATTATTACCAGCAACTCGAGACCGTTCGTTACCACACGCTAACTTGCTATAACGGCATCAAGGGTGATGGATGTGGTCAATGTGCCGCCTGCCATTTGCGAGCAAACGGGCTCGCGCAGTATCAAAACGACTCAGTGGCTATCATGGCATCGCTGAAGCAGAAGACAGGATTACGCTGAGACTTCACGTCGCCATGCAGAACCCTATACGCAGAAACATCACATCATGTAAAAACAGCAGGCCATGCTTACAGAGAATGGCCTGCTGCTCCATGTTAACGGCGAATCTCGTTTAGGTGTTCCAGTAGTTCTCCCTCCAGCGACAGTGATTTTTGCGTCGATAAATCGATGCAGACAAATGTCAGCGTGGCATCAGCCACGTCGCTTTCATCAGACACTCGGGTTATCTTCTGGCTGATCACCCCACTCTTTGTATTCATCTGCAGTAATTCGCTATCAATACGCAGCACGTCACCGAGAACGGCAGGCTTGCGATAGTTGATATTGATGTTCACCACGACGAAAGCGATATTGTTGCTATGCATCCAGCCAAAAGCAGGCAACGTTTCCAGCCATTGCCAACGCGCCTCTTCCAGAAATTCCAGGTAACGCGCGTTATTAACGTGCTGGTAAACATCAATGTGATAACCACGAACGGTAATGAAAGTCTGCATAGCGCTAATACTCCTGTGACAAAACCAACAACTGGTATGACCTGATAATTAGCCTAGCAGAGGTTCGCAGCCCAGAGGAAGTGCTCGACTGGGCTGCGACTGACATCACAGTTTTAAACGAGAGAGATTTCGCTCAACCAACGCAGCCCCAATTCCTGGGACCTCAGTTAATTGATCGATCTGGGTAAAAGGACCATTTTGCTCACGATAGGTAACGATCGCTTCCGCTTTTTTAAGGCCAACACCGTTCATTATTTCCGCCAAATCAGCGGCGCTTGCTGCATTAATGCTTACCTTATCCTCATCACCATCAGGCAGCGTTGCTTTTTCCGCTTTCTGATCTGCTGGCGCAGACTTCACCACTGTTACCGTACTGTCAGCGGCTTTAGGTGCCGCTTGACTCAGTAATGGCAACCCAGACAAGCTCATCCCAATGATTAAGCACAGTGCTTTTATTCCTGATTTTTTCATGCTGTTTCCTCCTTGTGTGTGACAGCACGGCTACCTTGCCGCAGACCCATCAACACCGCAAACAGCAGAATTTAAATGTGGAAAAGGCCGCGAAAGCGGCCTTTTGTTGTTGCAACGATTTGCAAATTTTTGCGGAGCTTATTGCTGTTCTTGCGCCGCATTGCCCATCTTGATTTTCGCTTCACTACGTAAGCTGGACAGCAGAGAATCAAACAGCGCCCCCAGAGAACCTTGCTGAACCTGGCTAGCAAACTGTGTTTTCTGCTCATCGTTTAGCTGATGTGGCGTCACGCTATCCAGCGCGACCAGCACGACATTACCGGCTTGATCCTGAGTAATCGCATAAGATGGCTTATCTTTCTCTGGATGCGGCATAGCAAAGATTGCCTCAGCCATTGCATCACCCTGAGAGATAGAAGACATCGTTTTTGCCTCACCAAAGCTCAGACCCGCAGCTTTAAGCGCATCATCTTTACCTTGCTTCAGCTCAGCCAGAATTTTTTCAGCATCTACACGAGTCTGCTGTTCAGCCTTCTGACGTTTCAGCGTCTCTACGATCTCGGTACGAACCTGATCCAGAGGGCGAGTACTTTCAGGCTTGTGCTCAGTGATACGCAGAACGAAAGCACGATCGCCGTCGACGTTAATCACATCAGAGTTGTTGCCCGCAGCACCATTCTCGCCCAGCAGCGCACCGCTAAAGATAGCCTGCGTTACCGGTTGGAAGTTCAGCGCAGCGGGAACTTTCTCACGCGTAAACCACTCGGTCTGCGTTGCTTTCACACCAGCAGCTTCTTCTGCTGAAGCCAGAGACTCGTTGTCATTGCTGGCCGCTTCGCTGACTTTTTGTTGCAGCGCATAGTAGCCATCCTGCGCTTTCTCGTGCTTCACTTTCTCAGCGATCTCGGCACGCACTTCGCTCAGCGGTTTGACCTGCTGCGGCTGAACATCATCCAGACGCACAATCAGATAGCCAACAGAGGATTTAATCGCTGCGGAAACCTGACCTTTCTCCGTCAGTTTTGCCTGCTTCAGCTCATCAATCATGCTGTTTTCGTCCATCCATCCCAGATCGCCACCGTTGCGGCGCGAGATAACGTCCGTTGATTTTTCTTTCGCCAGCGTAGCGAAATCACCGCCTTGCTTCAGCGCATCCAGAATAGACGCGGCATCGGCCTCATTCTTCACCTGAATAACGCTGAATTTCTTGCGCTCAGGTTGAGAATAGTCGTTCTTGTTCTGTTCGTAGAAATCGTTGATGGCAGCATCGTCAACTTTCACGCCGTCCATGATGCTTGCCGCATCCAGCGTGATATAGCTGACTTTGAATTCTTCCGGTGCGATGAAATTCCCTTTGTTTTGATCGTAATAACTCTGGATCTCATCGTCAGCAACCGTCTGCGCTTTCGCCTTGGCAGCAATATCAATGGTTGCGACACGGACAACGCGATCTTGTGCAGCCAGTTTCACCAGGTTATCGATCTCCTGCGGCAGCAGGAATGCGGTATTGCCAAAGCCGCGAATCAGTTGCTGTGAAGTCAGTTGCTTACGCAGCATCTGAGCATACATATCCGGCGTTACGCCAAGGCGACGAACCTGATCCAGATACTTTTCATTATCAAAACGGTTGTTGGTCTGAAACGCGGGAACGTCAAAGATCGCCTGTTTGATTTGCTCATCACTGATGTTCAGTCCCAGCTTGTTGGCATACTGATCCAGTAAGGTTTCATCAATGAGTTGGGAGAGTGCCTGCCTACGTAATTGCTGCATGTAGCCGTCATTACTCGCCAGAAGAGAGAAATTCTCCCCCAAGGTTTCCTGCTGACGACTGCGTTCGTTCTGTACCGCCTGCTCAAGCTGTGCGCGGGTAATTTCCTGCCCGTTCACCTTTGCAGCGTAATCTCCTGAACCACCAATAAGATAATCACCAACGCCAGTTAGAACGAATGATGCGATGATCAAAGCAAGAATAATTTTGAGCACGACGTTATTCGCGGCCGTACGTAAATTGTCCATCATAATGTGACAACACTCCGCTGTAGAATGGATAAAACTCCCTGCGCTGGCCGGAGCCATGCATCCTTGCGATTGCTATAGCCCAATACAAGGCTAGGGCGCACTTAAGCTTATTGCCCGCCACGTCTGCCATGTGTCGGGTATGTATAGTCCTAATAAATAAAAGGCACATCATAAAATGATGCGCCTCGTATCTTACCCTACCAATATCATTGCGTCAGGTATTGTTTGGCGCCCAAAGTGGTTATCCGCCAAACCTGTGACGTAATAATCAGTTAACGGCGTCTTTCAGCGTTTTACCAGCACGGAATCCTGGTACTTTCGCCGCAGGGATACTGATTTCCTTACCAGTTTGCGGGTTACGGCCGGTACGAGCAGCACGTTCACGCACTGAGAAAGTACCAAAACCGACCAAAGCAACATCATCCCCTTCTTTCAGGGATTCGGTAACGGAACCAATAATTGCATCTAACACACGCCCTGCTGCCGCTTTGGAAATATCAGCATCTGCGGCAATTTTGTCGATCAATTGTGACTTGTTCACTCTGTCATCCCCTCTGGAATTCTCTTATCGCGCTTCAATGTCCCAAGACGCGACACGTAACTTATTATCAATGCTGTCATGCTTAGCCAGTTACGGCTAAAACTAACAGTGCTCTAACTTAGCGGTACAAAAAAAAGCTGGCAAGCACGATTTCACTCACCAGCCCTGATTTTCTCAAGGGTTTTTGCGACAGGTCACTATTTTGCCTTGGCTTTGGTCTTGGCTTTAGGCGTAGAGACCACTTGCATGCCAGAAGGCGCATTCTGCAACGCTAACGCTAACACTTCCTCAATACGTTTCACCGGATGGATTTCCAGATCGGCAATCACGTTCTGTGGGATATCCTCCAGATCGCGCTTGTTGTCATCAGGAATCAATACCGTCTTGATACCACCACGGTGTGCAGCCAGCAGTTTCTCTTTCAGACCACCAATCGGCAGTACCAGACCACGCAGGGTAATCTCCCCCGTCATCGCCACATCGGCACGCACCGGATTACCGGTCAAACAAGAAACCAGCGCGGTACACATCGCGATACCCGCACTCGGACCGTCTTTCGGCGTCGCACCTTCTGGAACGTGAACGTGGATATCACGCTTCTCGTAAAAATCAGCATTGATGCCTAATTTTTCCGCTCTGGCACGAACCACGGTAAGTGCAGCCTGAATCGACTCCTGCATGACTTCACCCAGTGAACCGGTATAAGTCAGCTTACCTTTGCCTGGTACGCAAGCCGTTTCAATCGTCAGCAGATCGCCGCCCACTTCCGTCCAGGCCAGTCCGGTCACCTGCCCTACGCGATTTTCATCGTCCGCACGACCATAGTCAAAGCGCTGTACCCCAAGGAAATCCTTAAGGTTATCGCCCGAAATCTGGATATGCTTAGTGGATTTATCCATCAACAGCGTTTTTACTGCTTTACGGCACAGCTTGGAGATTTCACGCTCCAGACTACGTACGCCAGCTTCACGCGTGTAATAACGGATAATGCCAACAATCGCGCTGTCTTCTACCGACAGCTCGCCATTTTTCAGCGCATTACGTTCGATCTGTTTCGGCAGCAGATGCTGTTTGGCGATATTCAGTTTTTCGTCTTCGGTATAGCCGGAAAGACGAATGACTTCCATACGGTCAAGCAACGGTGCCGGGATGTTCATGGAGTTAGACGTCGCAACAAACATCACATCGGACAGATCGTAATCGACCTCCAGATAGTGATCGTTAAACGCCACGTTTTGCTCAGGATCGAGCACTTCCAGCAAGGCAGAAGCCGGATCGCCACGCATGTCAGAAGACATCTTGTCGATCTCATCCAGCAGGAATAGCGGGTTTTTCACACCAACTTTTGCCATTTTCTGGATCAGTTTGCCCGGCATGGAACCGATATAGGTACGGCGGTGGCCGCGGATTTCCGCTTCGTCACGCACGCCACCCAGCGCCATACGCACATACTGGCGTCCGGTCGCTTTGGCGATAGACTGACCGAGCGAGGTTTTACCCACGCCAGGAGGCCCCACCAGACACAGAATCGGCCCTCTGATCTTGCTGACTCGGCTCTGTACTGCGAGATATTCGAGGATGCGTTCTTTCACGCGATCCAGACCATAATGGTCGGTATCCAGCATTTCCTGCGCTTTCAGCAAGTCTTTCTTCACTTTGCTGCGCGCATTCCACGGCACCTGCACCATCCAGTCGATATAGCTGCGCACCACCGTCGCTTCCGCTGACATCGGTGACATCATTTTCAGCTTTTGTAATTCTGCTTCGGCTTTCTCACGCGCGTCTTTCGGCATTTTCGCCGCTTCAATCTTGCGTTTTAACGCTTCGTGTTCATCCGGTGCGTCATCCATCTCACCCAGCTCTTTCTGAATGGCTTTCATTTGCTCATTCAGATAGTACTCACGCTGGCTTTTTTCCATTTGTTTCTTAACGCGGCCACGAATCCGTTTTTCTACCTGCAACAGGTCGATTTCGGATTCCATCATCGCCATCAGGTACTCCAAACGTTCAGTGATATCGAACATTTCAAGTACAGACTGCTTATCAGCCAGTTTCAGCGGCATGTGCGCAGCAATGGTGTCGGCTAAACGCGCAGCATCATCAATGCTGTTCAGAGATGTCAGCACTTCCGGCGGGATCTTTTTGTTTAGCTTGATGTATCCCTCAAACTGATTGATCGCCGTGCGCATGAGCACTTCCTGCTCGCGCTCATCAATCGCTGGGGAATCAAGATATTCTGCATGTGCAGCGAAATGCTCACCGCTGTCAGAAAGCGTCGTAATACGCGCACGCTGTAACCCTTCGACCAGCACTTTTACCGTGCCGTCCGGCAGTTTCAGCATTTGAAGAATTGAGGCTACCGTCCCTACCGAGAAAAGATCGTTAATACTTGGCTCATCCGTTGAGGCTTCTTTCTGTGCCACCAGCATGATCTTCTTATCATGATCCATTGCGGCTTCAAGGCACCGAATCGATTTCTCCCGACCAACAAACAACGGAATGACCATGTGCGGATAAACCACCACATCGCGCAATGGCAATACGGGGATTTCTATGCGTTCGGAACGCTCAGGGTTCATAGAGCTCTCTCTTAGTTTCGTTTCCGCCAGGTTATGGGAATCTCGTGAAACGCGGTTTTCACGGGTTTCATCAAATAGGTATTTGAGTATATGGGGATAAATATCTCACATTCAACGACCAGCATGCGTGTAAAAAACAAATGGGGGATAAAATCCCCCATTTTTATTTTTTGATACAGCCAAATTGATTAATTATTCGCCGGACGCCTGCTGTGTCTCAGGCTTGCCATAGATCAGCAATGGCTCGGATTGGCCCGCAATCACGGATTCATCAATGACGACTTTATCCACGCTTTCCAGCGATGGCAGGTCATACATGGTATCCAGCAGAGCAGCTTCAACGATAGAACGCAGACCACGTGCACCGGTTTTACGCGCCATCGCTTTCTTGGCAATCGCCGTCAGCGCTTCATCGCGGAATTCCAGCTCGACGCCTTCGAGATTGAACAGCGCCTGATACTGCTTGGTCAGCGCATTCTTCGGCTCACGCAGAATCTGAATCAGTGCTTCTTCACTCAGTTCTCTCAGCGTAGCCACTACAGGCAGACGGCCGATAAACTCAGGGATCAAACCGAATTTAATCAAATCGCCCGGTTCAACTTTGCCTAGCAGTTCACCTTCGGTCGCTTTATCTGAGGTGCCTTTAACCGTTGCGTTAAAGCCAATTCCGCGTCCCGTGTCGGTACGCTGCTCGATCACCTTGTCCAGACCAGCAAACGCACCGCCGCAGATAAAGAGGATCTTGGAGGTATCAACCTGCAAGAACTCCTGCTGCGGATGCTTACGGCCACCCTGCGGTGGAACTGCGGCAATCGTACCTTCGATCAGCTTCAGCAGCGCCTGCTGCACGCCTTCACCAGATACGTCACGAGTGATCGACGGGTTGTCTGACTTACGAGAAATCTTGTCGATTTCATCGATGTAGACAATGCCACGCTGCGCTTTCTGCACATCGTAATCGCACTTCTGCAATAGCTTCTGAATGATGTTTTCAACATCTTCACCAACGTAACCCGCTTCAGTCAGCGTGGTCGCATCCGCCATGGTGAACGGAACATCCAGGAAGCGCGCCAGCGTTTCAGCCAGCAGCGTTTTACCGCTACCGGTCGGACCGATCAGCAGAATGTTACTTTTACCCAGTTCGATCCCGTTGCTGCTGTCACCATTACGCAAGCGTTTATAGTGGTTATATACCGCAACGGCCAATACCTTCTTGGCCTGCTCTTGGCCGATAACGTAATCGTCAAGGTGGCGGCGAATTTCGTGTGGCGTCGGCAACGCACTGCGCTCACGGTGGGGCGCCACTTCCTTAATTTCTTCGCGAATAATGTCGTTACACAAGTCAACACATTCATCGCAGATATACACCGACGGCCCGGCAATCAGCTTACGCACTTCATGCTGGCTTTTGCCGCAAAAAGAGCAGTACAGTAACTTTCCTGAACCGTCTTTGCGCTTATCTGTCATGAGTTAAACCTCTTTTTCGTCTTTTGCCCGCAGGCCAACCACAGCGATACAGCTACAACGAACGCCGATACTTATAGCCAATACGCGTAAAATAACCTCGCACAACAGACTATCGGTCGAACACTGATTTTTAGCTACACCAGACCGCTACGATGGCGAATGATTACCCGCGGTTAGTGAATACGGAGTCTACCAAACCGTAGTCTACTGCCTCACTGGCAGAGAGGAAACGATCGCGCTCGGTGTCTCTCTCTATCGCTTCAAGAGGCTGACCCGTATGTTTCGCCATCAGCTCATTCATCTTGGCTTTCACTTTCAGTATTTCTTTGGCATGGATTTCAATATCCGTTGCCTGCCCTTGGAAGCCGCCCAACGGCTGGTGAATCATGACGCGCGAGTTAGGCAAGCAAATACGTTTACCTTTGGCTCCCGCGGTCAACAGGAACGCGCCCATGGAACAGGCTTGTCCCATACAGATCGTGCTGACATCCGGCTTGATAAACTGCATGGTGTCATAGATGGACATACCGGCAGTAATAACGCCACCTGGAGAGTTAATGTACAGATAAATGTCTTTTTCTGGGTTTTCGGCTTCCAGAAACAGCATCTGTGCCACAACCAGGTTCGCCATGTGATCTTCGACCTGACCAGTCAGGAAGATTATCCGTTCTTTTAGCAGACGGGAATAGATATCGTAAGAACGTTCCCCACGCGAGGTCTGTTCAACCACCATCGGCACTAACGCCATATGAGGTGCTTGTCTTTCTTGTTCGCCACTGTATGACATTCACGTCTCCTAGATAAAATGCGTCCGGCACTCTTAGCGTTGTTCAATCATTGCGCTGTTCAATCATTGCGCTGTTCAATCATAGTATTACTCAATTCTACTAGAGATAGAGAGGGATGACTATGGAACCCTGCCCCACCCCAGTTGAACAACCCATACGGCCGAGAATCCTTACCTGCTGTGCCCACTTTTCCTCTTCAGTGAGTGGGGGCACACGCATTGTATTTCAAGCTTACACTATCAATCGTTCTCTATTAAAGAGCCAATTATTTTATTCTTAACACGTTATCGGCACGGCAACATTGTGGTTTAACTCGTTGCCTGACCTAACAAATTCTCTACCTGAGTTAATAATAGTGCAATTTCAGGCGACCATATCTCGTCGATTCACTGGCGGAGGCGCTAAACGCCGGAGTTAAGTACTGCCTAAACGAAAATCATCAATATTGCGAACGCTAGAAGCAAAAAGCCCGCGCCATAAGGCACGGGCTTTTGATAGGGAAATATCCCCGCTACGCAATAAACAATGTTGATATCAACAAGGTTTATGCCGTAGTCGTTTGATTCATCAGCTCGTTGAAGCTTACTGATTTCTCAACAACTTTCGCTTTAGCAAGTACGGTTTCTACCGCTTGCTCTTCCAGAGCAACGTTACGCATGTTGTTCAGCAGCTCTTTGTTTTTGCTGTAGAACTCGATAACTTCCTGCGGATCTTCGTAAGCAGAAGCCATCTCTTCGATCAGTGCATTAACGCGTGCTTCGTCAGCTTTCAGCTCATTGGTGCTGATCACTTCGCCCAGCAGCAGACCGATAACAACACGGCGTTTAGCTTGCTCTTCGAACAGCTCACGCGGTAATTCCTGCGCTTGCTTCTCGTTGCCGCCAAAACGCTGTGCAGCCTGACGGCGCAGAACGTCGATTTCGCCATCGATCAGTGCAACTGGCACGTCGATTTCGTTAGCGTTGATCAGTCCGTCCAGAACCTGAGTTTTCACACGGTTACGCACCGCGCCTTTCAGCTCACGTTCCATATTTTTACGAACTTCAGCACGCAGACCTTCCTGAGAACCATCAGCCACGCCGAAACGTTTGATGAATTCTTCAGTCAGTTCAGGCAGCTCACGCTCTTCAACTTTCTTCAGGACGATAGCGAACTGAGCCGCTTTTCCTTTCAGGTTTTCAGCGTGGTAATCTTCTGGGAAGTTCACGTCGATAGTGAATTCTTCACCGGCTTTGTGTCCAACGATGCCATCTTCAAAGCCTGGGATCATGCGGTTCTGGCCCATTGCCAGAACGAAGTCGGACGCTTTTCCGCCTTCAAAGACTTCACCGTCGATAGAGCCAGTGAAATCGATCGTTGCACGATCTTCCGCAGCCGCAGCGCGGTCGGTTTCTTTCCAGGTTGCCTGTTGCTTACGCAGCGTGTCCAGCATGGTATCAACGTCAGCATCAGTCACTTCAACAACCGGTTTTTCAACTTCGATCGCATCCAGACCTTTCAGTTCGATTTCCGGGTACACGTCAAACTCAACAGAGTAAGTGAAGTCGCCGCCTACAGCATATTCGCCAGGGATATAGTTAGGCGCGCCAACCGGATTAATTTTTTCTTTGATGATCGCGTCAACAAAGTTGCGCTGCATCAGGTCACCCAATACGTCCTGACGCACGGAGGCACCATAACGCTGAGCAACAACATTCATCGGCACTTTGCCTTTACGAAAACCGTCAATACGTACTTTTTTGGCCGCGTTGACCAGCTCGCTCTTCACCGCACTCTCAATGATGTCAGCAGCAACGGTAATCGTTACGCGACGTCCCAGACCTTGAGTGGTTTCAACTGAAACTTGCATCTTGTTACCTCAAAAAATCACAGTGATCGGTCAACCCCAAAACTATTCTCGCGACGAAAACTCTCACGACAGCAGGGCTGATTCAGCGCTGGCACCAAGGCGCACAGGCTTAAATAAACCTCGCAGAACCGGGAAATTGCCAACCCCGTCCCTGTAGTCAGAAGCGTCCCGAATACATTCAGGAAAAATAGACGCAGCATTATAGCGATATAGAGGGGATGAGTCGAGAACGGCGGGCAGACTATTACAGCAACAGATTCACACTTTTGTCAGTAACCCGCCCCGATATGTCAGGAACGGGCCATATTAATGACTTAAGAAAGGATGCCAGCGCCACCGCAAGGCGGTGAAGAAGGTACGGCATTTTGCAAGCTGACCCACTCTTTTGTCGAATAGGTATGTAACGCTAACGCATGCACCGAACCTGCCAGTTCCTCAGCCAGTACGGCATAGACTGCGCGATGCCGCCCAATCACACGTTCGCCCGTGAATTTATCGCTGACCAGCACAACTTTAAAATGACTTTCCGCTCCCGCAGGCACGTTGTGGCGATAGCTCTCATCAGTCACTTCTAAATGAACGGGTTCAAAACCCACACGCAGCTTTTCTTCTATCGTTTCACGCATCATACAACTACCCTTTCGGCTTGGGGAAAATGTGATATCAACGCGACATTGCTGTCATTCACCGATGTCCGAATCAGTATAACCTTAGCGTTTTTTCAATCTGTTATGCGTCAGGGCGGCATAACTAAAGAAGAAAAAGGGTCGCGAAGGGTGGATATATCATCGGCGGTATTGATGTGATAAAAACGTTTTTCCGGGTCAACGGTATGAAAAAGATGAATTTCAGGACAATTTACCTGCTATCGGCTCTTTTTCCTGCCTGTGGCGATGATATGATATCAACAATATTTGTCAGCTCACCACACTAATCATTACTGAGAAAATACGAATGTTAAAAAAATTATTTTTCCCTCTTCTGGCCGTCATTCTGCTTGCAGGATGTGCAGCAAAAAGCAACACGCTGAACATCACCCCCAAAATCAGCGTGCCTTCCCAGGACCCAACGCTGATGGGCGTAACGATTAGTATCAATGGTGCAGACCAACGCGCCGATCAGGCTCTGGCGAAAGTGAATCGCGATGGCCAACTGATTACGCTGACGCCTTCTCGCGATCTGCGTTTCCTGTTGCAAGAAGCGCTGGAGAAACAAATGACCGCGCGTGGTTACATGATCGGTACTGGTGGCCCGGTAGCCTTGCAGATCGTGGTTAACCACCTGTACGCCGATGTATCCGAAGGCAACCTGCGCTACAACATCACCACCAAAGCGGATATCTCCATCATTTCTCAGGCGGCAAATGGCAACAAGCAGGTGAAGAACTACCGCTCAACCTATAACGTTCAGGGCGCGTTTACTGCCAATAATGAGAACATTACCAATGCCGTTAACACGGTGTTAGGCGATGTCATCAACGACATGGCGCAAGACACAACCGTTAGTAGCTTTATCAAAGAAAACGCCCGTTAATTTCTGTACGCCGCTTCCCTTGCTCCTGAACGCTCACGGAGCAAGGGAAAGGACTCTTCATGTTTAGTCGCATCATTGCTTTGTTCAGCCAACGTAATTCGCTTTTTATGCTGTTGCTTGGCTTCGCTTCCGGCTTACCACTGGCATTGACATCCGGCACATTGCAAGCCTGGATGACCGTCGAGAATGTCGATCTGAAAACCATTGGTTTCTTCTCTTTGGTGGGTCAAGCCTACGTATTCAAGTTCCTGTGGTCCCCGCTGATGGACCGCTATACCCCACCGTTTCTCGGCCGACGCCGCGGCTGGCTGATACTCAGTCAACTTCTGCTGATTGCTGCCATTATTGGTATGGGATTTATGAACCCGGCTCGCGATCTCTGGTGGCTGGCTGCGCTGGCGGTTCTGGTTGCGTTCTGCTCCGCGTCTCAGGACATTGTTTTTGATGCTTATAAGACGGATTTACTTCCTCCAGAAGAACGCGGTACGGGCGCAGCCACCTCAGTATTAGGTTATCGTCTGGCGATGCTGGTTTCTGGTGGACTGGCGTTGTGGATGGCCGATCGCTATTTCGGCTGGCAGGCCACCTATTGGTTAATGGCAGGACTCATGCTGATCGGTGTGTTCGCGACCCTGTTCGCACCGGAACCACTGAATAGCCGGCCAGCGCCGCGCAGCATGGAGCAAGCGATTGTTGCCCCCCTGCGCGATTTCTTCGCACGCAACAACGCCTGGCTCATTCTTCTGCTTATCGTGTTATACAAGCTCGGTGATGCCTTTGCGGTCAGCCTGACGACAACCTTCCTGATACGCGGCGTTGGTTTCAATGCCGGTGATGTCGGGCTGGTTAATAAGACGCTTGGACTCTTCGCCACCATCGTGGGAGCCATTTACGGCGGATTATTGATGCAGCGGCTCTCCTTGTTCAGAGCGCTGATGCTGTTTGGTATTCTTCAGGCCGTGTCTAACGCGGGGTACTGGCTGCTGGCTATCACTGCCAAAAATCTGTTCACCATGGCTACCGCTGTTTTTCTGGAAAATCTCTGCGGCGGTATGGGGACAGCAGCATTCGTCGCATTATTGATGACGCTGTGTAATAAGTCGTTCTCAGCCACACAGTTTGCTCTGCTCTCCGCCCTTGCCGCCGTCGGACGGGTTTACGTTGGCCCTATCGCAGGCTGGTTTGTCGAATCCTACGGCTGGGCATGGTTCTATCTGTTCTCGATTTTGGCCGCATTACCGGGCCTGGCCATCCTGATGATTTGCCGTGAGACGCTGGAATTCACCCAGAAAACCGACACCTTTCAGTTGCGTACACACTTCCAAAATTATTACAGGAAGGCCTTACATGTGTTGGGATTGGGGGTGATCGTGCTGGCATTGTGGCTCATGCTGCTGATCAGCAATGCGCTGGAATGGTCCTCACTGCCAGAGCTGGCAGAATACCTGCTTGCAGCAGGCGGCGCACTCGCTCTGCTGGGCATTTTCGTCGGTAGCTTGTTGGATTACCTGTCACTCAGGCGGGCGTCAAAACCGTCAGTACACTGACTACTATTCGTTCAGGCAGTGCTCATCTGCTGCCTGAATCTATTACATCGTTCCTTTATTTAATTATTTTTCCCATAATTATCTTGCTAGCGGGAATTTTATTTCCTCGTAAAATCCGTCAGAACTAATTTCATTTGTCATCAAAAACGCAGATTGAACAAAAATTTTCACTAAATCGGAAATAGAAAATAAGCGTTACGGTGAGTTGTAATTTCTTATTATCCATCCATACTCTTATCGGGGTAGCCTCTTAATTTGCTGTTTTTCAATACCATTTTTATTTTGGCTATCTTTGTGACATTAAGGGCAAAAAACAGCAACAAACGGCTGACATAACCTTAATCATGTTTACAGTGCAGTAACCTTCCCGTAAAATGCCCGCTCGCGTAAAATGACAATAGAGCCCTTGTTATTGAGGTCGCTAGATGAGACTCAAGAAATACAATACAATTTTTGGGATGCTGTCTTTATTTGCAGCCACTGCTCTACTGAGCGGTTGCGATATGGCGCTGATGAACCCCAAAGGAGAGATCGGGTTAGAGCAAAGATCGTTAATACTGACTGCCATCGGGCTGATGTTGATCGTTGTGATTCCCGTTATCGTTATGACGATAGCTTTTGCCTGGAAGTTCCGTGCTTCCAATGAAAAGGCAAAATATACCCCGAACTGGTCACACTCCAATAAGATAGAAGCAGTAGTTTGGACTGTACCAATTATCATTATCGTCATTCTTGGCACGATTACCTGGAAGACGACCCACTCGCTTGATCCCTATAAGCCACTGGTGTCAGACGTCAAACCTATCAATGTCGAAGTTGTTTCGCTTGACTGGAAATGGCTGTTTGTTTACCCGGATCTGGGTATCGCGACGGTTAACGAACTGGCTTTCCCTGCCAACGTACCTGTTGCGTTCAAGATTACATCCGACTCCGTGATGAACTCCTTCTTCATCCCTCGTCTTGGCGGACAAATCTATGCCATGGCCGGAATGCAGACGAAGCTCCACCTGATCGCTAACGAACCGGGCAAATATGACGGTATCTCTGGCGGTTATAGTGGTAAAGGCTTCTCTGGTATGAAGTTCACCGCGATTGCTACGCCAACTCAACAAGAGTTCGACCAGTGGGTTGCGAACGTTCGGTCGTCCCCTAAGACACTGAATACCATGGATGAATTCAACGCTTTGGCTAAACCAAGTGAATTCCATCCTGTCGAATACTTCTCCAGTGTCCAGCCGGATTTGTTTAATAATATTATTCGCAAATTCACAGGCAGCGACATGAACATGCAACATCATGGTGAAGGCATGAAGCCCGACGAAAACATGCAACACGGTGAGGGTATGAACATGGGCGAGCATAGCTCGCACAAAGGAGCCGAGGGATAATACGATGTTCGGAAAACTTACACTCGATGCGGTTCCGTATCACGAACCCATTATTATGGTCACCGTGGCGGCGATCATCGTTGGCGGCCTTGGGCTGCTGGCGGCAATAACCTATTTCGGTAAGTGGAAATGGCTGTGGGCCGAATGGTTCACCTCCGTAGACCACAAGAAAATCGGTATCATGTACATCATCGTCGGTCTGGTGATGATGATACGTGGTTTTGCCGATGCCATCATGATGCGTGGCCAGCAGGTGCTGGCCTCTGCCGGGCAAGAAGGCTTCCTAAACGCTCACCACTACGATCAGATTTTCACCGCGCACGGTGTCATCATGATCTTCTTTGTGGCGACACCGTTTGTCGTTGGTCTGATGAACCTTGCGGTTCCTTTGCAGATCGGTGCGCGTGACGTTGCTTTCCCCTTCCTGAACTCCCTCAGCTTCTGGCTGTTTGTTGTCGGCGTTATCTTGATCAACCTCTCTCTTGGGGTCGGCGAGTTCGCACAGACGGGTTGGGTGGCGTATCCGCCGCTGTCAGGTAAGGAGTACAGTCCTGGCGTCGGGGTAGATTACTGGATATGGAGTCTACAGATATCCGGTATCGGTACTACGCTGACGGGTGTTAACTTCTTCGCTACTATTCTGAAGATGCGTGCGCCTGGCATGACGCTGATGAAAATGCCAGTATTTACCTGGACAGCACTGTGTACCAACGTGCTGATCATCGCCGCATTCCCGATATTGACCGTTACCATTGCGCTGCTGACGCTTGACCGTTACCTCGGCACCCATTTCTTTACCAATGATATGGGTGGCAACATGATGATGTACATCAACCTGATTTGGGCGTGGGGTCATCCTGAGGTTTATATTCTGGTGCTGCCGATCTTTGGTGTTTACTCCGAAGTGGTTGCCACCTTCTGTAAAAAACGTCTGTTTGGCTACACCTCACTGGTATGGGCAACCATTGCGATTACGGTTCTGTCGTTCATCGTTTGGCTGCACCACTTCTTTACCATGGGGTCCGGCGCGAACGTCAACGCCTTCTTTGGTATAGCCACCATGATTATTTCAATCCCGACCGGGGTTAAAATCTTCAACTGGCTGTTCACCATGTATCAAGGCCGTATCCAGTCCCACTCTACGATGCTGTGGACCACAGGCTTCATCATCACCTTCACCATCGGTGGGATGACCGGGGTTCTGCTGGCCGTACCGGGCGCGAACTTTGTCCTGCACAACAGCCTGTTCCTGATTGCTCACTTCCATAACGTGATCATCGGCGGCGTGGTGTTCGGTTGCTTCGCGGGTATTACTTACTGGTTCCCGAAAGCCTTTGGCTTCACCCTGAACGAAACCTGGGGTAAGCGCGCGTTCTGGTTCTGGATTATCGGCTTCTTCGTTGCCTTCATGCCGCTGTACGTCCTCGGCTTCATGGGGATGACGCGTCGTCTGAGCCAGCAAATCAACCCTGAATTCCACGCCTTACTGGTCGTGGCTTCCATCGGTGCGGTCTTGATCGGTATCGGTGTGCTGTGTCAGGTTATCCAGTTCTACGTCAGTATCCGTGACCGTCACCAAAACCGTGACCTGACGGGCGACCCGTGGGGTGGACGTACGCTGGAGTGGGCAACTTCTTCTCCTGCGCCGTTCTACAACTTCGCTGTCGTGCCGCATGTTGACGAGCGTGATGCGTTCTGGGAAGCGAAAGAGAAAGGTGAAGCTTACAAGCGCCCTGCCAGCTATGAAGAGATTCACATGCCGAAGAACACCGGCGCCGGTGTGATTATCTCCGCATTCAGCCTGGTATTCGGTTTTGCCATGATCTGGCATATCTGGTGGCTTGCCATCGCTGGCTTCGCTGGCATGATTGTGACCTGGATTGTGCATAGCTTTAATCAAGACGTGGATTACTACGTGCCGATTAAAGAAATTGAGCAAATTGAGAATCAGAATTTTGATCAACTCAGTAAGGCAGGCGTGAAACATGTCAACTGAAACTCTGACTAACCACAATACTGCCCATGCCGAGCATGGGCACCACGACGCAGGAGCCAACAAAGTATTCGGCTTCTGGGTCTACCTGATGAGCGACCTGATCATTTTCGGGTCACTGTTCGCAACCTATGCGGTACTGGTTAACGGTACTGCGGGTGGCCCAACCGGGAAAGAGCTTTTCCAACTGCCTTTCGTGCTGGTGGAAACGTTCGCGCTGTTGTTCAGTAGTATTACCTACGGCATGGCGATGATCGCCATGAACAAGGGCAACAAATCTCAGGTTAATACCTGGTTAGGCGTGACCTTCCTGTTCGGTCTGGTGTTTATCGGGATGGAAATCTATGAATTCCATCACCTGATCGTGGAAGGCTATGGCCCGGATCGCAGCGCGTTCCTGTCCGCCTTCTTCGCACTGGTCGGCACCCACGGGCTGCACGTAACAGGCGGTCTGATTTGGTTGGTCATCATGATGATTCAGGTCTCTAAACGTGGCCTGACTGCAACCAACAAAACACGTCTGATGTGCCTGAGTCTGTTCTGGCACTTCCTCGACGTGGTATGGATCTGTGTCTTCACCGTTGTTTATCTGCTGGGGGCAATGTAATGAGTCATTCAACAACCGATCATGCAGGTGCCAGCCACGGCAGCGTGAAGTCATACGTGATAGGTTTTGTTCTGTCTGTAATTTTGACAGTGATTCCTTTCAGTATGGTCATGAGCGGCACAGCCTCACATAGCGCCATTCTTTTCACGGTGGTGGGATGTGCAGTGGTTCAGATTCTGGTACATCTGGTGTACTTCCTGCACCTGAATACGTCCTCAGAAGAGCGCTGGAACGTGGTGGCTCTTGTGTTTGCCGTCCTGATTATCGCTATTGTCGTCGTGGGCTCCATCTGGATTATGATGAGCGCACACCACAATATGATGATCCAGTAACAGAGCCGTAAAAGATGATTAAGCAATACCTGCAAGTTACTAAACCAGGAATTATTTTCGGAAATCTGATTTCCGTTATCGGTGGATTTCTCCTTGCGGCCCAAGGCCGCATTGATTATCCCCTGTTTTTCGCCACCCTCGTGGGTGTGTCGTTCGTCGTTGCATCTGGCTGCGTGTTTAACAACGTCATTGACCGCGACATCGACAAGAAAATGGAGAGAACCAAAAATCGGGTTCTGGTAAAGGGACTGATTTCGCTGAAGGTAACGCTGGTTTACGCATCGCTGTTAGGTATTGCGGGCTTTGCTCTGCTCTACATCGCGGCTAACCCGCTGGCCATGTGGCTGGCGGTGATGGGCTTCGTCGTGTATGTCGGTGTGTATAGCCTGTACATGAAGCGGCATTCTGTTTATGGCACGCTGATTGGCAGCCTGTCGGGCGCGGCACCACCGGTTATCGGTTACTGTGCCGTCAGCAACCAGTTCGACGCTGGCGCGTTGATTCTGCTGCTGATCTTTAGCCTGTGGCAGATGCCGCATTCATACGCGATTGCGATTTTCCGCTTCAAGGATTATCAGGCCGCCAACATCCCGGTACTGCCTGTTGTGAAAGGTATCTCCGTTGCGAAACACCACATCACGCTGTACATCGTGGCGTTTGCAGTAGCGACCCTGATGCTGTCTCTCGGCGGCTATGCCGGCTATAAATATCTGATCGTTGCCGCAGCAGTTAGCGTCTGGTGGTTGGGTATGGCGCTGTCAGGCTATAAAAATGCGATTGATGACCGTGTATGGGCAAGAAAACTGTTTGTTTTCTCGATTGTCGCGATTACCTCGCTGAGCGTCATGATGTCTGTGGATTCAATGGCACCAGCGCATGAAATCATGCTGACCTACCTGCGTTAATCACAAGCAGCGTTGCATGCATTAATAAAAACAGGTGGCTTGTCCGCCTGTTTTTTTATGTCGTATTTTCTGCACGCCCCCCTTCACGGCCGTCACAAGCAATGTTGGAAAATGCTCCCTGCATTTTTTATGTCGAGCTTCCTGCTCTCCCCCTTCGGGCCGTCGCAAAAGCGACGTTGAAAAACGCTCCCTGCGTTTTTTTCTTTCCCCTCCCCTACTTTTTCCCCCGCCAAATCACGTAACAAACCTATCGTTTACTGTCTGACCAAGAACACACTAAAATAGGGTAATTGCTTTTCAGAGGTACACATGAACGATAATAAAATGACCCCTGGCGAATTACGCGCCACATGGGGCTTAGGAGCCGTTTTTTCACTACGCATGCTTGGCATGTTTATGGTGTTGCCCGTCCTGACAACTTACGGCATGGCCTTACAGGGTGCCAGTGAAGCGCTGATCGGTATTGCAATTGGCATTTATGGCCTGATGCAGGCTATTTTCCAGATTCCCTTCGGCCTGGCCTCTGACCGCATCGGCAGAAAACCCCTGATCGTTGGGGGATTGCTGATTTTTGCTCTCGGTAGCGTCATCGCTGCACTGAGCGACTCTATCTGGGGCATTATCCTTGGCCGGGCACTGCAAGGCGCGGGAGCCATCTCCGCTGCCGTTATGGCGCTGCTTTCCGACCTGACGCGTGAGCAGAACCGAACCAAAGCCATGGCGTTCATCGGTGTGAGCTTCGGCGTCACCTTTGCTATCGCGATGGTCGTTGGGCCTATCGTTACCCACGCCTTCGGTCTACAGGCGCTCTTCTGGGGCATCGCCCTTCTGTCACTCGCAGGTATTGTCATAACCCTGACGCTGATTCCTTCCGCACCTGAGCACGTTCTGAATCGAGAATCGGCGATGGTGCGTGGCAGTTTCCGCAAAGTGCTCAGCAATAGCCGCCTGCTGAAACTGAATATCGGCATCATGTGTCTGCATATTTTATTGATGTCGAGCTTCGTCGCCCTGCCGCGCGTAATGGAATCGGTGGGGCTGGCACCGCAGGACCATTGGAAAGTCTATCTGACCACGATGCTGATCTCTTTTGCCGGCGTCGTGCCTTTCATCATTTATGCTGAAGTGAAAAGACGCATGAAGCGGGTCTTCATCGGCTGCATCGTGGTACTGATCGCGGCAGAGGTTGTCTTATGGGCGGCGGGTAACCATCTTTGGCAAATTATCATCGGCGTACAGTTGTTCTTCCTCGCCTTCAACGTCATGGAAGCGCTGCTGCCTTCGCTGATTAGCAAGGAATCACCTGCGGGATATAAAGGCACCGCAATGGGAGTTTACTCCACCACGCAGTTTATCGGTGTAGCCATTGGCGGGAGCCTCGGCGGCGGACTGTTTGAACTTTATGGTGCCTCTGCCGTATTCATGGCTGGCGCGGCCATTGCAGCCATCTGGCTGCTCGTCAGCTTCACCATGCAAGAACCGCCTTATCTCAGCAGCCTGAGAATTACCCTGCCTGATTTAGCGCTGCGCGATAGTGAATTGGAACAGAAAATACGTACCCAACCCGGCGTTGCAGAAGTTGTCGTCGTGCCGGATGAACAGAGTGCCTATGTGAAGATCGATAACAAAAAGACCAATCGGCAGCAGTTAGAGCAGTTGGTAGGACAGAACTAAATAGAAAGGCCAGCTTTCGCTGGCCTTTTTGTTCATCGGTGGCTGACTAAAAGTATCAATCGCGGAAGTTGGTAAACTGGAACGGTTGCCCCAGATTCCCGCCGCGAATCAACGCCATCACACCCTGCAAATCATCGCGTGATTTACCGGTGACGCGAACCTGTTCACCCTGAATCTGCGCCTGCACTTTCAGTTTGCTGTCTTTGATCAGCTTGACGATTTTCTTCGCCTGCGTGGTCTCAATGCCCTGCTTCAGCTTCGCTTCCACGCTGTACGTTTTACCGCTATGCTCGAACTCTTCCGGGACGTCTAACGCACCGCCTTCAATCCCGCGTTTCAGCAACTTTTCGCGCATAATATCAATCAGCTGTTGCACCTGAAAATCAGACTCGCTGGCCACTTTGATACTCTGTGATTTCTCATTCAGTTCAAAGCTGGCCGGAACATTACGAAAATCCCAACGGGTGCTCAGATCGCGTGTCGCATTTTCCACCGCGTTACGGACTTCCTGCATATCAATTTCCGAAACAATATCGAAAGATGGCATAATTCGCTCTCCTGACAAATTTGGCTGGCGAGCATAATAACCGCTCTTCTGCGATAAGCAAGATGCCAGATACAATCCCGATTTTTACTCGTCATCCGGCAAACAGGCCGAATAACACAAGATCGTGACATGAATGATAGCCTATGATGGCAGAACGACAGCGCCCGCATCAAATAGGGGAGACGTACATGAAAATCACCGTTCTTGGCTGTGGCGCGCTGGGTCAGCTTTGGCTCGCCGCGTTGCATCAGCAAGGGCATGATGTCCAGGGATGGCTGCGCATTCCGCAACCGTATTGTCCAGTCAATGTCACGATGCTGGACGGTCAGCACTGTAATCTCAACCTGACAGCGAACGACCCCGATCATCTTGCCCAAAGCGAACTTCTGCTGGTGACGCTAAAAGCCTGGCAAGTTTCCGATGCCGTTACCGTGCTGTTGCCGCAGCTCAACCCACAGTGCACGATTCTGCTTTTACACAATGGGATGGGTACACAGGAAGAATTACCGCCGCTGCAACAACCGCTAGTACTTGGTATCACCACCCACGCCGCCCGACGCGACATCAATAACGTCGTACACGTTGCGGCAGGCACTACGCATATTGGCACATTTAACGGTGACAGCAGCCAAAGCCATTTAGCTGAAGTGCTGCATCAGGCGTTGCCTGATGTGGCCTGGCACACCAACATTAGTGCCACCTGCTGGCTGAAACTGGCGGCTAACTGCGTCATCAATCCGCTGACAGTGAAATATCACTGCACTAATGGCGAACTTTCTGCCTACCCGGAACTGATTGTGTCGCTTTGTCAGGAGGTGGCCAGCGTCATGGAACGAGAAGGCTTCCACACATCGCCAGATAGCCTGCTGCTCTACGTGAACCAAATTATTCAGAACACTGCGGCAAACACCTCATCGATGTTGCAGGACATCATTGCTCAGCGGCATACCGAAATTGATTACATTACCGGGTATTTACTACACCGTGCGCGCCTCCACGGCCTGACGCTCCCCGAAAATGCCCGTCTGTTTGACTACATTAAGCAAAAGGAAAATGATTATGACCGCATCGGCACTGGTGTGTCTGGCACCTGGTAGTGAAGAAACTGAAGCCGTCACGACCATCGATTTGCTTGTCCGGGCAGGTATTCAGGTCACGCTTGCCAGCGTAGCCAGCGATGGCAATCTTGAAATCGTCTGCTCACGCGGGGTAAGGCTGCTGGCGGATGCCCCGCTGGCTACCGTCGCCGATCGGCCTTTCGATGTGCTGGTGTTACCGGGCGGCCTGCAAGGTGCGGAGTGCTTCCGCGATAGCCCAATACTGGTGGAATGCATTCGACAAGCGCATCTGGAAGGGAAAATTGTCGCTGCGATGTGTGCAACGCCTGCGCTGGTGCTGGAATATCATCAGCTGTTCCCCGTCGGAAACATGACGGGCTATCCTGCGTTTAAGGATAAGATTGCGCCAGAAAAATGGATAGAAAAGCGTGTCGTCTACGATCCGCGCGTGAACCTGTTAACCACACAAGGGCCAGGCACCAGCATGGATTTCGCGCTTAAGATCATTGATTTGCTGCTGGGAAAAGAAAAAGCTGCCGACGTCGCCGCACAGCTCATCCTGCCGCCGGGAATTCATAATTATCGCGATTAGCGTAAATGAGAAAGGCGCTTGCGCGCCTTATTCCTATTACGGACGGTATACCTTCACATTGGTAAAACCTTGCTCACGCAGATACAGCGCCTGTAAACGGCTCATCACGCCACGCTCGCAGTAAAGCAGATAGGTTTTGCTCTGATCCAAATCGCCAAACTGCGTACCCAGCTTGTAGAACGGTAAGGATTTGATTTCGACCTGATCAAGTTCAAGCGGCTTATCGTCCTGCTCATCCGGCGCACGGATATCCAGCAGCACGTCGGTTGGTGCAAACGACGCGACAGTTTCGACTTCAACCACCTCTTGCTTGGTCTGCTCGGCGATCTCACGGATATCAATATTCCGGGCTTCACTCACCACGCGATCCAGGATAGCGAAATCAAAGTGACCTTCTTCGGCCTCAATCTTCGCTTTCACTGCCTTCACAGTCGGGCTTTTCGAGATCACACCACAGTATTCCGGCATCGTTTTGGCGAAATCTTCCGTCCCCAGTTCGCGAGCCTGTTTGATAATGTGCTCTTTATCATGAGAAATCAGCGGACGCAGAATCAGTGTGTCGGAGGCATTATCGATCAAACGCAGGTTGGTCAGCGTCTGGCTAGAGACCTGCCCTAACGCTTCACCAGTCACCAGCGCCTGAACACCGTAACGCTCAGCAACTTTGGAGGCCGCACGCACCATCATGCGCTTCAGCACGACGCCCATTTGGCCGTCATCGACCTTCTCGAGAATCTCACCCACGACAGGATCGAAGTCGATAGCAATAAAACGCACCCGATGTGAGCTACCAAAGCGGTTCCACAGATAGTGTGCGACCTGTTTCACCCCAATCTCATGTGCTGCACCGCCAAGGTTGAAGAAGCAGTAATGCACACGACATCCGCGACGCATCAGCATATAGCTGGATACGCCGGAGTCGAAACCACCGGAAATCAGTGACAGCACATCTTCTTGTGTACCGATCGGGAAACCGCCGATACCTTCATAGCGTCCTTTAATCAGCAGCAGACGGTCCTGCTCGATTTCCAGATGCACGGTGACCTGCGGTGCAGTGAGGTTGACTCGCGCCGTTTCAATGTGCTGGTTCAAACCGCCGCCGACGTAGCGTTCTACGTCCTGCGAGCTGAATTCATGCTTACCGCGGCGTTTCACTCGCACACAAAACGTCTTACCTTCCAACCGCTCACGGTACAGCGCCAGCGCTTGTTCAAAGATATTGTGCACGTCGGTATAGGCGTGATCTTCAACTTCCAGAATATGGTGAATGCCGGGAATTCTTGTCAGCGCATCACGAATCGCCTCACGCTGGCTTTCGTCTTTGGCCCGAACTTCGATATGATCCCAGTGACGGACAACCGCCAGCGTTTCATCATAGTGTTTTAATACGTTGCGAATGTTTCCGGTTAGAATCTTGATAAAGCGCAACCGCACAGATTGGCTCTTGATGGTGATTTCCGGGAACAATTTAATGATAAACTTCATGGTGGCTGTCGTTACTTGGTCAGAAAGGCGTAAATAAATTTACCCTGAGCACTAAAATCACGTTATCGGTAAAATCAGCCAGAACAGGGATGATTTTACCAATAGCATCCAGGGCGCGGAGTATATCATTATATGAAGATATACTGTGCGCTTTAACCGTATAATTGTTGCGCATCCACGGATGGCCACACGCAACACCACGCTCTGCCGCCACAAGCCAACGGCGTATAACACCAGGATTCTGAAACCACTATGCCTAAGAAGACCGAGCAGCCAGTCAGCTTTGAAAGCTCTCTGAACGAACTGGAAAAAATTGTTACCCGCCTCGAATCAGGCGAACTGCCGCTGGACGATGCGCTAAATGAGTTCGAGCATGGCATCCAGCTCGCTCGCCAGGGTCAGCAAAAACTGCAACAGGCAGAACAGCGCGTACAAATCCTGCTGAGCGACGATCCCGAAGCGCCGCTGTCACCGTTTACGCCGGATAACGACTCGCTATGACTGATTTCAGCACGAAACTGAATGCGCATTACCAACGCACTAACCGTATGTTGGGGCATTTCATCGCCGACCTCCCCTTTCAGAGTAGTCCACTGGTCAATGCGATGGAGTATGGCTCACTCTTAGGAGGCAAACGCCTGCGCCCGTTTCTGGTTTATACTACTGGCGAACTGTTTGGCATGCCGTTAGAGAGTCTGGATGCTCCTGCTGCAGCAGTCGAATGTATCCATGCCTATTCATTGATTCATGACGATCTGCCGGCAATGGACGACGACGATTTACGCCGCGGGCAGCCGACTTGCCACATCAAATTTGGCGAAGCCAATGCCATTTTGGCAGGCGATGCATTGCAAACGCTGGCGTTCTCCATTTTGGCCGATGCGCCGATGCCACAGGTTTCTGACCGCGATCGGCTGGCAATGCTCTCAGAATTGGCTCACGCCAGTGGCGTAGCAGGCATGTGCGGTGGTCAGGCTTTCGACCTGGAAGCAGAAGGTCATCAGGTCGATCTGGCCGCGTTAGAGCGGATTCACCGCCACAAAACCGGTGCCTTGATTCGCGCTGCAGTCCGACTAGGCGCACTGGCCGCCGGTGAAACAGGCCGCGCCGCTTTGCCCCATCTGGATCGCTACGCTAACGCGATTGGGCTCGCTTTTCAGGTTCAGGACGATATTCTCGATGTTGTTGGCGACAGCGCGACAACAGGCAAACGTCAGGGTGCAGACCAGCAGCTAGGTAAAAGCACCTATCCCAGTTTACTGGGGTTAGATAACGCACGAAAAAAAGCACAGGAGCTCTATCAGGAATCACTGGCATCGCTTGACGATCTCGTCGCATCCAGCTCAATTCCCCTGAATATTGCCCCATTACAAGCGCTGGCGAATTTCATCGTTGAACGCGATAAGTAATTACCTAATGAGTCTCTAATGAGTTTTGATACCGCGAAGTACCCTACATTGGCGTTAGTGGAAACACCGGATGAACTTCGGTTGTTGCCGAAAGAGAGCCTGCCAAAGCTATGCGATGAGCTGCGCCAATATCTGCTGGACAGCGTCAGCCGTTCAAGCGGCCATTTTGCTTCAGGGTTAGGGACGGTTGAATTAACGGTTGCACTGCATTACGTCTATAACACTCCTTTCGATCATCTGGTGTGGGATGTCGGCCATCAGGCTTATCCGCACAAGATCATTACCGGCCGTCGCGATCGTATTTCAACGATCCGTCAAAAAGGCGGCTTGCACCCTTTTCCATGGCGTGATGAAAGCGAATATGACGTATTAAGCGTCGGGCATTCATCAACATCAATCAGTGCCGGACTCGGCATGGCCGTTGCGGCCGAGCGTGAAGGTAAAGGCCGCCGTACCGTTTGTGTGATTGGTGATGGCGCGATTACCGCAGGCATGGCCTTTGAGGCGATGAACCATGCGGGCGACATCAAATCCGACCTGCTGGTTGTGTTGAACGACAATGAAATGTCGATTTCAGAAAACGTCGGCGCACTGAACAACCATCTGGCGCAGCTGTTATCCGGCAAGCTCTACGCCAGCCTGCGCGAAGGCGGTAAAAAGGTCTTATCCGGCCTACCGCCTATCAAAGAGCTGGTGAAACGCACCGAAGAACACCTTAAAGGCATGGTCGTACCAGGCACGCTATTTGAAGAGCTGGGTTTTAACTATATCGGCCCAGTTGATGGTCATGACGTCCAGGCGCTGGCGCATACACTGAAAAATATGCGCAGCCTGAAAGGCCCGCAGCTCCTGCACATCATGACGAAGAAAGGCAAAGGTTACGCCCCTGCCGAACAGGATCCGATCAGTTGGCACGCCGTGCCGAAATTCGATCCGGCCAGCGGCACATTGCCGAAAAGCAAAGAAGGTGCCCAACCCACCTATTCCAAAATCTTCGGTCAATGGCTACAGGAAACGGCCGCCAAAGACAGCAAGCTGATGGCAATCACGCCTGCAATGCGCGAAGGCTCGGGTATGGTGCAATTCTCCCGCGACTATCCACAGCAATATTTTGACGTCGCGATTGCCGAACAGCATGCCGTCACGTTTGCTGCCGGTCTGGCTGTCGGTGGTTATCATCCGGTTGTCGCCATTTACTCCACTTTCCTGCAGCGTGCCTACGATCAGGTCATCCACGATGTGGCGATCCAGAATCTACCGGTTCTATTTGCTATCGATCGCGGCGGTATTGTTGGTGCGGATGGGCAAACGCATCAGGGCGCGTTCGATCTCTCTTTCTTACGCTGTATCCCGAACATGATCATCATGACGCCCAGCGATGAAAATGAGTGCCGCCAGATGCTGCACACGGGCTATCACTACCAGAAAGGCCCTACGGCAGTGCGCTATCCGCGCGGAAATGGTACGGGTACGGAACTGACGCCACTATCAGAACTGCCAATCGGTAAAGGCGTGGTGCGTCGTCAGGGCGAAACGATCGCGATTCTGAACTTCGGGACGCTCTTGCCGGAAGCCCAGATTGCCGCGGAGAAATTAAACGCCACGCTCGTCGACATGCGTTTTGTGAAACCGCTGGATGAAGCATTACTTGAAGAGCTGGCGCAGTCCCACAGCACGTTTGTGACGTTGGAAGAAAATGCGGTCATGGGCGGTGCAGGGAGCGGCGTGAATGAATTCCTGATGGCGAAACGCCTTGCCGTCCCGGTGCTGAACATTGGGCTACCGGACGTCTTTATCCCACAAGGTTCTCAGGAAGAAATCCGTGTCGATCTGGGTCTGGATGCCGCAGGCATCGAGCGCAGAATCACGCAGTGGATGGAATAAGCGACTCACGATAACCGGGGCACATGGCCCCGGTTCAATAATAATGTCAGTGATTCAATAACGCAGTAACGTCAGAATATCGGCCAGTGATAGCCGATAAAGTAGATAATCCCCGCCGAGATAACCCCCGCGACGATATCGTCGATCATGATTCCCATGCCGCCATGCACGTTGCGATCGAACCAGCGAATCGGCCAGGGTTTCCAGATATCCAGACAGCGGAAGACGACAAACCCAGCTGCTACCCATTGCCACTTATCCACCGGAATCGCCATCAGGGTAATCCACATGCCGACAAATTCGTCCCAGACGATGCTGCCGTGATCGTGAACGCCCATATCTTTCGCGGTCTGATGGCACAGGTAAACACCGATACAAATGCTCAGCATGACCAACAGCGAATACAATTCAAGCGGCAGGAACGACATGAGGTACCACAGTGGAATCGCCGCCAGCGACCCTACCGTACCCGGCATCCAGGGAGACAGACCGCTGCCAAATCCGGTTGCCAGCAGGTGCCACGGATTACTCAGCCGTAAGCGGCGTTTTGCCACTTCAGCACCCTTCGCCTTGTTCGCAGAGTCAGTTTTGCTCGCTAAAATGGTCATACCCCTTCCAGTTCAGCTCGGTCGCTTTATTATCTCTGAAAAAGCGTAGCCCTTCAGAGGAAGGCCCGATTTGCCCGATGCAGGTGTAGTCAGCGCCGAGATGACCCAAGGCCAGTTCCAGCGCACCACGGTTAATTTCCGGCACGGTAAAGCACAACTCATAATCTTCGCCGCCAGATAGCGCCCAACGCAACGCCTGTTCTTCATCGACGCAGCCCCGCAGCCAATCAGATTGTGGGATCGCGTCCAGATTAATACGCGCGCCGCACTCGCTGGCTTTAAGTATATGCTGTAGATCGGAGATGAGGCCGTCGGAAAGATCGATAGCTGAGCTGGCAAGATCGCGCAACGCCTGACCTTGCAGGATTCTCGGCTGAGGACGAAGGTGACGTTGGATCAATCCCTGACGTGCCTTTTCATCATCAACGTGCAGTGTATTCTGGAGAATAGCCAGACCGGCCGCGCTGTCGCCTAATGAACCCGTAACATAAATCCAGTCACCAATTCTGGCCCCGCGACGCGTCAACGCCCGGCCTGCTGGCACCAGACCGTGGATAGTCAGCGTCAGGCTCAGCGGGCCGCGCGTCGTATCACCACCCACCAATTGCATACCATAGTAATCAAGCAGCTCAAACAAGCTGTCGCTGTAGGCGGATAGCCACTGGCTATTGCTTTTCGGTAGGGTAATGGCCAGAGAAAGCCAGGCAGGATCGGCGCCCATTGCAGCCAGATCGCTTAAATTGACCGCCAGAGATTTGTATCCCAGATCGGCGGGATCGATATCGGGTAGGAAATGAACGCCAGATACCAGCGTGTCGGTACTTACCGCCAGCATCTGCTTATCTGCCACCGTCAGTAACGCACAGTCATCACCGATGCCTAACTCAACATCGCGACGTGAACTTCGGACCCGATTAAAATAGCGGGCAATAAGGTCAAACTCACCTTCAACCATAACCTTTCCAGCCAGCCTATCATTCAAAAGCGATCAGGGCCGGATATCCGGCCCTGATTCGATTCATTTTACTTCTTGCCTTTCCGTACACTCGGAGCAGCTTTGTCTAGCACGCCATTCACAAACTTATGGCTATCTTCAGCACCGAAGATTTTAGCCAGTTCGATGGCCTCGTTAATCGCCACCTTGTAAGGAACGTCTTCGCGCTTGCTCAGCTCAAACATCGCCAAACGCAGAATCGCTTTTTCAACCTGTCCCAATTCCTCAATTTGACGAGACAGGAAAGGTGCCATCAGTTGATCAAGCTTCTCAGCCTGAGTGGCAACACCCGCCAGCAATTCACGGAAATAGGCAATGTCGACATCTTTGACATCCTGCTCGCTCAGGAATTGGTGTTCAACATCGGCAATATCATTTTTAGATATCTGCCAGGAGTAAAGCGCTTGAACCGCACATTCACGAGCGCGGCGACGAGCAGCAGGTTTCACGGAATTCCCCTTACTTAATCAGGCTTACTTAATCGCTTTCAATACATTAATCATTTCTAGCGCGGTCAAAGCAGCTTCAGCACCTTTGTTCCCCGCTTTCGTACCGGCACGCTCAATCGCCTGCTCAATGCTTTCCGTCGTCAGAACGCCGAAAGCAACAGGGATTTCACTGTCCATCGCAACAGAGGACAAGCCTGAGCTACATTCGCCAGCAACAAATTCAAAATGCGCTGTTCCACCACGGATGACCGTTCCCAGAGCAATCACGGCATCATATCCACCATTTTTCGCGCTTTTGGTCAGTGCACGAACCGTTAATGGCAGTTCATAAGCACCCGGCACCCAGACAACGGTGATATTTTCGTCTTTAACCTGACCGATGCGTTTCAATGCATCAATCGCACCTTCCAGCAGGCTGTCGTTAATAAAATGGTTAAAACGCGCAATCGCAATCGCCACACGGGCATCAGGAGTAGCAACAACACCTTCGATAACGTTCATAGCTTTCCTTGTATCTGGTCTTTATGGCCCGCAGGGGGGCGGATTCTATCATAATTTTTGTTGGCACGTATCCGGTTTTGTCGGACCTGCACCACGTATTTACATACACATCAGAATTTAGGTTTCAGGCGTAATCGCAAATCTGGGCCAACCTGGCGAACGTCTGCGATATCAAATTCTGGTGCCTGAGACAGCTGATCCAGTCCGGGCAAGAGGCACAGCGAACGGGCATTTTCGCCCAACAGTTTGGGGGCAAGATAAACGATAAGTTCATCAACAACGCCAGCATTAAGCAGCGCACCGGCCAGACTGGCCCCGGCTTCGACCCAGACGGAGTTAATCTGCCGTCTCCCCAGTACCATCATCAACGCCACCAGATCAACACCGCCATTGTGCTGCGGTAGCATCACTTGTTCAACGCCCTGCGGCCACGCCTGTTCATCCGCCTGCACGCGCGCCAGCCAGGTCACACCCGGTTGGCTAACAATCCGATGCTGCGGCGTGACGCGCTGCTGGCTGTCCACAATCACCCGCACGGGTTGCCTGAGATCTGATTCTGAATAGCGTTTCTGCACATCGTCACCCAGCTCTGACCAGCGTACAGTAAGAGAAGGATCGTCGGCTAACACCGTCGCACTGCTGCTCAGAATCGCTGCGCTCTGCGCACGAAAACGCTGCACATCCTGACGCGCCTGCGGTGAGGTAATCCACTGGCTTTCTCCCGACGCCATCGCAGTACGCCCATCCAAAGACGCCGCCATTTTGAGCTGCACGTAAGGAAAGCCCGTCCGCATGCGTTTCAGGAAACCTACATTCACCTTCTCTGCTTCAGCCATCATCAAACCATGACTGACGGCAATCCCCGCTTGCTGTAAGCGATGCAAACCACGACCCGCCACCTGTGGATTCGGATCCTGCATCGCAGCAACCACGCGGGAAACGCCAGCAGTAATCAACGCATCGGCGCAAGGTGGCGTGCGGCCATGGTGGCTACACGGTTCCAACGTGACGTAGGCCGTCGCACCACGTGCACGTTCCCCCGCCATTCTCAGCGCATGCACCTCCGCGTGTGGCTCACCAGCACGAAAATGATAGCCTTCACCTACAATTTCGCCATCACGAACAATCACGCAGCCAACATTAGGGTTGGGTGCGGTCGTGAAACGGCCACGACGCGCCAGCTCTAACGCGCGCGCCATGTATAATTCATCCTGCGGCAAGTGGCCGTTTTCCTGAAAAGCGCTCATTCCCGAACCTCTTATCTCTATTGCGCCGACGCGACTTAATCCTGCAAACGCGCAATCTCTTCGCCAAATTCACGGATATCTTCAAAGCTGCGATACACCGATGCAAAGCGGATATAAGCCACTTTATCCAGCTTTCTCAATGCTTCCATCACCAGATTCCCCACCATCTTGGTGGTAACCTCGCGTTCTCCGGTAGCGCGAAGATGAGATTTAATGTGATTAAGCGCCATTTCGACGTCATCAGAACTAACCGGCCTTTTTTCCAGCGCCTTCAGCATACCGCTACGCAATTTATCCTCATTAAAAGGCTCGCGTACTTCATTGCTTTTGATGACTCGCGGCATCACCAGTTCAGCCACTTCAAACGTGGTGAAGCGTTCATGACAAACCAGACACTGCCGACGACGACGTACTTGCGAACCTTCGCCGACCAGACGGGAATCAATGACTTTGGTATCAACAGCGGAACAAAACGGGCAATGCATGATGTGTCCTGACCAGTAATCCTTAAACGTAGCGACAGTTTACCCTGAATTAACGGACTAACCAAAACTCCTGATCCACGTTGCGAAGGGTTTCGCATCTTTCCGGTAATAGGATGAAAAAAGCTGTCTCACCTATGACTTAGGCTTAATCGCAGCTAAACTCAGCAACAGGGATCAACGGATCAATGAATAAAAACATCGAAAGGGGAACCACAGATATGAGAACCCGATATCACGTACTGGCCTTCCTGCCGGCGCTAATTTTGCTCGCAGGGTGCGCTGAACAGCGCCAGATGCCCAAATTGCAGAATCAGATAGGCCAGCTCAATCAGCAATTACAAACGCTGACCGATCAGGCCACGGCGTTAGAGCGACAAAATGCGTTGAATTCCCAGTCCACCTCCGGCGTTTATTTACTGCCAGCAGCACAAACCAGCACCGTACTGGAAAGCAGTATCGGCAGGCTAAACGTATCGTTACGCAACATCGAGACTGAAGCAAACGGAACAAGCGCGTTGCTGCACATTCGCACGCTTGATGCGAAGGGGCTACCGGCCTTTGGTGCACAGCTTGACTGGGGACGGCTCGATCCTGTGAGCGGGAAGCCTTTAGCTGGCGACACGCAAACACAGTCGTTTGTCGTCTCCCCTACTCTGTTACCAAAAGCCGAAGCGATTATTGAATTACGCCTGAGCGGCCTGTCGCCAGAAGAACTCGGCTTTGTTCGTTTACATCAGGTTCAGGAAATACAGAGTCCGCCCCCCGTTGCCGCAACCGAGTCCCCCTAGTAAACGTATTTCCCAACGCTAAGATGCAAAAAACCCCGCATTGCGGGGTTTTTTTATGTTTACAGTCGGCAGATTAAGGCAGGATAGACGGTTGGTCCGCCCCTTCTTTTTCCACTTTCTGAACGATCAGGTGTTCACGCTTCATACCCAGTTTCAACGCCAGAGCAGAAGAAACGTAGATAGAAGAGATCGTACCGATGATCACACCGATAAACATCGTCAACGAGAAGCCATGCAACAATGCACCACCGAAGACCATGAGAATCACAATCATCGCCAGCGTGGTCGCTGATGTGATGATGGTACGGTGCAACGTCTGTGTCAGAGAGATGTTGGTAATCTCGTAAGGTGTACCACGACGAACCTTGCGGAAGTTCTCACGAATACGGTCAGATACTACGATTTTATCGTTAAGTGAATAACCAATTACCGACATCAGCGACGCAATGATCGTTAGGTCAATCTCAATAGAGAACAGAGATAGCAGACCCATCGTGATGATCGTATCGTGCGCCAAAGCCAGTACGGCCCCCATCGCCAGACGCCATTCAAAACGAAAACCGATATAAATGAGGATAGCAATCAGCGCAGACATCAGCGCCAATGCGCCCGCCTGTGCCAAATCACTCCCCACGCTCGGTCCGACAAACTCAATACGCTTTACCGTCGCATGCTGCTGGAAGGTATCGTTCACCACCTTCAGCACTTTGTTACCGAGCGCTTCGTTCTCGCTGCCAGAAACGGGTGGCATACGTACCATCACGTCACGGCTGCTACCGAAATTCTGTACCTGCGGCTCTGAAAACCCAGAGGTCTCTAATGAACTACGCAGGACATCGAGATCGATCGGATTCTCAAGGTTAATCTCAATAACCGTACCACCGGTAAAATCGAGTCCCCAGTTGAAACCACGCACACCCATAATCGCGATAGAAGCGATGATCAGCAGACCGGAAATGGCAAATGCCAATGTGTCCCAGCGCATGAAATCATAGACTTTACGTCCATGATTGAGTTGTTCAATGTTGTATTCCTGTTCCTGTGCCACAACGCACTCCTAGATAGACAGCTTGTTGATACGTTTACCGCCGTAAAGCAGGTTAACGATGGCACGAGTACCGACGATCGCCGTAAACATTGAGGTCGCAATCCCAATCGCAGTCGTGATAGCAAACCCTTTGATAGAACCGGTACCAACCGCATACAGGATGATGACTTTAATCAACGTCGTGACGTTCGCATCAACAATCGAACTGAATGCACCTTTGTAGCCCTCATGAATGGCCTGTTGCACGGAGCGACCATTGCTGAGTTCTTCTTTGATACGTTCGTTAATGAGTACGTTAGCATCGACGGCAACCGCCAGCGTAAGCACGATACCTGCGATACCCGGCATGGTCAGCGTCGCCCCAGGCAACAGCGACATCACGCCGACAATCAACACCAGGTTAGCAACCAGCGCACTGGTCGCGATGACACCAAACTTCTTGTAGAAGAAGACCATAAAGAGGATCGATGCGATCAAGCCCCACAAACAGGCTTCCAGACCCTGAGTGATGTTTTGCATCCCCAGCGTTGGCCCAATGGTACGTTCTTCAACGATCTGGATCGGCGCAATCAGCGCACCCGCACGCAGCAGCAGAGAAAGCTGACGCGCTTCGTTCGGGTTATCAATACCGGTAATACGGAAGCTGTTACCCAGTCGCGACTGAATCGTCGCTACGTTGATCACTTCTTCGTGTTTTTCCAATATCGAACGGCCAGTCGCATCTTTCTTGCCGCTGTCTTTGTATTCCACAAAGAGCGTCGCCATCAGCTTACCGATACTGTCTTTGGTGAAGTTGGACATGGTGTTGCCACCCGCGCTGTCCAGAGAAATATTCACCTGAGGCTGGTTGTATTCATCCGTACTCGATGTCGAATCGGTAATATGGTCGCCCGTCAGAATCACACGCTTGAACAACACCACTGGTGAGCCGTCACGCATGTTCTTCACTTCAGAGTCGCCCGGCACACGGCCGTTCGCCGCTGCGGTTGCATCAGCATTACTGTTGACCAGACGGAATTCCAGCGTCGCGGTTGCACCAAGAATTTCTTTCGCACGCGCCGTGTCCTGAATACCCGGTAACTCAACGACGATGCGATCGGCACCCTGACGCTGTACCAGCGGCTCAGCAACACCCAATTGGTTCACACGGTTACGCAGGATATTGATGTTTTGCTGTACGGCGTATTCACGTGCTTCACGCAGGCGTTCGTCAGACATCACTGCACGCAGCAGATTGCTGCCGCTGCTGCTGAGAACCAGATTGCGGTGACGAGTGGTCAGATAGTTGATGCCCTCATCACGCGTTTGAGCATCACGGAAACGAATTTCGACACCGTAATTATCAATTTTACGCACGGAGGCATAAGGAATGTTCTTCTCACGCAGATCGCTGCGCAAAGAGTCCATTGTTTGTTCTTGTAGTTTACCCAGCGCCGTATCCATATCCACTTCCATCAGGAAGTGAACGCCGCCGCGCAGGTCAAGCCCCAATTTCATCGGTTCAGCGCCCAACAACCGCAGCCAGGTTGGCGTAGCAGGTGCCAGGTTAAGTGCAACGACGAACTTTTCGCCCAGCTCATTAACGAGCGCTTCACGCGCGCGGAGCTGGATATCAGGGTTAGAGAAGCGAGCCAGAATTGCACCGTTTTCCAATGCAATCGACTTACTGGTAATGTTCTGTTCTTTTAAAACATTCTGGACTTGGATCAGCGTCGTTTCGCTGGCGGCGGTTCCCCGCGCGCCAGTAACTTGTACCGCCGGATCCTCACCATATAGGTTAGGAAGTGCGTAGAGCAGGCCGACAAACAACACCACGACCAGCATCAGGTACTTCCACAAAGGATAACGATTTAACACGGCAGTTCCCTTCGGGAAAATCGGAAATTACAGGGCCTTAATCGTGCCCTTCGGCAGCACGGCAGCCACGAAATCACGTTTGATAACCACTTCATTGGTCTCGTTCAACGCAATCGCAATATAGCCAGTTTCGGATACTTTGGTTACGCGACCAACCAGACCACCGGTCGTTAAGACTTCATCGCCCTTGCCGATAGAATCCATTAACTTTTTGTGTTCCTTAGCGCGTTTTTGCTGAGGACGCAGGATCATAAAGTAGAAAATCAGACCAAAAACGGCCAGCATAATAACCAGAGAGTACGGGCTTCCCTGAGCCGGAGCGCCGGTTGCAGCTACAGCATCGGAGATGAAAAGACTCATTTAAATATCCTCTTTTTTGTCAAAAGATAAGCTATCAAAAAGATAAGTTATCAACCTTATAATCGTAAAAACGCTTCACAACAAAATACAATTCATAACAAAATACAATGCATAGCAAACGGACTATCAGCTGCTTGCGGCAACGTCTTTTTCAGCAAGCGGCGGAATCGGTTTGCCTATACGTTGGTAAAAATCCACCACAAAGTGCTCTAATTTACCCTCTTCAATGGCCTGACGTAAACCTGCCATTAAACGCTGATAATAACGCAAGTTATGAATGGTATTGAGTCGTGCTCCGAGTATTTCGTTGCAACGGTCAAGATGATGCAAGTAGGCGCGGCTATAATTGCGACACGTGTAGCAATCACAGTGTTCATCCAGCGAGCTGACGTCATCTTTATGCTTCGCATTACGGATTTTCACTACGCCATCAGTCACGAAGAGATGCCCGTTACGTGCGTTGCGCGTTGGCATCACACAGTCAAACATATCGACACCGCGGCGGACACCTTCGACTAAGTCTTCCGGCTTGCCAACGCCCATCAAGTAGCGCGGTTTATCTTCTGGAATCTGCGGGCAAACGTGCTCCAGAATACGGTGCATATCTTCTTTCGGCTCACCGACAGCCAAACCGCCCACAGCGTACCCATCAAAGCCAATGTCTACCAGCCCTTTTACGGATACATCACGTAAATCTTCGTAAACACTTCCCTGAATAATACCGAACAGCGCATTTTTATTCTCCAGCTCATCAAAACGCTGACGGCTGCGTTTTGCCCAGCGCAGTGACATCTCCATAGAGCGCTTGGCGTAATCCCAATCGGCAGGGTACGGCGTACACTCATCAAAGATCATGACGATGTCGGAACCGAGATCGTGCTGAATCTCCATCGATTTTTCCGGGCTAAGGAAAATCGAGTCCCCGTTGATCGGGTTACGGAAATGCACGCCCTGTTCGGTAATCTTGCGCATATCGCCGAGGCTGAACACCTGAAAACCGCCGGAATCCGTTAGAATCGGGCCGTGCCAGTTCATGAAGTCGTGCAGATCGCCATGCAGCTTCATGATTTCCTGACCGGGACGCAGCCACAGGTGGAACGTATTGCCGAGCAGAATCTGTGCGCCGGTCTCTTTCACTTCTTCCGGCGTCATGCCTTTCACCGTGCCGTACGTCCCCACGGGCATAAAAGCCGGGGTTTCTACGACGCCACGTTCAAAAATCAATCTACCGCGTCGCGCACGGCCGTCCGTTGTTTGTAATTCGTACTTCACTTAGCCTCCAGCATCAGAAAAACAGTCTGATGGTAATGATGTATTAACGCCTGACAGAGCGTGGTCTGTGGCGTTCCTATTATGTGGAAAGTGGGTTTATCCCACGCTTTCCTGTTTGGTCATCGGGTTGTGCGTAATAAACATCGCATCACCGTAGCTGAAAAAACGATATTGCTCTGCCACCGCCTGACGGTAGGCAAACATCGTGTTCTGGTAACCGGCAAAGGCCGACACCAGCATGATTAACGTCGATTCGGGTAGATGGAAATTGGTCACCAGCGCATCGATAATGCGGTAGTGATAGCCCGGATAGATGAAAATTTTGGTATCGCCGAAGAACGGTTCAATCGCCGCGTTCTGGCTGGCCTGCGCGGCACTTTCCAGTGAACGTACTGAAGTGGTACCAACGGCAATCACGCGGTTTCCCCGCGCTTTGCACGCCAAAACGGCATCCACGACGTCCTGCGGCACTTCGGCATATTCGGCGTGCATGATGTGATCTTCAATCGTATCGACGCGTACAGGCTGGAAAGTCCCCGCGCCTACGTGCAGCGTCACGAACGCCATGTCGATGCCCTTCTCGCGCAATGCGGCCAACATCGGCTCATCAAAATGTAAGCCCGCCGTCGGTGCCGCTACAGCGCCTGGTCGTTGGCTATACACCGTCTGATAAAGCTCACGGTCAGCATCTTCATCGGGTCTGTCGATATAAGGTGGCAACGGCATGTGGCCGATATCATTCAGGATCGACAGAACATCGCGAGAATCATCGAAATGCAGCTCGAATAGCGCATCGTGGCGAGCGGCCATCGTAGCTTTGACGCTTTCGTCATCGCCCAGCAGCAGCTCCGTACCCGGTTTTGGCGCTTTCGACGCCCGAACGTGCGCCAGCACGCGATGGTCATCCAACACACGCTCGACCAGCACTTCCAGTTTGCCGCCGCTGGCTTTACGGCCAAACAGACGAGCAGGAATCACGCGCGTGTTGTTGAACACCAGCAGATCGCCGGGATTCAGTTTATCCAGCAAATCGGTAAACACGCCGTGCGTCAGATTTCCCGTCGGCCCGTCCAGCGATAGCAGGCGACAACCACTGCGTTCCGCTTGTGGATAATGGGCAATCAATGATTCAGGAAGTTCAAACGAAAAATCGGTAACACGCATGGCAATTCACTTAGCTGTAATACATTAAAAATGGGCGGCCTAGTCTAGAGCCGCAAGCGCATGGCTGCAAGAAATAAGCACCTGAGTCGTGGAATGCATTATACCCAATAGATTTCGAGATACAGGAAGGCGGCAACTGAGGGAGTCCCCAAGAGCTTCTTACATCAGTAAGTGACTGGGGTGACCAAGGGCAGCCAACGAGCCTGTAACTCGAAAGATGAAGGGTATATACTAGCGCCATGAATTTTCTTGCTCACCTCCACCTGGCCACGCTGGCCGACAGTTCCCTATTAGGTAATCTGATGGCGGATTTCGTGCGCGGCAACCCGCAGGACAGCTACGCTGACGAGATCGTCGCGGGTATTCGTCTGCATCGTCGCGTTGATTCGCTAACCGACAGCCTGCCGGAAGTCAAACAGGCGCGTCAGTATTTCAGCGATGAATTCCGCCGCGTTTCGCCGATTACGCTAGATGTCCTGTGGGATCACTATCTTGCGCGTCACTGGCTACAGCTGGTGCCGGATACCCCCCTGCAAGCCTTTATCGACGATGCGCAATCACAAATCGAGCCGCATCTGGCGCACACGCCAGAACGCTTTCAGAACCTGAATCGCTATCTGTGGCCGGAACGCTGGATGACCCGTTACGCAGAGCTGCCGTTTATCGCCGATGTGCTGCACAGAATGTCGGTACGCCGTCCGAAACTGGCTGCGCTGTCCGGCTCTTTTCAGGATATCGAGCAGCACTATCACCAATTTGAAATACTCTTCTGGCAGTTTTACCCACGGATGATGCAATTAGCGAAAGCGCAGCAGCTATAGATCGCGATTTTTCCGTTTTTCTACGCGACGTATTGTCCTTTCTGTCAAAAGGGATAATGTAGCCCCTTGAAAGGAAATAGCGATGAGTTCAATAGACAGAAGCTATCTCATTGATTGGTCTCTTTGCCTGTATTCACTCAGGTAGAGTCCCTATACTAGTCGCTGTTTTTTATATCATCCGATCATTAACCGCTATCTACAGGAGTAATTATGGTCCTGGTAACTCGTCAAGCCCCAGACTTCACCGCAGCTGCCGTTTTAGGCAGTGGCGAAATCGTCGAAAATTTCAACCTGAAGAAGCACATCAACGGTAAAGCTGCCGTGATCTTCTTCTGGCCGATGGACTTCACCTTCGTTTGTCCGTCAGAGCTGATTGCTTTCGATCACCGCTATGCCGAGTTCAAGAAACGCGGTGTAGAAGTGGTTGGCGTTTCCTTCGACTCCGAGTTTGTTCACAACGCATGGCGTAAAACCCCTGTGGACAAAGGCGGCATCGGCGAAGTGCAATACGCGATGGTTGCTGACATCAAGCGCGAAATCCAGAAAGCCTACGGCATTGAGCACCCAGAAGCTGGTGTTGCACTGCGTGGTTCTTTCCTGATCGACAAAAACGGCGTAGTTCGTCACCAGGTGGTGAACGATCTGCCGCTGGGTCGTAACATCGATGAAATGCTGCGTACCGTTGACGCCCTGCAATTCCACGAAGAGCACGGCGAAGTGTGCCCGGCGCAGTGGGAAAAAGGTAAATCCGGTATGGGCGCGTCACCAGACGGCGTAGCAAAATACCTGTCTGAGAACGCAGACAAGCTGTAATTCCTCATCCTGCCGACATGGCAATATGATGACCAAGCCAGTTGCGATGCGACTGGCTTTTTCTTTGCCCGCAAGTTATCCCTCTGCTCTTCTTCACCTCTCACCACCTCTTCCCGGCGATATCTTAAATAATACAAAAGGTTGACTAGGGGCGCTAAATCCTTAGCCTTAAAGCCACATCGTGTTAATACACGACAGATTCACTGGAATAAAAGGAGAACGCATGCAACAAAATCTCGCGCTGTGGCTGAGAGAAGCTGGAATACAACACGCTAGCATCATTGCGTTACTGATTGTTCTTGGGCTGATATTGCTCATTTCTGCCGTCATCCACCTGATTTTTCATCAGGTGGTGCTGAAAAGAATGGTACTGCGCTCACTCAATAAACCGGGAAAAACCGAGGGACACGGGTGGAAACAGGCGCTGACGCAACACAACTTGTTTAACCGTCTGGCCTTCTTGCTACAAGGGGTGATCCTGAATATTCAGGTTTTTGTGTGGCTTCCCGCGCAGAGTGAAACCCGCGAAGCGCTAATCATCTGTTCCCAGGTGTGGATCATGGTTTTTGCGCTGCTGTCCTTGTTCTCGCTCCTCGATGTTCTGCTCAACGTTTCCGCCCGAACCAAAGTCGCGGCTCAATTGCCGCTGCGCGGTATTTTCCAGAGTCTGAAGCTGATCGCCACCATCGTCATCAGCATTATGGTCGTGTCACTGCTCATCGGGAAATCGCCGCTGATTCTGATTAGCGGATTAGGTGCGATGGCCGCCGTTCTGATGTTGGTGTTCAAAGACCCGATTATGGGATTGGTCGCGGGCATCCAACTCTCCGCCAACGACATGTTAACGCTGGGCGACTGGCTCGAAATGCCGAAATACGGCGCTGACGGGGCCGTTATCGATATCGGACTGACAACAGTAAAAGTGAGAAACTGGGATAATACCGTCACCACCATTCCCACCTACGCCTTAGTCTCCGATTCTTTTAAGAACTGGCGTTCGATGTCCGAATCAGGGGGACGGCGCCTCAAGCGCAGCATCAATATCGATACCACCAGCGTGCATTTCATGACGGAAGACGAACAGGCGCGATTGCTGCGCAGCAAGTTACTGTCACCTTATATTCAGAACAAAAAGAGCGAGCTAGAGCAGCACAATACACAGTCCGATTGCGATCTGACATCACCGCTGAACGGCCGTCGTTTGACGAATTTAGGCACGTTCCGCGCCTACCTTCAGGTTTATCTGCGCACCCATCCGGGTATTCATAAAGGGATGACGCTGATGGTACGGCAGCTTGCACCAACGTCAGAAGGGGTGCCGCTGGAAATTTATGCGTTTACCAACACGACCGCTTGGGTCGATTACGAAAGCATTCAGTCTGATATTTTCGACCATATCTTTGCGATCTTACCGGAGTTCGATCTCCGTATTCATCAAATCCCAACCGGCCACGATATGCGGATCATGGCGCAGCAAATGACGGCTCCGAAAGCGTAATATCTCATGCAAAGGAACGAACGCCGCTGACACCGAATGAAAACGGGAGTAACGGAATAGAAGAGTAAAGCGTTTGCGCCAGGGATGGCGCAAGCCGAGCGTACATGGACGTATTCACAGCGTCTTTACGATCTATCCGTTACTCCCGCTCTGCGGACTTTGTCAGCAACCTCGCTTCTTCCGATAGCAAGCGACTAACTTAATTCTATGCCGCTACCGCGTTCTGACGCTTCTTTTTCCAGACATAGCCCACTAAAAGCAGCACTATCCAAATGATACCGACATACAGCGACACGCGCGTGTCCGGGAAGTAGCCAATCAAACCAATGATGAAGAACAGGAAGACGATGCCGAACACGGAGGTCACGATGCCGCCGCGCAGTGGGAACGCCAGCGCTTTCACTTCATCCGGGCTCAGACGACGGCGGAAGGCGATCTGAGAAAACAGAATCATGATCCACACCCACACCGTTGCAAAGGTTGCCAGTGAAGCAATCACCAGGAAAACTTTACCGGGCATAATGTAATTCAGGTACACCGCCACTAGCAGCGCCGTCATCATTACAACAACCGTGACCCACGGGATACCACGCTTGGAAATACGGCCAAACACCTTCGGTGCATGCCCCTGCTCCGCCATCCCATGCAGCATACGGCCAACGCCGAAGACATCGCTGTTAATCGCCGACAGCGACGCGGTAATCACAACAAAGTTCAGGATACCTGCCGCCGCCGTAATGCCCATATGCTGGAACGTCAGTACAAATGGGCTTCCGTTAGTCCCTACCTGATTCCACGGGTAAATCGACATAATGACGAACAGCGTGCCGACATAGAACACCAGAATACGCCATGGCACAGAGTTGATTGCACGAGGGATCGACTTCTGTGGGTCTTTGGCCTCACCGGCCGTAATCCCGATAATCTCCACGCCGCCATACGCAAACATCACCAGCTGCAGCGAGAGAATCATCCCCATCACACCGTTACTGAAGAACCCGCCATTGGTCCAGAGGTTGTGGATACCTGTCGGTTCCCCCCCGTTGCCAATACCCCAGATGATGATGCCGATCCCGGCCGCGATCATGATGATAATGGTGGCAACTTTGAAGAAAGAGAGCCAAAACTCCAGTTCACCAAAGGCTTTCACATTCATCAGGTTAATGGCACCAATGATGAGCACCACACTCAGAACCCACACCCAGTGCGGCACGGCAGGGAACCAGACGCCCATGTAGATGCCAAACGCGGTCACATCGGCAATGGCGACAATCAGCATCTCAAAGCAGTAGGTCCAGCCGGTGATATACCCCGCCAATGGCCCGAGATAATCCTGCGCATAGCGGGAAAACGAGCTGGACTGAGGGTTGTGCACCGACATTTCGCCCAGTGCGCGCATGATGATATACGCGACAACCCCGCCGATCAGATAAGCCAGCAATACACTGGGGCCAGCCATTTGGATCGCACTCGCGGAACCATAAAACAGACCGGTTCCGATCGCCGAACCAAGGGCGATAAAGCGGATATGCCGCGTGCTTAACCCACGCTTGAGCTTGGAGGATGGTTGTTCCATTGATAAGCAACCCTGTCTTATATAAAGGAAAACATTACAAAAAGAAAAACCACAGGCAAAGACCTGTGGTGCAGAAAACCAACGTTGTGCTGGAGCGGCACGCTATCCCTACCGCTCCAGTGCTATCAGGTATTAACGGTATTATTGATGTACCGTCACTTCCTGACGACCACAAAGTCTGTCGTAAATCACTGCAACCAGCAAAATCAGCAGTGACGGCGGCAGCCAGGCCAACCCTTGCTCGCTCAGCGGCAGGTTGAGGCTCCACTCCGGCAACAGCGATTTGAAGGCCGACGATTTTACACCATCAATCATGCCAAATAACAGACTGACTAACATGACGGGGGCCACAATACGTGAAGCGCTATTCCACCAACGCAGCGTAAAGCTCAATAAAACCAGAATGATACACGGTGGATAAATCGCCGTCAGCACAGGAATGGAAAGTTGAATCAGATGGCTCAAGCCCAGATTAGACACCACCATCGAGAACGTTCCCAGCACAAACACCAGCGTGCGGTAAGACAACGGCAGGTATTGCGCAAAGAATTCAGCACAGGCACAGGTCAGCCCCACCGCCGTCACCAGACACGCGATAAAGATTAACAACGCCAGGAAGCTGCTTCCCATGTTACCGAACGTGTGTTGCACATAAGCATGGAGAATCTCGGCTCCATTCTGCGCTTGCGGCACCAGTTCACCACTGACGGAACCGAGCTGGAACAGGCTCAGATAGACCAGCGTCAGACCGATACCAGCAATTAATCCTGCCCATACAGTGTAACGCGTCAGCAACGCTGAACTTGTCACTCCACGCGAGCGCGCCGCATTCACGATCACGATGCCAAAGACCATTGCGCCCAGTGTATCCATCGTCAGATAGCCGTTGACGAAACCATTGGAGAACGGCAGTTGCTCATACGTTTCTGTCGCTGGGATAGACGAACCGGCAGGCCACAGCACCGCAGCAATACCCAGTACCGCCAGCGCAATGATCTTTAACGGTGCCAGCACATGGCCGACCGTATCCAGCAGTTTGCCCGGATACAGGGAAATCGCGATCACAATGGCAAAATAAATCAGACTATAAATCAGCAGCGGAGAAGCTCCGTTGCCGACCAAAGGTGCCAGACCGACTTCAAACGAGACGGTTGCCGTGCGCGGCGTTGCGAACAGCGGCCCAACAGCCAGATAGCACACGGTCGCCAGAACAACACCGGCCTTTTTACCAATCGGCGAGCTCAGCGCATCAACACCACCGCCAACCCGGGCAAGCGCGATCACGGTCAACACAGGTAGACCAACCGCCGTCAGCAGAAAGCCGAGCGCTGCGGTCCAAACGTGCTCTCCCGCCTGCAATCCCACCATCGGCGGGAAAATAATATTTCCTGCCCCCACGAACAAAGCAAAGGTCATAAAACCTAATGCCACGATATCTTTGGAAGTTAAACGATGACTCATAGTTATGTCGTGTTGCCTGTATCAAATCGATAAAAAGAAAACGGTGCCGTTTATCGCCGCCAGAAGCCATTCACAAAGAGCTAGCTCGAAGCTGACGCCAACACTCTGGAAACGCGAAAGATGGCGAGCATAGAGGAGTTATTTTTTGCACAGCCATATTGGGTGCTAAGTAAAACGTTTATAGCGTAAAAAGACAAGCGGAGATCCAAAAACCAGAGTATCAAGCCTAACTATGCCAAAAAATAAGAATATAAATTGGTTTATCCTGATTTGCATAACACATGATTTGCGCATTTATCGATATTTCATTGCAATAAAACTGACAAAAAACGGAATAAAATGCGTTGTTCGATCATAAAAAAAACATATTTCACAAAAACGTCGCGGGTAGAAGGCCGGATAGCGGCCACAAAAAAGGCCGGATCGTATGATCCAGCCTCTGTATATCCACTGCGGGGATAAGTTTACTTCACCGGTATCACCACACGCGATTGGCGATATCCACAACAAGTTTCAGCTTATTCCACTGCTGCTCTTCCGTCAGGCTGTTACCCTCTTCCGTTGAAGCAAAGCCACACTGCGGGCTCAGGCAAATCTGGCTGAGATCGACATATTTTGCCGCTTCCGCGATACGCGCCTGCACCACCTCTGCCTCTTCCAGCTCACCGTTCTTCGTGGTGATCAGTCCCAGCACCACCTGCTGATGGCCTGGCTTCACAAAACGCAGTGGCTCAAACCCACCGGCTCTCTCGGTATCGTATTCCAGGAAGAATTCATCAACATTCACTTCGCCAAACAGAACCTCTGCCACAGGCTCGTATCCGCCTTCAGAAATCCAGGTCGAGCGGAAATTACCGCGACAAACGTGTAAACCGATAACCAGATCCGCAGGCTTATCAGCCAGCGCTTTATTCAGCACATCCGCATAGGTTCGCGCCAGCTGCGCCGGATCTTCACCACGTTCACGGATCTGACGTTTTTGATCGTCAGAGCACAGGTAGGCCCATACAGTGTCATCCAGTTGCAGGAAGCGGCAACCAGCGTCATAAAATGCGTGAATCGCATCGCGCCAGGTTTGTGCCAAATCGTCGAAATAGTCCGCTAAATCGGGATAAACCGTCGCATCAATCGCTTTGCGGCCGCCGCGGAAATGCATCACGCTAGGGCTTGGAATCGTCATTTTAGCGACGGCATCGCCAGAAATGCTGTTCAGGTAACGGAAATGATCGAGCATCGGATGCTGAGAATTGAAGCTCACTTTATCCACGACGCGAATCGCATGGGATTTGGTCTGAATACCGTTGAATTGAATACCGTGATCGGCTTCGTAGCGCTCCACGCCGTTCAAGTCGGCAAAGAAATCGAAGTGCCACCAGGCACGACGCAATTCACCATCCGTCACAACCTGCAGGCCCGCTTCACGCTGCTTTTCTACCACCCGCAGAATCTCACGATCTTCAATGCTACGCAGCGCAGCATCATCAATCTCGCCCGCCTGATGTTGAAGGCGTGCTTCCTTAATCGCTGCTGGACGCAAGAAACTGCCGACGGTATCAGCACGGAAAGGGGATAAGGTATTCGCCATATGTCGCTCCTGACATGTTGCCAGCACCGACCTTCAGGAAAGAAGCATGCTGACAGATAGTTTCAATGTGAAATATTTGCCCAAAGGGATAGTTACATTTAATCTTATTTAGCCATCTGGACGTCTAAATTTAAAACTATCCTGTCACGGGGCGAATCACAGGGCAATGGAAGAATTTTCACGTTACATGAAGAAAGTTCATCTAACGTGAAAACATCGCAAACTCGTAAGGAGGGGAATAGGAAGAATTATTCTGGCAGACCAATCTGCTGACGCGCCTGACGACGCGTTGCTTCCGGCAGTGGCAAATAGCCATCCTGATTCACCAGCGCCTGCCCCGTATCAGACAGCACTCGCGCTAAAAATGCCGCCGTTAGCGCTTCCAGCGGCTGGCTGGGCGCTTTGTTCACGTAGATATAGAGATAGCGGGTATAAGGGTATAAACCGCTGCGGATATTTTCAGTCGAGGGGTAGATGTAGTCGGTGCCTTGTGCAGCTAACGGCAGCATTCTCACGCCGCTGGTACGAAAGCCCACGCTGGCATAGCCGATGGCATCGGTTGACGCCGCAACCGCTTGTACGACAGACGCTGAACCGGGCAGTTCATTAACCTGAGGAAGGAAATCGCCACGACATAGCGCCTTTTGCTTAAAGAACCCATAGGTTCCCGACGCCGAGTTTCGTCCATAGCGCAGTAGCGTGCGTTTTTCCCAACTGCCATGCAGGCCGAGATCGCCCCACTGTTTTATCGGCTGGTGGTTACCGCAGCGCTGCGTAATCGAAAAGATGGCGTCCAGCTGCGACAAGTTCAGCCCAGGCAGCGGGTTATCCTGATTGACCAGCACGACTAGCGCATCCATTGCCACCGGCACCGCCAGCGGCGGGTAGCCATAATGCTGGACGAACGCCTCAATTTCGCTGGCCTTCATCGCCCTGCTCATCGGCCCAAGCTGCGCAGCACCCGATGCCAGAGACGTCGGCGCAGAGGACGACCCAGCGGCCTGAATCTGTAAATTCACGTTCGGGTAATGCTGGCTGAAATCCGCCGCCCAGAAGGCCATCAGGTTAGCCAGCGTATCCGACCCCGCGCTGGAGAGGTTGCCCGCCAGCATCTGACGAGGCTGTGCGGAGCACAACGCACTGAACAGCAGTAAAAAAGCGCCCGCAATGCGAGTGGCGGATGTCATAGATAGCGTTTTCCGTCAGGCTGAAGGTTTCACCGTATTTTCAGCCAGAGAGGCAGGGACAATCAACCGATTCGGCAACGTAAAGACGAAACGTGAGCCCAGCCCATCCTCACTCATGATTTCCAGACGGGAATCGTGATGGCTAAGCGCATGCTTAACAATCGCCAGCCCCAGTCCGCTGCCGCCTGTTTGTCGTGAACGCGCCTTATCCACCCGATAAAAGCGTTCCGTCAGGCGCGGCAAGTGCTCGGCCGCAATGCCCGGTCCGTTATCGCTGACCTGAAATTGCGCGCCCTGCGGGATCTTCTGCCAGCAGACTTCGATACGCGTTCCCGCTGGCGTATGGTTGACCGCGTTATACACCAGATTGGATACCGCACTGCGCAGTTGTTCTTCATTACCAAACACGCGGAGGCTTTCATTCACACGAAAGACGATCTCATGACGCCCCTGACTCAGCGTCTGCGCTTCACGCTGCAATACGCGCAGCATCAACGGGATATCGACCTTTTCATTCAGATCGATTGCCGTCGCCGCTTCAATACGGGACAGGGTCAGCAGCTGTTTGACCAGCCCATCCATACGTCGGGTCTGTTCCTGCATGGTATTCAGCGCTTTTCCGCGTAGCGCCGCATCCAGCGTTTCTTCCTGCATCATTTCCAGATAGCCCTGCAACACCGTCAGCGGCGTACGCAACTCATGGCTCACGTTGGCAAAAAAGTTACGTCTGGCGCCTTCAAGCTGATGCATTTGCGTAATATCACGCGCCACCATCAATAGCTGGCCTTCGGAATAGGGCATCACGCGAAATTCAACATGGTGAGAATTATTCAACTGCAGCGTGAGAGGACGGCTAAAATCCTGTCCTTTCATGTAATTCGTAAATTCGGGATAGCGCAATAAGTTGAGGATGTTCTGACCGTTATCTTCCGGCCAGCGGAAATTCAACAGGTGCTGCGCCAGATGATTACACCAGAAGATGGTGCCATCTTCGGTCGTGATCACCACCGCATCGGGCAAAGATTCGGCACCGCTGCGAAACCGCTTGATCAGAAGCGCCAGCTCACGGCGTCGGCGTCGGTTACGCAACTGCATCTGATAGAGCCCGTAAAACAGCGGCTCCCAGCTCCAGCGGCCAGGCGGCGGCGTCATGCTGCGGTCAACCCACAGCCAATAAGAGAGTTTTAGCTGGTTATAAAAATTCCAGCACAGCAAGCCTAATACGGCGACCAGCAGAAACCAGGGCAGATAGCCAAAAATCAGCCCCAGCAGTAAAGCGGGCAAACAAAAAAAAGCTAGCTCCAATGCCAGCCTTTTCCAGGATAAACGTTCTAGCACGTTAATGTGTCTCCGGTTACGATCACCTCAGTAACGCGTTGAAAAACGGTAGCCCGTTCCCCGAACGGTTTGCACCATTTTGTCATGTCCGCTGGTTTCCAGCGCTTTACGCAGGCGACGAATATGGACGTCGACAGTACGATCCTCAACATAAACGTTAGTGCCCCAAACGTGATTCAGCAACTGTTCCCGGCTATAAACACGTTCAGGATGCGTCATAAAGAAATGCAGCAGTTTAAATTCCGTCGGCCCCATGTCCAACGCGTGCTCTTCGGTCGTCACGCGATGTGAGGAAGGATCGAGGCTCAGGCCACGCATTTCAATCACTTCTTCCACTGCCATCGGTGAAATCCGACGCATCACGGCTTTGATACGCGCCACCAACTCTTTGGGTGAAAACGGTTTGGTAATGTAATCATCCGCTCCCACTTCAAGCCCGCGCACGCGGTCTTCTTCTTCGCCACGCGCGGTCAACATCATCACCGGGATATCACGCGTCAGCGCCTCGCGCTTCATATGCTTGATGAATTGCAGGCCTGACCCGCCTGGCAGCATCCAGTCCAATAACACCAGTTCCGGGAATGGCTCCGACAGTTGCGTTACCGCGCTGTCATAGTCTTCAGCTTCAACAGGTTGATAACCATTTTGTTCCAGTACAAAGCAGACCATTTCACGAATTGGTGCTTCATCTTCCACGACTAATATGCGTTTTGCCATTGTTAATCCTGTCGTTAATCATCGTCGCTGTTAGCAGGCGGAGGCATTATGCGTCAGTTTTATGACAGATTTATGAAAAACGCACGGACCTCTCTGCGCGATTGTTACAGCGCGTACATCCGATTTTTCGAGCCGCTTTCCAAACGTTTGATTCCACCGCGACAGCCGCCATCCCTGCTATATATAATCATGGCATTACGATGACAAAGCACCATGGCGACGACACACCCTTTCACATAATAAATAATGACAACGTCATCCACCGCCACGCGGCATGAATATCGAGAGAACACGATGCGCATTATCCACACCGCCGATTGGCATTTAGGGCAATATTTTTATACCAAAAGTCGCGCTGCTGAGCATCAGGCTTTTCTAAACTGGCTTATTGTTCAGGTGGAACAACATCAGGTCGATGCCATTATCGTTGCTGGCGATATTTTTGATAACGGCTCGCCCCCCAGCTATGCGCGGGAAATGTATTATAGCTTCGTGGTCGCGCTACAGCGCACAGGCTGCCAGCTCATCGTTCTCGGCGGTAACCACGATTCTGTCGCGATGCTAAACGAATCCCGCGAACTGCTGGCCTGCCTGAACACGCGGGTGATTGCCTGCGCCAGCGACGATCCATCCCAACAGGTGCTCCTGCTGGAAAACCGTCAAAAGCAGCCCGGTGCCCTGCTCTGCGCGATTCCTTTTTTACGTCCACGTGATGTGTTGACCAGCAAAGCTGGGCAATCCGGGGATGAAAAACAGCTGGCGCTACAGGAAGCGATTACCGCGCACTACCAGCAGTGTTATCAACTGGCTTGCCAAAAGCGCGACGAACTTGGCCTGCCGCTGCCGATTATTGCAACCGGGCATTTGACGACGATTGGCGCAACCGCCTCGGAATCCGTGCGCGATATCTATATTGGTACGCTCGATGCCTTCCCTGCTCAGGCTTTTCCTCCTGCGGATTATATCGCGCTCGGCCATATTCACCGCCCGCAGCGCGTGACCCAAAGCGAGCATATTCGTTACAGCGGTTCGCCCATCCCGTTGAGTTTTGATGAGCTAAACAGTGAGAAATCCGTCTGTCTGGTGAGCTTTGCATCTGACGTGTCACCGCAAACGCCTCCGCAGATAGACATCCTGCCGATTCCCATGACTCAGCCGATGCAGCTGATTAAAGGTAGCCTGAGCGATATTGAAAAACAGCTGGTCACTTTCCAGAACTATCAGGGCGATAAACCCGTGTGGTTGGATATTGAGCTCAACACGCAGGATTATCTGAGCGACATGCAAAAACGCATTCAGGCGATGACCGAGAACCTGCCCGTGGAGGTGCTGCTGCTGCGCCGCACGCGTGAACAGCGCATGCAGGCGATTACCCGACAGGACAAGGAAACGCTGAACGAGCTGAGCGTACATGACGTTTTTGAACGTCGTCTGGCAACGGAGACAGTCATGGAAGACAGCCGCCAACAGCGTGTTCGCACGCTGTTTAATCAGGTTATTGATGAACTGGAAAATAGCGAGAAGACCCAATGAAGATTCTCAGTCTGCGCTTAAAGAACCTTAATGCGTTGAAAGGCGAATGGAAGATCGATTTCACGCAGGAGCCATTTTCCAGCAACGGCTTATTTGCCATTACCGGCCCGACCGGCGCGGGAAAAACCACGCTGCTGGATGCGATCTGTCTGGCGCTGTACCATAGAACACCTCGCCTGGATGTTATCTCCAACAACCAGAATGAGCTGATGACGCGTAATACCGCAGAGTGCCTTGCCGAGGTCGAATTTGAAGTTAAAGGCGTCGGATATCGCGCCTTCTGGAGCCAGCGTCGGGCAAGAAATACCCCGGACGGTAACTTGCAGGCTCCCAAAGCTGAACTCGCGCTCATAGAAGACGGCAAAATTCTGTGTGAAAAAATCAGCGATAAAAAAGATATGGTGGAAAAAATCACCGGATTGGATTTTGACCGTTTCACGCGTTCGATGATGCTGTCTCAGGGGCAGTTTGCCGCCTTCCTCAACGCCAAAGCAGAAGACCGAGCAGAACTGCTGGAAGAGCTGACCGGCACGGACATTTACGGCCTGATTTCCGAACGCGTTTATGACAAGCACAAACAGGCAAACGTCGCACTGAACACGCTACAGGCGCGCGCATCAGGCATTCAACTGCTGACCGATGAGCAACGTCAGCAGGTGGAAGAACAGCTTGCCGAGTTACTCCAGCAAGAGCAGCAGGGCAACGTCGAACGTGAGCAAGCGCTGACTACGCTGCGCTGGTTTGAGCAACTGACGCAGCAGCACACGCAGTTAACCAGCACGCAGGCGCAGCATGCGAGTGCCGAATCCGCCATTCAGCAGGCTAAACCGCAGCTCGACAGGTTAACTCACAGCGAACCAGCAGAAAAACTGAGGCCGCTACATCAGGAACGAGAGCGCTATCGACAGGAGTCTCTCACACTGGCACAGCGTATTGAACAGCTGACCGGGAAGCAGGCCGCCGAGCAGGTGACGTTAACCGCGCTACGCCAGCAGGAAGAAAAAGCAGAGCTGGAGGTTAGTGAGCACAAACGGGTACGGCAGCAGCAAGAGCAGGTGATCAACGAACAGGTTGTGCCACTTGACCATCGCATTGCCACGCTGGTGCAGCAAAAAACGCAGCAGCAAGACGAACTGGCAAAAACGCAGGCTCGTCTGCACGCTGATGAAAGCAAACAAACCCAGACGGCGGCGGAACAGCAGCAGGCTACACAGCAGCTTGAACAGATTCAGTCCTACCGCCAGCAACACGCGCATCATCAGCAGTGGGGAGAACAACTTCCTCTGTGGCGCACCCAGTTTCGGCAATTGCGCCAGCTTCAGGACGAGCAAGAGAAGCTGAAGCAAAAACAGACGCAGCACACCGCACAGTCGGCAGTGCTACAGCAAGAGACGGTGACGCTGGCGGCAGAGCAGCGTGAACAACAAGCGGTCGTTGATGCCGCCCGTCAGCAGTTCATGCAACACGATGAGACACAGCAAAAACAGGAAGCGCACCAGTCGCTTTCCACCCTGCAGCAGCAGTTTAATCAACGCATTGACCAGCGCGCTGAACGCCAACAGCTCGCGATAATCAGCGACCAGTTCCAGCGCCTGCACGTTCGCAAACAACAGTACCTCGCCAAGCAGGATGAGGTACAAGGGCATATCAGCCAGTCAGAAATCTTGAAGAAACAGCAGCAATCTGAGTATGAGCAGCGAAGCCAGCATCTGGTCGATCTAGAAACGCTGCTCCGTCAGGAAGAGCGTATCGTTAAGCTGGAAGCCGAACGCCAGCGGCTACAGGCTGGAGACGCATGCCCGCTATGTGGTTCAATCGAGCATCCCGCTATCGAACGCTATCAGGCGCTGCAACCGTCTGAAACCCAAAGCCGCCTGACTGCGCTACAGCAGGAAGTGAACCAGTTAACGACAGCGCTGGCGAATACAACGGCACAGTTGGCCTCGCTAGAGCAACAGCGCGAACAGCTGCAACAGGAAATCGCTCAGCTCGATAGCGAATATCACGCCCTGCGGCAACAGTGGCAGGATGTCAGTGAGCGCTTACAAGTTAGCTACACGCTGGAACAACCGGATGAGGTCGCAGCCTGGCTGGCGCAAAATGAAGCCGAAGAACAGGCTATTCGACAGCAGATTACCGCACGCGAGCAATTGCAAAAACAGTGGCAGGAAAGTAAGGATTTACTGACTGCCACAGAGGCATTGCAGCGGGAACTCGACCAGAAAATCGCGCTGAATACCCAGCAGCAAGCCTCGCTAAGCGTTACGCAGCAAGAAATCGATCAGTCGCTGCAAAACGTGCACCAGCAGAACACGCAGCACACACAGGAAATCACGCATACGCTGGCAGCCTTAAACCTTCCTCTGCCGGAGGCCGATGCCCAAAATGACTGGCTGGCTCAGCGCGAGAGCGAATGGCAAGACTGGAAAACCAAAGAGCAGGAGCAATCTCGCTTAATTCCTCTGTTAGCCACACTGGAAAGCGATCTTCAGCATCTGAATCGCAGCGTGACCGAGGCAAAACAGCAACTCCAAATACAGCAACAGCATCTGGAACAGCACCTCGCGTTGCTCAACGCGAGCCAACAGGAACGGCAGGCACTGTTTGGGGATAGGCAGATCGCCGCCGTGCGCGATCTGCTACAGCAAGCGAGCCAGCAGTATGACGATGCGCTTCGCCTGGCCCTGTCAGCTCGCCAGCAAACCGAAACGACGTTGAGCCGTCTGACGGGAGAGCTGGCTAGCACGCAACAGCAGTATGAACAAAGCACGCGCCAGCATGAGAGCGCGACCGAACGCTTTAGTCAGGCTTTACAGCAAAGCACTTTCGCCGATGAAGCCACGTTCCTCAATGCGCTGCTTGATGAGGAAGAGCGCCAGACGTTGCAGGCATGGAAGGAAGAACTGTATCAGCGTTTGCAGCAGGCAGCGGCACTTCACCAACAGGCTGAACGTGAGCTGCTCGCCCATCAACAAAAGCGCCCCGCGTCCCTGACGGAAGACGCCACACAAGAAGCGGTACAACAGCAGTTGGCAGCGCTGGATGAAACGCTGAAAGCTAACCTGCGGCAGCAGGGTGAATTCCAACGTCAGTTGGCTGACGATAAACAACAGCGACAGAACCAGCAGGATTTACTCACTGAGATCGCCCAAAGTCAGCAAATGTATGACGACTGGAGCTGTCTTAATACGCTCATCGGCTCACAAAGCGGGCATAAATTCCGTAAGTTTGCTCAGGGGCTAACGTTGGATCATCTGGTTTATCTCGCCAATCTCCAGCTTTCTCGCCTGCACGGGCGCTATATGCTGAAACGGAAACCCGGTGACGATCTGGAGCTGCTGGTGATGGATACCTGGCAAGCGGACGCCGAGCGTGATACGCGTACGCTGTCCGGCGGCGAGAGCTTCTTAGTAAGTTTGTCGCTGGCGCTGGCGCTATCCGATCTGGTCAGCCATAAAGCCAGCATCGACTCGCTGTTTCTGGATGAAGGCTTCGGCACGCTGGATGCCGAGACGCTGGATATCGCGCTGGATGCCCTCGATAACCTGAACGCCTCCGGTAAAACCATCGGCGTCATTAGCCATGTCGAAGCCATGAAAGAGCGTATTCCGGTACAGATCAAAGTGCAGAAGGTTAACGGGCTAGGCGTCAGCCGGCTGGCGCCGCAGTACGCCGTTTAGCCATCATTCGATCTGCAATTACTTCGTCTTCGGCCAGAGCCAGGCGGCTCCACGTACCCCGCTGGAGTCGCCGTGTATGGCCTGAAGCACGGGCGTTTCGCACTCGCCGCCGAAGATCCACGGTTTAATCTTTTCCGGCACGGTCTGATAAAGGCGAGCCACGTTGCTCATTCCGCCCCCCAGCACCACCACATCAGGGTCGAGCAGGTTAATCACATGCGCCAGCGATTTTGCCAGACGGTGTTCATAGCGCTGTAACGCCAGTTCTGCAATGGGATCGCCCTGCTCCGCTAAGGCAATAACGGCCTCGCCCTTGTGCGGCTGGCCGCTCAGACGTTGGTAATCCACGGCAAATCCGGTGCCGGAGATAAACGTTTCAATACAGCCAGACTTACCGCAGTAGCAGGGAACCGTCTGCCGATAGCGCAGCTCATCGTCATCCATCCAGGGCAGTGGATTATGTCCCCATTCGCCCGCAATACCGTTGCCGCCGACATGAGCCTGACCGTTCAGCGCAATGCCCGACCCGCATCCGGTTCCGATGATGACCGCGAAGACGGTCTGCTTCCCAGCTCCGGCACCGTCAACCGCCTCTGAAACCGCGAAACAGTTTGCGTCATTGGCAACCCGCACAGGCCGATTCAGCAACGTGGCGAGATCAAGATCCAACGCCTGACCGTTGAGCCAGGTGGAGTTGGCATTTTTTACCTTACCGGTAAACGGCGACAGCGTACCGGGGATCCCTACACCGACGCTACCGCGAGAGCCGGTCGCTTTTTCAGCCATCTCCACCAGTGTGGCGATAGTCCGCAGCGTTTCCGGGTAGTCATTTCTTGGCGTCGGCATACGCTGCCGAAAACGTTCCTGCCCCTCATCATCCAGCGCAATGACTTCCGTTTTCGTCCCGCCTAGATCGATACCGATTCTCATGATGTCTCCCCGCGTGTTGTAAATAGGCCAGAGTCAATTCACTACCGACCTGAAAACGTTCTGATTTATAGATAGAAACCCTAAATAATTCGAGTCGTGCAACCAACGCACATGCCGCTTGAAGTATGACGGGTATAACCAGAGAAACCAATCCGCTGCCATTCAAAGCGTGATAGGTATTCCTCTGAATCCCGGTATTTTATTCCACATAACCGTCTCGAATTCGTTATCATGCGCGCAACATTACAAACCCGCGTGCAAACCTGCGCGCCCAGTCAGGGATAACACCATGTTGTGGTTTAAGAACTTAATGATTTACCGCCTAAGCCGGGACAGCGTGCTGTCCAAAGATAACGTTTTGTCTGCGGATGAACTGGAAAAACGGCTCAGCGCTTTCACGTTCACCCCGTGCGGCAGTCAGGATATGATGAAAACGGGTTGGGTCTCGCCGATGGGATCCCATAGCGATGCCTTAACGCACGTCGTTAATGGGCAAATCGTTATCTGCGTCCGCAAAGAAGAAAAAATCCTGCCGTCCCCGGTCATCAAGCAAACCCTTCAGGCCAAGATTGAACGTCTGGAAGCGGAACAGCACCGCAAGCTGAAAAAAACCGAAAAAGACTCGCTGAAAGATGAAGTGCTGCATAGCCTGCTGCCGCGTGCATTCAGCCGTTTCAGTCAGGTTTGGCTGTGGATCGATACGGTTAACGGCCTGATTATGGTCGATGCCGCCAGCGCCAAAAAAGCGGAAGATACGCTAGCGCTGCTGCGTAAAACGCTGGGTTCTCTGCCTGTTGTGCCGCTGACGATGGAAAACCCTATCGAACTGACACTGACCGAGTGGGTTCGCTCCGGTGAGCCAGCGGCAGGTTTCGCGCTACAGGATGAAGCAGAGCTGAAAGCCATTCTGGAAGACGGCGGCGTTATCCGCTGTAAAAAACAGGATTTGGTCTGCGATGAAATCGCCGTACACATTGAAGCGGGCAAACTGGTCACCAAGCTGGCGCTGGACTGGCAGGAACGGGTTCAGTTGGTCTTGTCTGAGGACGGTTCGGTAAAACGCTTGAAGTTCTCCGATACGCTGCGGGAACAAAACGACGATATCGATCGGGAAGATTTTGCTCAGCGATTTGATGCCGATTTTATTTTGATGACCAGCGAGCTGGCGGCATTGATTGCAAATCTGATTGAAGCGCTGGGCGGAGAAGCCCAGCGTTAATGCTGTCGCTTACTGTTGACTGTTAATACTGTCGATTGTTAATCCAGTCGGTGATTGCCCGCCAATGTTCGGCGGGCAATACCATTTCACTGCCTGAATCCGTTAGACCCGGAATGCCCCGACAACGGCGTTCAGTTCTTCAGCCTGTGACTGCAACGCACCCGACGCAGCAGCAGATTCCTGCACCAACGCGGCGTTTTGTTGCACCATCGAATCCAACTGCGCGACCGCTTTGTTGATCTCGTTGATGCCACGCATTTGCTCATCAGCCGCATGCGTGATTTCAGACATCACCGAACTCACCGTAGAGACGCCGCCGACAATTTCATTCATCGTGTCGCTGGCCTGACGAACCTGCACGGAGCCAGAGGTCACGCTGGAGACCGTCGATTCAATCAGCTCTTTAATTTCTTTTGCAGCCTGCGCACTGCGCTGCGCCAGACTGCGAACTTCACCGGCAACCACAGCGAAACCGCGGCCCTGTTCGCCCGCTCGCGCCGCTTCTACCGCGGCGTTAAGCGCCAGAATGTTAGTCTGGAATGCAATGCCATCGATCACGCCGATGATATCGCCGATTTTGCCAGACGCGACCACGATCTCTTCCATCGTGACAATCACATCGGACACCACTTTTCCGCCCGTACCAGCATCTTTCGACAGCAGCAGCGCTTTCGCATTAACCTGCTGTGCAGAACCTGCCGACTGTGTGACCGCCGCAGAAATTTCTTCCAGCGAGGCCGCGGTTTGCTGAATGCTCGATGCCGCAGATTCAGTACGCGCAGAGAGATCGTTGTTCCCCGCCGAGATTTCATCCGCCGCAACCTGAAGCGATGCGCTGATATCGCGAATCTGCATCATTACCTGACTGATCTTATCGACAAAGATATTAAACGAGCGGGCAATTTGCGCCACTTCATCATGACCTTCGTCCGGCAAACGCTGCGTCAGATCGTTATTACCGTTGCTGATATCATCCATTGCGTCGCGGATTTGCAGCAGACGCTTGAGCGCTGACGCAATGATGAAACCAATCACCAACGTACCCAGCAGCGCGATAACGACTAGCGTGACGACAGAGGTAGACAGCAGAGAACGCATGCCCGCTGTCGCTTCGGCTTTATCCAACGCCACCAGCATGAACCAGTTCGTGCCAGCAATCGGTTTTGCCACCACGAGCTTCGTCACGCCAGAAAAATCCACATCACGGGCGCTATCGGCTGAAAGAATGTCGTTCAGATCAATCCCAGGAGCAATGTCGGTGATATTTTTCAGCGTCAGCTTTTCATCTGGGTGAGCAATGATCAGACCGCTACGCTCGATGAGAACGCCGAAGCTATCTTTGGCTGGGTTAATCGCTTTAACGTTTTCAATCACACTTTTCATCGTGACGTCGCTACCGACGACGCCTCTGACCGTTCCGCCTTCCACCACGGAAGCAACGAAAGAAACCACCAGCGTATTCGTCACCGCATCAACGTAGGGGGCAGTGACCAGCGGTTTACCCTCTTTCACCGCCTGCTGATACCAGGGGCGGATCGTTGGGTTGTAATCGGGAGGGATACCGCCAGAATCGGCAAACTTGGCCGTGCCATTGGCATAACCCATGTACACATTCAGGAGACCGCCAGATGCCGCAATCTGTTTAAACAGCGGAATCGGATCCTCATCGGTTATGACACGGTTATGCAACGCAGAGATCATCAGCGTCTTAGAAGCAACCCAGTCACTAATCGCAATACTATGACTCGTGGCTACCGCATTCAGCGTATTCTGGATCGATTCCTTATTGGCGTTATTGGCGATGGTGTAATTAAGAAAGGTATTGATAACAAGTGAAAGCACAACAATGGTAGAACAGGCCGCAAGAATGCGGGATCGCGTCGTTTTCAGCATAAAATACTCTTTGCGTAGAATAGTTATACTATCCATAACGGCAGAGAAAAATAAAACTTGAATGTGATCACATTCAACAATCGCTATTTATCTTAAAACGCAGAAAAATAGTTACTACGTTCAACCACACTCTTATAAAAAAAAAGACATCAAATGGATCTCCAATCGGTAATTCAACATAAACACCCAAATTAAAGAAAATAAGTAAAATAAAAAACTTACTTAATCACATAATATAAAATTATTAGCACATGCCGTAATGTGTTGCATTTTAACAACCCAGGGATTATTCCTAATAATCGTGACATTCTTTTACTCTGTTAATTAATAAAAATCATTAAATAAAATAACTCATATATGGAATTAATGATTAGCGCTCCAAAGAATAGATGACATTTTCATGACAGAGTAAAACTCTAAAAATTACTAAAAATATTTTATTTTATGTGGAAATACGCGATTGCCATTTTCAGTATAGAGGTAATAAGACCAGTGGTATTATGGCGTCTACGCAGGCCGATCAGGATCAGAGAAGAATGGAACACGCGCATACTCGATTAATAGAACAGCTTACGCAGCGCTTTGCGGCAACAGACAATACCCCACTCTACCTAAAATTTGCCGAAACGGTAAAAAACGCAGTGCGCAGCGGCACATTGGAACATGGCAATATTCTGCCGGGAGAACGTGACCTGAGCCAGCTGGCTGGCGTATCGCGCATTACCGTGCGTAAAGCGATGCAGACGTTGGAAGAAGAAGGCGTAGTGACCCGCGTGCGCGGCTACGGGACGCAAATCAATAATATTTTCGAATATTCGTTGAAAGAGGCGCGCGGATTTTCCCAGCAGGTCGTGCTGCGGGGCAAAAAGCCCAATACGCTGTGGGTAAACAAACAAATCGTAAAAAGCAGCAAGGAAGTGGCCGAGCAGTTGGCTATTGCGCCAGATACCCCCGTTTTTCTGTTGAAACGTATTCGCTATGTGGATGAGGACGCCGTTTCAATTGAAGAATCGTATGTTCCTGTTGATCTGATCGCTGACGCTGAGGATATCGGCGTCTCGCTTTATGACTATTTTCGCAGCCAAAACATCAATCCGCAGCGTACGCGCAGCCGCGTCAGTGCCCGTATGCCCGATGCCGAGTTTCAGTCACACATTCAGCTTGATAATAAAGTACCGGTTCTGGTCATCAAGCAAATTGCGCTCGACCCACAGAACCGGCCTATTGAGTACAGCATCAGCTATTGCCGCAGCGATCTATACGTTTTCGTCTGCGAGGAGTAACCGCGTACGCAGTTCAGCCAGCGTAGGCGCACAGTCTCCGCCGCGGTGGCTCACGACATACGCCGCAACGGCATTCCCCAGCGTGACGGCATCAGCCAATGACCACCCAGCCGCCAGGCCAGCCAGCGTCCCGCCCGCGTGGCTGTCCCCTGCCCCGATGGTATCCACCACCGTTGCCGGAAACGGCGCGATGATGCCTTCAGAAGCCGCGTCGAAATACCACGCTCCCGCTTTGTCCTGACGAATAATCACCGGGGCACGGTATGCTTCCTGCCAGGCTCGTCCCAGCGTTTGTACATCAGCCGACACGCCGAGCATATCTGCCGCCACGTCCGCTTCCTGACGATTAAGGGAAACCACAGGGTGAAGCGCCATAATGCGGGCCATCAGGCTTGCCGGTATATCGGCAATGCGTGGGCCAAAATCGATGAATGGCGTGACGTTATGCAAGTTTTCCAGCCAGCTCACCAGACGCTCACCGCACGGTGCCGCCAGTTGATAGCCAGAAAGGTAGACCAAACTCCCCGATGCGACGGATAACGACGCCAGCCAACTGTCGCTCCACTGGTTCTCGACGCCGCTGAAGGACATAAAAGTCCGTTCGCCGTCCGGTTCAACCAGCGCCAGACACCAGCCGTTATCCCCCGAATCGGTTTGTACCACCGTGGTGATATTCTGCTTTTCCAGACTATGACGAATGATATCCGCCCACACGCCCTGCCCGACAGGCAAGGCGTTTTGTGCGGCTATCCCAAGGCGTTTAAGCGCAATGGCAATGTTCAAGGCACAGCCGCCAATATTCACGCTTTGCTGCTTCAGTTCGATATCACACCCGCGATACGGCAGGGCGTAAGCATCGGCAATCACGTCAATCACCGCCGCCCCGATGATGGTCAGCGGCTGACGTGTCGTTAGCCCATCCAGTTTTGCGGCAAGTTCGCTGGCCTTCATCACGCCTCCCGTGCGGAGCGGTATTGCTGGAGCAGGCTGGCATAGCGGCAAAAATCAAGCTGGTTAATGTCATCCAGTTCCTGCTTCAGCGCGGCATCAATTGCCGTGACCCCGTGTAGCGCACCGCATATTGCGGTCGCCATCGCCCCGATAGTGTCGGTATCCCCTCCGAGGTTGGCGCACAGAATCGCACAGCGATTTGGATCGGTCTGCGCCAGTTCGACCATCGCGATGGCGGTAGCAACGGATTCAATGGTGCTCGTTCCCGCACCAATCAGTTGATAAAGCTGCTCGCTGGCGCTTTCCGTCCCGTTTGCACGGCGCACGATACTCAGCGCCAGTTCCAGACGCGCGGCAAGGGAGGCGCTAAACGTCGTGATACGCTTTTCCTGCGCGTGGCGTGCCACAGACGGCAACGCGTCGACGATCTCTTGCCAGCTGGCGCCGTCAATCGCCCGGGAAATCGCCCAGGCAACAACGACCGCCCCCGCAATTGCCAAATCGGATTTATGCGTCGGGCTGGATGCCAGCGCTACCTGATCGATGAACTCATCAAGATCGTGCGCAGGTAGCAGACAGCCTAGCGGAGACGCCCGCATCGCCGCGCCGTTCGTGACGCCATTATTTTCCAGCTCGCTGACCGGAGTACCCTGTCGAATCGCCTTCAACGCAATTTTAGAGGTTGGGCCGAGTACATTCTTATTAAATGCATCGAACGATTCCGCCCACTTCAGGATGTGACGGCCAATCGCATCGGCATTGATGTCGCCATCACATTCAATGATGGCGTCGGCCAGACTCAGCGCCATCGAGGTATCATCCGTAAATTCGCCACGGCCAAAATAGCACGCCGCATTGTTTTCCGCCGGACCGGGTAAAAAGCGATCAATCCAGCCGAAATGCGCTTTCACGCGCGTTCGGGGCCACAGTTCCGATGGCATGCCCATCGCATCCCCTAAAGCCTGGCCGTATAAGGCACCGAGAATACGTTCTTGTTTCATTTGCTTTCCTCTGTACTGAAATGCTTGTTTTTTGCACCGTCTACATCAATGGTCGAGATCGTCTTATCCGATTCACGGAAAAACAGGATAAAGATCAGCGCAATAATCGCGATCATCACCGCACCAAACAGCCACATGCCGGTCCAGTTAAAAGTCAGGCCGTTCACCGGCTCAGCGTGGGCGAAAAGTTTCTCCATCATCACGCCACCCAGACGATATCCCAGCAGGCTACCGAAACCCTGACAGCAGAGCGTAATCAGCCCCTGCGCAGCCGTGCGCATATGCACCGGCGCTTTTTTATCAACGTAGATATAGGCGGTCACATAGTAAAAATCGTAACTCACGCCGTGCAGCAGGATGCCGAGGAACAGCAGTGCGTATGTGAAGTAGTGGTAAGCATCGCCGTAGACGAAGAAGACATAGCGGATAGCCGCCGTCACCAGCCCCAGCAATAATACCTTTTTAATACCAAAACGCTTGGTGAAAAACGGCAGCGCCAGCATAAAGAAGATTTCAGAGAACTGGCCCAGCGTCATCCAGCCAGTGGCATTTTTCATACCGACTTCGGTGAGGAAGCCCGTGGCAAAAATGTAATAAAACGCCAGCGGCATCGCGAACAAGAAGGAGCAGACAAAAAACACCAGGAAGTTTTTGTCTTTCAGCAACACAATCGCGTCCAGTCCCAGCATGACTTTAACATCCATCTTGCCAGTGCTTTTTGGTGGCGTATTGGGCAGGAAAAACGCAAAGAAGCCGAGCAACGCGGAGCTGGCAGCGGTAATCAGCAGCGGAACATTGGTGGGAGAAACATCGCTAAATCCAAGCCATGTCGGCAGAAAACCGCAGACGATACCGGAAGCGATCCAGCCAATCGTTCCCAATACCCGGATGCGTGGAAAATCCCGTTCTACATCGGCCACATGCGAGAAGGCGATGCTGTTAGTCAATGCGATTGTCGGCATGTAGGTCAACGAATAGGCCAACAGCAGCGGGAAGAAATACATAAATTCCGTTTGCTGGGCCGCCAGATACATCAGTATCGCCCCGGCGAACATCAGGACTGCCAGCACCTTCTGTGCGGCAAAAAAGCGGTCGGTGAGCGATCCCACCAGTATCGGCGACAGAATCGCGGCAATCGCAGTACAGGCATACGACCAGCCGATTTCACCGGCCGTAAATCCGCTTTTGCTCAGATAAAGCCAGAGTGGAACGAACCAGGCTCCCCAGATAAACCATTCAACGAACATCATGAACGACAGCTTTGCTGTAGTTTTCATATTTACATCCTTCATGACAGAGTAAGGTACACCTTTAAAATACCAATTAATAATACCTTTTAAATACCTTTGCGTTCATTACTTGAGCTACTTAACATTTTTGCAGCATTATTTATTACCATCCGGGGAAGAATGGCAGAGAAAGGCACTAACCGTGTTGGGGAACAAGAGTGATGAGGCAGGATTGCATAAGAAAACGCCGCGTTATGTCATACACAACGCGGCGAGAATAATCTACTCTACAGAGAGAGAATAGCTATTACAGGTACTTACACTACAGGTACTTACACAGATAAGAGGTCGGTTCGACCACCTGTAAGTTGAACTCACTTTTTCCCGGAACGAAAAACGTTTCTCCCGGTGTGAAAACCTGCCAATCCGGTGCGCCTGGCAGCAATACTTTCAATGCTCCGGTGATTACCGTCATTTCTTCCGGCTGTCCGGTTCCAAAGGTGTATTCACCCGCATCCATGACGCCGACACTGGCGCGGCCAATGCTATCGCCTTCAAAACCGATTGATTTGACCTTCCCTGCAAAATACTCATTTACATTCAGCATAGCGCGGCACCTATCATCGAAAAAATTCAGGAAATTCATCTTAAAAGGAGAGTCGAGCCACTGTCACGATCTATTCATTGAAAGTTGGTGTTCGGTAACACTGACTGGTGATTATTTTGCCAGTGTCCGGCCCACCTTCCTATGCTGCCGACAGACGCAGTGCCTTCAACACGCTTGCCACAATCGCTTCCGGCGTTTGCGATGCATCGATGACGTGGTGCGCGACACCGCGATACAGCGCCTCGCGCGCGGCCAGTACATCAGCCATTTCCTCAGCAATAGGGCGACCCGTCAGCGTCGGACGCTGGTTATCCTGCGGATTTTCTTCCAGCCGCTGAGCTAGCAGTTCGGCATCTGCGTGGAGATAAATGACGGTGCCTTTATCATGCATAAAGCGCCGATTGGCCTCCGCCAACACCATACCGCCGCCCGTCGCGACGATGCAGCGGTTGGACGTCACCTGCTGAAGCGCCAGACTTTCGCGCTGACGGAACCCATGCCATCCTTCCTGCGCAACCACATCAGCTACCGTCATATTGGTGGTCTGCTGCATAAACAGGTCGGTATCGACAAAGTCATACCCTAATGCCTGCGCCAGTTGATGCCCAACAGTGGTCTTCCCACAGCCTCTGGCACCAACCATAAAAATGGGGTGTGTCATGTAATGACGTATCCTTCTTCTTTAATTCACCCGCTCCGCCATACTTCAAGCTGGACGCGCGTAGGCAGTCCCGCCACTCAAATTATTTCGGGTATCAAAGATAAATAGGGGTGATTACCTGCTTTGTCGTGGGCTGAATCATACCGATAAAATCAACAGGGAGGGAAGTGACTTCTCAGTGGAAACGAAAAGTTGAATAACTAAAAGTAAAAATGGGATGACGGGAAATATACCCTAAATAATTCGAGTTGCAGGAAGGCGGCGAGCGAGGGCATCCCGATGAGCTTACTCAAGTAAGTGATTCGGGTGACTGAACGACGCCAACGCACATGCAGCTTGAAGTATGACGGGTATAAAAAGCCCCGCGTTTAAAGGCGGGGCCATCACACTACAAACCGATCAGACGATTAATACGCGTGGAAATAATCCTGAATCACCGCTGGGTTCGTCGTTTTCGTCAGCGCCAGCATCAGCAGAATGCGTGATTTAGCTGGGCTCAGAGAATCGGCAACCAGACCCGGTTGACCCGCATCCGGTGGCACGATGCCGCTGCCGGTACGGCTGGAGCGTACAACAACAATGCCCGCGCTTTCCGCTTTACGGATGCCCGCATCGCCGCGCTTGGATACGGTACCTGCGCCCATACCCGCATAGACAATACCTTTCGCGCCGTTCTTGATAGACGCGTGGTACATGTATTCAGGGTCATCCTGATAGCCATAAATGATGTCAACGGCTGGCAGTTTATCTACGTTGGTCACGTCAAATACGGAACGCGTGGTGTGAACTTTATCCAGACGCGTCTGGTAATAAACTTTGTCACCGATAATCACGCCCAGATAACCTTCTTCTGGCGCTTTAAAGGTATCCAGCGTAGAAGCGTTGGTTTTGCTGATGAAACGAGCAGAACCAATACGGTCGTTCAGCACAACGAGAACGCCACGACCGCGAGAGTTTTTATCCGCTGCCACTTTTACTGCGCCGTACAGGTTCATCGGGCCGTCAGCGCTGATTGCCGTTGCCGGACGCATCGCGGCGGCAAAGACCACCGGTTTGTCACTCTTCACCGTCAGGTTCAGGAAGTAAGGCGATTCGTCGAGTGTATCCGTACCGTGCGTAATGACCACGCCATCAACATCGCTGCGTGCCAGCAGCTCGTTCACGCGCTTGCTCAGCTTCAGCAGCACGTCGCTGGTCATATTTTCACTGCCGATGCTGGCAACCTGCTCGCCTGAGATATTGGCAAGCGTTTTCAGCTCTGGCACCGCTTGAATCAGCGTCTCTACGCCCAGCGCACCCGCTTTATACCCCGTGGTTTGCGTATTGGCCGCAGCGGAACCGGCAATCGTACCGCCCGTTGCCAGAATAACAATGTTAGGTAGATTTTCTGCAGCATTTGCCAGAGACGAAAAACAAACAAAAACAACAACGAATAATGCGTTAAATATCCTTTTCATAACCTATACCAACTTATTGAGTTTAGTGGCAGACCAGATACGTCAGGTGCCTGATCTGTAAGCAAAAAACATCCACTCTGTTGGCAGCCTGCCAACATTGGCGCTTATTCTGCCCCAGAATTCAACGAATTAATATATGCCTGTCAGACTTCATGTTAACGGTGTGTGATCCCTCACAGCGCGGCATTCCGCCGCGCTGATTTGCACTATCGACTAATCTGCGCCACGGCATCCTGCGAGGCCTGTTCACGTGCTTCGCCCGTCAGTTCTGACAACGCTCCCTGATGCATTTCAAGCAGGCGATCGGCATGCTCAAAGTAGTGATCGTCATGGCTGATCGCCACAATCGTTTTCCCCAATGCGCGCAGCTGCGGTAACAGCTCAAGATAGAACACGCGGCGGAATTGCGGATCCTGATCGGCCGCCCACTCATCCAGCAGCAGGATGTCCCGCTGTTCGGCGACGGCCAGCAGCAGCGCTACACGCTTACGCTGCCCCTGAGAAAGCTGTAAGTTCATCACCTGATGGTTCTCCAGCGTCAGCTTATGCCGCATGTTCAGACGATCCAGCCAGCTATCGACCAGCGCCGTATCCGGCTCCGTTCCCTGCGGGCCCATCATCTGTCCGAACAGGTGGAAATCGGTAAAGATGGCAGAGAATAGCTTTTGGTAATCCTCGCGCGTTTCTACCGTAACGGGGCGATTATCCAGCAGCAGCGAGCCGGAAACCGGGGTATAAAGCCCTGTCAGCAGCATCGCCAGCGTCGATTTTCCGCTTCCGTTTCCGCCAATCAGAAACACCAGTTCGCCACGCTTTATCACCAGATTGATCGGTCCGACTTCAAAACCAGAATCGTTATAGCGAAACACCACGTCACGCAGTTCCAGCGTGTGCCAGTCGGCAGGGGCAACCGCAGCGGAGAACGGTTCCTGATAATCTGCCAAATCGAAAAGTTTCAGCTTATTAAACGCGACTTGCGCACTCAGCAGCGTCGGCAGTGCGCCGACAGCCTGAAGCATTGGCGTGCGTAAAAACAGCAGCGTCAGTGAATACGTCGCCGCCACGTTGGTATCCGCCCAGCCGAGGTTGTTTGCCATGAAAAAGACCGCGCCAATCACGCCCAGCATCATAATGTTCGACCAGTTCACCGCGCTGAGGTGGAAGGTGTCGGCGCGAATCACGTTCTGTCGGTAGTCCTGCGCATTAGCCTGATAAACCTCTTCATACAGCTTCTGCGCCCGCTCACGGTTGAGCGTCAGCTCTTTACGCCCGTTAATTACGGTTTCATAGTCTTTCTGGAGGCGATCTTCCGCTTCCCGCACCTGAGTAAGGTGACGATACACGCGGGAAACCAGCATAAAGCCGCCCCAGAGCGTTATCGCAATCCACACTGACGTCACCACCAGCATTTTCGGGGAGAGCCAGGCCAGATAAGCGGCCGAGCCGATGGTAAGCACAATGCCCTGAATCAGCTCCGGCAAACGCACAAACGCAATCGTGATATTGCGGATATCGCTGGACAGGCTGGCAAGCAGCTGCGCACTGCCGATCTGTTCGATACGGGCAATGTTAGTGTCCAGAATACGCTTGATAAATTGCCCACGCAGGCGGTAAACGAAATGGTGCCCCAGCGTAGTCAGCGCCAGTTGCGACATCAGCGTGACGCCCATCAGGAGCAGCAGCAAGCCCAGAAATTGCGGCAATACGCTCAACGACTGATTGACCGTTTCAATCAATTGCAGGTTGATAAAGGCAATAAGCCCAATGCCCAGCGCGGCACTCAACAAACTTAGCAGGATAACGGCAAGAAAGGGCCAACGGTACTGCTGGTAAACAATGCGGAGCAACTCCATAACAACCTGGTCTCTCTGATGAAAACAATCGCCCGCAGTGTAATGGGGATGACCGTGATATCAAGAATAATTCTCATATCTAACGTGACACCAGACGCCATATCAGCAAAACCTACACCCGGCATTGCCAGCATTAACCATAAGAAAAAGTGATTAGTCATCACGCTTCGTTATCACTTTGCTGGCAACATACCTCGTTTAACGCTCATGTGTTGCAGTCAATAGAAACAAACACAAATTGATACAACAAATATAGATAAAGACATCATCATCACGGCGAACAACCCGCGGCGTCTCACCCAAATGTGGGCAAAAAGCGTATTACCGTGACACCAAGTGCGCTAAGTGATGGTAATTTAACATTATAATTAGTGTAATAATAATTTAATTTGAATAGCAATGTCGCTAAGCCACTTAATACGTAAGATTATTGTCATATTTTTTATTTTCAAAACATTTCAAAAAAGTTGGATTTTTAGTTAAGCCACACCTATAAATATCAAGAATTGGGTGAATATCATCCGATAACCTAATCCCCGCAGAAGAGGGATTCACAGCAATATTGTTAATCATATTTGACAACTACTGCTTTTTGTTTCTGAACCAGGTCAGCTTTAGCGCCCCCCTCTTTTTGTGTTGGTGGTGCATATCCCCATACGTCTCCCGTTCCGGTCCCGATCCGCCGTGAGAGGTATTAAGACAATGGTTGCAGATAAGCAAGAGGCTATTTCATGTCAGATATGAATGTTATTGCGGGAAATGCAAATATCCTGTCGCGTCATAGTGGTCAGTTCATCAACACCGTTCCTCAGGGAGCGACGAATGTCGAATTGCTGGAAAGCAGCACCGTCAGAATCTATGGCACACCCGACGTGGTGTCCCGCTATGAGCGTGTTGGCAACGATCTTATCTTGCACATGAAAGACGGTACCACCGTCCGCTATGAAAGCTTCTTTACTCTGGATGCCGCCGGTTATCACAGCGAGCTGGTTTTTGACGATGGCACCCGACTCATCCATGCACAGTTCTCCGGCGCGGCAGCGGCAGAAGGAGCGGCACTCGCGGCGGAAGCCGTTGCCCTTACGCCAGAATATACCGCGCTGGGCGATATGACGTCATTGCTGATTGGTAGCACAACCACCAGTACGTTATCTGCAACCACGCTGGGCAGCGTTCTGGGTGCGGTCGCCGTCGGCGGAGCCGCTGTCGCTGGGGTCGCCGTCGCTGTCTCGTCATCAAGCAATGACAACAATTCCACACCGCCACCGCAAGAACCCTTAACCGTCGATGCCTTTGCCGGAAATAACGGGCTGAACCGTACGGAAATCGGCCAGCCTCATGTTCTCAGCGGGAAAACAACCGGCGTCAATGCGGGACAAACCGTCACTATCACGCTGAACGGCGTGGTTTATACCACCACCATTGCAGCCGACGGCAGTTGGCGCTTTACGCTGCCAGCAGATGCGTTTACCGGGCTGCAAGACGGCGTTTACGCATTAAAAGTGAGCGTACCGGGTGCAAACGGCGTCATCCATGAGAAAACAATCGATCTCACCATTGATACCCTGCCACCGCATTTAACCGTTGATAAATTTACGGGCGATAACTACCTCACCGTCGGAGAGCTGGCAAACGGCCAGATCCTCAACGGAACCGGTGAAGTCGGCCAGAACGTCAGCATCACGCTGAATGGAAAAACGTATACCACGACCATTAATGCTGCCGGTACCTGGACCCTGACCGTACCTGCCGCAGATCTTCGCGCCCTGAGCGAAGGTGAGCACGCTATGTCGTTCACGATTAGCGATAGCGCCGGCAATACCACCGTGGTCAACCGCACCATTATTGTCGATACCACGCCGCCAGAGCTGTCCCTGTCGCCGTTTACCGGCAATAACCTGATCACCGCTGATGAACTGCAATCCTCACAATTTGTCTCCGGTACCGCTTCTCTGTCGGACGTTGGTCAGACCGTGACGGTGACACTCAACGGCATCACCTATACCACCACCGTAGAGAGCGACGGCGCCTGGAGCGTGTTCATTCCTTCCGGTGATATTCAGGCGCTGACTAACGGCACCTATAATCTGGTGGCGTCATTAACGGATAAAGCAGGTAACACCACCACGCTGCCGCCACAAACCATCACGGTGGACACCAACGCCGAGGCGGTCAACATCAGCATCATCTCATTTGATAATCGCCTGAATGCCGTAGAAGCTGGGCAGCCGCTAACGATTGATGGCACAACGGCCAACGTTGCCGCAGGCCAAACCGTCACCGTGACATTGAACGGGAAACCCTACACCACCACAACGGGAGCAGACGGCAAATGGTCTTTGGACATCCCCAGCGCAGACCTGCTTTTGCTATCAGACGGCAGCAATACCCTGACTGCCAGCGTACAGGGAATCAGTGGTGATACCGTCACCGTCGACCGCACGCTGGACGTTCACATCAACACGCTCCCTTCCATTACGCTGACACCGCCTTTCGCCGACGGCGTATTAAACGGAGCCGAAGCCGCGCAGGATCAGGTCATACGTGGGGAAACCGGGATTAGCGGCAGGGGCCAAACTGTCAGCCTGACGATCGGTGGGAATTACGTGACCGGAACGGTGGATGCCAACGGGAACTGGACGGTCACGATCCCTAAAGATGTGCTGCAAAGCCTGCCCTCGGACAACACCAGCGTGCTGGAGATCGTCGTCCGCGATATCGCAGGTAATGAAACCATCGTCACGCAAAATATCACCGTGGATACGACACCGCCGACGCTCACCGTCTCCGCGATTGCTCAGGACGATATCCTCAATGGTGCAGAACTGGCCGTTAATCAGGTGGTCAGCGGGACAGCATCGCTCAGCGAAGCCGGTCGCACGGTCACCGTTACGCTGAATGCCAAACCCTACACCACTACCGTCGGCAGCGACGGAAACTGGAGCGTCACGCTGCCAACGGCCGATCTGGTCGCTATCGCAGACGGTAGCCAGAACCTGACCATTACGCTGACCGATGCCGCAGGCAACACCACAACGGTTACCCGTCCGCTGACCATTGACAGCGGTGCGACCACCGCGCCAACCATTACCATCAATAATTTCGCGGACGATAACGTTATTGATGGCGCAGAAGCAAAAGTCAGCCAGCAGTTAAGCGGGACCACCACCAACGTTGAAGCGGGACAGGTTGTCACCATCAGCCTGAATGGGAAAACCTATCTTGCCACCGTGCAATCCGGCGGTGTCTGGAACATCAACGTTTCAACCGCAGATATCGCCCTGCTGGCGGATGGCGCCCACAGCATTAGCGTTAACGTGAGTAACAAAGCGGGCAACACCGCGAGCGGAAGCCAGAATATCAGCGTCGATAAGTCTGGCGACAGCATCGCCATCAACATTGTCGCCAGCGATAACCTGCTAAGCCGGGCAGAATCCCTGCAACCGCTGGCGATTAGTGGAAATACCGCCAATGTCCCAGCAGGACAGGCGGTGACCGTAACGCTGAACGGGAATAATTACACCACCACCGTTGCCGCAGACGGCAGTTGGACACTGCAAATCCCCAGTGCCGACCTCCAGCTTCTGTCAGACGGCAATGCCACCATCACCGCCAGCGTGAATGTGACGGGAAGCGCTGCCATAACGGACACTCACACGCTCGGCGTTCACATTCATACCCTGCCGCAACCGACGATTGATACCCCGTTCGGCAACGGTTCACTGAACGGCGCAGAGGCGCTGGTTAGCCAGACGATTACTGGTCACACCGGCATCAGCGGTGCCGGGCAGACGGTCATCTTGTCCCTCGGCGGGAAATCTTATACGGGAACGGTTGATACGGCAGGTAACTGGAAAGTCACCGTCCCTGCGGCCGATCTCCAGCAGTTACCAGAAGGCAACAATACCCTGTTGGTGACCGCACAGGATGCCGCAGGCAATCAGGCGGGTAAAACGTTTGTCAGCCCTACCGACTTTACGGCCCCGACCCTGACTATCGGCACCCTTGCAGGCGATGACACCATCAATCTGGTCGAATCGCAGAGTAACCAGACCGTCAACGGCACCGCCTCAATCAGCGAAGCGGGTCGTACTGTCGTTATCACTTTCGATGGGCAATTCTATACTGGCGTTGTCGGCACCGATGGCAACTGGAGTATCAATTTACCCACAGCGGCCCTGCGCGGCATGGCCGATGGCAGCTACACACTGTCTGCCTCGCTAAGCGATGTCGCCGGGAATACCGTCAGCGTCGAGAAGTCCATTACGCTCAGTGCGGATCCTGCATTCCAGCCAACGATTTTTGTTAACGCCTTCGTTGATGAGAATAACGTCATCAACGCAGCCGATCTCAGGGTCAGCCAGTGGCTAACAGGCACCAGTTCGAATGTCGAAACCGGCCAGATCGCGACCCTTCTCCTTAACAAAAAATTCTACTTCGCCACCATCCAGAACGATGGCAGTTGGGGCGTGGAAATCCCCGCTGAACATATGGCTGAACTTAGCGAGGGAACGGTATCTATTTCTGCACAAGTCACGGATCTGGCGGGTAACGAGGGCAGTCATGAAACCTGGTCCTCTATCGATACGAGTAATGACAGTATATCCATCAGTATTGTCGCGATTGATAACCAGATCAATCGCCTGGAAGCGTCACAGCCGCTGACCATTTCAGGTTCGACGGTTAACGTTACTCCAGGAGAAAGCGTTACTGTCACGCTTAATGGCAAGACCTATATTGGTACGATTGCCGCAAACGGGAGCTGGAGCGTCACAATCGAGAGCAGCGATATGCTCGCCTTGCCGGATGGCACAGCGACTATTACCGCCAGCGTCGCCAACCCCGGTGATATCCCTGTCACCGCTAGCCGCAATATTGATATCCATATTAACAACCTGCCACAGCCAACGATTGACCAACCTTTCGGCGACGGCATACTCAACATCATCGAATCATCCAGCGGGCAGAACCTGACAGGGAAAACAGGGATTGCCGGAGGGGGCCAAAGCGTCATCATCACGCTGAACGGCAAAGCCTATACGGCAACCGTAGATAATCAGGGGAACTGGAGTGCCACGCTTCCCGCCGCCGACCTGCAACTTCTGCCAACCGGCGTACAGACCATTCGCGTAGAAGCGATAGATACCGCAGGCAACAGCATACAGAGCATTCGCGATATTACCGTCGATATGGATCGCCCTCTTCTGACGCTAAAACCGCTGACCAACGATGGCATCATCAACGCAGCCGAAAGCCTGAACGATCAAGTGATCTCCGGTAACGCGCTACAGTCAGAAGCCGGACGCACCGTCCTTGTCACGGTCAACAATAAAAATTATCAGGCACAAATTCAGGCTGATGGTAGCTGGAGTACCACCATTCCTGCCGCTGACCTTCAGGCTCTGGCTGACGGCAATTACACCGTGACAGCAACATTGACCAGCGCATCAGGCAACAGCGCCACCAGCACGGGGGCATTAACGCTGGATGCCAATCCGGCTAATTTGCCTCTGCTCACCGTCAACGCCATCGCGCTCAATAACATCATCGACGGGGGCGAAATCAACGTCGCGCAAATCATCAGCGGCGGCAGCCTGAATGTCGAAGCGGGACAGCACGTTACCGTGACGCTCGGCGACAACACCTATACCGCAACGGTTGACAGCAGCGGCCAATGGCGCGTCAGCGTACCGTCTGTCGATCTCCTTCATCTGGCACAAGGCGCGCATACCGTCACGATTGGCGTCAACGACGTCAGCGGTAACCCTGCAACGATTAGCCAGACCATTACGGTGAACACCTCCCTGAGCGGTATCGCTATCGATACCGTCGCGGGCGATGACAAACTGAATCAAACCGAAGCCGCGCAAGATCTCACCGTCAACGGCAGCAGCCAGAACGTGGCAGCAGGCACCGCCGTCACGATTATGCTGAACGGGAAAAGCTACGCTGGCGTCGTACAACCGAACGGCACCTGGAGTATCACCGTAGCGGCAGCAGATGTCAGCACGCTGGCCGACGGCACCTCAACCCTGACTGTCACAACGGTAGACAGTACGGGGAATGTGTTAAGCGGCAGCCGTACGATCGAGGTATTTACGCACAGTAGCCCGACGCTGACGCTGAACACACCGTTCAGCGACGGCATACTCAATGCCGCAGAAGCAGGCGTGTCTCAGACGCTCAGCGGCACAACCGGTATCGCCTCACCAGGGCAAACCGTCACCGCCACACTCGGCGGCGTGACGTACACAGGGATCGTAGATACGGCAGGTAACTGGACGATCTCTCTGCCTGCGAATAGCCTGCAAAATCTGCCGAATGGCACCACCGCATTGCAGGTGAGCGTCAGCGACGCAGCCGGAAACAGCAGCACCTTAACCAGTAACGTTACCGTGGCGCGTACACCGCCTACGTTGACGACGGGCAACATTGCTACCGACAACATTCTGAATAGCACTGAGGTGCAAAGCAGTCAGTTGTTCACCGGCACCGCCTCACCGTCCAGCGCGGGGCAAACGGTCACCACCACGCTGAACGGCAAAACCTACAGCGGTACCATCGGCAGTGACGGCACCTGGAGCATTACCATTCCATCAGCCGATCTGAGCAACCTGTCCGATGGCAATTACAGCATCGTGACTCGTCTGACCGATGCCGCAGGCAATACCACGACTACAACGCAAACCATTGTCGTCGATGCCAGCCCGCTTAACGCGCCAGTCGTCACGATTGGTACTTTTGCTGGCAACAACATCATTGACGGGGCGGAAGTTCGGGTCAGCCAGGTGCTCAGCGGCACCAGTAAAAACGTTGAGCAAGGCCAGACGGTGACGATTAGCTTCAATGGCAAGGCGTATACCACACAGGTTCTGTCGAACGGGAACTGGAGCACCACGATTTCGGATACCGACATGGCACTGTTGGTTAACGGCAGCCAGACGATTACCGTCAGCGTGAGCGATGTCGCCGGCAATACCGCAACATCCAGCAGTGCCGTCACGGTGAATACTAACGCGAGTGGGCTGTCTATTGCGCCAATCACCGGGGATAATCAGCTAAACGTGCTGGAAGCGGCAAACGGCATTACGATTAACGGCGGTGCCGTCAACGTCGCGGCGGGCACGGATGTCAACGTCATACTCAACGGGAAAACCTATACCGTACAAGTGCAGCCAGACGGGACCTGGAGCGCCACTATTCAACCAAGCGATCTGCAAGTGCTGGGGGATGGCGTCATCACGGTTAACGTCACGGCGGTCGATCAGGCGGGTAATGCCCTGTCGGGGACGCAGCAGTTGGGCATCAGCATCCACAATCCACCGGTAGCATCGCTGCATATGCCATTCAGCAACGGTTACCTGAATCTCAGCGACGCACAGGCTGGACAGACACTCTACGGCACCACGGGCCTGCGCGGAGCTGGGCAAACCGTCAGCGTCACCATCGGCAGCACAGTCTACTCCGGCACGGTTGACAGCAACGGCAACTGGAGCCTGCAACTGTCACCGAGCGTGTTGAACGCGCTGGCAGACGGTATACAAAATATTTCCGTTACCGTCAGCGATGCGGCAGGCAATACCTCTACCGTTCAGGGCAGCGCTTTCGTTGACTTGACCCCGCCGGTGCTGACCATCAATCCGATTGGCGTTGACGATATCATCAACATCGCGGAAAGCCTGCTGCCGCTGGAGATCAGCGGAACATCGCCCATTAACGACAGCGGCCGCCCTATCATTGTTAACGTCACCATCAACGGGCAGATCTATCAGGGGCTGGCGCAGGCCGATGGCACCTGGAGCGTCACCGTGCCTGCCGGCGACCTGCAAAATATGCCGAACGGCATCACGGCAATCACCGCCAGCTTGACCGATGCTGCTGGCAACATCGGCACGGTAAGCCATTCGATTACACTGGATACCGACCCGGCTAAAGCACCGACTCTGACGATAGCCACGCTGTCGACCGATGATTACCTCAATCTGGCCGAATCTGGCCAGCCGTTGACCATCAGCGGTAGCAGTCAGAATGTGGAACAGGGCCGGCAAGTTACCATCACACTCAATAATCAAGATTACTTCGCCACTGTGGGTGCGAATGGCAGTTGGAGCGTAGATGTTCCTGCAACGGATGTCGGCAACATCCCTGACGGTAAACAAACCGTGAGTGCTAGCGTAACGGACGTGAGCGGCAACCCCGGTTCAGCAACGCATAGCATTACCGTCATCACCGATGCGGGTAACCTGCCAGCCATCACCATCGTCACCCTATCGGGTAACGATATCGTCAGCGCGCAGGATACGCAGTCTGACCTGCTCATCTCTGGTTCAACGACGAATGTTCAGGTGGGACAGCGCGTCACGGTGACGCTGAATAACAAAACGTATCTGGCGACCGTTGGCGCTGACGGAAGCTGGAGCACGACCGTTCCCGCTAGCGATGTACAAAATCTGCCGCAGGGCAATCAGGATGTTACCGCGACGGTCAACGACATCGCACAGAACTCGGCTACGGCCACCCATCCGTTCACAGTCGATACCGTCCCACCGCTGCTATCCATCGACATGTTGGTTGACACCAGCGACATCGGTTTGGCGGACGCGCTAGCCGGACTACCGCTGAGCGGCAAGGCCGAAGCGAACCTTCTGGTCACGATCAAAGTCGGTACGGCAATCTATAACGTGGTCTCTGATAGTAACGGCGTCTGGCAAATCAACGTTGCGGCAAGCGACCTGCTGGCATTGGGTGACGGCGTGAAAACGCTGGAGGCCAGCGTGACTGACGGTGCAGGAAATGCCAGCGCCGCCAGCATTAATATCACGTTAAAAACGCAGTCGCTCCCGACGCTGACGCTGGATTCGCTCTATGACAATAACGTCCTGACTATCGCGGAGCTGGCGACGGCAACGACGATTGGCGGCAGTTACACCAACCTGCCCGTCGGGACAGTGATTCAGGTCACGATAGGGACTTACACCACGACGGGCGTGACGCTCGCGGGCGGTCTGTGGAGCGCTACGATTCCGGCCAATGCGCTGAGCATTCTGGCAGATGGCAACATGCAGGTCAGCGCAACGGTCACGGACAGCGCAGGCAATACCGGCAGTGCGAGCGGCACATTGGATGTCGTCATCCACACCAATTTCGCCATCAGCATCGCCACCCCGTTTGTCGACGGCGTGCTCAATCAGACAGAAAGCACAGTGGATCAACTGCTAACGGGGACAACGGGATTCATCGATCCAAACCAGAGCGTGTCGGTTTCGGTAACCAACGGTACGATCACCTCCACCTACAGCGCTACAGTGGCAGCAAACGGTCAGTGGAGTGTGATGCTGCCCGCTGCCGATCTCGCTGCACTTGGTGATGGTACACACACCATCAATGTGACCGTCACGGACCATGCAGGCAATACCGGTTCAGGCAGCGGATCCTTCACCAGCGTGATAGTGGGTGTTCCCGTCGCCTCGCTGGATACCCCGTTCGGTGATGGCAAATTGAGTCTGGCCGATGCACAGCCGGGCGCGACGCTATCCGGGCAAACGGGGCTCACCAGCAACGTGGGGCAAACGGTGTCGGTCAGCATTAACGGCACAAGTCTCCCTGCTACGGTAAATGCCGACGGCAGTTGGTCGTTATCGTTGGGTCGTCAGGCGCTGATCGACCTGCCGGATGGTACGGTAAATTTCACCGTCATCGTGACCGACACCGCGGGCAACACCAGCACCACAGCAGCCACGGCGAATGTGCTGACCACCACCCTGCCCGTGGCAACGCTGGACCTGCCGTTTGGCGACGGCATCCTGAACGCCACTGAAATTCAGGCCATCCAGACATTGACCGGTAAAACCGGTATTACCAGCGCGGGTCAGGAAGTCATCGTGACGGTGACCAATAAAACCACGCTGGTCGACACCACCTTTACCGCCACCGCAGACGGCTTAGGCGGCTGGTCCAGAGCGCTGAGCCCTGCCGATTTGGCGATCTTCACCGAAGGCAACTACAGCATTAGCGTCAAGGTCACTGACTGGGTCGGCAATACCAACACCAGCGCCTCGCTCGACGTGAGTTCGGCGCAGACGCTGCCAGCGCCGATTATCGACGTGGTGCCGTTCGGTATCGATAATATTCTGAGCGGTGCCGAAGCCGCATCCGCACTGACCTTCTCTGGCCGCACGCAGATTGGCGGCAACGGGCAAAGCGTTAAACTGGAGATCGACCTCAACGGCATTCGCTACACCGCAACGGTAGATGGTCTCGGCAATTGGTCCGTTACGCTGCCTCCTAACGCGCTGAACTCGCTGAGCGACGGTCAGCATACCATCACCGTCACCGCCGTCGATGCGGCCGGCAACGTAGGGTCCGCGCCGATCGTCTTTAACAGCGATCTCACGCCACCGACCATCACGCTGAATACGCCGTTTGACGATGGCTACATGAGCATTGCGGAAGCCGCTACGCTGGCGGGCAGGACGCTAAGCGGTACCGCGGGCGATGCGGTAAACGTGAGCGTCACGTTTGGCGGACAACCGCTTGTCGTACAGCTTAGCGGGGGAGTCTGGACCGCAACGCTCACCCCAATCCAGCTTTCTCTGCTTGCTGACGGGACGCAAAATATCAGCATCACGGCCACGGACAGCCTCGGTAACAGCAGCACGTTGAATTCTCAGGCCTACCTCGCGATTCAGGCCTCACCAACCATCACGATTTCAACCTTCGCCGGTCTGGACGGTCTTACCTATGCGGAAAGCCGGGCAACGCAGGCCGTCAGTGGGACATCGACCGGACTAGAGGTCGGCCAGAACGTGACCGTCAGACTGAATGGTCTGGACTACCAAACCAAAATTCTCAACGGTGGCTTATGGAGCGTTGACCTCCCTTCTTCTGCATTCCAGGCATTGTCCAACACGACCTATTCGCTTTCCGTCAGTGCGCAGGACCGGGCCGGGAACCCAACGCCAGCATCCAGCGTTAACTTTGCTGTTGACCTGACGCAAACTCAGCCCATCATGACCATTAACCCCATCTCGACCGACAACATCATCAATGCCGTCGAGATCAATGGCAGCGTCACGATCTCTGGGCGATCTATCGGGCCTACGTCATCACTGACTGCTGTGAATCTTCAAATCGGTTCGTCGACATATACGCCTGTCACCGACACCAACGGTAACTGGAGCATTACCATTCCAGCCCTGCCAGCCTTTGCCGGTCAGGGGGCGATTAGCGTAACGGCGTCATCAAATGACGCGACCCTGACCACAAGCGTCATCGTGGATACCGTCGCGCCCGATTTGAATATTGTCTCCCTGGCTACGAACAATGTGCTCAACGCGGCTGAAATGAGCACGGCGCAGGCGATTACCGGTACTGCCTCCGTCTCAGAGGCGGGACAAATTGTCACCATCGTCCTGAACGGTAAAACCTACAGCGCTCAGGTTTCGGCCCTCGGCACCTGGAGCGTCAATGTGCCAGCTGCAGATCTGGCACAGTTGGCCGACGGCAGCTACGTCATCACCGCGACGCTGGCCGATAAAGGTGGCAATACCACAACGGATACGCAGGTCATTACCGTTGATACCGATACCCCGTTGCTCAGCGTCACGCTGTTCGATGACAACATTCTGACGCTGGCTGAAGCCGTCGCGGGCGCAGCGATTACCGGCAGAGGCGAAGTCGGTGCCACCGTCACCTTAACCGCCGGGCCGCTGACGGGTACCACAACCGTCGGCCTCGACGGCAACTGGAGTCTTCCAATCTTGTCCGCCAATCTGCAAAATCTGATTGACGGGCCGCAGGTCATCGGCGTGACGCTGACCGATACGGCGGGTAATTCCGCACACCTTGATGTCACGCTGGACGTTGCGCTGAACAAAACGCTCGGCGCAGGCATTACCGATATCTTCGGTAACGATGGCATCCTCAATATGGCCGAATCACTGGTGACGCAGGTCATCAGCGGTAACGCGACCGGCAACTATCTGGGCGCCAAAGTCGTGATTAAAGGACTCGGTGCCGATTTGGAAGGCACCGTTGGAGCCAACGGGGCCTGGAGTATTTCGATACCTGCCGATCGATTCAGTCTGCTGAGCAACGGACTGTTGCAAGTGAGTGTGGATATTGTCGATTCACACGGCAACGTGAAGAATCAGTTAGTCAACATTGACGTGTTGAAATCCCTGCCAGTCATTGATTCTGTTGTGGCCTTCACGGATGGCGCGCTGAATGCCGCAGATGCCGCGACCAGCCAGATTATCAGCGGTATCGTCAGCAATGTGAATATCGCTGCTGGCGCAACGGTCGCCGTGACGTTGGGCACTAAAATTTACACTGGGATTACGGTCGGTGCAGGCGGTGCCTGGAGCCTGTCCGTTCCAGCTCTCGATCTGCAAGCCTTGCAGGATGGTACGCTGGCGCTGGGCGTCGCGGTCACCGATCACGCAGGCAATACCGCCAGCCAGATAGTGAACGTCCCGACGGTCATCAAGAACTTGCCGAGCATTACGCTAAATCCGGCCTTTGGCGATAGCCTGCTGAATCTGGGCGACCTGCTGGTCAACCAAACTCTCAGCGGCACGGCTACCGGTCTGGCAGGCAGAACCATTACGCTGAGCATTGCGGGTTCACAGACAGTCACCGCAACTGTTGGTCTGGATGGCAAATGGAGTGCCGCGGTTACTCCAAGCATACTGGGTATTCTGCAAGGGCTGGGCAGCGGTGATTTCACCGTGACCGCGACCGCAACAGACAGCGTGGGCAATAGCGCCAGCGGCAATGCTGGCATCAAGTTCGATTTCGCCCAGCCGGTGATTACGCTGAACCCGGTATTTGGCGGCGATGGTTTCCTCAACGCGGCAGAAGCGCTGGCGGCACAAACGATCAGTGGTGTGGTCACCAATGCCAGCGCCGGATCGCAGGTTGCGGTTACCCTTGGCGGTAAAACTTTCCTGTCTACGGTCGGGGCGGGTGGCGCGTTTAGCCTGACACTACAGCCGTCCGATCTCAGCACGCTGCTTGATGGCAACACCACGCTGAATGTGTCGATCACGAATACCTCTGGCAATATCGGCACGGTCAATAACGCCATCAATATTATTGCCAAAACGCTGCCGACGATTAGTCTTGGCTCACTGTTTGGCGGAGATGGTTTCCTCAATGCCGCAGAAGCCGCATTGACGCAGACGATTAGTGGCACCACCACTAATGCCGTCGCAGGATCGGCGGTTGTGATTCGCATCGGCACCCTGACGCTAAACGCGACCGTCGGCAATGACGGCACCTGGAGCACCAGCGTCACGCCGCTGCAACTGTCCGGCCTGGCGAACGGCAACCTCACCGTCAGTGCCACGGTAACCGACCCGGCAGGCAACAGCACGGGTATCAGCACGGGCCTCAACATCGCCATATTGCCGCCGACGATTACCCTTAACCCGTTGTTCAACAACGGAGTCCTGGATCTCCCGAGCCTGTTAAGCACCCAGCTCATCGGCGGGACCACGACCAATGTGCCAGCCGGCACCGCGATCAACGTCACGCTGGGCAGTAAAACCTACACGGCAACGGTTGGTGCAAACGGCGGTTGGAGCCTGCCGGTTCCTAGCCTCGACCTGAAAGCCCTTGCGGATGGCGTAACTAACGTCAGCGTTCGTTTGGTCGATGCAGCAGGTAACGTCGGCACGCAAACCGGTACCGTCAGCGTGGCGATTAACGGTCAACCGACGCTGACCATCAATCCGCTCTTTGGCGGTGACGGCCTGCTCAATGCTGTCGAGGCAGCGGCAGGTCAGGTCATCAGCGGAACCAGTACCAATGCGATAGGTTCCACGATCCAGATCTCGCTGGGTACCAAGACCTACTCTGCCGTGGTGCAAAGCAACGGTAGCTGGTCCGTCAGCCTGCCGTCACTCGATCTCAACGGTCTGACTGACGGCACGCTTTCCCTCAACGCCTCTCTGACCAACGCGGCAGGAAAAAGTACCAGCGCGGGGGCATCCATCGGCGTGGGCGTTCACACGCTGCCAACGGTCAGCCTCGGCTCCCTGTTTGGCGGGGACGGTTACCTGAATCTGGCCGAAGCGGGCATAAACCAGATCATCAGCGGGACCACAACCAACGCGGCGGGCGGTAGCGTCACGCTGACCGTGGGCGGACTCGTGCTCAACGCCGCGGTTGCCAGCAACGGCACCTGGAGCATCAGCGTACCGAGCGCTAACCTGCTCAACATCGCCGATGGCAATTTGTCCGTCGGCGTCAAAGTCACTGACCGCTATGGCAACACCAACAACACTAGCAGCAATGTGATCGTGAAAACGCACCAGTTGCCGCAATTGGGCATTGATGCGGTGGGGTCGCTAATTGGCAACACCGTTGGCCTGCTGGCAAACGGCGTCACCGTCAGCGGGACATCACGCTACGTGCAGCAGGGTGCCAAAGTGACCGTCACGCTGCTCGGCCAGACGCTACAGGGTACCGTCGGTGCTGATGGCAAGTGGAGCGCGCATTTCACCAGTTCACTACTGGGGATCAACGTCCTGAACGTTGGCGCGATTTTGACGGCGCTGCTGGGAACGGCGGTTGAAGCCTCCGTCACCGATCAGGCAGGTAACTTCACCGGCGTATCCGCCGGATTAACCTCCGGTATCACCCTCGGGTTACCGCTGATGAGCATGATGGCACTGGACGTTGACGATAGCAGCCTCGCGCAGGTGGCATCGCTGTCCAGCGAACCGCTCGATACCGGGGAAAATGCCGAGGTACAACCCCTTAATGTCAGCTCGAAAGTGGCGGCAGCTGCGCTCAGCGAGACGCACACCATCGACAATAGCGCCAGCACCGACGTGGAAGACAGCGTTTATGCCATCGGTGGCGTCGTTATCAATCTGGCCGACGGCAGTGTGCAAACGGGCGAGGATGTCGAAGGGGGTGAAGGCGACGATCTCATTACGCTCTCAACGCTCGATTTTACCCAGATCGATGGCGGCAACGGCATTGATACGCTGGTTCTGGATGGCACCGAGCTCAACCTGGATCTCACCGAGCTGGGGCTGAAAATCGACAACGTGGAGATTTTCGATTTAGGCCAAAACGGCACCAACAGCATCACGCTGGATCTCGACCGCGCTCTGAATGTCACCGACCGACCAGAAGATGACTTACTGATCGTCGGGGGCGAAGGCAATCAGGTGAACCTGATCCCGGGCGAAGGGGCGTGGAGTACGGTAGGACAGCGCGATATTGATGGCCAACGTTTCGACGTCTACCACCATTCATCGTTGGATAACGCCAACAATCTGGGAGATGTACTGGTGCAGCAAGGCCTGCTCGTCAATATGGTGTAACGGCAGTCCCCTTATGATGAGGTTTTACTGTTACCCGGCGTAAAAATTATGCAGCGGTGGGCATGAGCACCGAGTGAGCGGCATGGACGCCGCGAAAGTCAGTGCCGCGTAGGACAAAAACGTCAGAGACGTTTTTGAACAGCACTTGTGCTGGCCCGAAGGGCGAGCCCCATTTATGGGGCGAGTAAACGCGTCACTGGCGGCTCGAATCGTGCTCATGAACACCGATGACACCGCAAAGCGGCATAATTTCCGCCAAAAGCCTGGGGTCTCGGGGCGAGCGGCGTTTGAGCCGTCCCGAGTCGGGCGCGTGCTACGAGGTAGCATAAAAATAGCGCCATTATCGCGCACGAAACAACCTCAACGGCAGCATGGAAATATGACGAAGAGGGAGAGAGGAAGGGGTATTAACGCATTTTGCCAGCGCGCCCTCTCCCTCCTTTAAAGGAACTAAAACAAAGAGTGATGAAAACAGGGGTCATTGATGCACAAACCATTTTTTATCAGGGGCATGTTTTTTCAACGCAATCGCGCTTTTTTGACGCGCACATTACGCCATCACACACCGCGCGGTGTGCTGACGGTCGGGCTGGCGATCGGACTGGCCTGCGGTAGTCTTCCTTTCTTCTATAGCTCGCCGACGTTCGCTCAGGCCGTCGCGTTTGACTGGTCCGCCGCACCGACAGAGCAGCAGGTCGATAGCCTGGACCTCAAACAAGCCATTCTTCGCGCGTTCGCGCGCAATCCGCAAATCGCACAGGCCTCGGCACAAATTCGCGTCGGCGAAGCCGATCTGCGCGTGGCACAAAGCGCCTGGTTCCCGCAAATCGGCCTGAGCGGTAATGTCGGTCGGTCAGATCAAAGTGATACCGGCGGCACGATGAGCAACAATTCTACGGCGGGTCTTACGCTAAAACAGCTCCTGTACGATTTCGGTAAGACAGGCGGCAGCATTGATGAGCAGCACAGCCTGTCAGATGCTTATCGCTATCAGCTCTACGGCACCATGACCACGGTCGGTCAGCAAACCTTGCTCACCTACCTGAAAGTCAAACGCTATCAGGAACTGAGTCTGGCGGCCGAGCGCAATATCACGTCGCTCAGTGTGGTAAAAGACACCGCGACGCTCCGCGCCGAGGCTGGTCTCAGTACCCAATCCGATATCCTGCAAGCGGAAACCCGCATCGCGGGTATGAGGGCGACGCTGGAGCAATACCGTGCGCTGGAACGTTCCTCGCTGGCGCAGCTCAGCGTGTTGACCGGCGTTCTCCCTACCGCCCTGCCCGATCTGCCACGCGCGCTGCTGCAACAAAAGATTACGCTCAAGGCACTCCCGTACCAGCAGAGTAATGCGGTGCTGAGCGCGCAATCCAAGCAAGAGGCCTCACGCCACCGGATTCGTCAGGCAGAAGCGCAACACTTTCCCACCATTGCCGTGCAGGCAGGTCGCACCCGCTATGAAACCGACAGGCGTAATTACTGGGACGATCAGCTACAGCTGGTGGTAGAAGCCCCGCTTTATCAGGGCGGTGCCGTCAGCGCACGCGTTGATGCCGCGTCAGGCACGCGCGAAGCGGCGCAGGCCGAAGTTGAAGCGGCAAAGCTGGATATGAACCAGAAGGCCTCAACGGCCTATGCCGATCTCATCGGTGCGCAGCAGCGTGAAAAAGCCAGCCAGCAGCAAATCACCAGCGCGACCTACACCCGCAATGTTTATCAGGATGAGTACAAGCTCAGCAAACGCAGCCTGAACGATCTGCTCAGCGTGGAACAAGACGTGTTGCAGGCCGAAACCTCACGCATCGGCGCGTTATACGACGGCTGGGAGGCGACGGTTAACTACGCCGCGGCCGTCGATAATCTGCTGGATATGCTGGGTATTGAGCGTCATCAAGCCACTGGCGAGACGTTACCGTCGCTGTAAGCCGGCTCCTGCCGGATAAGAACATGCAGGAATATCAATGACACACGTTACCCAAACTGAAGTCTGGATTGCCGCGATGGCTCGCGCCGCCGCTCACTATGGACAGGTGGTGGATACGCAGTCGGTTCGCCAGCAGATGCGCTGGTACGAACAGCAGCCGATTGCCCGCCAGTTAGAACAAATCAGCCACCTGATGGGGTTGAGCATCAGCCTGCGCCACACGGAGAAACTCCGCTGGCGCAACAAGATCCTACCGGTACTAGCGGAGACCGATGACGGCGGCGTGATCGTCATCGAATCATTGAATGACGAAGGCATCGCCACCTACTGGCTGAATGACGGCGGCGATCTTCAGCGCGAAGCCGAACTGACGGAACTCATCAAACACAGCCAGGGGATTATCGTACTGGTCGGCATCGCGGAACGTGGCCGCGATACCCGCATTGATGATTTCGTCAAACCGTACCGCAAGCACTGGTTCTGGCAACACTTTCGCGGCGCAAAACGACAGATCGGGGAAATCTCTCTGGCCTCTATCGTGGGTAACGTTCTGGCGCTGGCGGGGATTCTGTTCTCCATGCAGGTGTATGACCGCGTGATTCCGGCGCAGTCGATTCCCACGCTGTGGGTGCTATTTTTCGGCGTGCTGCTGGCTGCAGCATTGGAGTACGCCATCCGTTTGTCGCGCACCATCGTCTCCGATCTGATGGGAAAAAGCATCGATCTTAACGTGTCGGGTATGCTATTTGCCCGCGCACTGGCGATAAAAAATGAGGCTCGGCCGAAATCCACCGGCTCGTTTATTTCGCAGCTGCGGGAAATCGATCAGGTGCGTGAACTGCTGACGTCCACAACCGTCGGGGCGGCCGCTGACATGCCGTTCGTCTTGCTGTTTCTCGGCATCATGGCGATGATCGGCGGCCCGCTAGTGTTCATTCCCATGCTGGCGATCCCGCTGATTGTGATCCCCGGCCTGCTGCTGCAATGGCCGATGGCGAAGCTCGCCAAAGAAGGGATGCGTGAAAGCGCATTGCGCAATGCGGTGCTGGTCGAATCCATCGAAGGGATCGAAGATATTAAAGCGTTGCAGGCCGAACCCTACTTTCAGCGCCAGTGGGAGCAAACACACGAAGTCAGCGCCGCCATCGGGATGAAGCAGCGCGTGTGGGGGGCACGGCTCAGCGGCTGGGCATCGACCGTTCAACAGCTTACCTACGCAGGCATGCTGGTCTTCGGTTGCTATCTGGTGATGGCAGGTGATATCACCACCGGTACGCTTGTGGCCTGTAGCCTGCTTTCCTCCCGCACCATCGCCCCACTCATGCAGCTAACAATGGTGTTCTCCCGCTGGCAACATGCGAAAACCGCCATGACCGGGCTGGATGACATCCTGCAAAAACCGCTGGATCGGCCGGAAGACGGCAAAATGGCGCACTGCCCGATCCTTCAGGGGCACTTCCAGCTGCACAACGTGCAATACAGCTACGACCCCGAAAAGGGCGATACCGCCTTGCAGGTCGGTAAGCTGGAAATCAAACCGGGCGAAAAAGTGGCACTGCTGGGTAAGGTCGGCGCGGGGAAATCCACGCTGCTCAAGCTGCTTGCCAATCAGGCAACCGCGACGCGCGGCAAGGTCATTATTGACGGCGTTGATATCAGCCAGATCGATCCGGCCGATGTCCGCCGCCAACTGGGTTTTCTATCACAGGAATCGCGCCTGTTCTTCGGCAGCCTGCGGCAAAACCTGATGCTAGGTAACCCGCATGCTACCGAGCAGGAACTGTTGCAGGCGCTGCGCATTAGCGGTGCGCTCAGCCTGATCCAACAGGATGCTTCCAGCTTGGATCGCATCATTCATGAAGGCGGGCGCGGTTTATCTGGCGGACAGCGACAGATGATTCTGCTCAGCAGGATGCTGTTGCGCAATCCCCAGATCGTGCTGCTAGATGAACCCACCGCGTCGATGGATGAACAGCTGGAAAGCCACGTTATTCAGCAATTAAGCAGTTGGCTCACGGGCCGCACATTGGTGCTGGTGACACACCGCCCGGCGCTGCTCAAGCTGGTTGATCGCGTGGTTGTCATGGACGGCGGGCGCATCGTGGCAGATGGCCCGCGCGATCAGATCCTGAAAGCGGTCAGCAAACCGACAGATACCGCACAGAGCGTGGCGTAAGGGGAAATACAATGAGTAGCATCACTATCCATGATGACCTGAAACGCCAGGGACGACGCGTCTCCGTCATTATCTGGCTCAGCCTGCTGGGGCTGATCGCGTTTTGTATCTGGGCCCAATTCGCCGTGCTGGATGAGGTTTCCGTCGGGAGCGGCAAAGTCACGCCGTCGACCCGCGCGCAGGTGATTGAAAGCCTCGATGGCGGGATCATCGGCCAGCTGTATGTGCAACAGGGTAACGTCGTCGAGAAAGGTCAGGTGCTGGCGCAGTTGGACATCAACCGCTTCCAGTCCGTCTACGGCGAAGCCTTCTCCCGCGTGCAGACGCTGCGGGCCTCCGCCGAACGCCTGCACGCCGAGCTCAGCGGTGCACCGCTAAAATTTAGCGAAGAAACCATGAAGGAACCGGCGCTGGCCGCACGCGAACGCCAGCTTTATGAATCACGCTTGCGCAATCGCGATGAAACGGTCGCCAACCTGCAACAGTCTATGCGGCTGGTGGAACAAGAGCTGCGGATGACGGAACCGCTGGTGCAGCGCGGTGCCGCCAGCGCCGTCGAGGTGATTCGATTACGCAGGCAGATTAGCGAAATCCGCGGCAAAATTGACGAAGCCAACAACCAATATGCCGTGCGGGCGCGGGAAGAACAGGTCAAAAACAACGCCGATCTGGAAGCGCAGATGGAAGTGGTCAGTGGGAAAGCCGACCAGCTCAAGCGCGCCACCATCACGTCACCCGTACGTGGAATTGTGAAAGACATTCAGGTAACGACCGTGGGCGGCGTGCTGCAACCGGGCGGTAAGCTGATGGAAATCGTACCGCTGGAAGATCAGTTGCTAATCGAAACGCGCATCAATCCGCGCGATATTGCCTATATCCGGCCGGGTTTGCCCGCCACGGTAAAAATCACCGCCTATGATTCTTCCATCTACGGCAATTTAACGGGCGAAGTCGAAAGCGTGTCGCCGGATACCCTTCAGGACGAAGTCAGGCGCGATCAGTTTTATTATCGGGTCTATGTGCGCACCACGCAGGCGGAGCTGACCAACAAAGCTGGGGAAAAATTCCCCATCGTGCCCGGTATGGTCGCCAGCGTTGAGATAAAAACCGGTCAGAAAAGCGTGATGGACTATCTGATTAAGCCGCTGAACAAGGTCAATGAAGCGCTGCGTGAGCGTTAAACTCGCCCCCGGAACAACGAGTGGAAGTGACAAACAGCAGCGCCGCACGGTTCCCCGCGCGGCGCTGTTATGACAGAACGATGTCTTAACCGCGTTATTTCTTAACGTTGACGTTCTTGATTTGCCATGTACTGTCGCTCGTCAGTTTGACGTTCTTCATGGTGACTTCTATCGGCTTTTTCGCGTTCTCGCCGTTCAGTACCACTACGCCTTTGGTTTGGGACGTAATATCTTTAAACGTAATGTCGCTCCAGTCAGGAACATTACTTCCCTCTTTTTTCTCATATACCGTATCAATCACAATCGGTTTCGCCACATTTTTCATGACGACATTACTATACCGAACGCCAGTGACCACCCCAGCAGCCGACTTGTCACTCTTAATACGTAAGCCATTCGTGGTGCCATTCATGTTCAGGTCATCGACGGTGACATTGTAAACCCCCATCGTTTCGCTGCCGATCGACATACCGTGGCCTGTTCCGAATTCGTTATGCAAAATGGAAATATTGCGCGTCTCGGCACGGCCTTTATAGGCTTTGATCGCCACGTTATCGTCACCCGTCGAAATATTGCTGTGGGCAATAGTGATATTTTTTGACGACATCGGATCGATACCATCGGTGTTTCTGGCGGTGGAAGGTGTTTTGATCGTGGTTTTCCACGCGGTGAAACCATCACCATCGCTGAACACGACGTGGAAGTTCGGGGAATTAATGAGAGAGATATTATACAGCGTGAAATTCTTGCTCTTATTAATCTGAATCAGCCGGGGAGTATTCTGCTTTAACTTTTTCACTTTGGCATCGGCGGCCAAATCCCACCAGCTCACCTTTTTATCTTGAAGCTTCACGCCGCCTTGCCCATCAATAGTGCCCGGCCCATAGATTCCGCTACCTGTCGTACTCGTAGCAGTAATAAACGCATCACAGCCTTTACCGTTTTTATCAACGACGCCGCAGGATGATGGCGCGTTCTCAAAAGACTTGGCGTTATTCACAGCACGTAAGGTCACCCCTTTGTCGATTAATAAGCTCACGCCAGAAGGCAGAGAAAGCGGACCGCTCAGAAAGACGGACGAACTCCCTGTGCTCAGCCTTACCGCTTTTCCTTGTCCGCAATTATTCAGAGCCTTTTGAATCGTACTTGTGGCCGTACTGCTGTCCGCTTTAAGCACCGTACAGGAAGACGGTGCTTTCGGTTCACTCACCGTTCGTGAGTCAGAAGCAAACGCCGATGCGCTGAACAGACCTAATAGCCCCAATGATAGTGATAAAACTCGCTTGCCTGATTGGTATTCCATGTCAAACCTTACCTTATAGATATCCGCAATTTTATTGTGACTAAAAAGGAATGACGCATTTTCTTTATTTAATTAAGAAAAATGAAACACCTTTATAGAAACTAAAAATTGTCGCACATGAATATGTAGATTAATAAAAGTCCATTTACATAAAACTTTGCTGATGTTTATCAAGAAAAGCATTCAGTTTTACGCGTGGTTAAATTATCACCAGAAAATTAAATGGCACATCAACGAAACGTAGAAACAAATCGAATCCCGTCACGTACAGCAGTAGGCGAGTGATAAGATTTTCACCTCGCCACACCCTTCACTTTTCTTATTCTTAATAAGAACCTTCCGAATGTTTATTAATTTCTAGAAAATAATTAAATGAAATATAATAAACTACAAATAAAATTAAATATAAAATAATAACAGACTAAATTAAATAACCTGATTAATCTCAACAATTTCTTCGAATTATTATTCATTTCATATTCTCTGCTATATAATCCTTTTCGATGCGCAAGGACTCCCTCTTTATTTGGAATAAATAAAGAGAAAAAATATCCGTTTAATTTACAAGGAAAAACACATGTTTAAGTATTTAACACCGATATTTTTATGCACCGCTGCTATTTCTTTTCAGGCTCAGGCTGATGACACCATGTTGATGCTGCTGAAAAAAGACAATGCCACCTATTTAAGCTGGTCTACCGATGCAGGCAATGTTGTTCGCCAGGATGTGTATCGCAGCACCAGTAGTGCTCAGGCAGGCAGCGAAAAAATCGCAGAGCTCAATTCCAGCGACAGAACCTTTACCGATTTAACCGCCAATCCACAGTCAGACTATTGGTATTGGGTGGATACCGTTAGCGGTAATAATAGCGTTCTGAAATCTAATGCCGCCTCAACGGCACCTGCGCCATTACGTGCAGCGCCGCTTAAAGCAGCCAGTCCAGAATGTAAAGCGGGAGCGGTAATTAAAGATAAAACCGTCGACTGCGGTGGTATTACTCTGGGTCTGAGCTGTAAAGGCGACAGTGATAAACAGCCTCCGGTTATCACGCTGGAAAATGCCACCATTAAGAACCTGCGCATCTCTGAAAAAGGCGGTTCTGACGGTATCCACTGTAAGTCAGGCAACTGCCGTATTGAAAACGTGATCTGGGAAGACGTTTGTGAAGATGCAGCAACCAACCTGGGTAAAACCATGACCATCGTCGGCGGTGTTGCACATAACACCACCAATGGCCCTGGTGGCAAGCCGGACAAAGTGCTGCAACAGAATTCCAAGAACAGTCACACTATCGTACAGGGCAACTTCACCCTGACTGGCCAACACGGCAAACTGTGGCGTTCTTGTGGTGACTGCACCAACAACGGTGGCCCACGTAACCTCACCATCATCAGCGCAACTGTTAACGGCACCATCGACAGCATCGCTGGCGTAAACCGTAACTTTGGTGATGTCGCTGAAATCCGTGATTTGCGTATTAAAAACTACAAAGCAGGTAAACCTAAAATCTGTGAAGAGTTTACTGGTGTAGAAAAAGGCAAAGGCACACCAACAAAACATGACGAGCAGTGGGATACCAAGAACTGCAAAGTCAGCCGTTCAAACGTTAAAGCTCTGTAATTCTGCCAGCAGAATTCACATATAAATTAATACCCCCTCTGGGGTCCTGACGCATCAGTCACTTGCAGACCGTGCTTATTCAAGCACGGTCTGTTTCATTTCATCACCCTTGCTGCAATTCGGTAAACAGCGTGCGTTTCAACGCCAGCTCGACGCCGCGCAGCTCCGCCAGCCCTTTCAACCGCCCAATTGCTGAGTAGCCGGGGTTGGTTTTCTTTTTCAGATCGTCCAGCATCTGATGCCCGTGATCTGGCCGCATCGGGATCGGACGGCGATCGCCCGCCTTCTGACGCCGTAGTTCTTCCGCCAGAATGGCTTTGATAATCGCCACCATGTCCACATCCCCCTGCAAATGCGCCCCTTCATGGAACGAGTTGGGATTGTCTTCCCGACAGGTGGCACGCAGATGGGTGAAATGCACGCGATCGCCGAACGTTTCCAGCATCGTCACCAGATCGTTATCGGCACGCACGCCGTACGATCCTGTGCAGAAGGTAAAGCCGTTATGAAGGCTATCGACCGTCTGTTTCAGCCAGCGCATGTCGTCAATCGTGGACATCACGCGCGGCAGCCCAAGGATCGGGCGCGGCGGATCGTCCGGGTGAATAGCAAGGCGAAGGCCGGCGGCTTCAGCAACGGGCACAATCTCGCGGAGGAAATACCCAAGGTGCTCGCGCAGTTTCGCATGGTCGATACCATCATATTCCGCCAGACGGCTACGGAATTGCTCCAGCGTATAGCCCTCTTCAGAGCCCGGCAGCCCGGCGATAATGTTGCCCGTCAGGCGCGCGATATCTTCTTCACTCATCGCACGGAAGTAGCCGGCAGCCTGTGCCTGTTCATCCGCCGTATAATCTTTTTCAGCACCGTGACGCTTCAGGATATGCAGTTCAAAGGCGGCAAAGGCAATGTGATCGAAACGCAGCGCCTTTGCGCCATCCGGCAGGACATATTCCAGATCGGTTCGCGTCCAGTCCAGTACAGGCATGAAGTTATAACACACCGTATCAATGCCGCACTGCGCCAGGTTACGCAGCGATTGCTGGTAATTGGCAATATGCTGCTGATAATTCCCCGTCTGGGTTTTGATCTCTTCATGAACCGGTACGCTTTCCACCACCGACCACACTAGCCCTTTCGCCTTCAATTCGGCTTTGCGCTTTTCAATCTCTTCAACCGACCAGATTTCGCCATTGGGGATGTGGTGCAACGCCGTCACCACGCCGGTCGCTCCAGCCTGCCGAACATCATCCAGTGAGACAGGATCGTTCGGGCCGTACCAACGCCAGGTTTGTTCCATACCGAGTTACCCTTTTATTTTCGTCAAGATAGTGAGTTGTCGTCGAGAATAGGAAAAGCCTACCTCACCGGGACAGGCTGTCAAACGAAACTCACGAATTGATTGACCAATTACACAAAAAATTCGCATTTTGGACTGACATAATGCGTATACGGGCTGAAATCATGCGAGAGAAAGTCAGAAATCGATTATTTGGTCTGATATCTTTTCTCTCCGTACGCCGATGCGCTGCCGGAAAGAAAAGTTACACGGGAAAGGAAACGCAGGAGGAGAGTTAGGATTCCAAACGGGAAGGAACAGACTCGAACAGGTAGCCGTCGAACGCCGGATCGTCCACGTTCGAGATTTCCAGCAGCTTAATTTTTACGTTTTCCAGATGCTGCCACATTGCCTGACGCGCCATGTTCATATCGCGACGAGACACGGCACGCAGGATTTGTTCATGATCGTCCAGCCACTGGCGCTGATAGCTGAAATCGTCGGTATGGGAGTGAATGCCTTGCCACATCGGGCTGCGTTTACGCGCCTGCCACACCTCATACACCATATTGGCTAAGACGCTGTTTTGGGTAGACTGCGCCAGCAGGCAATGGAATTGTTCATCGGCGCTTTCATCCACGCTGCCGTTCTCAAGCGACGCCCGTTCTTGTTCAATGGCCTGCCGCATTTTCACAATGTCGCTCTTGGTCGCCTGCATTGCGGCAAACGCCGCGACTTCGCCTTCCAGCAGCTGACGCGCCTGCATCAGCTCGAAGGGGCCATAGCCGCTGTCCACCACGCTGTCTTTTCCCTGCGCGCTCGGCAACTGCATGACATAAACGCCAGAGCCTTTGCGCACCTCAATCAGTTTTTCCAGCTCCAGCATAATCAGCGCTTCACGCACCACGCTGCGGCTGACGTTGTAGGTTTCAGCAATATCACGCTCGGGAGGCAAGCGGTCGCCAATCTGATAGTTTCCCTTCAGAATTTCCGCGCGAAGATTGTCGCCAATCTGCTGATATAAACGCATACCGCCATCCCTTTATTCAACATCGGCCATCGTAATATTGGCCTGACCAAAAGACAGAAAAAACGCCAGAGTTGTCTGAAGTATAACATGAAGCCATACAGCGCCGCACGTTGAGCAATCTGCATACGAAATGATTTCGGATATAGTGTTGTCAACGCGCCATTATCCCGTTAGCGATCAGATTGATATTGCCAAAAGGCAAGGAGCATAAATGACAATAAGCGTATTCCGGTTCGTTTCGTGGGCAGTCTGGAAACGGGTGATGGCAGGTCTGTTCGTTCTCATCGGCGTACTGTTCATGGTGGGATGCAACAGCAGTCCGCGCGACATCGCGCCATTAGGGCAAACCTCATTCGAGCGTTACCAGCAAGACACTACGCGCTGGGTCGCTGAGCACCGCGCCTTTCAAACCACGGATAAGCAGTTGGAATTACGTTGGAATACGCCCAGTGAAACCCGCCCGCTCGGTAAGCCGCAGAAAGCCATCTTATTGGTGCACGGACTGGGTGATTCACCCGGTTCATTCACTGACATCACCCCGAAATTGGTCGAACAAGGCTTTCTGGTCAGAACTGTACTGTTGCCGGGGCATGGCACCCGCCCCTCAGATCTGTTGCACGTTACCGTAGATGACTGGCGCAACGTGGTCGCCGAGCAGGCGGCCATCCTCAGCAAAGAGGTCGATGAGGTTTATCTGGGCGGTTTCTCCACCGGCGGCAATCTTGTTCTGGAATACGCCTTGCAGCATCCTGAAATCAAAGGGTTAGTGCTGTTCTCCCCCGCAATTAAATCCAACGAAAAATACGCCTTCATGGCCCCGGTGCTGTCCGTGTTTACCGACTGGCTGATGCCGCCGCGCCCTGGCTATCCTCAGCAGTTGGCAACCCGCTATATGCGCGTGCCGACCAACGGCTTCGCCCAATATTATTATTCCAGCAGCGGTGTGCGTTCAGAGCTTGCCAAAAAGCCGTATGACAAACCGGTGCTAATTGTGCTGGCGGAACATGATTCCGTCGTCGATACGACTTATATTGTCGATGCGTTCGATAAACAGTTTACCCACCCACGCAGCCGCCTGATCTGGTATGGCGATCGCCCTGCCGGTATCCATTCCTCACGCGTGTTGGTGCGGACAGGCTCGCTGCCCGACTGGCGCATCAGCCAGTTCTCGCACATGTCGCTCCTGTTCTCACCAGACAATAAGGAATACGGCAAAACCGGCGCGATCGTCATCTGCGCCAACGGCCAACCCCTGAACGATCTGAAAACCTGTCAGGATCGCAGCACGCTGTGGTATTCCGACTGGGGATACGTCGAAAATGGCAAAACCCATGTGCGCCTGACCTTTAACCCCTACTTCGATTGGCAAAATCAGATCATGGCCAACGTACTGGACGCGCAATAGCCTTACCGAAAACGGGGAGTTGTCATCATTTGGTCATCAAGGGCGGGTATTTTGACTTAAAGAAAAATACGCCCAAAGATTAACCATGATCGCCATGCCCGTTCCTTGCGCCCGACCACTCCTCCGGGGTACACCGGTGGCGCGAGATCTTTGCATTCCTTTGCCGGACGTTTCTCCAGACACCGACAATGCCACCGTATTGCAGTTGTTCAGTAAGAATAAAGAATGGGTCAGCCTGCCTGTCGTTGAGGATGGGCGCCCTTTCGGCCTTATCAACCGCCATATTTTTCTCTCGCAGATGTCCCGGCCTTTTTATCGCGAGCTGTACGATAAAAAGAGCTGCATCGCGTTTATGGATAAAAATCCGCTGATTGTTGATGCGCTGGCGTCGTTGAACGACGTCGCCGATCAAACGGTGATTACCGGTGATAAGTCGCTGACGGACGGCTTTATGATCACCGAGAACGGGCGTTATATCGGTATCGGATTAGGCATCGATCTGATCAAGGCCGTCTCCGATATGCACCTGCGCCAGCATCAGCAGATTATGCAGAGCATCGAATATGCCAGCGTGATTCAGACAGCGATGCTGACAACATCAACACAGGCGATGTCCCGCACGCTTGCCGACTGGTGTTTAGCCTGGGAACCGCGAGACTGTGTCGGCGGCGACTGTTATGCCTTTAAAACCTATCAAAATGGCTGGCTTGCCGCCGTTGCGGACTGTACCGGACACGGCGTACCTGGCGCATTCATGACCTTGATTTTCTCTTCTGCACTGGAACAGGCGCTGACACAGCACGGTCCGATGCTGCCAGCGCAGCTATTACAGGCAATCAACCGTCATATCAAAGATACGTTGGGGCAGCGTGACGAAGCGCGTCAGCTTTCTACCTCTAACGACGGCTGCGACGCGATGCTGGTGTTCTGTGATATGACGCGAAACACGCTGACGTTTGCCGGCGCGCGCATGCCTGCCTTCATGCTGCACCGCCAGACCGGACAACTGACACCACTCAAGTGCGATCGTATGGGAATCGGCTACACCGAAACGCCTTATGACTACCAGTGGTCGAGTTATGAATTACCGCTTCACGATAACGATATGTTTTTCACCACCACGGATGGCTTGACGGATCAAATCGGCGGGGAACGCCGGATTATGTTTGGTAAACGCCGCCTACAGGAGTACCTCCAGCACCATCAACACCAGCCGATGCGCGAACTGGCTAACCAGCTCCTGTCGGCACACAAGATCTACCAGGGCGATCAGACCCGACGAGACGATTTAACATTTTGGGGCTTCCGACATTGTTCGACTTTTGTTTAATCAGGCAGACAGAATGATGCCAAACATCAAATACACTGAATTTTTTTCGCCCTCACACCAGCATGACATCACGCTGTATTACGTGGGCTATTTTTCACAAAACATCATCAGTTCACTGGCCGAAACCATGCGGCTACAGCTGGAGAAAAAGCAGCTTCCTGCCGGCATCCGTCGCCGACTGTTTTCTACCTTCGTCGAAATGGTGCAGAACATTACCCGCTATTCCGCTGCACCGTTAACCGCGCTCGATCAGCCCGTCGAAGTCCGTCATGGTTCCGTGTGTCTGGGTTACGAAAATGGGAAATACTTCCTGTTGTGCGCCAACCCGATACACCCCGACGATGTCGAGACGCTGCGCGGACGTCTTGAACCGCTGCGTGGTATGACGCTTAATGAAATCCGACTCGCCTACAAAGTCTCTCTGCGTGATGAAACCCCGTCATCAAGCAAAGGCGCGGATATGGGGCTATTGACCGTCGCGCGTGATGCCAGTGAGCCACTCCAGTTTACGTTTCGGGCCGATGCATCAACGGGGCTATCTACGTTTTATCTGAAGGCAATCATTTGACATGAAAAATATAACAACCCTAAGCAACCTCCATATTTCGGGGACATCCTGTACCCCGACGGTTGATTTTCACTTTGACACACACCGTCTTTATCTTTCCGGCGAATCTTATCCTGAGAACGCCGCGGCGTTTTATCGCCCGCTGCTCACCGAGATTGAGGCGTATCTGCACGCGTTAACAACCTACGCGGAAACGATGCCGCCGGATGAAGCGCTGCCGAGCATCGAAATTCACGTTTCCCTGATTTATTTCAACAGTTCCAGCACCAAGATGCTGTTCAGTTTATTCAACCTGCTGAATCAGGCGGCTGAACAGACGCTCTCGATTGCGCTGTATTGGTATTACGACAAAGACGACGATATTGCGGAAGAATTTGGTGAAGAGCTTCACATCGATTTCCCTGCCCTGACCTTTCACAGCACAATTTTGAGTGATAATCATGAGCACAATTGAATTGTTTACACCGGAATACGACATTCTGCTCGCCGCGCGCAACATCGCTAACCAGCAGGAAAGGCCAGCCGAAGTCTATCGCGACACGCTGCTGGCATTAACCGACCACTATCAGCGGCTGGTACGCGAGTCGCACCGCCTGATTTCACGCAGCGACCGGGCGGAGAAAGAGCTGAACCGTCTGAACGCGCAGCTCAATCAGCTGGCAGTCGAACTGGAATACAAAGCCAGCCACGATCCGCTGACCAGCGTGTATAACCGTGGCGCGATTATTGAACGCATTAACCACGCGCTGGAGCGCAATCAGGCCGCGCTCATCGTGCTGGATATCGATCACTTCAAGCAGGTGAATGATACCTATGGTCACCCAACCGGCGACGCCGTGATCTGCGATCTGGTCTCACGCGTGCAGCAGGTGCTGAATACCACGAGCAGCATTGGTCGTGTCGGCGGTGAAGAGTTCACCATCCTGCTGGAAGGGCACACGCTCATGCAGGCCGTTTCGCTCGCCAGCCGCCTGCATCAGGATCTCAACAGAATGCCGCTCAGCGTGCTGCCGCAACAGCGCGTTACCGCCAGCTTTGGCGTCAGTTGGGCTCCACAGAAAACCCGTTTCGATGCGCTCTACGGTGCCGCGGATGCCGCGCTCTATCAGGCCAAGGAAAAAGGCAGAAATCGCGTGGAATTTCAGTAAGTCGCAGGCTGGGCGATTGCCGTCGCCCTGACTCACGACCATAATAGGGGGTATCGGCTTCTCCGAGACAGATTTCCCTATGCGATTCGATTTAACCGATCTCCGGCTGTTTCTCAATATTCAGAAAGCAGGCAGCATTACCGGTGGCGCAGCGGCGTCCAGCCTGACCGTGCAGGCCGCCAGCGAGCGAATCCGGGGAATGGAAGATGAGCTTGGCGTACCGCTGCTGCTGCGCTCAAAGGCAGGCGTCTCGCTCACCGACGCAGGCTTTTCGCTGGCGCACCATGCCCACATTATCCTGCGTCAGGTAGAACATATGCGCAGCGAATTACACCAATACAGCAAAGGGCTGCGCGGTCATATTCCGCTGCTGTGCAACTCTGCGGCGCTGAATGAATATTTGCCTGCCCTGCTGGGCCGCTATCTGGTGGTCTGCCCGCAGATATCCGTCGCAGTGAATGAAAAACTCAGTCGCGATATCGTCAGCGCTATTCGTAATCAAACCGCCGACCTCGGCATTGTGGCCGATTCCGTGCCGCTCGACGGGCTGGAAACGCGCCCGTTTCGTCAGGACGAACTGGTGGTTGTCGTTCCCCGTGACAGCATCTGGTCTGACGCACAGCAGCTCACCTTTTCCGCCATTGCCGACGCAGAATTTATCGGGCTTAGCGAAGGCGCAGCCTTGCAGGAACACATCGACGAACACGCCAAAAGGCTGGGGAAGCGACTGAATTACCGCGTGCGTCTTGCCAGCTTCGATGCCGTCACGCAGGTGATTCACAGCGGTATCGGCATTGGTATTCTTCCACGACATGCCGCACAGCGCATGATGGAAGGCCTGGCGATTCGCACGATCCCGCTGTCAGACGATTGGGCGACGCGTAATCTGGTGGTCTGCGCCCGCCAGTTTTCCGCACTGCCCGGCTATGTTCAGGATTTCGTGACGTTTATGACGACAGAGAACGCAGCTGGTTAAAGCAGCCCGCGTGCCGCCATGTATCCGCCCAGTGCTATCAACCCGATGAAAAAGCAGCGCCGGAAAACCAGTTCGCTAATCGCGTGGCGCAGGCGTTGCCCCATCATCATGCCCAGCAGCGCAGGGATCAGCGCCAGCACCGATTGCCAGAGATCGATGCCCTGTAGCCCGACGCCCTGCATCAGCTGTAGCGCCAACCCCAGCGTGGAGACGGTAAACGCCAGCCCGAGCGCCTGCACCAGATCGTTTTTATTAAGCCGCAGGCATTGCAGGTAAGGCACGGCGGGAATCACGAAGACGCCCGTTGCCGCTGTGATAGCGCCGGTGATGTAGCCCACCAGCGGCGACAGCCAGATTTCATGACGTCCCGGCTGCGGCAAAGTCGTCGCCATGATTCCCCACAGGCCGTAAACCACCAAAATGCCGCCGAGCGCCGCGCTCGTCCATGACGATGACGAGGTTAGCGCCGGCAGACCATTCCAGAACGTCCCAATAATGATCCCAGCAAACAGCGTCCAAAACCGTTTAATCAGGCTAAGAAAGGCGGGGCCACAGGCGAGCTGCCAGATGTTGGTCACTAGCGAAGGAACAATCAGGAGTCCTGCCGCACTGGCGGCGGGCATCACCAACGTTAACAGACCCATCGCGATCGTTGGTAATCCCAGGCCAATCACGCCTTTCACCACGCCAGCCAGCAGGAACACCACCATCATCGTCGTCATTTATCACCTCGGTTTGCAACGTCATAGGAAGAACCCTATGCAGGGATAGTCCAACGAGGTCGCTGTTGGTGTCTATGCGGATTGTATTGAAGGTGATTCAGGGAAAATTGGAGGCAAAGGGAGGATCAGTAGGAGTGAGATTTTCGACAGTCCTTTGAGTCACATCTTTATGCAGGTTCAGAGATCGTTTCGTGCGCCACAATACCGTTATTCTCATGCTACTTCGTCGCACGCGCCCGACATAGGGGGCTCAAACACCAGCCCCCTATGAACCCCTGCTTTTGGCTAAATTATGTCGCTACGCGATGCCATCGGTGTTCATGACCGCTAATCGAGCCACCAGTGACGCGTTCCCGACGCGGCACTGGCTTTCGCGGCATCCATGCCGCTCACTCGGCGGTCATGCCCACCGCTGCATAATTTTTACGCCAGATAACGGCCAGACCCGATGGCATCCTTACATTGTGTATAAGGAGCTGCACTTGCGAAAGAGAAGACGGATACAGCAACACAGTACCCGCAAATATCTTAGCGAGCGCGGCCTACAGCTTCGCCTAGCTGCCACACAGCCATCGCGTAGTGCGTGCTGTGGTTGTAGCGCGTGATGGTGTAGAAGTTCGGTAATCCGTACCAGTATTGGTAACCCGTGCCGATGTCCAGCCGCAGCAGGCTGGCTTCACTGTATCCCGCCAGCGAATGCTGTGGCGTTAATCCCGCGGCCTGTAGTTCCGTGAGCGAGTAGCGGGTATTAAAACCGTTCGGGAGCAGCGGAGCCTGACCGTTTGCCTGCACCGCCACTGGCGCGCCTTTCACCCACCCGTGTGCTTTGAAGTAATTAGCTACGCTGCCAATCGCGTCCACCGGATCCCACAAGTTGGTATGTCCGTTGCCGTCGAAATCCACCGCGTAGTTCTTGAAGGATGACGGCATAAACTGCCCATAGCCCATCGCGCCCGCGTAAGAACCGCGTAGGCTGAGCGGGTCGTTGCCTTCTTTACGCGCCATCAGCAGGAAAGTTTCCAGCTCGCCCGTAAAGTAATCGGCACGTCGCGGGTAATCAAACGCCAGCGTTGCCAAGGCATCAATGATGCGTGTTTTCCCCATCACCCTGCCCCAGCGAGTTTCAACGCCAATAATGCCGACGATGATCTCAGGCGGGACGCCGTAAATGTTCTGAGCGCGCTGTAGCGCATCCTGATATTGATTCCAGAACGCCACGCCGTTCTGCACGTTGTCTGGCGTAATAAACTGATTGCGGTAACGGTTCCAGGCGCCGTTCGGCCCTGAAGGCGGGCGCGATGTCGGGGCCTGTTTATCCATCAGACGGATCACCCAATCCAGACTTTTCGCCTGAACCAGCACATCATGCAGTTGCTGGCGGTTAAAGCCATGCTCCAGCACCATTTTATCGACAAACCGTGCGGTAGCCGGGTTAGTCGCAAAATCACCGCCTAGCGGATGAACATTGTGTGCGGGTTCAAGCAGGAAGCCACCTTTAAAAGGATTACCTGAAGGCGCTTCTGCGGGAGGAGGGGCCGGCTGACTGCTACAGGCCGAGAGCAAAACGAGCAGAGGGAGAAAACGAGCCAAATGACGCATCAGATATCCGTATAGCCAGGTAAGGAATCAATACAGGCTATGGTAAAGGATTGTCTGATGTGAAAAAACCAGCCAGAGGTGAAAAAATGCAGCGCGCCGCTCAAATAGAAGACCGACGCGCGCGCTATCACATCCGAATCAGTTTTTCTTCACAAACTCGGACTTCAACTTCATCGGGCCGAAACCATCGATTTTACAATCAATATTGTGATCGCCTTCGACCAGACGAATGCCCTTCACGCGGGTACCGATTTTCAGCGGCGTTGAGCTGCCTTTTACTTTCAGGTCTTTAATGACCGTTACTGTATCGCCATCCGCCAGCAGATTGCCGTTAGCATCTTTCACCACTAAAGCGTCATCCTGCGCTGGCGTATCGCCTGCCGCCGACCACTCATTTCCGCATTCTGGGCAGTTAAGCATTTCGCCCTCTTGCCAGGTATATTCAGAACTGCATTTTGGACAATGAGGTAACTGTTGCATGATAAACTCCTGAAAAATTCACAATAAAAAAGTAATAAATATCATTAGGTAACTACCATATTTTCGATATTTTACCCTTTTATGCGTATTTTTGATAGTGAAGCCGCGTTTATCGTGACTTTACGACGCATTCGACACGGTTTCACCTTTTTCCGCCAGAAACGTAATCAGTGCTTCTTGCGTTAGCGCTTTGGAATACAGCCAGCCCTGCGCATAAGCGACGCCAAGGCTTTTCAGATAGGCTTCCTGAATCGGCGTCTCAATCCCTTCGGCAACAATATGCAGATTAAGGCAGTGTGCCATGCTGACAATATGAGACAGTACAATATCGGTCGGTGAATGGTCACTAATATTCCCAACAAAGGACTTGTCGATTTTAAGCTTATTGGCTTTTACCCGCTCAAGATACGACAGCCCCGAATAGCCGGTACCAAAATCATCAATGGCGACATCAATGCCTTGTTGTTGATACAGCTCCACCATCGGTGCTGCTTTCTGGGGTTCAATCATGGATGATTCGGTTAATTCGACATTAACATTGGCACCATCGAGATCGTATATGGCAATCTGCTCCACGAGATAATTGAAAACGGACATATCCTCAAATTCGGCCGCCTCAAGATTAATAGAGACAAACATGTCAGGATCACTTTTCTTCAGTACACTGGCTGTTTGTAGCGCCTCATTAATGACGAACAAGGTTAACTCTTTCATCAACCCAACCTGACGAATCATGGGAATAAAAGAGTCTGGCGTAATCAGGTTACCGTCCGAATGACGCCAGCGAATCAGCGCTTCACATCCCACGACCTGAGCGGTATCCAATTTAATAATCGGCTGATAATGCAATTCAAACTCTTTTTGCCTTAGCGCCTGCTTGAGAACATAGAGCGGGCTCTGAATGGTCAGCGACTTTCTGGAGATAAGGATGGACAGAATCAGGGAAAGCAGCAGAAAAATAGGCAACGCAGAGAAAAAAATCTTCAGATAAAATGAGAGGGATGTGGATTGTTCCGCACTCACTACCAAAGCAAGATCGCTATCCGGTATCGGTTTCAAAACGTAGTATTTATCGCCAATATAAAACTTATCAGGGTTATTATCCCCGACGACCAGACGAGAATAAATATCATCACTCATTAAATCCGATAGAATAACGCGTCCATCTCCCTTATTTTTTTCCAGCAATGCGTATTGGATATTATAGCTGTAGGAAGGAATATCCAGAAATGAACGCGGATTCAACACCACAAGATGACGCGTTGCGCCAACATAAATCATCGGCTTATTTCTATTCAGCGGACTTTCAATTTTGTACCAAATATTATAGCTATTTTTATAGTGAAAATCGGGCGATGGAAGAAACATCCCCTTAATTTCGCTCATCATAGAAGAACAGCGGAGGCGATTCCCATCGATATAAACCACATCCTGAATATAATCATTGTCGTAAGCGATCTTACGCAGTAAACCTAAATGCAAATCATCACAATAAGGTGGGAATTTTTTTTCTAAAATATCGAGTGCGGAGGTCGCCTGTAGAATGATTTTCCCAGCATGTTCAACCGTGACGTTAGAAAAATCATCCACTTCGTTTTCAAACTGTCTGAGCGTAAACGTTGAATAAACCGCAAGCACCAACGCAAAAAGAGAAGCCAGAATAAAAAGCAGGCTGGAAGATAATAAGAAAAAATTCTTCTTAAAATAGAGCGTTTGAAAATAGGCTAGCAGGCTTTTTTTCATAGGAGCGACGCATCATCATTATGAGAAATCCAACATAGCACACAACCCTTCTCGACAATGTATCGATATCTCAAATAACTCTGATTTTAAGACGCCCGTAACCGTCGGATTCCGCAGCGCTTCTCGGGCAAAGGCAGCATCGCTATTTGCTTTTCTATTTGCCTTCCTATTTACCTTAAAAAACAGCCAGTTGCTTTCTATCACTTTTTTCTTATCGCTGCCGGCCTGTGATTTAATTGTAATGAGAACCATTATCATATTAACATAGCGCCCTATTATTGACCGTCGATACGTTTTTTCTATTTCTGCCCATGATAGCTGACCACGCCACTCCCTCTGCTGAACTGACGCTCGAATCACTCTATGGTTCGCATCACGGCTGGCTGAAGCACTGGCTGACGGGCAAGCTCCAATCCTCTTTTGATGCCGATGACATTGCTCAGGATACTTTCCTGCGTGTGATGAACGGCGAGTCGCTGACCGCAATCCGCGATCCTAAATCGTTTCTGTGTACCGTTGCAAAGCGCGTGATGGTCGATCTCTTTCGCCGCAATGCGCTGGAGAAAGCCTATCTGGATAGGCTGGCGCAGTTACCGGAGGCGCTTGCGCCCTCACCGGAGATCCAGCAACAGCAGCTTGAGACGCTCCAGCAGGTGGATCTCATGCTCGATGGCCTGAGCCACAAAGCACGACAGGCATTTTTGCTTTCCCAGCTTGACGGCATGGCCTACGGCGAGATCGCTACGCGACTAAATGTCTCCGTCAGCTCCGTCAAAAAGTACGTTGCCAAGGCCACCGAGCATTGCCTGCTGTTCCGTTTGGAGCACGGTCTGTGAGCCTCCCGCTGACCGATTCCCAGCGTCAGGCCCTGCGCTCCGCCTCACATTGGTATGCGGTACTGAGCGACGAACGCGTGAGCCCCCAGCAAACTGAGAAATGGCAGCAGTGGTATGAGCAAAATCGGGATCACCAGTGGGCCTGGTCTCAGGTAGAAAACCTGCGTAGCCAGATGAACGTCGTGCCCGGCAACGTCGCCCACCGCGCCCTTCAGGATACGCAGCTTACCCGTCGCAGAGTGATGAAAGGCCTGTTGCTGCTGTTAGGCGTTGGCGGCGGGTGGCAGCTTTGGCGCTCCGACACCGGAACGGGCCTGCGAGCCGATTACACCACGGCGAAAGGTGCAATCCGTCAGCAACGTCTGGAAGACGGAACGCTGCTTTCGCTGAACACCGACAGCGCCGTTGATGTTCGCTTCGATCCACAGCAACGGCGTATTCACCTCTGGTACGGCGAAATCGCGATTACCACAGGACGGGATGCCAACAGTCGACCTTTCTACGTGCAGACACGACACGGGCAGTTGACCGCACTTGGCACTGAATTTACGGTCCGTCAGGAAGCCGACAGCACGCTACTGAGCGTGCAACATCATGCGGTGAAAGTCGTACTGGCAGAAGATCCGACCCAAGAGCGTATCGTACGGCAGGGAGAAAGCCTGCGCTTCAGCGCGCGGGATCTGGGTGAAATCCAATCCGCAGAAGAGGAAGACAGCAACTGGGCGCAGGGCATTCTCAGTTTCAGCAATAAGCCGCTCGGCGACGTGATAGCGACGCTATCTCGCTATCGCCACGGCGTGCTGCGCTGTAGTCCAGAGGTCGCGACACTGCGCTTAAGCGGCACCTTCCCGCTAAAAAATACCGATACGGTGTTACAGGTTATCGAAAAAACACTTCCTGTTAAGATTCAGTACATTACCCGTTACTGGGTCAATATCCTTCCAGCAAACTAAACGATAACGAAAAAAATTATCATTCTTGATTGTCCTTTTTCTCCCTCTCGTTCGACTTAGGTATGAATAGAACAAAAATGATGATGGAGATGTTATGACGCTCTTACGCGCCTTTCGTAAAGCAACCCCTTTAGCCATGGCGATACAGCTCAGCCTGCTGTCGACAGTCGGTCTCACGACAGGGATGGCCCACGCCGCAACGGCTCCCGCCACCGCACGCTACGATATTGCTGCTGGCGAGTTAGACAAAGCGCTCAACCACTATGCCGCCCGCAGCGGGATTACGCTGTCGGTCGATGCCAGCCTGACGCAGGGTAAACGTAGCAACGGCCTACACGGCGACTACACCATTGACGGCGGTCTGAAAGCCCTGCTAGCGGGTAGCGGTCTGCAACTGAAGGCGCTGGGCGATAACGCCTGGACGTTGGAACCGATCCCAGCGGCAGCGGAAGAAACGCTGACGGTCGTCGGCGACTGGCTGGGTGAAGCGCGTGAAAATGACGTCTTTGAACATGCGGGCGCACGCGATGTGATCCGTCGTGAAGACTTCGCCAAGACCGGTGCCACCACGATGCGCGATGTCTTAAACCGTATGCCGGGCGTGTATGCGCCGGAAAATAACGGCACGGGCAGCCACGATCTGGCCATGAATTTTGGTATTCGCGGCCTCAGCCCACGCCTCGCCAGCCGCTCCACCGTGCTGATGGACGGCATTCCAGTACCGTTTGCCCCTTACGGTCAGCCGCAGCTTTCCCTTGCGCCCATCTCACTTGGCAATATGGACGCCATTGATGTCGTGCGTGGCGGCGGTGCTGTGCGCTACGGGCCACAGAGCGTCGGCGGCGTCGTAAACTTCGTCACCCGCGCGATCCCGAAAGAGTTTGGCATTAGCGCTGGCGTAGAAGGTCAACACAGCCCGACCTCTTCACAGCACAACCCGAAAGAAACGCACAATCTGCTGGTTGGCGGCACAGCGGATAACGGTTTTGGCTCGGCGCTGCTCTATTCCGGCACGCGCGGTAGCGACTGGCGCGAACACAGCGCGACGCGCATTGACGACGTGATGCTGAAAAGCCGCTACGCGCCAAACGACGTGCACACGTTTAACAGCCTGCTGCAATATTACGATGGCAGCGCCGATATGCCGGGCGGCCTGTCGCGTGCCGATTACAATGCGGACCGCTGGCAGTCAACGCGCCCGTACGATCGCTTCTGGGGGCGTCGTCAGCTTGCCAGTCTGGGCTATCAATACCAGCCGGATCAGCAGCATAAATTCAATATTCAGGGCTTCTATACGCGCACGCTGCGCAGTGGCTATCTGGAACAGAATTCGATCATTACCCTGTCGCCACGCGAATATTGGGTACGCGGCATCGAACCCCGCTACAGCCAAAGTTTTACCCTCGGATCTTCCGCTCATGAAGTGGGCGTCGGCTACCGCTATGTCAGCGAGTCCACCCATGAGGTGCGTTACTTCACCAGCACCGCCAGCAAGACGGTGCCAAGCGCCAGCAGCCCTATCGACCGCGAAACCCGCGCGGGTACAGAAGCGCACGCCTGGTACATCGACGACCGCGTTGATATCGGCAACTGGACGATTACACCGGGAATGCGCTTTGAGCACATCAAATCTCATCAGGACAACACGCTGAAAGGCACGGGCGAAGCAGTCAGCTACAACGCCCCGCTGCCCGCCTTGAACGTGCTCTACCACGTTAACGAGAGTTGGAATCTTTATGCAAACACCGAAGGATCATTCGGCACCGTACAGTACAGCCGAATTGGCAAGGCTGCTCAAAGCGGCAAAGTGGAACCAGAAAAAGCGCGCACCTGGGAAGTCGGTTCCCGCTACGACGACGGCGCGCTGACGGCAGAAATGGGCGTTTTTCTGGTTAACTTCAATAACCAGTATGACTCCAATCAGACCAACAACACCGTCACCACGCGGGGAAAAACCCGCCATTCTGGGCTGGAAACACAGGCACGTTATCACCTTGCCGAGCTGTCACCCCGCTTAGACGCGGTATCGGTTTATGCGCGCTATTCCTATGTGAATGCGGAAATTCGCGAAGCGGGCGATACCTACGGTAATCAGGTGCCCTTCTCTTCAAAACACCGGGGAGGATTCGGTGTCGATTATCAGCCGGGCAACTGGACGTTCAACCTGAACAGCGAGTTCCAATCCAGCCAATTCGCCGATAACACCAACACAGTTGCCGAAAGCGCCGATGGCAGCGCCGGACGTATCCCCGGCTTTATGCTGTGGGGCGCACGCGCGGCCTACGACTTTGGCCCGCAGTTCTCGGACCTCAATCTGGCCTTTGGTGTGAAAAACCTGTTCGACCACGATTACTACACGCGCTCGAACAGCGATGACAACAACAAAGGGATTTATGCCGGTCAGCCCCGCACCTTCTATATGCAGGGCTCGCTGAAATTCTGATCGCCACACACTCGCCGGGCACCTGCCCGGCCTGACTAACAATCGTGACTTATTCGATCACGATAATAGTGGAGTTACGCTATGTTTGATCTTATTCGCGTTGCACTGATTGCAACACTTTGTCTGTTCGGACTGGGCCGCGCCAATGCCGTAACGGTGCAGGATGAGCAGGGTTCCTTTACGCTCGACACGCCGCCTCAGCGCATTGTGGTACTGGAGCTTTCTTTTGCCGATGCGCTGGCGGCGATAGATGTCAGCCCGGTCGGCATCGCCGATGACAACGATCCAGACCGGATCCTGGCAGATGTCCGTGAGCACCTAAAACCCTGGCATTCCGTAGGCACACGCGCGCAGCCGAGCCTGGAAGCTATCAGCGCGCTGAAGCCTGATTTGATTATCGCCGACAGCAGCCGTCATAGCGGCATTTACGCGGCGCTGAAAGCGATTGCACCGGTACTTCTGCTGAAGTCGCGCAACGAAACCTATGAAGAAAACCTGCACTCTGCGGAGATCATCGGCAAAGTACTGGGGAAAGACAGCGCGATGCAGGCTCGTCTGGCCCAGCATCGCGAGACGATGAAAGCCTACGCCGCACAGCTTCCCAAAGGGACGAACGTGGTCTTCGGTACCTCGCGTGAGCAGCAGTTTAACCTGTATTCCAGCGACGCTTACACTGGCAGCGTGTTGGCCGCACTCGGCCTGAGCGTCCCGAAACCCATCAACAACGCCCCGATGGCTTCCATCAATCTGGAGCAGCTGCTGGCGATTAACCCACAGTGGCTGATTGTGACGCACTATCGCGAAGAAAGTATCGTGAAACGTTGGCAGCAGGATACGCTCTGGAACCTGTTGGAAGCGCAGCAAAAACAGCAGATTGCCGCCGTTGACAGCAATGCCTGGGCGCGGATGCGCGGCATTTTTGCCGCGGAACGCATCGGCAGCGATACGGTGAAGATTTTTAAGCATCAGCCCGTTAGCGTCAGCAGCGAGCAATGAGGCAAGGTTTTCACCCATTTTGGCGTTGGGGATTACCGATAGCGGCACTGCTGGGCGTGTTTTGGCTTAGCCTGTTCTGTTATTCCGCGATCCCCATTCCCGCCTTGAGTGCCGTCAAAGCGCTGGTAACGGGATCGTCCTCTTCACTACCCGAGGCGCTGGTGCTCAACCTGCGCCTGCCACGCAGTCTGGTTGCCGTCCTGATCGGCGCCAGTCTGGCATTGTCCGGTGCCCTGCTTCAGACCTTGACCCATAATCCTCTGGCTTCTCCTTCTCTGCTGGGCATCAACAGCGGCGCGGCACTGGCAATGGCGCTGACCAGCGCGTTCAGCTCTTCACTCTCCGGCTACCCTATCGCCTTTGTTGCCGCCTGCGGCGGCGGTCTGTGCTGGCTGATAGTGATGGCAGCGGGTGGCGGCTGGCGACAAACGCTCGATCGCAATCGGCTGATTCTGGCGGGCGTTGCGCTTTCCGCCCTGTGCATGGCCTTAACACGAATTACGCTCCTGCTGGCGGAAGATCACGCCTATGGCATTTTTTACTGGCTGGCGGGCGGCGTATCTCATGCGCGCTGGGTGGAATTCTGGCAGCTCTTCCCGTTTGTCATCACCGTCACTCCCGTTGTCCTGCTGCTGGCTAACCAGCTTAATCTGCTGAACATCGGTGACGTCAGCGCCCATACGCTGGGCGTCAACTTAGGCAGACTGCGCCTGATCCTCAATCTGGCGGTGCTACTTCTGGTGGGTGCCTGCGTGAGCGTCGCCGGTCCGGTAGCGTTTATCGGCCTGCTAATACCGCATCTGGCACGTTTCTGGATCGGTTACGACCAAAGAAAGCTGCTCCCCATGAGCATGCTGATGGGCGCGGCGTTTATGTTACTGGCCGACCTGCTCGCCCGTGCGCTCGCCTGGCCGGGCGAACTGCCTGCCGGTGCGGTACTGGCACTGATCGGCGCTCCCTGTTTCGTCTGGCTGGCAAGGAGGCGAGGATAATGCGCCCCGTTATTGTGTTTGTTTCAATTACGCTACTGCTACTCGCCACCAGCATTCTGTCGCTGCGCATGGGCGCGATTCCGCTGCCGTGGTCGGCGTTGATGGGCGGCTGGCACAGCACCAGCGAACATCATTATGTACTGACTCAATACCGCTTGCCGCGCGTGCTGCTGGCGCTGTTCGTCGGCGCGGCACTGGCTATTTCCGGTGTGCTGGTGCAAGGGATTGTGCGTAACCCGCTGGCATCGCCGGATATTCTCGGCGTGAACCACGCGGCGAGTCTGGCGACCGTCGGCGCGCTGATGCTGGTGCCTGCGCTGCCGGTGATTTGGCTGCCGCTGCTCGCGTTTATCGGGGGTATCGCTGGGCTGCTGCTTCTGCGGCTCATCGCGGGTGCGTCATCCCCAATGAGGCTGGCGCTCATCGGCGTCGCGCTATCTGCCACCTGGGCAAGCGTCACCGATTACCTGATTCTCTCCCGCCCGCAGGATATCAACAACGCGCTACTGTGGCTGACGGGTAGCCTGTGGGGACGCGACTGGTCATTCGTCATGGTCGCACTGCCCGTTCTCAGCGTACTCATTCCACTCAGTCTGCGCTTTTGCCGCGATCTGGATTTGCTGGCGCTGGGCGACGACCGCGCCAGCACGCTGGGCGTGAATATCGGGCGCATTCAGTTTTGGGGATTGGCGCTCGCCGTCGCACTCGCCGCAACCAGCGTGGCCGTATGCGGGCCTATCGGTTTTATCAGCCTCGTGGTGCCGCATCTGATCCGCTATCTGGTGGGAGGACGGCACCGCTGGCTCCTCCCAACGTCTGCCGTTGCCGGTGCGCTGGTACTGCTGCTTGCCGATCTACTGGCGCGCACGCTGAACCCGCCGATGGAATTACCCGCAGGGGTGCTCACCGCCATTATCGGCGCGCCCTGGTTTTTTTGGCTTCTTGTGAGAATGCGCTAAATGGAACTGACAACACAAAACCTGACGGCGGGCTATGGCGACAAGCGTATTCTTGACGGCCTGTCGTTGTCGCTACCCGCCGGAAAAATTACCGCCCTGCTCGGCCCTAACGGCTGCGGTAAATCAACGCTGCTAAAGTGTTTCGCCAAGCTGCTTATCCCGGAATCCGGCGCTATTCAGCTCAACGGCAAGCCGCTCTCTGCGTTCTCCGCTCGCCAACTCTCGCGCCATCTGGCACTGTTACCGCAGCAGCATTTGACGCCAGAGGGGATCACCGTTCGTGACATGGTGGCCTACGGACGCAGCCCCTGGCTATCGTTATGGGGACGGTTATCGCAGGACGATCGCCAGCGCGTGCAGCTCGCAATGGAAAAAATGCACATCGTCGAGCTCGCCGACAAACGGTTAACCGATTTGTCCGGTGGCCAGCGTCAACGGGCGTTTCTGGCGATGCTACTCGCGCAGGATACGCCTGTCGTCCTGCTCGATGAACCGACAACCTATCTTGATATCAATCATCAGGTCGAGTTAATGAAGCTGCTACGTGAACTCAATCAGGCCGGCAAAACAGTGGTGACCGTGCTGCACGATCTGAATCAGGCCAGCCGCTACTGCGATCATCTGGTGATGCTGGCGGGTGGTCGCGTAATGGCACAGGGCTCACCGCACGAAGTCATGAAACCGACATTACTCCAGCAGGTGTTCAGCATTGATGCGGAGATCCATGCCGAGCCAGTCTCAGGCCAACCAATGTGTGTGGTGCGGTGATAGCCTCCCGTCATTCTGCACCAAAAATAAAAGACCGCGCGGCCAGCACCACAGCGGTCTTTATGTTATTGACGTCATCATTCAAGAGCGTTTGCGCCCGGCTTCACACCATGTAGCGGGGAAAACCTGACATTATTTTCCTTCGAACTTCTTAATATCATCCGAAACAAAGATAGCTTTGAATTCATGGATGTCATAATGAGCCAAATCTAAGGGGTAATAAACATCCTCGGCGAGAATGTTATCTAAAGCCTCTCGATTTTCCGCCTGTGCAATAATGACACCAGCGTGATGTTTATCTTGATAAGGACCGAGAATTAAAAAATTTCCTTCTTCGAAATGTTTGGCAAACCAGTGGCGATGTTGCTCAAAACGTTTAGCCGCCGTTTCTTCATCGGCATGACTGTCTTTTAGGGAAATATTAATCAGGAACATATTACCACCTTAAATATTGTTTATCGTTTGGACGAGCGTTTCTGCATGGGCTAATGCGCGTACCCGCATCTCAGCACGCTGCTCTTCGCTTTTAGCGATATAAGATAGGTTTCCCGTATACACATATCCTGCCCATTCCATTCGACAGAGATTGGCAAACTGTTTGAGCGGTGGAAGGAAGTCCTCTACAGGATAGCTTTGTATTCCGCCATATTGATACATGCTTTCGGGAGCACCCGATGTAAAGGAAAGGAGTAGTTTCTTTCCTTTCACTTTATCGCCAGTAGAACCGTGCGAAAATCCATGAATAAAAACATCCTCAATCCATTTCTTCATTAATGAAGGAACGCCGTACCAAAAGAAAGGGAACTGGAGGACGATAATGTCAGTATTAATCAATCGTTCCTGTTCTTTACGAACATCGAAAACATAATTAGGGTATAGCTTGTCCAAGTGAATCTGAATCGCCTCAGGAAGCGCATGTTCCAGATTCTCAAGAATGATTTTATTGGCAAAAGAGTTATCTAAATCGGTATGCCCGGAAACAATCAGTACATTTTTCATATAGCATTCTTTTTCAAAATTACATTCATAAACCTAATAGAGTAAGCTCTTATTCTCGCGAGAGAGCTTCTTGTACAGCAGTGATAGATATTTGGCCTGCTATGCGGCAAATCCACCATCAACCGCATAGTCAGAACCCGTCACGAAACAGGCTTCTTCTGAAGCCAGAAATGAAACGACATACGCGACATCTTCAGCTTTTCCAAATCGCCCCAGTGGTACGATACGCTGCACGGCTGCAATATGTTCTCTCTGCTCTTCTTCTGATAAGCCAGCTTTTTCATAAATAGGGGTTTCGATAGGGCCTACGCTTACTGAATTGACACGTACCCCGTCCGAGGCCAGCTCTTTCGCCCATACGTGAGTTAACGTATTCAGCGCAGCCTTACTGGAAGAATATACCGACATGTTAGGTAACGGATTATTTGCAACAGCAGAGGAAATATTCACCACATTGCCTTTATGCTGTTTTAATAAGGGAAGAGATTGTCTGGTTAGGTCAATCACGCCGCGAACATTCACGTTAAACACACTGTCAAATTCAGCGATATCAAGATCCTCGAGAGGTGTCACTGGCGCAACGCCGGCATTGTTCACCAGAATATCCAGCCTTCCCAAACGGTTTTTAATGTCCTGCAACACACGCGAAACATCCGCTGAAATACTTATGTCTGCTTTTATATAAGAAATCAGTGAATTTTGTTTTGCTGATGCTTTTAATGCTTCGATATTGCGCCCCAGAATCACCACATTGCAGCCATGATCAGCCAAATGCTTAGCAATGGTACGCCCAATACCAGAACCGCCACCGGTGACTAAAGCAACTTTATCTTTAAATTTTTCGCTCATGATTCACTGTACTCCTTACATAATTTAAAAGCAGTAAATAGTTTAAACCCCTGTTTTATAGCCGAGCATTCATGATGAAAATGTAGATTCACTATTAATAAGGCATGGGGGAACCGACCAATATATGCGTCACCAACGTCGCGAAGTCGCTTTCATTTCATTTAATCAATCAGGCTAGGGTCACCTATATTCCACGCGATACCATGACCTCTGTCCATAGTCTGAATTAAATCCATGTCATTTTGATCGATATTGAATCCGAATAGGTCGAGGTTTTGACGCATTCTAGTCGGATTAAGGCTTTTTGGCAGCACCGCATATCCCTGTTGAATCGCCCATCTTAAAAGGAATTGCGCCTCGGTGACATGATACTTCTTCGCTAAATTAAAGAATACGCCATCATCGACAATCATTTCCGACGTTTTAGCGCTCGTTTCACCCGGTTTATTTCTCCAGGTAGATAATGGCGCCAGGCTGCTGTATGCAATAGGAGTAATATTATTATTACGCAGATAGCTGACAAGCTCCGTTTTTTGTGACCACGGATGAAGCTCTATCTGATTAACTTCTGGTAAAGGTAAGCCCGCATTTTTTATTTCTTCAATATGCTTGATGCTATAGTTGCTTACGCCAATACTGCGAGCCTTACCGCTGTTTTTGATCTCAAGCAGTGCGCGCCACTGCGAAATTCGTTCAGTGCCGCCGTGGGGAGAATGAATAAGATACAGATCGATATAATCAAGTTCTAGCTTATCGAGGCTTTCATTAAAAGCAGCCATTGTCTCACTATAAGATTTGACAGTTTCGCCCCAGGCAGAATATCCCGGCCACAGCTTCGTGGTAACAAACAGCTCATGTCGTTGAGCGCCAGTCCTTGCCAAGCCTTTCTTAATACCTGTTCCCACAGCTTCTTCATTCTGATAAACAGAAGCGGTATCAATATGGCGATAGCCAAGCTCAATGGCGTTAAATACGGCCTCTCCGGCATTACTACCTTCGAGTTGGAAAGTACCAAATCCTATCGTTGGGATTTTTACATCATCGTTCAGGTTGATGTGGGTATCACACTTGTACATTGCAGCCCCTCATTGAGTGGATTGATTTACAGCTATCATGTCTACTTGCACGGTGATAACTCGCCAATATGACGATGCCCTGTAGATCAGTTGAACTTAATTTCCTGAGTATCATAAACGTTCATTTGTGGATGTTAAGACCACCTCTAGTTGAACGATTATTAACTTAAGGTTGTTAGTGATTGTGCTGATAACGCGTTATAATTTATGTTCAATTCAAATAAATTCACTTTATATCAAATAGATAACCGCAGGTAGAATGCAGATGGAACTCTCTCAGCATGTCCGAGCTATTTTATCGTTTGTTGAAGCTGCCGATGCCGGAAGCTTTGCTGCCGCATCTCGTCAGCTGAAAATTAGTCCGGCGGCTGTGAGCAAAAATATCGCCAATCTTGAGAAGGTTCTTGGGGTACGCCTGATGAACAGAACCACGAGAAGGCTGGCGCTAACAAAAGAAGGAGCCGTGTTTCTTGAGCAAGCCCGCATCGCGTTGAGTGCGCTAGAGAACGCGGTTGATATGATCGTCACTGAAAAGCTGGAGCAGCGGGGTCATGTAAAAATTTCAACAAGCGCCGCGTTTGGCGCTGAATTTATCGTGCCTGAACTTCCAGAATTAATGAATCAGTATGCTAATCTGACGGTAGAGGTGGATTTTGATGATAGGATGACGGACTTAGTCAATGACGGATATGATATCGCTATTCGAGGCGGCCGTATTATTGATTCTTCACTTATATCAAGACCCATTTGCCAAATGAATGCCATTCTTGTTGCCTCCCCCGATTATCTTAATAAATATGGTATTCCCCACACACCCTCTGAGCTTAAAAAGCATGTGCTGATTGCGCGGAAATTCCTTAGCGGTCGTCTCTCTCCCTGGGGATTTAAAGCAAAAGATCACAGCCTGAGTTTTATTGAACCAACGGGCGCTAAAATTACGCTTTCCGAGCCGGCATCGTTAGCAAGATTAGCCGCATTGGGATTAGGTATTGCTCAAGTGGGCGTTCATAATGCCATGCCATATTTAGAAACTGGGAAACTGAAAATTGTGCTATTTGGCCAGCATGATGCGGGCAGCTACGAGATGGCCATTCAATATCCACATCGGGCATTGATTGCTCCACGGGTACAAATCACCGTTGAACATTTACTGAGCAAACTGAAAAATAACAAAGTCTTAAATGTCCCTCTCTCATCACTGTCTCACTATTGCGTCGGTAACTCTCCCGATGACGCTTCGTAAACGTAGCAGCAGCGCAACCACCTCATAAAAATATTTATGCCCCCTCAAAAATAGCCTTGTTAGCCGCGAACCATCGGAACCGCTACTCTGCCAGTGTGACATGGAACCAATACACATAGCGGGAACACCACTATGGCGATTAGCTCAAACCATCAGGATTTAAGGAAGCGTGATATGGGATTAAAATTGCATCATCTTAATGATTCGCGGTCTGTGCGTATTCTCTGGCTGCTTGAGGAAGCAGGGATACCTTATGAGCTTGTCAGATACCAGCGGGATGAAAAAACACATCTGGCACCGGCCTCATTGAAAGCGATTCATCCTTTAGGTAAATCGCCGCTGATTGAAGAAGATGGCAAGATCATCGCAGAATCCGGCGCTATCGTTGAATACCTGATTAATCGCCATGCAAGACACTTAGCCCCAGATGCAAACACAGCCGAATACATTGATTATCTGCAATGGATACACTTTGCGGAAAGCTCCGCCATGCTGCCGGTTTTATTGAAGATCTTTGGCGAGTTTGAAAAGAATACTGGCACCACGCTGAATTTCCTTGAGGATTACGCTGACAACGAATTCGAGAAAGTCTTTTCATTTTTAGACGACTCATTATCTTCACGGGAATTTATCGTGGGCGATACGCTGAGCGGTGCGGATATTATGCTGGGCTTCGTTATTAATACTGTTGTAGAACGACTCGTTCCCGGCGAGCGCTTCCCAAATATTCAGCGCTATTCTCAGCGGCTGAAAAACCTGCCTAGCTGGCAAAAAGTTCAGGCCCTTGAATCACGCGAAAAATAAGGAATAAGCGCGAGGCATCACGCCATAATTTAGAAAAATTACGAGCGGCCTCGCGCGCCTAAACTATTGTGGAAAACGCCGAATTTCATCCTCAAATTTTGCTTTAAGAAAGAGATCGTTAATATGGCGAGAGGAAACAATTCTGGCCGTTTTTATTAGATCAAACGCGGCTGTCTGAGCCATAGCCAAAAGATATTGATTATTAACACTATTTCTATTTAGGTAATTGTCCATATTTCGCATTCTTTGCGTTAAAGAACATTGATTGTTCGCCGATTTGACTTAACCCTCACCTTATCGACCTTATACCTTTTCCAGGCAAACTTGCGAGCCGCCTCGCGCGCCTGAGTAATAGAGGAAAAATCGCATACGCATCCCTGTCTCAGTCTGGTAACGTCGTCTGACGCCAAATAACGGCCACCAGTGGTAAGATAGCGCATTCGCGGGTGATGTTTTTCATCCGTCAGTCAGTATACTTCTGGCATTCCATTTCAATGCTCAGGTGATGTGCCATCAGCAAGGTTGACCATCAAACCCAGCGCCATCACTTGAACGAACAAAAGCGTTAAGACTGAGTAAAATCAATATGAAAGATTCTACCGACAAGGATTTCACTGCCCACACTCCCATGATGCAGCAGTACTTTAGATTAAAGGCTGAACATCCGGAAATCCTGCTGTTTTACCGCATGGGCGATTTTTACGAGCTGTTCTATGACGATGCCAAGCGGGCTTCTCAACTGCTGGATATCTCGCTGACGAAGCGCGGTGCCTCCGCAGGGGAACCGATACCGATGGCAGGCGTTCCCCACCATGCCGTTGAAAACTACCTTGCCAGACTGGTGCAAATGGGCGAATCCGTTGCTATCTGCGAACAGGTTGGCGATCCCGCCACCAGCAAAGGTCCGGTAGAACGCAAAGTTGTACGTATCGTCACGCCAGGAACCATCAGCGATGAAGCGCTATTGCAGGAAAAGCAGGACAACCTGCTGGCCGCAATCTGGCAGGACGGTCGGGGGTTCGGTTATGCCACTCTGGATATCAGCTCAGGACGCTTTCGCGTGAGCGAACCGGACGATCGGGAAACCATGGCGGCTGAGTTACAGCGCACCAATCCGGCGGAATTACTCTATCCTGAATCCTTCGAATCGATGGATTTGATCGAAAATCGCCATGGGCTTCGCCGCCGTCCGCTGTGGGAATTTGAGCCCGACACTGCACGCCAGCAGCTCAATCTGCAGTTTGGTACCCGCGATCTGACCGGTTTTGGCGTAGAGCAGGCAAAGCTCGCACTGCGAGCCGCCGGATGCCTGCTGCAATACGCGAAAGATACCCAGCGCACCTCGCTGCCGCATATCCGCGGAATTACGATGGAGCGCCAGCAGGACGGCATCATCATGGATGCGGCCACCCGCCGTAACCTTGAACTGACGCAAAATCTGTCCGGCGGCGTGGAGAATACGCTGGCCGCTGTATTGGACTGCACCGTGACGGCAATGGGCAGCCGGATGCTGAAGCGCTGGATTCACATGCCCAGCCGCGATATTGATGCGCTCAAACAGCGCCAGCAGGCTATCAGCGCGTTGCAGGACATCACGCCCGATCTGCAACCCTATCTGCGACAGGTCGGCGATCTGGAGCGTATTCTGGCGCGACTCGCGTTGCGCACGGCACGCCCACGCGATCTGGCGCGTATGCGCCACGCTTTCCAGCAGTTCCCCGATATTCGTGAGCAGCTTGCACCACTGGATACCGATTCCGTTCGTCGTCTGGTCAGCCTGATTGGCCAATTTGATGAGCTACGTGATTTGCTGGAACGCGCCGTTGTCGAAGCACCACCTGTGCTGGTACGTGACGGCGGTGTGATAGCGCCGGGCTACCATGCAGAGTTGGATGAGTGGCGCGCGCTGGCTGACGGTGCCAGCGATTATCTGGATCGTCTGGAAATTCGCGAACGCGAAAAATTGGGGCTTGATACGCTGAAAGTCGGCTTCAATGGCGTACACGGCTATTACATTCAGGTCAGCCGTGGCCAAAGCCATCTGGTGCCAATCCACTATGTACGCCGCCAGACGCTGAAAAATGCCGAACGCTATATCATCCCCGAACTAAAAGAGTACGAAGACAAAGTTCTGACCTCGAAAGGCAAAGCGCTGGCGCTGGAAAAAGCGCTCTACGATGAGCTTTTCGATCTGCTGTTGCCTCATCTGGAAGAGCTTCAACAAAGCGCTGCCGCGTTAGCAGAATTGGACGTTCTGACGAATCTGGCCGAACGTGCCGATACGCTGAACTACGTCTGCCCGACGCTGAGTGATAAGCCCGGCATCAAAATTACGGGCGGTCGTCACCCCGTTGTCGAACAGGTACTTCGTGAGCCGTTTATTTCGAACCCTCTGTCGCTAGCACCACAGCGTCGTATGCTGATTATCACCGGCCCCAACATGGGCGGTAAAAGTACCTATATGCGTCAGGCCGCACTGATTGTGCTGATGGCGCACATCGGCTGCTTTGTGCCTGCGGATCAGGCGGTCATTGGTCCTGTCGATCGTATTTTCACTCGTGTGGGTGCCGCCGATGACTTGGCCTCTGGCCGCTCTACCTTTATGGTGGAAATGACAGAAACGGCGAATATTCTGCATAATGCCACGGAAAACAGTCTGGTATTGATGGACGAAATCGGGCGCGGAACCTCAACCTATGACGGCCTGTCGTTGGCCTGGGCCTGTGCCGAAAATCTGGCGAACCGCATTAAAGCAATGACGTTGTTTGCAACGCACTACTTTGAACTGACCACTCTGCCGGAAAAAATGGAAGGCGTGGTGAATGTGCATTTAGATGCGCGCGAACACGGTGATACCATCGCCTTCATGCACAGCGTACAAGATGGCGCAGCCAGCAAAAGTTATGGCCTTGCCGTCGCCGCACTGGCTGGCGTACCGAAAGAAGTGATTAAGCGCGCACGCCAGAAACTGAAGGAGCTGGAAACGCTATCGAATAATGCGTCATCCAGCCATATCGATGGCGCGCAGCTGGCGCTGCTGAGCAATGACGAACCGTCACCGGCAATTGAAGCGCTGGAAGCCATCGATCCTGATGCGCTCACGCCGCGCCAGGCGTTGGATTGGCTTTATCAGCTAAAGAAAATGCTCTAACACGAGTTAGAGCGAGGCAAATCGATACAAAAAAGGCACTGAAATCAGTGCCTTTTCTTTTTAACGCTGCGTTAGTCTATCTGTGTATCGCAGTTTGCCCGCGCGTTCATGCGTGCGTTATCGCTGCTGTTAGGGACCACTGCTTTCACCATCTGACCTTCTTCCATTGATGGAATCACGGCAAAATGCGCAGTAAAGGAAACCAGCACCGGTTCACCTGCCGACGCCGTCGTACGAAGATACAGCCTTTCCAGCACGGCATTGCTCGCCACTACAAACGTTTTCCCCGTTGCGCAGTCAGAGAACGTCGCGGCATCCGCCAGATAGCGGTACATCCCCTTCATCGACATCGGTGTATCCGGCAATGCCTGTTCGGTTGCCGTCAGTTGGCGAGGAAGAGAAGAATTGATGGGTAACCCTTCCCGATCAAGCATTTCAAGAGAGTTATCAACCGGGCGGAAGTAACGTTTTTCGCCCGCACTATCCGTCAACACCAGCTTGTCGGCAGTGCGCCGCCATTGCCCATAGGAAGCAAACGTGTTGTTGCCCTCTCGTGTCGTTTGATACTGTTCGCGCAGCACAAAAGTCCCGTCTTTTTCCAAAAACAGTGACGTATCAATTCCCCCGCAGTCCGCACAGGGTAAAACGCCACGATAACTTTGCGCCATTGGTTTAAGGGGCTCTTCCTGAACTTGCGAGCGGGTATGACACCCGATCAACCCAGAAATCCCTGCAATCAACAGCACACCGATAGCCAGTTTTTTCATCATTATTTTCCCGCCGTCTCTGCCCTGTTTTTATCGTTTTGACTCAACGATCTGGAATATATCCAATCTATTATCATCCCTGAGTCTGAGGAATTTTCCACTCAGAAAATGCTATTTCCAGACTATTCTTATCGTCAGACAACCAGATCGTGCCTTCCTGTATCGTTGCCTGCAATGCCATGGTGCGTTGAACCAGTCCGGCAAGCTGAGCCAGCTGATTATCATCCAGAAAACGGATAGCCAGATTCTTGTACCCAGAAACCTTGCCCGATATTGTACTCCACCAAACCTGTGCCGCACGCTCGCTATAGGCGTACAACACCACGGAACGGGACTGGTTACAGGCTTTCTTGAGCCGTTTTTCATCCGGTAGGCCTAGCTCAATCCACAGTTCCAGCTCCATCGTATCGTTACGTCGCCAGATTTCCGGTTCGTCATCTGCGCTGAGCCCTTTGGTAAAGCGCAGGTTTTCATCAGCATGGCAAATCCACGCTAAAAGCCGCAGCATCATGCGCTGCTCGGTTTCAGACGGATGCTGCGCTATCGTCAGGTTCGCGTCGTGAAAAAAATTCCGATCCATATCGGCAATATTGATTGCTGCTTTGTAAACCGTTGCTTTTAATGCCATCAGTAACCTCGTCTTTATTCCCTCCTAGTTTACTTGAGTTAGCGCCATCCTCACAGTAAAGGTGATATCTGCCACGTAACCGATAGATTAGGCCTCTAAGGACTACTGATATCCTGTTAGTGCCTATGCTATAGTCGGTTTGATAAATAGAGTTTATCTTCGTAGGCTTACAACATCGCGCACCGTAGCGAGTGATGATGCATGAATATCTACCGAGCTAAGCTTTTAAGGGAGGATATAGTGCAAGAATACTGTGAATTAGTACGTCGCTTATACGCAGAGATCGCCAGTGGCGATCTGGGCTATATACCCGATTCGCTGGGTTGTGTTTTAAAAACCCTGGATGGCATTGCCGCGAATGATGCGTTGCCATCCTCCGTCAGGGAACAGGCCGCTTTTGCCGCCGCTAACTTATTGGTGAGTGATTATGTCAATGAGTAATGAATATCAACCCATCAACTGTGATGATTACGACAGCCTGGAAGCCACCTGTCAGCAGAATTTGACGCTGACGCTGGAACTACGCAATGGTGAAGTTGTGACCGGTAAAGCCAGTGATATGATCTCACGTAAGCAGGTCGAATATCTGGTGATTGAAGCCTCAGGCACAACGCGCGAGCTGCGTCTCGACCACATCGTCAGTTTCAGTCATCCTGAAATCGGGAAGGTCGTCGTCAGCGAATCCTGACAGACTTCTCCTTTCATTCAGCGGCAAACGCTGAATCAATGCTTCCCAAACGGACAACGCAGGTTGTCCGTTTTTATTTCAGCGCTTTTGCCTCGGGCTTTTCCCTCAGCTTTTTTCCCTAGCTTATTTTTCCCAAACAATGCGCCATACAGGCTGGTTTTCTCTCGCCTGCCCTTCTCGCGTGACGAATCGTCCCACTGCCGCAATCAGTTGCTCGTTGTAGAACACCAGCGGCGTGCGGTCGCGCCACCAGGGCGGAACGCCCAGCTCCTGCCAGAGTTTCTTGATTTGTCGTCCGTGGGCTCTGCCGACAATATGCACGGTTCCACTGGTCGAAAAACGGATACTCACCGACTCACCATTTTCCGGCGCACGAACCGCCATACCGCTATCAGCCAGTGACAGCGTGCCCAGATTATCGGGTAGCGATAACGGGCATGACGGCGACGGCCACGGGATAATCGGGTCTTTTAGTGACGACATCAGCGGCAGCAGATAGAGGTGCTGACGAAAACGGCGAACCTGCATCTGATTCAGTTGCAATACCGGTTCCGCATCCTGCCGGCTCATTGCGACTTCATCCCAGAGTCGCTGTAGCTGTTCACGCGCGGGCATCATCGCCCCTTGCTGCGCCAGCCAGCGACGCAGGAGTGCAAAACGACGCACCGGACTTAGCGGCACCAGACCGGCAATACTCAGCGCACCATCCGGCTGGCATAACGCCTGCAATGACTCCTCCAGCAACTCATCTAGCAGCTGTTCCTGTTCGGCACAAAGCTCGGCGCTACGCGCTACGGCGGAGGAGAAATGCGGCCAGCGCTGCGTCAATCGCGGTAAGATCTGATGGCGTAGAAAATTGCGGTCAAAACGTTCATCCTGATTGCTGTCGTCTTCAATCCAGTCAAGCTGATGCCGCTGCGCATACGCTTCCAACTGCAAGCGAGAAATACCTAACAGCGGACGCAACAGTCGATGATGACCCAGCGTACTTTGCGCCGCCATCGCAGATAACCCAGCAGGCCCGCTGCCGCGTTTAAGCGCCAGTAAAAAAGTTTCGCTCTGATCATCCAGATGCTGCGCTGTCAGCAAGGTTTCACCCTCTTGCAGATGCGCTTGCAAAGCCTGATAACGTGCCGTTCTGGCCGCAGCTTCGATACCGCCGTTCTGCGCTTCAACCGTCACCGACAGCGAGGCAAAGGGCACCTGCCAGCGTTCACACTGCTGACGACAATGTTCAGCCCAGATATCGGCCAGCGGATTTAAACCATGATGAATATAAGCCGCACGAATGGGTAGCCCAGAACGCTGACGCAGAACCACCAGCAGATGCAATAGCACGCTAGAATCCAGACCGCCGCTGTAGGCCAGCAGGATCGACCCGCATCCGGCTGTTTGCGTCGCGATCGTCTGGAGCAATCGATCATCAGGTTCGGTGCGGTCCACGGTATCAGATCTCATACAGTTCTAAAGGCAAGCCGTCAGGATCGGAGAAAAAAGTGAAGCGCTGCTGCGTTTCAGGATCGATCCGGACAGGTTCACAGATAACGCCAGCCTGTTCCAGCGAGACGACGGCTTGTTCAATGTCAGCCACCGCAAAGGCCAGGTGGCGCAGGCCGCAGGCTTCCGGGCGGCTCACGCGCGCAGGTGGATGAGGGAAAGAAAATAGCTCAATGGTATAACACCCATTCAGCGAGAGATCCCCTTTCCACGACTGCCGCGCTTCGCGGTAGACCTCGTTATTCAACGTAAACCCTAGCACATCACAGTAAAACGCCTTGCTGCGTTCATAGTCAGAGGCAATAACCGCAATGTGGTGGACATCGAGCAGCTTCAACATGCTTCAAACCCTCATAGCAAAAAATCCGCTGTCATTTCTGACAACGGATTTTCAAAGTAACGCCAGAATCACCTGATTAATAACACATCAATCAGACAATCACCTTATCAGCAATAACCACTGTACTTAACAGTAACCATAGTTCATCAAACGCTGATAACGGCGGTTCAACAGCTCTTCTTCTGTCAGGCCGTCGAGATCGAGCAGGTCGGCCAGCAGCTGTGCTTTCAGAGATTCTGCCATCGCTGGGACGTTACGGTGCGCCGAACCCAACGGCTCAGGAATCACGGTATCGATCAGCTTCAGCTCTTTCAGACGCGGCGCAATGATGCCCATGGCTTCTGCTGCCAACGGCGCTTTATCTGCGCTCTTCCACAGGATAGACGCACAGCCTTCCGGTGAAATCACCGAGTAGGTGCTGTACTGCAGCATGTTGACCTTGTCGCCCACGCCGATAGCCAATGCACCACCGGAACCACCTTCACCGATAACGGTACAGATGATTGGCACACGCAGCGTCGACATTTCACGCAGGTTGCGCGCGATAGCCTCAGACTGACCGCGTTCTTCTGCGCCCACGCCCGGATAAGCTCCCGGCGTGTCGATGAAGGTGATGATCGGCATCTTGAAGCGATCGGCCATTTCCATCAGGCGCAGCGCTTTGCGATAGCCTTCCGGTGCAGGCATGCCGAAATTACGGCGAATCTTTTCTTTGGTTTCGCGTCCCTTCTGATGACCAATGATCATCACCGGACGCCCATCCAAACGGGCAATCCCGCCAACAATGGCTTTATCATCGGCATAGGCACGATCGCCAGCCAATTCATCAAAGTCGGTAAAGATATGCTTAATATAATCAAGCGTATAAGGACGTTGTGGATGGCGCGCTAATTGCGCAACCTGCCAGGCACCCAAATCGGCGAAGATTTTGCGCGTCAGTTCAACGCTCTTCTCACGCAGGCGCTGGACTTCTTCGTCCAGATTAATATCTAATTTTTCGTCTTGACGGCTGACTGCGGTCAGCGAGTCAATTTTCGCTTCCAACTCTGCAATCGGCTGCTCAAAATCAAGAAAATTCAGACTCATAGTATTCCTATATTAGTCAAATTCCAGTTCCACCTGCTCATTACCCACTAATGTGCGCAGCTCGTTCAGTAGCGCATCGGCAGGCGTTACACGCCATGCTGCGCCGAAACGTAGTCGGGCGCGCGCATCTTCACGCTGGTAATAGAGATGCACTGGGATCGTCCCCGATCGATGGGGTTCCAACGATTGGCGGAGACGGTTTAATAGCTGGTCATCAATTTGCCTGTCAGTCAGCGAGATAGCAAGCCCGCGCGCGTATTTTTCCCGCGCTTCACTGATATCCATTAACTCTCGGACGGTCATTTTAAGCCCGCCGCTGAAGTCATCAAAGCTGACCTGTCCACTGGCGATAAGGATACGGTCTTTCTCAAGTAAATGCTGATATTTTTCCAATGCATCGGTAAACAGCATTATCTCAAGACGACCGGAACGATCGTCCAATGTACAGACACCAATACGGTTACCCCGCTTGGTGACCATGACGCGAGCCGCCAACACCAGCCCAACGGCAGTGGTCATTTTACCCCGATCCGTCGGGTGCATATCTTTCAAACGCACGCCACCGGCATAGCGTTCAATTTCCTTAATATATTGCGTGATCGGGTGGCCGGTCAGATATAGCCCCAGCGTTTCCCGTTCACCATCCAGCACCACCTGCTCCGGCCACGGTGGCACCGTACTGTAGGATTGCTCAACCTGTTCAGGCGCATCGGCCAACACGCCGAACATATCCACCTGACCGATAGCTTCCGCTTTCGCATGCTGATCGGCGGCCTTCAGCGCATCAGGCAATGAATTCATCAACGCGGCACGATGTGGTCCCAGACGGTCGAATGCCCCAGACATAATCAGCTTTTCCAGCACGCGGCGGTTCAGCTTTTTAATGTCGGTACGCGCACAGAGATCAAACAGCTCTCTAAAATAGCCGCCCTGATTACGCGCTTCGATAATCGCTTCGATCGGGCCTTCACCCACGCCTTTAATCGCACCGATGCCGTAAACAATCTCGCCATCATCGTTAACGTGGAAGTGATACAGCCCGCTGTTGATGTCCGGAGGCAGGATTTTTAACCCCATCCGCCAGCATTCATCAACCAGACCGACCACTTTATCCGTGTTGTCCATATCGGCCGTCATTACGGCCGCCATGAACTCTGCCGGATAGTGCGCCTTCAGCCATAGCGTTTGGTAAGACACCAGCGCATACGCCGCGGAGTGAGATTTATTAAAGCCATAACCGGCGAATTTTTCCACCAGATCGAAAATCTTCACCGCCAGCTCGCCGTTCACGCCGCGAGATTTGGCACCATCTTCGAAGCCACCGCGCTGCTTCGCCATTTCGACCGGGTTCTTTTTCCCCATCGCACGACGCAGCATATCCGCGCCGCCCAGCGTATAGCCCGCCAGAACCTGCGCAATCTGCATGACCTGTTCCTGATACAGGATAATGCCGTAGGTCGGCTCCAGCACAGGCTTGAGTGACTCATGCTGCCATTCGATATCAGGATACGAGATCGCTTCACGACCATGCTTACGGTCTATGAAGTTATCTACCATGCCGGATTGCAGTGGGCCGGGGCGGAACAGCGCCACCAGTGCGATCATATCTTCAAAGCAGTCGGGCTTAAGGCGTTTGATCAGGTCTTTCATGCCGCGCGATTCAAGCTGGAATACCGCTGTGGTTTCCGAGCGTTGCAGCATGTCGAAGCTTTTCTTATCTTCGAGCGGAATCGCCGCAATATCAATCGGTTCCAGCCCTTGCTTCGCGCGACGGGCGTTAATCATCCCCAGCGCCCAGTCGATGATGGTCAGCGTACGCAGGCCAAGGAAGTCGAACTTCACCAGCCCGGCATATTCCACGTCGTTCTTATCGAACTGGGTAACCGGATGGTTCCCTTCCGCATCGCAATACAGGGGTGCGAAATCGGTAATCTTGGTGGGGGATATCACCACCCCACCCGCATGTTTACCCGCGTTACGCGTTACGCCTTCGAGCTTACGCGCCATATCGATGAGGGCCTTAACTTCCTCATCGGCTTCATAAATTTCCGGCAACTGCGGTTCAGCAGCAAACGCTTTTTCGAGCGTCATACCCGGATCGGGCGGCACCAGCTTTGAAATACGATCGACAAACCCATAAGGGTGCCCAAGCACGCGGCCTACGTCACGAATCACCGCTTTCGCCGCCATCGTACCGAAGGTGATAATCTGCGATACCGCATCACGCCCGTACATTTCCGCAACGTGATCGATAACCTTGTCGCGCTTTTCCATACAGAAATCGACGTCAAAGTCTGGCATGGAAACACGTTCAGGATTGAGGAAGCGTTCGAACAGCAGGTCGAATTCCAGCGGATCTAGATCGGTGATTTTCAGCGCGTAGGCCACTAACGAACCCGCACCAGAACCACGTCCTGGCCCAACTGGCACGTCGTTATCCTTCGACCACTGAATAAATTCCATTACGATCAGGAAGTAGCCGGGGAACCCCATCTGGTTGATAACGCCCAGCTCAATATCCAGACGCTCATCATATTCAGGCCGACGCTCAGCGCGCACTTCCGGATCGGGGAACAGGAATTCGAGACGCTCCTCCAGCCCCTTTTTCGAGCACTGAACCAGAAAATCTTCCGTACTCATGTCGCCCGTTGGGAACTGCGGCAGGAAATATTCACCCAGACGAATCGTTACGTTACAGCGCTTGGCAATTTCAACGCTGTTCGCCAGTGCTTCAGGGATATCCGCAAACAGCTCGCACATTTCCTCTTCGGTACGCATGTACTGTTGAGGGCTGTAATTACGTGGGCGTTTGGGGTCATCAAGCGTGTAGCCATCGTGAATGGCAACGCGGATTTCGTGAGCGTCAAAATCATCGGTGCTGATAAAACACACTTCATTGGTTGCCACCACGGGCACGCCGTGCTTCGTCGCCAGTTCAACGGCGGCGTGCAAATAGCTTTCTTCATCGGGGCGGGACGTGCGGATCAGTTCCAGATAGTAACGCTGTGGGAAGTGTTCCTGATAGAAGGCCAGACACTGTTCGGCCTGCGCCTGGTTACCACGCAGCAAAAATCGACCGACATCACCCCGGCGGCCGCCAGACAGTAAAATCAGCCCTTCCTGATGCTCAACAAGCCAATCCCGGTCAATTGTCGGCCCGGCAGCGCCATAACCGCGTTGGTAAGCGTGGGAAATCAGCAGCGTAAGATTCTGGTAGCCAGCATTATTCATGGCCAGGACGGTAAGATGCGCGAGCTCATCACCCAACTCGTCGCTTTCGACACAGAAATCTGCACCGATAATGGGCTTGATTCCCGCGCCATGCGCGCCGCCATAGAATTTAACCAGCCCACACAGGTTGGTAAAATCAGTAATCGCCAGCGCTGGCATGCCGAGTGCCGCCGCTTTTTTTACCAGCGGACCGACTTTGGCCAGCCCATCGATCATGGAATAGTCACTATGAACACGCAGGTGAACAAAACGTGGTTCGGCCATCTCCAGATCCCAGAATTTATCGATTAGTCAGCATGGCAACGGCACACTTACGTGCCCACGCCATACCGAGAGTTAATGATGATGTTTACGCCAGACCTATGTTTTAAGTCAACCCTAGTGCACGTTTGACTGGCGCGAAGCTCCGACGGTGAAACTCAGTGGCACCCAGTGCGGTCAGTTTCTCCAGATGAAAAGCCGTTGGATAGCCTTTGTGTTGGGCAAAACCATAAGCGGGGAAGCGTTGATCCAACTCGACCATCTCACGATCGCGAGTCACTTTCGCCATAATCGAGGCCGCGCTGATTTCTGCCACGCGGCTATCCCCTTTAACGACCGCCTGAGCGGACATCGGCAAAGCCGGGCAACGGTTGCCGTCAATGAGAACAAAATCAGGCACGACAGCCAACCCGGCAACCGCACGCTGCATTGCCAGCATGGTAGCATGCAGGATATTCAGTTGGTCAATCTCTTCCGGTTCCGCACGGCCAAGGCTCCACGCCAATGCCTTCTCTTTGATTTCATCATAGAGCGACAGTCGACGTTTTTCACTCAGCTTTTTGGAGTCCGCCAGCCCGACAATTGGCCTAGTCGGGTCAAGAATCACCGCAGCCGTCACGACCGCACCAACCAGAGGGCCCCGGCCCACTTCATCAACGCCAGCGATACAGCTCGCCTGCGGATAGACAAATATTTCACTCATGGTCTTATTAACATGGTTTTATTAACACGGCTTTACTAATTCCAGTACCGCCTGAGCCGCTTGCTCATCAGCGTTACAGCGGATCTGTTGATGCAAATCCACAAACGTCGCGCGTAACTCAGCCATTTTCTCCGTATTTGCAAACAACGGCAGCAGCGCAGCGGCCAGTTTATCCGGCGTACAGTCAGTTTGTAGCTTTTCGGCTACCAGCTCACGCCCCGCCAGCAAATTCGGCAGAGACACCCACGGCGTTTTGACCAGACGCTGAGCCAGCCAGAAGGTAAAGGGCTTCATGCGATACCCTACGACCATCGGACATTTAGCCAGCATACATTCCAGCGCTGCCGTACCCGATGCCAATAGCGCCGCATCACTGGCAATCATGGCTTCTCGCGCTTGCCCATCCAGCAGATGTACGCGTAGATCGGGCGCCACGCTACTTTTTATCCGCTCGAACTGTTCACGGCGCTTGCTGTTGACCAGCGGAACCACAATTTCCAGATCGGGAAAATGCTGGCGTAGTAACACCGCCGTATTGAGAAAATCTTCGCTAAGCATTTCAACTTCGGCACCGCGACTTCCCGGCAGCAGCGCCAGACAAGGCACATCGGGCGCAATACCCAGCGTCGCACGCGCAGCCAGCTTATCAGGGTGCAGCGGCATCGCATCGGCCATCGTATGACCGATAAAGCGACAAGGTACGTTGAAACGATCGTAAAACGCTTTTTCAAAAGGCAAAAAAGCCAGCACCAGATTGGTCGCTTTACCTATTTTGAAAACGCGTTTTTGACGCCATGCCCATACGGAAGGGCTGACGTAGTGAATGGTATTGATACCGCGCTTTTTGAGGTTGCCCTCTAGCGTGATATTGAAATCAGGCGCATCAATGCCCACGAAAACATCGGGTTGAAGCTCGCTAAAGCGCTGGGTTAAATCCCGCCGAATTTTCAGCAGGCGGGGAAGTCGTCCAAGCACCTCAACAATGCCCATGACGGCCAACTCTTCCATCTCGTACCAGGCTTCACAGCCTTCGGCCTGCATACGTGGCCCGGCAACGCCGACAAACCGCGCATCAGGCACCTTTTCTTTTAGCGCCCGGATCAGGCCTGCGCCAAGGATGTCGCCGGAAGTTTCTCCGGCGACCAGCCCAATAGTCAAAGGACGTGATGACATGGATTAACGAATGATGCCGCGAGTAGAACGGGCAAAGAAATCGGTAAACGCCTGCACAGCTGGGTGTTCAGCCGCCAGCGCTTCAATTTCCGGTTTCACTTCGTCCAGTGTTCTACCGCTGCGGTAGAGGAGCTTGTACGCGTTACGAATCGCGTGCAGGGTGTCTTTTTCGAATCCACGACGCTTCAGGCCTTCAATATTCAGGCCAAACGGCGTGGCGTGGTTACCCTGCGCGATCACATACGGCGGCACGTCTTGCGCCACACCGGAACATCCGCCAACCATGACGTGGGCACCGATGATGCAGAACTGGTGCACCGCCGTCATCCCACCGATAATCGCAAAATCATCGACGGAAACGTGGCCACCCAGCGTCGCGTTATTCGCCAGAATACAACGATTGCCCACTACGCAGTCATGTGCGATATGCGTGTTGATCATCAACAGGTTATCGCTACCGACTTTAGTCAACCCGCCGCCCTGTGTCGTGCCACGATGAATCGTGACGCTTTCACGGATGCGGTTACGATCGCCAATCTCAACGCGGGTCGGTTCCCCGGCATATTTGAGATCCTGGTTCACTTCACCAATTGACGTGAACTGATAGATTTCGTTGTCGCGACCAATTTTAGTGACGCCATTGACGACGACATGTGATTTCAGCACCGTCCCCGCACCGATCTCAACCTGAGAACCGATATAGCAGAACGGGCCAATATGAACGCCAGCACCAATAATGGCACCGTCTTCAACAATCGAACTAGGGTGAATAAAGGCGGTTTGATCAATCACGTTATCAGGACTCCCGACGGCGAGCACACATCATTGACGCTTCACAGGCCACTTCGCCATCAACTTTGGCAACACCTTTAAAGCGCGCAACGCCGCGACGCTCTTTGATGAATTCAACTTCAAGGATCATTTGATCGCCTGGCTGCACGGGACGCTTAAAGCGCGCTTCGTCTACAGCGGCGAAATAGTACAGCTCACCCGGCTCCAGTTTACCTACGCTTTTAAACGCAAGAATACCAGTAGCTTGAGCCATAGCTTCCAGAATCAGCACGCCGGGAAAAATCGGTTTGCCCGGGAAATGGCCCTGGAAGAAGGGTTCGTTGAAAGAGACGTTTTTCACCGCCCGCAGAAACTTCCCTTCTTCAAAATCCAGTACCCGATCAACCAGTAAAAACGGGAAACGGTGCGGTAATAATTCTAAAATCTCTTCAATATGCAGAGTATGAGTGTCAGTAGTCAAAATACTCTTCCTGTCCATAAAAACTGATGCCATCAACAACACGGCCTGCGCAGACCCTAAATTAGGTGTCTTCAGGCAGGCCGCAAATAAAACGCGAGTGATTAAACGTTATCGACTTTTCGTTCAACGGCTTTCAACCGTTTGCTTATCTCATCAATATTCATCACCAGCGCTGCAGTTTTGCGCCACACTTTATTGGGTTGCAAAGGAATGCCCGAAGAGTATACCCCAGGTTCTGTAATTGGTCGCATGACCATCCCCATTCCCGTTACCGTCACTTTATCGCAGATCTCCATGTGCCCGTTAATCACGCTGGCACCACCGATCATACAATAACGACCAATTTTCAAGCTCCCCGCCATAATGACGCCACCCGCTACCGCGGTATTGTCGCCAATCACAACGTTGTGCGCAATCTGACATTGGTTATCAATGATAACACCATTACCAATGACCGTATCATCCAACGCACCACGATCGATGGTTGTGCTCGCACCGATCTCAACCCGATCGCCAATTCTGACCGTGCCCAACTGCGGGATCTTCACCCAGTTGCCGCGATCGTTGGCATAGCCAAAGCCGTCAGAACCGATCACGGTTCCCGACTGGATCAGGCACTGCTCACCCAGCTCAACGCGGTGATAAATCGTTACATTTGCCCATAAACGAGTACCGGCACCAATGCGGGCATCTTTGCCGATAAAGCATCCAGGGCCAATGACAACGCCATCACCCAGCTGTGCGCCAGATTCGATGACGGCATTTGCACCAACGGACACGTTCTGGCCCAGCGTCGCATCTGGAGCAATAACCGCACTCGGCGCAATATCGCTTGCCGGCTGCGGTGTCGTATCCAGCAGTTGCGCCATACGCGCATAGGTAAGATAGGGATTCTTCACTACCAGCGCTGCAACCTGACAGTAAGGTAAATCCGCTTCCGTCAGCACGACCGCTGACGCTTGCGTCCCGGCCAGTTGCTCACGGTAACGACTGTCGGAAAGAAACGTAATTTGCCCAGTTTTTGCTGAATGCATAGAAGCAACACCGGTGATGACGATATCGCCATCACCGTGTAATTGTGCATCCAACTGTTGAGCTAACGCGTCCAGTCGAATTGAATACATGTATTATTTAACCTGTTTCAGCACATCGGCAGTAATGTCTTTAGCATTGGCGACATACGCAACAGCGTTAGCGTCAATCACAACATCATAACCTTCTTTGGTTGCAACGGCTTTCACCGCATCCTGAATACGGCTCAGGATTTTGTTGCGTTCTTCATTCTGGCGGCGGCGGTTGTCCTGATCAAAAGCCTGCGCTTTAGTAGAGAACTGCTCGCGCTGCGCCATGACGTCCTTCTCCATTTTGCTGCGCTCGCTCGCTTTCATGGTAGAACCATCACGTTGCAGCTTCTGCATCTTGCCCTGTAAATCGTTTTCCATCGATTGCAGTTCAGAAGCACGACCTTTGAATTCGTTTTCCAACTGTTTACCAACGGTTTCACGCTGCGGCAGCTGTTGGAAAATGCTGGAAACGTTAACAACGGCAATTTTGTCAGCAGCCTGAACGCTGGCTGAAGCAGCCAATGCTAAACCGAGGCCTGCGGCACATAACCACTTTTTCACTATAAACTCCTCAACCTAACCTAATTTGTGTCTTAACACTTTAATTATGAGCATCGCGTCATAGTATGAACGTCTTATGTTCAACCATTCATATCCATGAACAACGATGCGACATTCCCTGCATACGACCTATTGACGTCACACTACCAGGTTTTGCCAATGTTAAACTGGAATTGTTCCGACTTGTCTCCATCGTACTTTTTAACCGGCTGGGCATAGGAGAAGACCAATGGCCCAAGCGGAGACATCCATTGCAACGCGATACCGCTGGAAACACGGAAGTTGCTCGCCTTGCTGTAATCCGGCACGCCTGCGGCAATCGTTGCAGGTGTATTTTTCCAGTTGGTATCCCATACCGTACCACCATCAACAAAGAAGGACGTACGTACGGAGCTCGCGTATTTATCACTGATAAACGGTGTTGGCACGATCAGTTCCGCACTCAATACCGCCATCGCGTTACCGCCAACGGCATCATCCAAATTGGTCGAATCAATCGGACAATTGGAATAAGACGTCGCACCCGCAGCACACCTGTAGTACGCTGCTTTAGGACCAATCGTATTCGATTGGAAGCCACGTACCGTACTGGAACCACCTGCATAGAAGTTGTCGTAGAACGGCACTTCTTTGCTACCGATACCATCCGCAAAGCCTGCGCGAGTACGGCCCATCACGACCCAGTTACCGCTGTCGCTCAGCGGATAGTAGCTAGCCGAATCAAACGTCAGTTTGTAGTATTCGTTGTCTGAGCCCGGTACCGCGATCTTGGCATTCGCAGACGCACGTGTTCCTTTCGTCGGGAAGTAGCCGCGATCCAGATTGTTATACGACCATCCGGTATTCAGGAAGAAATCGTTCGCTTTGAAGTCAGCGCTAGATTTATTCCCTTCCTGAACCACGGATGGATTAACGCCCACGGAATCCAGATAACGCCACATCGCCACCTGCGGTCTCATATCCGACAGATCGTTATGCACATAATCCAGACCGACACGCAGTGAGTTATTCTCGTTAATCGGGAAGCCCAAGGTGCTGCCAACGCCATAGCTCACGTTGGTGTAGTCGGACAGATCGGCGTCTGACGCCTCAAATTTGTTATAGAATATGCGGCCACCGAGGCTAACGCCATCGACGGTAAAGTACGGATCGGTCAGTGACAGCTCAACATACGTCTGGTAGTCGTTTTTCGTCCCGCTGATACCAACGGAGTTACCCGTTCCCAGCCAGTTGTCCTGCTGGACCCCAGCCTGGAAGCTCACACCGCTTTCTGTACCGAAACCGACACCAAAGTTGAATGTGCCCGTATTACGCTCTTTAACTTTATACGTTACATCAACCTGATCGGCCACGCCGGGAACGCGCTGCGTTTCTACATCAACGCTTTCAAAGTATCCCAGTCGGTTTAAACGCTCTTTGCCCTGTTCAACCAGATCGTTGCCTAACCAAGCACCTTCCATCTGACGCATTTCACGGCGCAGAACGGAGTCTTTAGACGTATCGTTACCGTCAAAGCGGATATGACGCACATAGAAACGGTTACCGGCATCAACGTTGATGTTTAATTTCACCGTTTTGTCAGCGTCATTAATTTCCGGCTGCGTGACCACGCGCGGATAGGCATAGCCATAACGACCCAGCAGCTTCTTGATGTCCTCTTCCATCCGGGTCACTTTCGTCCCGTTGTAGAGTTCACCCGGTTCAATCTTCGTCAATCCTTCGATTTCCGCAGAGTGACCAGCCAGATTGCCTTTCACCGCTACGCCGGACAGCTTGTACTGCTCGCCTTCCGTCATATTGATGGTGATGTAGATGCCTTTTTTATCTGGCGTCAGGCTCACCTGTGTGGAATCGATGTTGAAACGCGCATAGCCGCGATCCAGATAGAAACTCCGTAGGGTTTCCAGATCGCCAGACAGTTTTTGTTTCTGATATTTACGATCGCCAACCACGTTCCACCACGGCACTTCATCACGCAGTTGGAAACGAGAGATCAATTCGTCAGAGCTGAACGCTTTGTTACCGACAATATTAATCTGCTGGATCTTGGCGGAAACGCCTTCCGTGAAGACCAGTTTCAGGTCTACGCGGTTACGCGGGAGTGGCGTGACAACGGCTTTAACCGACGCACTGTACTTGCCCACGCTGTAGTAGAAATCTTCCAGTCCTTTTTCGATGCTGGTGAGCGCAGTGCGGTCTAACGCTTCACCGACGCGCACGCCAGAGGCCTCCAGGTTTTCTTTCAGCATGTCGTCTTTGACTGACTTATTGCCGGAAAACGTGACGCTGGCGATGGTTGGACGTTCTTTCACCTGCACAATCAGCGTTTCGCCATCGCGCAGCACACGAACGTCTTCAAAATTTCCGGTCGCAAACAAGGCACGGATGGTGTTACCGATATCATCGTCACCGATGGTATCACCAACGCGGACTGGCATACTGAGTAATGCCGCCCCGACGGCAACCCTTTGCAGGCCCTCGAAATGAATGTCCTTCACTACGAACCCGTCTGCACCGTATACGGTTGCGCTGCTAAACAGCAGCGACGCTATGAGCAACTTTTTGATCGCCATCGTTGTTATGCGTTTTTCCTAACCTAATCCCGCGCCTAGAGACGAGAGAAATCATTGAAAAGTGCGAGTCCCATTAACAACATCAGCAACACTGTACCAATGCGATAGCTAACGTCCTGCACACGCTCAGAAACCGGCCTGCCCTTCAACTTTTCAACCGCAAGAAAGAGCAGGTGTCCACCATCCAATACCGGCAGAGGGAACAGATTGATGATCCCCAAATTGACGCTGATTAAGGCCAAAAACATCAGGTAATAAATCAATCCATAATCTGCTGACATTCCTGCGCCCTGAGCAATCGAAATGGGACCACTCAGGTTGTTCAGCTTAACATCCCCCATAACCAGTTTCCCTAACATACTGACGGTCAATTTCATCAGTTGCCAGGTTTTATCTGTTGCCTGGTAGATCGCACTGAACGGCCCATACTGGCGCACAGTCCTGTATTCTTCAGGCAGCGGCGTCACACTCGGCATAACGCCTGCCAGCCCTTCAACTCTGCCATTTCCCACAGATTTGCTGTCTGGCGTTAACGTCAACGGAACTGTTGAGCCGTTGCGCTCCACCTCCAGAGCAATAGATTGCCCGGGGTTGTCACGCACGGCGATAACAAAATCACGCCATTGCGCTAGCGCCTGCCCGTCGACTTTAACGATCCTATCTCCGACTTGCAAACCTGCTTTTTCCGCCGCCGACCCTGCCTGCACCTGATGCAGTACCGGCTCAATTTGCGGGCCACGCGGAATAATCCCGAGCGAGGCGGCAGGATCTTGCTTATCAGGCTCAAACTGCCACTCGCGTAAATCCAGCGTTTTCTGAACGACACGGTCAGAGCCTAAAGGTGCGGTTCCGATCACAACATCGCTATCGCCGATTTTACCGATCAGGGCCAGACGCGCAGTATCCCAATCAGGCGTTTCGATACCGTCAACGGACTTTAGTTCCGTTCCCGCCGACATTTCCGCCTGCGCCGCTATGGAGTTGGGCAGTATTTCACCCACTACCGGACGCACGCCCGGTACGCCGAGAATAAACACCAGCCAGTACGCCACAATGGCAAACAGGAAATTGGCAATCGGACCCGCGCTAACGATAGCCGCACGCTGCCAGACCGTTTTACTGTTAAATGACTGGTGACGGAATTCTGGCGCGACCGTATCGACACGCTCATCCAGCATCTTCACGTAGCCGCCAAGCGGGATCAGCGCAATCACGAATTCAGTACCGGTGCGATCGCGACGACGCCATAGCGCGCGTCCGAAACCGACGGAGAAGCGTTCGACCTTCACACCACAGCGGCGCGCTACCCAGAAATGCCCAAATTCATGGACAGTGACCAGCACACCCAGTGCGATGATAAACGCGGCAAGATTCCAGAGAAAACTCAGCATAAATAGCTCTACCGCTTTATTCTAAGCCACTTTAAACAGCAGCAGCATCAGGCAAGAGAACACAGGAACCGCAGCAGTCAGGCTGTCGATACGATCGAGCACGCCACCGTGCCCCGGAATCAAATGGCTACTGTCTTTGATGCCCGCCTCGCGTTTGAACATACTTTCCGTCAAATCACCCAGTACCGAGGCCAGCGCAGCGGCGATAGAACAAATCAACAACGTCGATGGCGCTATCGTTAATGGCGCATACAGGCTAAACAGCACGGAAATGAGCGCGGAGGTTGCCAGGCCACCGAGAAAGCCTTCCCAGGTTTTGCCCGGTGAGACTTTTGGCGCGAGCTTACGCTTACCAAACAGTTTACCGAACATGTAGGCACCGCTGTCCGCGCCCCACACCAGCAGCATGACGTACAGCAGCCACCAAGCGCCTGCAAATGGGTTAATCGCGTAATTGTAATGGCGAAGCGCGACCATGCCCCAGAAAAACGGCACGATCGTCATGATACCGAACACCAGTCGCAATGTACGCGAATGACGCCAGAATGAGGCGGAAGCCGGATAGAACAGCACCAACAGCAGCGCGACACCCCACCACACCAGTGATGACCAGAGCGCGATACTGATTTGTGGAATATGGACGGAATAATGGTAGGCCGGGAGTGATAACAGCATCAGCGCCAGCAAGAAACCACACAGGATCGCGAGCCACAGGCGTTGACCATAAGAGGCAAACCCTGCCAACTGACCCCATTCCCATGCCGCCAGCATACAGACAGCCAGCGTAACAAGCGTGAATCCCAGAGGAGGCAGCAAGAAAAGCGCTGCAATAACAATCGGGATCAAAATAAAAGCAGTAATCAGGCGATACTTCAGCAAAAGTTCCCCCTAGGATGCATCAGCATCGATAGGTGTTGTTCCCCCGAAGCGGCGCTCGCGTTGTGCAAAAGCATTCAGCGCACCTTCAAAGACTTGTTCATCGAAATCAGGCCAGAGGACATCAGTAAAGTAAAGTTCAGCATAAGCAATTTGCCACAGAAGAAAATTACTGATGCGGTGTTCTCCACCGGTTCTGATCACCAAATCAACCGGAGCCAGATCATGCAGACAGATGTACTGACATAATGACGCTTCATTAATGCTATCAGGGCGCAGAATGCCTTCCTGCACCTGCTCTGCAAGTTGCCGTACTCCCTGAATAATATCCCAACGGCCGCCATAATTCGCGGCAATATTCAGTGTGAGCCCCTGATTCTTTTCTGTCAGTGCTTCTGAACGGCGGATTCGCTCTTGTAAACGCGGACTGAAGCGGCCGATATCGCCAATGACCCGCAAGCGAACATTGTGCTTGTGCAGGCTTTTCACTTCGCTGTCCAGCGCTCTAACAAACAGTTCCATGAGTGCGGAAACTTCCTGCGCCGGACGGTTCCAGTTTTCACTGCTAAATGCGTAAAGTGTCAGTGCGTCCAGCCCTTGGCTTACTGCAAAACTGACCGAACGCCGCACAGCTTTTACACCAGCCTGATGGCCAAAAATCCGCATTTTCCCTCGGCTTTTTGCCCAGCGACCATTGCCATCCATGATAATGGCAACATGCCGCGGCCCGGCGGGTGGCAGATCGTTAGTATTTTTTTGATTATCGGACGGCATAACGCGTACTTATTTCCTCAAGCAAGAAATACAACAGTCCTTCCGTAACATCAGACCCCGTTAGCGCAAAAAAAGCCGTGAACGATCACGGCTTAGCTTCACGGTCGATTAAACAACTTTCGCATAATCAACCATTGAGTGGCGCAGACTATACCACCTCCACCGCACATGAACAAATTGTGCCACGGCGCTATCCAGCTATCGCGCGTGCGTTATCCAGCTATCGCGCATAATGTGTCAGGGTCTGTGTTGCGACCTGTCTGGCCCAGCGGTCGATAAACAGAACATCATCAACGCTGGTGGGTTCTGGTAATGTAAGTTGTTCAATAACATGACGATTTACCGCCGCAATATCCGTAAAACAGATCTGCGACTGCAAAAATGCCGCTACCGCAATTTCATTTGCGGCGTTTAATGCCGTGGTGGCCGACTGACCATGATTACAGGCATCAATAGCGAGCTGTAAACAAGGATAACGCGCATAGTCCGGTGCCAAAAATGTCAGCGCGCCAATCTGGCAGAAATCTAACGCTTTTACACCCGATGCCACACGTTCGGGATAAGCCATTGCATGGGCAATCGGCGTACGCATGTCAGGCGATCCCAACTGCGCCAGAACGCTGCCATCACGGTAACGCACCATCGAGTGAATCACGGACTGCGGATGAATAATGACTTCCATCTGTTCGGCAGAAGCATTAAACAACCAGCGCGCTTCGATATACTCCAGCCCTTTGTTCATCATCGTGGCTGAATCAACCGAAATTTTGCGCCCCATTGACCAGTTTGGATGTGCACACGCCTGATCTGGCGTCATGCCCGCCAGCGCCGACACCGGAGTTTCACGAAACGGCCCACCGGAACCGGTCAGAACAATACGTTCGACCCCATGCTGCGACAATGAAGCGTAGCCTAATTGACGCTGAATTTGCTCAGGTAAACTCTGAAAAATCGCATTATGTTCGCTATCAATCGGTAAAAGCTGTGCGCCACTTTGCGCCACAGCGTCCATAAAGAGACGTCCGCAGGTCACCAGTGATTCTTTGTTCGCCAACAACACCTGTTTTCCGGCATGAATGGCCGCGAGTGTTGGTAATAACCCAGCCGCACCCACAATCGCGGCCATGACCTGATCGACGCCATCCAATGCAGCAAGGTCACACGCGGCCTGCTCGCCAGCCAGCACTTCCGTTTTACAACCATATTCCGCCAACTGCTGGCGCAGAGCAGTTGCTGAGGCTTCATCAGCCATTGAGGCATAGGCGGGTTGGAAAGTGAGGCACTGCTCCAGCATCAACTTGACGTTGTACCCGGCGGATAACGCGCGTACGGCAAATTTATCGGGATTGGCTTTAATGACGGCCAGCGAACTGACGCCAATAGAGCCAGTGGAACCAAGAATTGTCAGTTGCTTCATTAAAAATGCTCTGAATAACCGGATTTGATGACAGGAAGGTACACGAGTCTGAGGCGATTACCATGATATATCTCTGCTATCGATCACAGTCACGACAGTCGCAGGCATATACACAGCAAAAAAATTGTTTACTACCCAGAGGGGCTAGCCTTCACCCATTCCTTGTATAACCATAAAATAAAGCGCCGCCGGAAAAAGAGGGCAAGCCCACAGATTCCCTGCGACGCACTATTTAACAGGCTGATTAGAACTCCATCAGCTCCGCTTCTTTCTCTGCCAGAGCGACGTCCACTTTCTTAATGAAGTTGTCAGTCAGTTTCTGCACGTCGTCCTGAGCGCGACGTTCTTCATCTTCGCTAATCGCTTTATCTTTCAGCAGCGCTTTCAGTTTGTCGTTAGCATCACGGCGCACGTTACGTACGGAGATACGACCCTGCTCTGCTTCGCCACGAACCACTTTGATCAGGTCTTTACGGCGCTCTTCCGTCAGCGGTGGCAACGGAACACGGATTACGGTGCCAGCAGAAGATGGGTTCAGGCCGAGGTCGGAAGCCATGATCGCTTTCTCAACGGCCGGGCCAAGTGAACGATCGAATACCGAAATCGCCAGCGTGCGGGAATCTTCTACGACAACGTTCGCAACCTGACGCAGTGGCGTTGCGCTGCCATAGTATTCAACCTGGATGCCATCGAGAATGCTAGGCGATGCACGGCCGGTACGGATTTTGCTGATCTGATTTTTAAACGCTTCAACACATTTGTCCATGCGCGTTTCAGCATCTTTTCTGATTTCATTAGTCACGTTGTGAACCCTTGAAAACTGGTTGCCTGGCAGGCCATGTCAGTACATGACCCGGTGAATAATTAATGCCAGCGCGCGGCTGGCGTATGGCATAACGCCAAGGAATCTATACCCTAAATAATTCGAGTTGCGTGAAGGCGGCAACCGCATGAATCCCCAGAAGCTTACTCAAGTAAGTGACTGGGGTGAGTAAGGGAAGCCAACACACATGCAGCTTGAAGTATAACGGGTATAGTACCCCATAATTGGCGTGAGCCGTTATTACTGACTAATCAACGTCCCTTCTTTTTCACCCATGACAACGCGACGCAGTGCGCCAGGCTTGTTCATGTTGAAAACACGGATTGGTAAATTATGGTCGCGTGCCAGCGTGAACGCAGCAAGATCCATGACTTTCAGCTCACGTTCTAACACGTCTTGATAGGTTAGCGTTTCATACATCGTCGCTGAAGGATCTTTGACGGGATCGGCAGAATAGACGCCATCGACTTTTGTCGCTTTCAATACGACATCCGCTTCAATCTCAATGCCGCGCAGACAAGCCGCAGAATCCGTGGTGAAGAAAGGGTTGCCTGTTCCGGCTGAGAAGATCACTACGCGGTTATTACGCAGCAGGCTAATCGCCTCTGCCCAGCTGTAGTTGTCACAGACGCCATTCAGCGGAATAGCAGACATCAGGCGAGCGTTCACATAGGCACGGTGCAACGCATCACGCATTGCCAGACCATTCATGACAGTCGCCAGCATTCCCATGTGGTCGCCCACAACGCGGTTCATACCCGCTTTAGCCAGACCCGCGCCACGAAACAGGTTACCACCGCCGATAACCACACCGACCTGAATGCCTAACTCAACCAGTTCTTTCACTTCCTGAGCCATGCGATCCAGAATGCTCGCATCGATACCAAAACCTTCAGTTCCCTGTAAAGCTTCGCCACTGAGCTTCAGCAGGATTCGTTGATAGACGGGTTTTGCATTGGTTGCCATGGTGTTCTTATCCTACAGGCTGTCGTCGTATTGGGGGGTTGTAAAAATCAAAACTGTTCCACTCGGCTCCTATCTGAATGCAGGAAACCAAGCGAACTAAAACTCTTTGGGCTGGATAAAAAGGAACCGCCAACTGGCGGCTCTTTTTTTTGCTATTAAGACTGCTTACTCATTGCTGCAACTTCAGCAGCAAAGTCAGTCTCAACTTTCTCAATACCTTCACCCACTTCGAAACGGATGAAGTTAGTCACGTCAGCGTTGTGCTCTTTCAGCAGTTGACCAACAGACTTAGCTGGATCCATAACGAAAGGCTGACCCGTCAGAGAAACTTCACCGGTGAATTTCTTCATACGGCCTTCAACCATTTTCTCTGCGATTTCTTTCGGCTTGCCAGACTGCATCGCGATTTCCAACTGAACCTGGTACTCTTTCTCTACCACTTCAGCAGACACGTCTTCTGGCTTAACGAATTCTGGTTTGCTTGCTGCAACGTGCATAGCCAGGTGTTTAACCAGCTCTTCGTCAGCGCCTTTAGCGGCAACCAGAACACCGATGCGCGCACCGTGTTGGTAGTTACCCAGAACTTCGCCTTCCAGAGCGGAAACGCGACGGATGTTGATGTTCTCACCGATTTTCGCAACCAGTGCAACACGCTCTTCTTCGAACTGTGCTTTCAACACGTCAACGTCAGTGATTTTGCCTGCAACTGCAGCGTCCAGCACTTTGTCAGCAAATGCCTGGAAACCACCGTCTTTAGCAACGAAGTCGGTCTGGCAGTTAACTTCCAGGATCACAGCGTAGTTACCGTCAATCTTAGTTTTGATCACGCCATCAGCAGCAACGTTACCTGCTTTCTTCGCAGCTTTAATTGCGCCAGATTTACGCATGTTTTCGATTGCCAGCTCGATGTCGCCGTTAGCTTCAACCAGCGCTTTCTTACATTCCATCATGCCCGCAGCGGTACGCTCACGCAGCTCTTTTACCAGGGATGCGGTAATTTCAGCCATTCTAAAATCCTCGGAAGATTTGTTCTGCCTGGTCGTCACAACCAAACAGCTTTAAAAGTGAAAAAGGGGCCATAAAAAGGCCCCTAACCAAACTAGTACTACCTGGTTAATAAGGGCTCAACGAGCCAGACTTATTATTCAGCTTCTACTAAGCCTTCTTCTGCCTGCACAGCCAGATCTTGAGAACGGCCTTCGCGGACAGCAGTAGCAACAGCGCTCAGGTACAGGCTAACTGCACGGATTGCGTCATCGTTACCAGGGATGATGTAGTCAACGCCATCTGGATCGGAGTTGGTATCAACCACTGCGAATACCGGAATACCCAGGTTGTTAGCTTCTTTGATTGCGATGTGCTCGTGATCGGCGTCGATAACGAACAGCGCGTCTGGCAGACCGCCCATATCTTTGATACCGCCCAGGCTGTTTTCCAGCTTGTCCAGTTCACGAGTGCGCATCAGCGCCTCTTTTTTGGTCAGCTTGTCGAACGTGCCGTCTTGAGATTGAGTTTCCAGATCTTTCAAACGTTTGATGGACTGACGAACGGTTTTCCAGTTAGTCAGCATACCGCCCAACCAACGATGGTTCACGAAGAACTGATCGCAGTTGTTGGCTGCATCTTTTACCGCTTCGCTTGCTGCGCGCTTAGTACCAACGAACAGAATTTTGCCTTTGCGAGAAGCAATTTTGCTCAGCTCAGCCAGAGCGTCGTTGAACATTGGTACAGTTTTTTCAAGGTTGATGATGTGAACTTTGTTACGTGCACCGAAGATGAATGGCTTCATTTTCGGGTTCCAGTAACGGGTCTGGTGACCAAAGTGTACGCCAGCCTTGAGCATATCGCGCATGGAAACAGTTGCCATGATTACCTCTATTAATTAAGTATGGGGTTATGCCTCCACATGTCCCATTGCGCCGACCCCATCCGGTGAAACACCTCAGGAGCACCCCGGCGAACGTGCCGACATGTGTGTGTTATTTACACAAAGTGAGTTTAGTCGATGTGGTTGAATACCGTATAACCGATATCCAGCCGGATCATCGGCGCGCTTTATACCATAAATCCCCCAGCGACACCAACATTTGTTATTCAATCGTCCACAAATCAGAATGATAGTTTGGCAAGCCAACGGCATGGCTGGTAACATAAGTTATTAGTTATCGCTCTTAATTTTTGTGCTTAACAGGCACCTGCGGACAATCATCAATGGCAATTTCAATTAAAACTCCTGAAGACATCGAAAAAATGCGCGTAGCTGGCCGTCTGGCTGCCGAAGTCCTGGAAATCATCGAACCCCACGTGGTACCTGGCGTGAGCACTGCTGAATTAGACAGAATCTGTCACGATCACATCACCAACAAGCAGCAGGCCATTTCTGCTTGTCTGGGCTACCACGGCTTCCCGAAATCCGTCTGCATCTCCATCAACGAAGTGGTGTGCCACGGTATTCCTAGCGAAGAACGCATTTTGAAAGACGGCGATATCGTCAACATCGACGTCACCGTGATCAAAGACGATTTCCACGGCGATACGTCAAAAATGTTTATCGTCGGCAAATCTACCATTCTGGGTGAGCGCCTCTGCCGCATCACGCAGGAAAGCCTCTATCTGGCACTGAAAATGGTTAAGCCGGGCATTCGCCTGCGCACGTTGGGCAAAGCGATCCAGCAGTTTGCGGAAGGGAATAACTTCTCTGTGGTACGTGAGTATTGCGGTCACGGCATCGGCAAGGGCTTCCACGAAGAACCACAGGTTCTGCACTACGATGCTGATGACGGTGGCGTAGTGCTGCAAGCGGGTATGGCATTCACGATCGAGCCGATGCTTAATGCTGGTGATTACCGTATTCGTACGATGAAAGACGGCTGGACGGTAAAAACCAAAGATCGCAGCTTGTCGGCACAGTACGAGCATACTATTGTGGTAACCGATAACGGCTGCGAAATAATGACGTTGCGAAAGGATGACACCATCCCCAACATCATCACGCATGAACAGTAAACACTAAGCCGGCAGATGCCGGCTTTTTTATGGCGTGCAGAAAGCACGCCCCCTACGGGCCGTCGCAAGCGACGTTGAAAAACGCGCTCTGCGTTTTTTTATGGGCTGCGCTATGACAGATAACCGCTTTTCGCCAGACAGTACACCACCTGACGCTGCCTCATCAAACAGCCCCATAGACACCATTACACCAGCTCAGTTGCCCGCTTCACCGTTGACTTACGCGGATGACATGCTGAATTGCCAGACGTTAAAACAGCAGTTGGAACTGTTTCAGCTTTGGCTGGGTTCAGAATTCCGTTCCGGCGTCAGCGCAGAGAAGCTGATTGATGCCAGAACCTTGTTCATCGATCGCCTGTTGCAGCGGCTATGGTATTTCTACGGCTTTGAAAATATCGCGCAAACGTCGCTGGTCGCCGTAGGCGGATATGGCCGCGGTGAGCTGCACCCGCTTTCCGATATCGACGTGCTGGTATTAAGCCAGACCGCGCTGAGTGAAGAACATTCCCAGCGCGTAGGCCAATTCATCACCCTACTGTGGGATTTGAAGCTGGAAGTTGGCCACAGCGTCAGAACGTTGGAAGAGTGCTTACAGGAAGGATGCGCCGATATTTCCGTCGCCACCAACCTGATCGAATCCCGCATGATATGCGGCGACGTCGCCCTATTTCTCTCGCTGCAAAAAAACGTATTCAGTGATGAATTTTGGCCGTCAGACACGTTTTTCCCGGCAAAAATCGCCGAACAGCAGGAACGCCATCAGCGCTACCACAGCACCAGCTATAATCTGGAACCCGACATCAAGAGCAGCCCGGGCGGGCTACGCGACATTCACACGCTGCTGTGGGTCGCGAGACGCCACTTCGGCGCGACGTCGCTCAATGAAATGGTAGGTTTCGGTTTTCTAACCGAGGCCGAGCGTAAAGAGCTGAATGAGTGCCAAAGCTTTTTGTGGCGCATCCGCTTCGCCCTGCATTTGATCCTGCCGCGTTACGACAACCGGCTGCTGTTCGACAGGCAGTTGAACGTCGCACAGCTGCTGCAATATCAGGGCGAAGGCAACACGCCAGTCGAACGCATGATGAAGGATTTCTACCGTATGACGCGTCGCGTCAGCGAGTTGAACCAGATGCTGTTGCAGCTCTTTGACGAAGCAATTCTGGCGCTGGACGCGAGTGAAAAGCCCCGCCCGATTGATGATGAATTTCAGCTACGCGGCAATCTGCTGGATCTGCGCGATGAAAACCTGTTTATCAAAAAGCCGGAAGCCATCATGCGCATGTTCTACCTGATGGTACGCAACCGCGACATCAGCGGCATTTACTCCACCACGTTGCGCCAACTGCGCCATGCTCGTCGCCATCTCGCCAGCCCGCTTTGCACCATCCCAGAAGCGCGCCAGCTGTTTATGAATATTCTGCGCCACCCGCATGCAGTAAGCCGCGCGCTGCTGCCAATGCATCGCCATAGTGTGCTGTGGGCATATATGCCGCTGTGGGGAAACATCGTCGGTCAGATGCAGTTCGATCTGTTTCACGCTTATACAGTGGATGAGCACACGATCCGCGTTCTGCTCAAGCTGGAAAGCTTCGCCGACGAGGATACGCGGCCACAGCATCCGCTGTGCGTCGAGCTCTACCCTCGCCTGCCGCAGCCCGAGTTATTGCTGCTGGCCGCGCTGTTCCACGATATCGCCAAAGGCCGTGGGGGCGATCACTCTGAACTGGGCGCGCAGGATGTGCTGGAGTTTGCGGCGCTGCACGGACTGAATTCGCGTGAAGCTCAGCTGGTTTCCTGGCTGGTGCGCTGCCACCTGCTGATGTCCGTCACCGCACAGCGTCGTGACATTCAGGATCCCACCGTCATTCAGCAATTTGCTACGGAAGTGCAGAGCGAAACCCGACTGCGCTATCTGGTCAGCCTGACGGTTGCGGATATCTGTGCCACCAATGAAACGCTGTGGAACAGCTGGAAACAGAGCCTGTTGCGTGAACTCTATTTCGCGACGGAAAAACAGCTGCGCCGCGGCATGCAAAATACGCCAGATTTACGAGAACGCGTCCGGCATCACCGTTTGCAGGCGCTGGCGCTGCTGCGTATGGACAATATTGATGAAGAAGCGCTGCACCACATCTGGAGCCGCTGCCGGGCCGATTATTTCCTGCGCCATTCGCCAAACCAGCTTGCCTGGCACGCGCGCCACTTGCTGGAGCATGATGTCAACAAACCGCTGGTGCTGATCAGCCATCAGGCCAGCCGTGGCGGTACAGAGATTTTTATCTGGAGCCCGGACAGGCCTTATCTTTTCGCAGCGGTCGCCGGTGAACTGGATAGACGCAACCTAAGCGTGCACGATGCGCAGATTTTTACCAGCCGCGACGGCATGGCGATGGATACGTTCATCGTGCTGGAACCGGACGGCAGTCCGTTGGCGCAAGATCGGCATGAAATGATACGCCACGCGCTGGAACAGGCGCTGACACACCGGAGCTATCAACATCCGCGCGTACGCCGACCGTCGCCCAAGCTGCGGCACTTCAGCGTACCAACGGAAGTCAATTTCCTGCCGACGCACACGGACAGACGCAGCTACATGGAGCTCAGCGCGCTTGACCAACCGGGGCTGCTGGCACGTATCGGTGAGATTTTTGCCGATCTCAACCTGTCGCTGCACGGCGCACGCATTTCCACAATCGGCGAGCGGGTAGAGGATCTTTTCATTCTGGCCGACAGCGACAGACGGGCATTAAAGCCGGATTTACGCCTTAAATTGCAAGAACGGTTGACAGAAGCCCTTAACCCAAACGATAAAGTACCATTGAGTTAATTTTTACAATCAGGAAAGAGAAATCAGGATGCACCAACAATTACAGAACATCATTGAGACGGCTTTCGAGCGCCGCGCTGAAATCACTCCGGCAAACACAGACACCGTCACGCGTGAAGCCGTCAATCAGGCTATCAACCTGCTGGATAGCGGCGCGCTGCGCGTTGCAGAGAAAATCGACGGCCAGTGGGTTACCCATCAGTGGCTGAAGAAAGCCGTGCTGCTCTCTTTCCGTATTAACGATAACCAACTTATCGAAGGCGGAGAAACACGCTTTTTCGACAAAGTACCAATGAAATTCGCTGACTATGATGAAGCGCGTTTCCAGCGTGAAGGCGTGCGCGTTGCACCGCCAGCCAGCGTGCGTCGCGGTGCTTATATCGCGCGCAACACTGTGCTGATGCCGTCTTACGTCAACATCGGCGCTTACGTTGATGAAGGCACCATGGTCGATACGTGGGTAACCGTCGGTTCTTGTGCGCAGATCGGTAAAAATGTTCACCTGTCCGGCGGCGTCGGCATCGGTGGCGTTCTGGAGCCGTTACAGGCTAACCCAACCATCATCGAAGATAACTGCTTCATCGGTGCGCGTTCTGAAGTCGTGGAAGGCGTTGTTGTTGAGGAAGGCTCCGTCATCTCCATGGGCGTGTTCATCAGCCAAAGCACCCGTATTTACGATCGTGAAACCGGTGAAATTCACTATGGTCGCGTCCCAGCTGGCTCCGTTGTGGTTTCCGGCAACCTGCCGTCCAAAGATGGCAGCCACAGCCTGTACTGTGCAATCATTGTGAAGAAAGTGGATGCGAAAACCCGCGCTAAAGTGGGAATCAATGAGTTATTACGCTCCATCGACTAAACTAGAAACGGCGGGTTAATCACCCGCCGTTTTTTTATGCTCGAACGATAAGTTATTTATATGTTCCCTAAATACTTCGGTATGGCGGGTATAAACAGCGTAGGTTCTCGCTGGCATGATAATCAGGACTATCTAAAAACCGAGAAGGTGACGCTATGTATGACAATCTAAAAAGCCTGGGCATTACCAATCCCGATGATATCGATCGCTATAGCCTGCGTCAGGAAGCAAACAACGACATCCTGAAGATCTATTTTCGTAAAGATAAGGGCGAGTTTTTCGCTAAAAGCGTGAAGTTCAAGTATCCGCGCCAGCGCAAAACCATCGTGGCAGACAATTCTGGACAGGGCTACAAAGAGATCAACGAGATCAGCCCAAATCTGCGCTACGTGATTGATGAATTAGACAAGATCTGCCAGCAGGAACAGGTTGAAGTCGATCTAAAACGCAAAATCCTTGACGATCTGCGTCATCTGGAAAGCGTGGTTTCCAACAAAATTACCGAAATCGAAGCGGATTTAGAGAAGCTGACCAAGAATCGCTAAGCGCGATGAGCTCAACAGACCGCAAACGAAAACGGGAGCACAACAGGCTCCCGTTTGTCATTTCAGCACGGCATTACTGCGCGTCAACCAAATCAGCCCATGCTTCAACCCACGGGCATGAAATCACTTCCGGCTCAGGGTGCTCGACGGCATCAACGTCCAAAACATCACCTAGGCGCTTAGCTCCGATTTCCTGCAGTAACGCATCGAACAGATGACCGCCCGCGCAGAAGTTCGGGTAACTGCTGTCACCCAGCGCAATCACGCCATAGCGCAGCGCGGGCTGGTAACCGCCTTTCTCACGCAGTGCGGCGTAAAGCGGAACAATAGAATCAGGCAACTGGCCTTGCCCCGTCGTCGACGTGACAACTAACACCGTATGCTCGCGGTAGTCCAGCCAAGACTCCAGCGTCGCATCTTCAAAGACCTTAACGTCATGACCACGATCCCTGAGGATATTTTCGGCTTCTTCGGCCACCAGCAATGCATTCCCGTAGACCGTACCAACAAAAATACCAATCTGCGCCATGCTTCTGACTCCCTTTTTAATTCGATATATTTAATTAAAAGTAATACGCCAGATATTACCCGACGGAATGCTCGCTATCCTGACCTGAGTCGGCAGGAAACTCAACCCCTTCAAACTCAGGGAGAATCCCCTGCCAACCAAACTGTGTCATCACACCCTGCCACGGCGCATCCCAACGCGCCTGCAACGTCAATGGTTGCCCGCTCACCGGATGATTCAGCTGCAACTCGCTGGCGTGCAGCATGAGCCTGCCGCAGGAGAAGTGCGATTCCATACCGCGATTGTGTCGCAAGTCGCCGTGCGCAGTATCGCCGATAATCGGATGGTGGATATGTGACATATGACGGCGGAGTTGGTGTTTGCGCCCGGTCTGTGGCTTCAACTCCATCAGACTGTAGCGTGCCGTTGGGTAACGGCCGATGGCAACTGGCATCTCGACCTGCGCCAAAGAACGGTAATGCGTGACGGCGGGCTGCGGTGCCTTATCAGGATTGGTAAATTTGTCGGCGATCTTGTCCAACTCTTCGGTGAGCGCATAATCGATCACACCATCATCCAGCACATAGCCCCGCACAACGGCATGATACATTTTCTGCATCTGATGTGATTCAAACTGCTGGGATAACGCACGCGCGACCTCACTGGACAGCGCGAGCAGCAACACGCCGGATGTCGGCCTGTCGAGACGATGAACGGTATACACATGCTGCCCGATCTGATCGCGCACGGTCTGCATCACCACGACTTTTTCTTTGCGATCCAGCCAGCTACGATGGACTAACCAGCCGCTGGGTTTATTGACGGCGACCAGATGCTCATCCTGATAAATAATCTCAAGCATCGTGCGTTGCGCCATCCTGTGCATCCGGGCGGAACAGCTCATCAAGCTGCCCGATACGCAATAGAACCGCCGCCGTCTCTTCTGGCGTGCCTTCCAGCGCTTCTTCAAAATAAGGCAGTAAAACCAGCTCAGCAGGCAATGCGAGCTCGCTGTCCAATAAGGCATGCATACGCGGCAAAAAGACCCACTGCAACCACTCTTCGGGTTTCATGGTATCGAGGCTGAAGGGCTCCGTGCTGTTAAACGCCTCCTCTTCCGGCGGGACAACCTGCCAGAAAGGGCTTTCCCTCAACGCGCGCTCAATATCGAATAATGACTGACGAACCTGGTTCTCTCTACTCATGCGGTTTCTCGCCCTTGACGCCAACAGTAATGGCGGCAAAGCATAGCACTGATATCAGCCTGACCCAATCGCCAGTGAAAAGACAACTCGGCTACTCACTCACCCCAGGTACATTCGCCATCTCTTGCTCAAACAGCGTGCAAAATCCCTCTAAATTGGAGAAAAGTTGCTGCGTTCGTTCCTGGCCCAGCGCCCCAAAAGCGCGCTCACTTAATATCTGCGATTGCGTCAAAATCGGTTGAGTGCGCTTTTTCCCCAGATCAGTCAGCGTCAGGATCTTTTCCCGCTTGTCATGTTCGCTTTCGGTGATATCAATCAGCCCTTGTTCTTTGAATAACTTGCAGATGCTAAACACGGTTTGTTTAGGCAGGCTCCATCGCTCACAAATGTATTTTTGCGTACATTTTCCATCTGGGGATACCGCCAAAGAGTGCAGCACCGCAAAGGCGTTTTGATTAAAACCTAACTTCTTCATCCACTGCTGAAACAAGTTATCAAGGTGATTGAGTTGTCTGCCTAACTCATCTAATCGATGCATATGAAATATCCTACAAATGGGCTAATCGCTTAAAATCGCCAGGATAATAAAATCCACGCACTGCATTATCTACCCAACATATTTCGGGTGACAGAGGCATTGATAGAATTACCTGACCCATCCATAGGCTTTGCGCTATTGGGAACGGCAGCCGCTCAACTCAGCGTTGCCACTTCCCCAATCACTGACGCTTGCAAGTTTCCGGGGAAGTCATTCGGCGACGGCTTTCCATGCCGCCGCACTATATTGGATAAGAACGGTATTGAGTACGATGTACGTTAGTACACTTTTTCCCCTTTGAAATAGGTCGCCAACACTTTGGTCTCTTTCAGTTTTTCCAGATCCGCATTGCCAATATCGGTATCCACGATAATAAAGTCGGCATTTTTCCCTTTCTCAAGACTGCCTGTGACATCGCTAATACCAAGCTGCTTCGCGCCATTAATCGTGTAAGCCTGCAAGCTTTGGCTGAACGTCATTGCCGCCTCGGTTGGGGGGAGATAGCCAGCATTTGGCTGACCGCGTTTGATGGCATGATACATTTGACTGAACGGGTTCACCGCATCAAAGGTATTCGCAGGATAATCAGAGCCGAACGTTACCGCGACACCCTCGCGTGCCACTTGTCCGAGCAGGAATTGGTGATGATAAGCGTCATGGCCAATTTTGCCCTTGGTTTCATCTTTTTCATACATCACCGCCCAGTTTGGCGTCGTTTGCAGGAATAAATTGTCCTTCATGGCGGCAAACTTCTGCACACCCTGCGGCTCAAACACCTGGTTGTGGGCAATCACGCGAGCCAACTGCGGGTTAATTTTTTTGTTAGCCTCAAAGGCGTCTAAAATCGACTGCTGTGCTTTATCGCCTATCGCGTGTACATGCACAGAGAAACCCGCTTTCAACGCCGCAGCGACATTGTCGTTAATCTGTTGCTGGCTTAAAAATGGCTCGACGACATTACCGTTGGGATAAGGCAGGTACATCGCCCCTGAATCCATTTCAATCGTGCCATCCATAAATAATTTATACAGATTCATCGACAAATTACCCTGATGATATTTCTCACGCAGGGCTTTAAGGCTGGCAATATTTTGTTCAGTCGATTTAGCCGCATCATAAAAATAACCGCGCTGATAATAGACCTTCAACTTCCCCTGATCGTTTAAGCGGGCAATGGCAGCCACTGTCGAACTAAACGTATCGCCGACGTCGGTAATCGCCGTAAAACCCAGCGAGTGGTAGGTCTTTAAGATCGGTTGAAGTTTCTCAGCAACGTTCTCGACCGTGTTAAATTGCTGCGCATCGACAACATTGTGCATCGCACTTTCGTGCATAAAACCGGTAGGATTGCCTTTGTTATCGCGCTCAAAATAATGCTTACCCGGAATAGGATCGGGCGTGTTCGCATTGACGCGGGCGACGTTCAACGCTGCACTATTCGCCCACCCTGCGTGCATACCGCTGTCATAGACCACGATCGGAACGCTCTCAGACACCGCGTCTAAATCAGCGGCAGTCGGCAACGTTCCTTGCGGCAACCCCAGCGAGGCAACATTAAATCCTTGCGCCAACAAATAGTGAGCTTTCGGGTGTGCGGCTAAATACGCTTTTAATTGGCTAAGAATCTGCGGCAGGGTTGCTGCGCCGTTAACATACACAAAATCACCCGCTTCCATCACGGCTACCGTTGCAGGATGAGCGTGACTTTCAATAAAGCCAGGCAATAGCGTTTTTCCTTCTACATCAACCACCTCGGTAGCCGTTGCTTTGAATGGCTTTGCACCATCACTTCCACCGACGTAGACAATTTTGCCCTGATCCACCACCAGAACGGACGCCGTTGGCTGCCGATCGTTAACGGTATAAATCCGTGCATTTTCATAGACGGTGTGTGCGAAGGCGTGGCTGGTGAACAGACCGAGTGTGACTGACAGCATTTTTACATTGAATTTCATCACTGCATTTTCCTTTGCTAAATAGTCCGATAATTTACTAAAAAATTAATTTAGTAAATTTTCAGACTAATTGCAAATTCTGCACGCAGTCTAAACGTCAATATTCAGCGATGACTTAGGTATCACGTTTTGCGTATTTCTGCTTCGCGGGCGCTACATCTCTGCGCTCAGGGGAAAGGTGTTTGTAATACAGGAAAAAATAATACAGGCAAAAAATTGGGGGTACTGATTGCTCAGTACCCCCGGTTCGTTTTATAGCTATCCCGCTACACATTTGCATCCCTGCTCATCCGTGAAAACTTTTCCTTTTTGGTCGTCCTAACCCACAATCCTTGCTGGCGTCCCACTTTCGTCCTGACGTTTCCATCCTGTATCTTCCGTGATTCAATCCCTTTAGGCTCCTGCCCCACCGATATTCCTAATCGGCTCTCGGTCTCCTTCCTGGAGGTGTCCCTGATTTCATCCTGAAACCATGTTTCTTCCTGAAAACGGTTCTTCTTCCTGAAAACAACGCTTCTTCCTGAAGCTACTGTTCCTTCCTAAAACAGTGTTTATCCTTAAAACAGCGTTTCTTCCTAAAACAATGCCTCTTCCTGAAACAATGTTTCTTCCTGAAAACAACCCGAGTGCAGTAACGTTATTTTGTTACCCATAGTAACGGTTACACACACTGTAACCGGTTACTAACTTAAGTAATAAGATGTATTAATTGTCAGCTTTCAGCAAGGGGTAATTGACAGTGTTTCTCAACACCCCTTCAGTGATACTGCAGATTTTTGTTATAATTAACTAATTAATAATGGAAAAATAAAAATGAAACATATTTTCAACATTAAAGATAAGACATTTCTTACAGAGAATGTAAGAGATCTCTCACAAAGCAGAAAGTGAAATTCGATTAACCATTAGACCGCTAATGGATTAAGGCCAGAAAGAAACATCGACAACGTTGGCGCTAAGGTCTGACGTTTTTTGGTGCCGAATTCTTCCAGGATGATTTCCCCGGAAACATTACACAGCGACACCATTGTCAGCTCTGAATCGGTCGTTGCTAAAAACAGCGTCGGCGTGAGCTTAAGGCGTTTTTGCGTTAATAAATGACCAATCAGATTCTCCTGCATCCGGGTGAAATCCTCTTCGCTCCATACCTGCAACAGCTGGCACGATAGCGAATCAAACTGTGCTGCCATATCCCCGGCATACTGCGCGGTGTAAAAAGCATGAACATCAGGATGTAGGCTGATTTCCAGAGCACGTTCTACACCATCCAATGCGGCTGAAGGCACAAAAGGCTGTGGCGACCAGTAAACCGTATCGTCATGATTTTCGACAATACACGGGGAAGGTATGCCGTAAAGGGCTTCACTGGCAGGCAAATGTCCTTTTTCCTGCTGCCAACAGGCAACATAGAGCTGGGTAAACGCCGCCAGTGCTGAAACAACCTCATGTTCCATAATTTTTCTCATCACTCTTTTAGTCAGGTTACACTATTCGCCATCACGCTTATCACATCAAGGTAACAGCATGTCCGTCTATGACAAGCATCAGGCCCTGAGCGGGCTGACACTGGGCAAACCCACTCCCTATCATGACCGCTATGATGCCGCACTTCTGCAACCCGTGCCACGTAGCCTGAACCGCGATCCACTCGGCATTTATCCTGACAGCCTGCCTTTTCATGGCGCGGATATCTGGACGCTCTATGAGCTTTCCTGGTTGAACAACCGCGGCGTGCCTCAGGTAGCCGTGGGTGAAATGCATCTCAATGCGGAAAGCCTGAATCTGATTGAATCAAAAAGTTTTAAGCTGTATCTGAACAGCTTTAATCAGACGGCATTCGACAGTTGGGAAAGCGTTCGAGCAACGTTAGCCAAGGATCTGGCGCACTGCGCTCAGGGGGATGTCAGCATCACGCTGTTCAAACTCAGCGAGCTTGAAGGCCAGCCGATAGCGGGATTCACGGGCGATTGCATCGACGATCAAGACATTCAGATCGACAGCTACGACTTCAACGCCGACTATCTCGCGACCAACGAACAGGACGCTCCAGTCGTTGAAGAAACGCTGGTCAGCCACCTGCTGAAATCCAACTGTTTGATCACCCATCAACCCGACTGGGGCTCGGTACAAATTCACTACTGCGGCAAGCGCATCAACCGTGAAGCGCTGCTGCGCTACATTGTCTCGTTTCGTCATCATAACGAATTTCACGAACAGTGTGTGGAACGAATTTTTAACGACATCATGCGCTACTACCAGCCGGAAAAACTTAGCGTGTATGCACGCTATACCCGCCGCGGTGGGCTGGACATCAACCCGTGGCGCAGTAACACCCCGTTTAACGCACCAAATGGCCGCCTGCCGCGCCAGTAACCGACCGATAAGTCGCAGGCTTGCACGGTAATATGCGTAGCGTCACGCAAGTTAGGCAGCAGACTTCTGCCAACATTGGAAAAAATGATGGCAGCGCGTTAAGGTGGTGTGCCAGACAACAGAAGATCCATAACGTCTGAACGGTGCTCAAGTAGGTTTCATTTAGACTCGCGGTATTTAACGCATGCGCGTTCCGCGTGGTGTCTTAAATGAATGACATTCGTGCCGTGCTGCTGAAACGTCGAGCGTGTAACAACGGAACGTGCTCTCGGCAGCCAGCATGGCATCGCGAATTATATTGCGTTTCAAGGAGCAAAATTGATTACACATATCAGCCCATTGGGATCGATGGATTTGTTATCGCAGTTGGAAGTGGACATGCTGAAAAGCACAGCCAGCAGCGATCTCTACCGTTTGTTTCGCAACTGTTCCCTCGCCGTACTGAATTCCGGTAGCCAGACAGATAACAGCAAAGAGCTGCTGTCTCGTTATGAAGATTTTGATATCAACGTGCTGCGCCGCGAACGCGGTGTCAAACTGGAACTGGTGAATCCGCCGGAAGACGCCTTCGTTGACGGCAGCATCATTCGAGCCTTACAGGCTAACCTGTTCGCCGTATTGCGCGACATTCTGTTCGTCAACGGCCAAATCGCCAGCGCGGGTCGCTATCAGAACCTGAATCTGGAAAACTCTGCACACATCACCAATCTGGTGTTCTCTATCCTGCGTAATGCCAGGGCGCTCCACGTCGGAGAAGAGCCAAACATGGTGGTCTGCTGGGGCGGCCATTCGATTAATGAAATCGAATACCAGTATGGCCGCAAGGTAGGCAGTCAGCTCGGTCTGCGTGAACTGAATATCTGCACGGGCTGCGGTCCAGGCGCGATGGAAGCCCCGATGAAGGGTGCCGCCGTCGGTCACGCGCAGCAGCGTTATAAAGAAGGACGTTTCATCGGCATGACCGAACCGTCCATCATTGCGGCCGAACCGCCGAATCCGCTGGTCAATGAACTAATCATCATGCCGGATATCGAAAAGCGTCTGGAAGCCTTTGTCCGTATTGGACACGGCATCATTATTTTCCCCGGCGGGGTCGGAACGGCGGAAGAGTTCCTCTATCTGCTGGGCATCATGATGAACCCGGAGAATAGCGAGCAGGTGCTGCCGATTATCCTGACCGGACCGGAGGAAAGTGCAGACTATTTCCGCGTGCTGGACGAATTCATTGTTAGCACGCTGGGCCGTCAGGCGCGTCGTTACTACTCGATCATCATTAATGACGCCGCAGAAGTTGCCCGTCAGATGAAGAAAGCGATGCCGCAGGTGAAAGAAAGCCGCCGCCACACGGGCGATGCCTACAGCTTTAACTGGTCACTGCGCATCGCACCCGACCTGCAACTGCCGTTTGAGCCGACACATGAAAATATGGCCGACCTCAACCTGCATCCGAATCAGCCCGCCGAAGAGCTGGCTGCCGCGCTGCGTCGGGCGTTCTCTGGCATTGTGGCTGGTAATGTGAAGGAAGTCGGTATTCAGGCGATTGAGCAACGTGGGCCGTACAAAATTCACGGCGACCCGCAGATGATGAAAAGCATGGATACGCTGCTACAGGGTTTTGTCGCCCAGCAGCGCATGAAGCTGCCCGGCAGCGCCTATATTCCCTGCTACGAAATCTGTTCCTAACGATTTACCGCTCGGTCGTACCTATGTGGGGAAGCTCAGCTTCCCCCCCTCTTATCACATCAGGAATTACGCGATGCCCGTCCATTTGCTGATTGTTGACGCGCTCAATCTGATACGTCGCATTCATGCGGTACAAGGTTCGCCCTGTATCACGGCATGCCAACATGCGCTGCATCAACTCATACAAAACAGCCAGCCTACGCATGCTGTCGCTGTCTTTGATGATGAAGATCGCGATACCAGCTGGCGTCACCAACTCTTGCCGGACTACAAGGCAGGACGCACGCCAATGCCGGAGAACCTGAAGCAGGAACTCCCACAGATTAAAGCGGCGTTTGCCGCCGTTGGCGTAGCAAGCTGGCATAGTCCCGGCAATGAAGCCGACGATCTGGCGGCTACGCTGGCCGTCAAGCTGTCATCCGCGGGTCATCAGGCAACGATCGTGTCGACCGACAAAGGGTATTGCCAGCTACTGGCACCACACATTCAGATCAGGGATTACTTTCAGAAACGCTGGCTGGATCTGCCGTTTATCGAACAGGAATTTGGTGTGTCACCGCAGCAGCTTACGGACTATTGGGGGCTGGCAGGCATTAGCAGCAGTAAGATTGCGGGCGTCGCAGGGATCGGTCCTAAAAGTGCCGCACAGCTCTTGCAACAGGCGGGGAGCCTAGAGGCGTTATATCAGCAGTTGGATGCCGTACCGGAGAAGTGGCGTAAGAAGCTGGAACAGCATAAAGACATAGCGCTGATCAGTCGTCAGGTTGCAACGCTGCGTACCGATTTAACGCTTAATGGCAATCTACAGCAGTTAAGATTACCAGTGCAGAATAGCGCTCAGCCGCATTCTCACTAGCGAATGAATACGGATGTGTATCTGAGTGACCTCAGATACGCACCAGCTCGAGACTATCGCTCGTCGCGACGGCCGGGCACCGCGCTCCAGAAACGACGAACATGCACGGTGATTTCTTCACGGTCATGGTACAAATGCTTGGCATGCACTTCAGCATTAATGCCATTTTCGCTTAGGCGCTCACGCAGCACGGCTAGATTCTGCGACACTTCTTCATAGCGCTTCTTCATCGGCAACTTCAGGTTGAATATCGCTTCACGACACCAGCCCTTGATCAGCCAATCACTCATCAGGCTGGTGACTTTCGCCGGCTTTTCCACCATATCGCACACTAGCCAATACACGTTATTACGCGGTACTTCGAAGCGGAAGCCATCCGCCTGATGGTGCATCACCTGTCCGGTGTCCATCAGGCTCGGTGCCATTGGGCCGTTGTCTACCGCATAAACCATCATGCTGCGTTTCACCAGTTGGTAAGTCCAACCGCCGGGGCAGGCACCTAAATCCACCGCGTACATGCCGCTGCCCAAACGCTCATCCCACTCGTCGGCAGGAATAAAAACGTGAAACGCTTCTTCCAGCTTCAGTGTCGAACGGCTTGGTGCATCAGAAGGGAACTTGAGGCGTGGAATCCCCATATAAAACGGTGAATTGTTATTGCTATAAGAGTAACCGGCATAGCAGCAGCCTGGCGCAATAAACAGCACATGCAGCACCGGACGATCCGCTTTTTCATAACCCAGCAGAATTTTGTGCTCACGTAATGCAGCACGCAGCGGCACGGTAAATTTGCGGCAGAACTTCATCAGCTCTTTGCTTTCATTGGTGTCGGGAACTTCAACCCGCAGCTCTCCTGCACGTTCAATGGCTCCCGTCAGCATACCAACGATTGGCGTGATGCGATCTTCTGGCGGCAGGTCGCGCAGCAGTTCACCACTCACGAACATCTGACGAGCAAAAATCAGCTCATGAAACGGCAGCGTTTTGACCAGACGTTCGGCATCTTCATGCTGATAGCATTCAAACACAACGTAGCCGCTGTTCTCTTTTACCCGCGCGAAGCCGAAAGCATTATGCTGCGAGGCTTTTTCCGTTATTTCCGCCGCACACTCTTTCTCAAACCCAGGGCGGCAATACAAAATGACTTTATTCATGGCGTTTAGCCTTTCTCTTCAGACGCAGTGCGCCAATCAATATTAATATCCACCCCACCAGAAAACAGGCTCCGCCAATCGGCGTTACATAAACCCACAGTTTCAGGTGAGAAAGCGCCAGACAGTACAAACTTCCGCTGAAGAGTACCGTTCCCAACGCCAGAAAAACGCTGCTCCAGTAAAACCACAGATTGGTTCGCTGTTGCATCGCAACCGCTAGCGCAAGAATCGCCAACGTGTGAAATGCCTGATATTCAAGGCCGGTATGTAGCCAGCCCAGCTCCGTTGCGCCCAGCGTTTTGCTGAGAACGTGAGAGCCAAACGCGCCCAGCGCGACAAAAGTGAAGCCACTGATAGCAGCAAACACCAGCATGAAACGACTATTCATCGTATTTACCTATAATCGTTGTTGCCTATCATCGTAGCGACCGGCATGGGTTATCTACGTGAGTTATTCGGTCATCAATCTTCGACAGCCCGCGACACGGTTTCAGCGCGTGCCGTTGTCATAGCGGAAGCGAAACTTTTCCTGTTCGCTGGCTGCCCGCGCCAGAATCCAATGGCGAAAGGCGGCTATTTTACCCAGTTCTGCCTGACTGTCATGACATACCAGATAAAAAGCATTCCGACTGACCAGAACATCGTTAAACGGGCACACCAGTCTCCCGGCTTCAATTTCCGTTTGCGCCATTACATTATTCGCCAGCGCTACGCCCTGCCCGTGAATCGCCGCCTGCAACACCATCGCGCTGTGGCTGAAAATCGGCCCTTGCTGCACGTTAATCTGCACGCCAAGCTGGCGCGTATAGGACAGCCAGTCACGACGCGATGCATCGTGCAGCAGCGTATGCGCAACCAGATCGTCCGGCGTTTTTAACGGGTGGTTCCCCGTCAGCAACACTGGCGAGCAGACCGGCAGCAGATATTCGGCATACAGCTTTTCAACCCGCAACCCCGGCCAGTTTCCCCGACCGTAGAAAATCGCGACATCCACATCATCCGCCAGACGATCTTCATCACGATCCACCGCCTGAATTCGCACATCAATCCCTGGATAGTCGGAGTTAAAACTCGAAAGACGCGGCACCAGCCAATGAATGGCAAAGCTCGGCAGCAGGCTTACCGTTAACGCGCCTTTGGCGCTACGGGATTGCAGCTTACGGGTTGCTTCATTCAAAGAGGAGAAGATCTCTTTGATATCAAGATAGTAACTTTGCCCCTCTTCCGTCAGTAGCAGGGAGCGATTACGACGGCGGAATAATTTAAGCCCCAGGAAATCTTCCAGTGACTTAATCTGGTGGCTGACGGCAGCCTGCGTAACAAACAGTTCTTCTGCCGCTTTGGTAAAACTTAAATGGCGAGCCGCCGCATCAAAAACGCGCAATGCGTTGAGCGGAGGGAGACGTTTTGACATGAATGAAATCTTTTGGTTTACGCTAAATCAGCGATTTATCAGGCACATTCGTACCCAATAACGCTTAAGGTGCAGAAAGGCGACAATTGGAAATCGCCCCAGCCGATCCGCTGTCTACACGATCAAAACAATCGACAGCGACCAACCTCTCCACAACGAAAAGATGACGGGTACAACTATTAGTTTTTGTAATCCGAGACATTATAATTTGTCCGTTGAGGATGTACCAGCAAATACCTATATTAGCGCAACTTCCTGGGCCGGAACGAAAAGTGCGGAGGGGTGACCTGAGGTGCTTTTGGCTTGTGGTTGTGATGTTGTGTTTGCTATTTGTTTGTCTGCCTTTTGCAGATGTGGTAGCGAGTCTACCCTATTCACTTCCTGTACATTTACCCTGTCTGTCCAAAGTGATTTTTTGTGTAGCACCGCAAATTGCGGTGCTTTTTTTTGCTTACGTTTCACACCTGAATGCCATGACAGGCAACGTGTGATGATGGGCAAACGGTACTATTTCCCTTTCGCCATTTCTTTCACATTATCACGGTTAATTTGCTGCTGCTGACCGTAGGCATCGGTATAGCTGATCATACCCGTCTCATCATCAACCTTCGGTTTCCCCTCTGCGACGATGGTACGACCGTCATTGGTATGCATGACGTAATTACTGGAACAGGCTGCCAGAGAAAACGCCATCACGATAGCGGCAAAAATAGAAATTTTATTCTTCATAGTTAACCCTCAATGAATTTAAATATTTTTTAGTTAACTTTATGCATCAGGAAATCCTGAAAATTAACACTTTAAAGCGTAGCAATAGTTGCTTTTTTTTCCATAAAATCGCATTAGGCATAGTCCTAAACTTGTCTCTCTCGACAAAATGGGACAGGATCTGCCCTCCAAAAGAGGATGCTCATGACACCGTTTAACCCGGCCACCTTTCGCCAACAGTTCCCCGCTCTCCAGCATTCAACTGTCTATCTTGATAGCGCCGCGACCGCACTGAAGCCGCAGCACGTTATTGATGCAGTGCAGGCGTTCTATGGCAGCGAGAGTGGTACGGTGCATCGCAGCCAGCATCGCGGCGCGCAGGCGTTGACCCAGCGCTTTGAAAGCACTCGAGAGCAAGTTGCCGCTTTGCTTCATGCAGACGATCCGCGTTCCATTGTCTGGACCAGAGGCACAACGGAAGCGATCAATCTGGTCGCACAGAGCTATGCCCGCCCTCGCCTTCAACCGGGCGATGAGATCGTCGTGAGCGAAGCAGAACATCACGCTAACCTCATTCCGTGGCTGATGGTGGCGCAGCAAACGGGCGCGAATATCGTGAAGTTACCGATAGGCGCGGACTGGTTACCGGATATCGAACAGCTCGCCACGCTGATCACGCCAAAAACCCGCCTTCTGGCGCTGGGACAGATGTCAAACGTGACGGGCGGCCAGCCCGATCTGGCGCGTGCGATTGCGCTGGCTCATAGTTATGGTGCAGTCGTGATGGTTGACGGCGCGCAGGGCATCGTTCACTGCCCGCCCGATGTACAGGCGCTGGATATCGATTTCTACGCATTTTCCGGGCACAAACTTTATGCCCCAACCGGGCTCGGCGTGCTGTACGGCAAAACCGCCTTGCTGGAAAGCATGATGCCGTGGCAAGGCGGCGGGAAGATGATGACGCAGGTGTCCTTTGATGGCTTCAAACCACAGGCGATTCCACAGCGCTTTGAAGCGGGAACCCCACACATCGCTGGCGTGCTGGGCCTGTCTGCGGCACTAGACTGGCTGACCACGCTGGATTGGCATGCCGCAGAGCAGCATAGCCAGCAGTTGGCGCAGCTCGCCGAAACGTATTTAGCGCAGTTCCCCGGCTTTCGCAGCTTCCGTAGCCCGCATTCCAGCGTATTGTCCTTTGATATTGCCGATGTCCACCACAGCGATCTGGTGACGCTGCTAGCCGAAAGCGGCATCGCACTGCGCGCCGGACATCACTGTGCGCAGCCGCTGATGGACGCACTCGGTGTCAGCGGCACGCTGCGCGCCTCGTTTGCCCCTTATAACAACCAACAAGATGTTGCTGCGCTGATCGCCGCAGTGGGCAACGCCCTTGAATTACTGATCGACTAAACCATGACCCAGATAACTGACACCACGCATCCTTTTGGCCACCACACCACTGTCGCCGACCTGCTGGCGCGCTTCGATGCCTGCCGTGCATGGGAAGATCGCTATCGGCAGCTCATTTTGCTGGCAAAGGCATTACCAACATTGCCCGAGGAGCTGAAAACCGAGGAGATTTCATTATCCGGCTGTGAAAATCGCGTCTGGCTGGGTTATCAACGTCAGGAAGACGGCGGGCTGCATTTCTACGGCGACAGCGACGGGCGCATTGTGCGGGGATTACTGGCAGTGTTGTTAACTGCCGTAGAAGGAGAAACGCCAGAAGCGCTATTACAGCACGATCCGCTGGCGCTGTTCGATAAGCTGGGGCTTCGCGCTCAGCTCAGCGCTTCGCGTTCAAGCGGACTGGCGGCGCTGGCCGCCAGAATCAAGGAGATTGCCGAACAAGAGGCCGCGGACAAATAGCGGGATTCGCACTATTTCTGTGCCGCAGACGCTCTTTCCTTTTTCGCTATCATCTTCTTCAGCGCATGAGAGACCGCAACAAACCCAAAGGTTGCGGTGACCATCGTCGCAGCGCCAAAGCCTGACGCACAATCCATACGCATCACCCCATCAGCCGTGCTGCGCGACGCACAGACGGAACCGTCAGGCTGCGGATAAACCAGCGGTTCGCTGGAAAACACACAGTCGATGCCCAGCTTTCCTTTGCTGTTCTTCACCACGTTAAAATCGTGCTTTAACCGCTCGCGCAGCTTGGCTGCCAGCGGATCCTGAATCGTTTTAGCCAGATCGACCACCTCAATCCGGGTCGGATCGATCTGCCCGCCTGCACCGCCAGTTGTCACCACCGGGATCTTATAGCGGCGACAGTAGGAGAGCAGTGCCGCCTTCGGACGCACGCTGTCGATGGCGTCAATCACATAGCTGAAGTTTTGATCGAGCAGCTCGGCCACGTTTTCCGCGCTAATGAAATCATCCACGCAGGTGACGCGACACTCCGGGTTGATCGCCAGAATACGTTCAGCCATCACTTCCGTCTTCGACTGTCCGGTATGCTGACGCAGCGCGTGGATCTGGCGGTTGGTGTTACTGACACACACATCATCCATATCGATCAGCGTGATCGCGCCGATACCGGTACGTGCCAACGCCTCAGCCGCCCAGGAACCGACGCCACCAATGCCAATCACGCAAACGTGAGCCTGAGAAAACAGCGCCAGCGCCTGTTGACCATATAACCGCGCGGTGCCGCCGAAGCGTTGCAAATAGGCTTCGGATAATTGCGTACTCATTCAACCAACCTTACGAAAACAAAATCACAGGAAAATAAAATCGCGAGAAAAAGCGGCTCAGGATAGCGCTAAACCCGCACGACATCCACCAGACAGCTCATGGCGTTCGGTCCCTGCGTCAGCGGCGACGTGCCGATATCCAGCGTCAGTACGTTCGCATTGCCTGATTGTTCAATCGGATGCCACGTTTTCTGGCCGAAGCCGGGCTCGAACCAGGCACCGGTCGACATAATCACCACGCCCGGCGTGACGCCGTCGGTAATCTGTACGCCCGCCAGAATACGGCCACGCGCGTTCCTGACTTCCACCTGCGAACGATCGACGATATCCCGCGCAGCAGCGTCCTGCGGATGCATGTAAAGCGTCTCTTTTCCTGCGGTTTTATTTGCGGCGACCTGCGGCGTAGCGGCCAGTTGGCTGTGCAAACGGTCGGAAGGCTGAATGGAAATAAAATGCAGCGGCCACTCTTCCGTGCTTTTGGCTCCCAGCCATTCAACGGGAGGCTGCCACTCAGGATGCGGCGCAAAATCCGCATAGCCATAGCTGGCGATGGCAGAGCTAAACAGTTCAATTTTACCGCTTGGCGTACTTAGCGCATGCTGCTGCGGATCGCGGCGGAAATCCTCAAAGAACACAAATGGCTTCTCATCCATCGGGATTTCTACATGTCCCTGCTGCCAGAAATCCTCAAATGACGGCCAGCGGTCAGCGGCATCTCGCTGCCTTGAACGGCATTCATCATAAAGATGTTCCAGCCACTGCTGCTCACTGCGATTTTGCGTGAACGCGTCGCCATAACCCAGACGCTCGGCCAGTTCGCTGAAAATATCCACGTCATTACGCGCCTGATGCTGCGGCGCAATCGCCTGATGCATGGCAAAGATAAAGCGATCGCGGGATGAGCCGCCGATGTCATTACGCTCCAGCGTGGTGGTGACGGGCAGCACGATATCCGCCATCTGCGCCGCTGGCGTCCAGACGATATCCTGCACAATCACCGTATCCGGCTTGCGCCAGCCGTCCACCAGACGGTTCAACTGCTGGTGATGATGGAACGGGTTACCGCCCGCCCAGTGAATCAGATGAATATCGGGATAAGTATGGGTTTCGCCCTGAAAGGTATAAGGCGTTCCCGGATGCAGTAGCATATCGGCGATACGCGCCACGGGGATCGCTTTCCCCGCGTTCGGGGTTGATGGAGAAGCTGGCGCAGGCGTTGAAATACGCTCGTTGCCGACGCTGTTCATCGAACCGTGGCCGAAGGAGAACCCACCACCCGGTAACCCCACCTGCCCCAGCATGGAAGACAGCGCAATCATCATCCAGTAAGGCTGTTCGCCACGATGGGCACGTTGCACGGAGTAAGAGCAGGTAAGGAAGCTGCGTACGCCGATCAGCTGCTGTGCCAGACGTCGGATGCGTTCGGCAGGAATGCCCGTGATACCGCTGGCCCATTCGGGGGTTTTCACCACGCCGTCGCCGCGACCGTGCAAATAGTCACTCAGTTGCTCGTAGCCAACGCAGTAGCGTTGCAGGAAATCCTTATCGTCAGCACCCAAGCGCTGAATTTCATAACCCAGCGCCAGCATCAGGGCGACATCGGTATTCGGGCGGATAGGAATCCACTCGGCATTCACAAATTCAGGGCAGTCATCGCGCATCGGGCTGATGTTAATGACCGGAATCCCTTTCGCCACCAGCGCTTCCAGCGCGGGCTTAAGCGTGTGGTGTCCGGCACCGCCGGATGCCACCTGTGCGTTTTTCAACGCCAGACCGCCAAACGCGAGGAAAATATCACAGTGCTCGGCGACACTGCGCCATTCGGTCACCTTGCCCGTCAGCGGGTGAAAGGTGCCAATCACGTACGGTAGGAAGAACTGCGCCGCCCCCCAGCTGTAATTACCCTGCTGATCGACCGCGCCGCCGCCGGAGAAATAGAAGCGTCGAACCTGAGAACGCGCATGGTGATAGCGCCCGGCAGACGACCAGCCGTAGGAACCGGCAAATATGCCATCCGCACCGTAGCGATCGCGAATACGGCGATTCTCCTGCGCGACCAGATCGAGCGCCACATCCCAATCCACTTCAACAAAATCTTCCCGGCCACGCAGCGTTCTGTCGCTGTTTTCGCGTTTCTGAAGCCAGGAACGGCGCACCGAAGGCCGACGGATACGTCGGTCGGAATACACCAGCGGCACGATGGAATCGAGCATGGAGGACGGTGCTGGATCGTCAGCAAACGGCTCGCAGCGGATCAGCTTGCCGTCTTCAACCACAGCGGTAAACGCGCCCCAGTGCGCAAGATGTGGATAACGTTTAATCGCCATGACAACCTCAGAATAATTAATTAGCAGGCTGGATAATAACCTGAATTATCCGTGCTCCCAACAGCAAGAAGAGTGAATAGCTTATGCGTAATGTGACATTACTTATCCATATTTAAACGTTCGTTTAAAACATACGTTGGGCTAGGGTTTAACCAGAAAATAAAGAGTAGGTTCAGGCCGTTTTATTATTTTTTCGTTATTCAAACCAGGAACGCAGCATGAAACCCATTACGCCACACAGCAACGGTAATGACGTTATTTCATTACTGCCCCGATGTTGACTTAATTCAGCCTGATTTCTCTTCCTCCTGAAGAGAACGGTTTTTTGTCACCCAAAACACATCATTCAAAACATGCCATTAAAAAAATAAAGGCGGAGCGCACAACGCTGCCCTCTGCATACGGATGGGAAATATGAAAAAAAATCTATTCTTGTCAGCGTTGATTCTGACGTCTTCGCTCTTCGGCCTTGCCGCACAGGCAGAAACGCCGACGCCCAAGCGCGGCGGCACACTGAACTTTTTGGCCGAACCTGAGCCGCCCGTATTAACCAGTCTGGTTAGCACCAGTGGCGCAGTGATGAAGGTCAACGCCAAGGTGATTGAAGGTCTGTTGAATTACGATTTCGATATGAAGCCAACCCCGCAGTTAGCGACCAGTTGGTCAGTAAGCCCGGATGGAAAACAATATACGTTCCATTTGCGTAAAGGCGTGAAATGGCATGATGGGCAAGACTTCACCTCTGCGGACGTCGCGTTTTCCATCCTGACCGTCAAAAAATACAATTCACGCGGTCAGGGCACGTTTGCCAACGTCACCGAAGTAAAAACCCCCGATCCGTATACCGCGATCCTAGAGCTGTCAAAACCTGCACCTTATCTGCTGAGCGCGTTCTCCGCCAACGAAGCACCTATCGTGCCGAAACACTTATACGAAGGCACAGACATTCTGTCGAATCCTCACAATACCGCACCGATTGGCACCGGCCCGTTCGTCTTCAAAGAATGGGTTCGCGGCAGCCATATCCTGTATGAACGTAACCCGAACTACTGGGACAGCCCCAAGCCTTACGTCGATAAACTGGTAGTGAAGATTATTCCCGATGCCGCCACTCGCACGATTGCGCTTGAAACTGGCGCGCTGGATCTGGGAAGCGACTCTCCCGTTCCGCTAAGTGAAATTGAACGCATCAAGAAAAACCCCAAGCTGGGCATTGAAACCAACGGCTACGGTTACAGCCCGACGCAAACCCGCATCGAGTTCAATCTGGATAACCCTTACCTGAAGAACCTGAAAGTTCGTCAGGCTATTGCGCACAGTATCAATATTGATGTGTTGAAAAACGTGGTGTGGTACGGCTATGCAGTAAGTTCACCGACGCCGATTACGCCAGAACTGGCACAGTTCCATGATGCAACGCCGTCTCCTTATGGCTTCGATATTGCCAAAGCGAACAAACTGTTGGATGAAGCGGGCTTCCCGCGTCAGGCAAACGGCATTCGCTTCAAGCTGGTGCATGATTTCATGCCCTATGGCGATAGCTTCAAACGCGTAGCGGAATACCTCAAATCCGCACTGGCCAAAGTGGGGATTGACGTCACCATTCGCTCGCAGGATTTCGCCACCTTCGTTAAGCGCGTTTATACCGACCGCGACTTTGACTTCAACAACGGTTCCATCTCGAACCTGTTCGATCCCGCCGTGGGCGTACAGCGCCTGTACTGGTCAAAAACCTATCAACCGGGCGTGCCTTTCGGCAATGGCTCACATTACAGCAACCCAGAGGTAGACCGTCTGCTTGAGCAGGCCTCGGTGGAAACCGATCCTGAAAAACGCGTGGAACTGTACAAGCAATTCCAGCGCATCATCGCCACGGATATTCCCGATTTGAACCTGCTCCAAATTAAGCGCCAGACGATTTACAACAAGCGCGTACATAACGTCGTCACGGATATTCAGGGTGTCAACGGCAGCCTGGCTGACGTGTGGCTGGATCAGTAATCGCAAGACAGCATTCCCCTGCCCGGGCAGGGGAACTTCATGAAGGTATGTGATGAATAAAGTAGAACGAATCGGGCGCGTACTCTGGCGCACTCTGCTCCATGCGCTGCCAACGGCGATTGGCATTGTCATTCTGGTGTTTTTCCTGTTGCAACTGGTGCCGGGAGACGCCGTTGATGTACTGGCTGGCGAATCAGGCAATGCAACCGAAGCGACGATGGCACACCTGCGCGCTCAGTTCGGTCTCGATCAACCCATATTGCAACAGCTTTCTGCCTATTTGGGCAATTTGGCGCAGTTCAGCCTCGGTTTTTCACCTCGCTATAACGCGCCTGTGATGGATCTGATCCTGTCGCGGCTGCCGGGCACTCTGTTCCTGATGCTGCTGTCACAGATCTTCGCCATCATCATCGGCATAACGCTGGGAACGATCATGGCAGTGTGGGTGGGTAAATGGCCCGATCGCCTGCTCTCGCTGATCGCGCTGCTGCTCTACTCCACGCCCGGATTCTGGATCGGCCTGATGACGCTGATTCTGTTTTCCGTACATCTTGATTGGCTGCCAAGCGGCGGCAATATCACCATCGGCGCAAACCTCACTGGCTGGGCGTATTTAAAGGATATGTTGCAGCATGCCATTCTGCCGGTAGTGGCGCTGAGCAGCTTTTTTATCGCCATTTACGCCCGCCTGACTCGCGCGGCCATGTTGGAAATTGCCCAGCAGGATTTCGTGCGTACTGCACATGCCAAAGGGCTGTCGCCGGTGTGGGTTACCGTCAGGCACATTCTGCGCTGTGCGCTGCTGCCTATCACGACCGTTGCGGGTATGCACTTCGGCAATCTGCTGGGCGGCGCGGCCGTGGTCGAGACGGTCTTTAGCTGGCCGGGACTGGGCCGTCTGGCGCTAGAAGCGGTGATGGCGCGTGACTTCAACGTCTTGTTAGGCGTCCTGCTGCTTTCCGCCTTCTTAGTCATTTTGGCTAACGTGCTGGTGGACTTACTGCAATCCTGGCTCGATCCCCGAATTAAGGCACGCTGATATGAATCACCTTTCTCCTGACAATCTCACACCGAAGAAAGCCGCAGCGGACGGCGTTAGCTCAGCAGCAACTCACCCGTTAAAAACGCCTTTTCGCCTGTCGCCGGAGGTGCGTGCATTTATCCGAAACCCCGCGGGGATGGCAGGCCTGCTGTTGCTGATGACGGTATTTCTGATGGCCGCTTTCGCACCGTTGCTGTATCCCGGCGATCCGCTGGATATGGTTGCTCAGCCTTTCTTGTGGCCGGGCGAAAACCCTGATTTCCCGCTAGGAACCGATTCAATGGGTCGGGATGTCGCCGCCGGAATCATCCACGGTTCACAGGTTTCTTTGCAGATCGGCTTCTCGGCGGTCATCGTCAGCCTGTTAATTGGCACCGTCGTCGGTGCGCTGGCGGGCTATTTTGGCGGTCGGGTTGATGACCTGCTGGTGCATATCACCGAACTGTTCCAGACCTTCCCGACCTTTTTGCTGGTCGTGGTGCTGGTTGCCATCGGCTCACCGTCAGTTACGCTGATTTCACTGGCTATAGGTATTGCCTCTTGGCCAACGATTGCACGTCTGGTGCGTGCCGAGTTTCGCTCGCTGCGTGAAAGCGATTTTGTGTTAGCCGCACGCAGTCAGGGATTTTCCAGCCTGCGTATTATCTTTCAGGAAATGCTGCCGAACGCGCTGCCGTCGATCATCGTCACCACGTCGGTCATGGTTGCTTCGGCCATTTTGATTGAATCCGCCCTCTCCTTCTTAGGCTTTGGCGATCCGAACCGTGTGAGCTGGGGCAGCATGATCGGCGCGGGCCGGGAATCGCTGCGTACCGCCTGGTTTCTTACCGCCCTGCCCGGCACCGCACTGGTCTTAACCGTGCTGTCACTGAATCTGGTTGGCGACGCGTTGAACGATGCCCTGAATCCACGGTTACGGGGGAGAAGCGCATGAAGCCGCTGGTCGATATTCAAGATTTACGCGTTGATTTTCCCGGCCATCAGGCCGTTCGAGGGCTAAACCTGACGATTAACGCCGGAGAAACGCTGGCGCTGGTCGGTGAATCCGGCTGTGGTAAATCCGCGACGGCGCTATCCCTGATGCGACTGGTCGCCGAACCGGGAAAAATCAGCGGCCGCATCCTGTTTGATGGACAGGATCTGCTGACCCTGCCAGATCGACAGATGCGCCAGCTGCGTGGCAATGCGCTGTCGATGATTTTTCAGGAACCGATGACCTCGCTCAATCCGGTACTTTCCATCGGGCAACAGATTAGCGAAACGCTGCGCTTGCATGAGGCGCTGACGCCCGCACAGGCACGAACGCGCGCCATCGAGCTACTGGATCTGGTCAAGATCCCTGAACCAGCGCGCCGGGTGGATGACTATCCACATAACCTTTCTGGCGGGCAGCGTCAGCGTGTAATGATCGCCATGGCAGTAGCGTGCCGACCGCGCATGCTGATTGCCGATGAGCCAACCACGGCGCTGGACGTCACCATCCAGGCACAGATTCTGGCGCTGCTGGATAATCTGCGGCGTGAATTCTCGATGAGCCTGCTGCTGATTACCCACGATCTTGGACTGGTGGCGCAATGGGCTGACCGCGTGGCGGTGATGTATGCCGGGCAAAAGGTAGAAGAAGCACAGGCAGCTGACCTGTTTCAATCATCCACACACCGCTTCTCCCCCAAACACAGCTACACGCGCGGGTTGTTAGCGACATCGCTGCACATGGATCAGGACAGACACTACCGCACCCATCGGCTGGCGGAAATCCATCACGCGCCAACGGACGAAGGCTTTACGCTGCTGACGCCGCCTACCTTGATTCACCGTGCCACGGATACGAACCAGCAGCCGCTGCTTTCGCTGAAAAATATTCATACCCGCTACTCAACAGCGCAAGGAAAGGTGCTAGCCGTTGACGATGTGTCACTGACTATTTTACCCGGAGAAACCCTCGGTCTGGTGGGCGAATCCGGCTGTGGTAAATCCACCCTGTCCAAAACCATTCTGCGCCTGCTACCGCCTTCACACGGGCAGATCGTGTTCGATGGGCAAGACATCACCACGCTAAAAGAATCACGGCTGAAAGCGCTGCGCCAGCGGGTGCAGATGATCTTTCAGGATCCTTACGCTTCACTGAATCCACGCCACAGCATTCAGCATATTCTTGAAACGCCGCTGATTGTGCATGGCCTAGGCGATCGTGCACAGCGACAGCAGGCGATCAAAAATATCATCGATCGTGTCGGTCTGCCGCAAAGCAGCCTGAGGCGCTATCCGCATGAATTTTCCGGCGGGCAGCGCCAGCGTATCGGCATTGCTCGTGCGCTGGTGGTACGTCCTTCGCTGGTAATTTGCGACGAGCCGGTGTCCGCACTCGATGTCTCTATTCAGGCGCAAATCCTCAATCTGTTGGTTGAGTTAAAAAACGAAATGGGCCTGTCGCTGCTGTTTATTTCCCACGATCTCGCGGTGGTGCGTTATATCGCCGACCGGGTCATGGTCATGCAAAACGGGCGCTGCGTGGAAAGTGGCGATCACCACAGCATCTGGCACCAGCCACAGCACCCGTACACCCGCAAACTGATCGATGCCGTCCCCAGCGGCGGGCAGCGTGATGCGCCTGTGCCTCCACAGCAGTTGAGCAGACAGGCGCATGGATAAGAACAGAGAACGCATGATGAATACATCGACAGCAACCGCTATTGACCAAACGGCGATGGAATCGGTCATTCAGGATTTTTTACCTGAGCTGATTGCGATTCGTCACCATATTCATCAACACCCAGAAATCGGTTTTGAAGAGGTTGCCACCGCGCAACTGGTGGCAGAAAAGCTGACAGCGTGGGGGCTTGCCGTCACAACGGGCATCGGTGGAACAGGCGTGGTCGCCACCCTACGTGGCCGTTATCTCGGTGAAGACAGCATCGGCCTGCGGGCAGATATGGATGCGCTGTATATCAATGAGAAAACGGACTTGCCCTATGCCTCGGTGCATGCAGGGAAAATGCATGCCTGCGGACATGATGGACACACCACCATGCTGCTGGGCGCCGCACGCTATTTGTCTCAGCACCCCAACTTTGCTGGCACGGTACATTTTATTTTCCAGCCCGCGGAAGAAGGATTAGGTGGAGGACTTGCCATGCTCAATGACGGCCTGCTGACCACGTTCCCCTGCAACCGACTGTTTGGCCTGCATAACAAGCCCGGTATCGAGGTGGGTCAATTCGCGATTCGCAGCGGGCCGATGCTGGCGGCCAGCGACACCTGGCAGGTCACGTTTCACGGCACAGGCGGACACGGCGGTTCAGGTGTGCATCTCTCTATCGACCCGACGCTGCCCGCTGCACAATTTATGCTTGGCCTACAAACCATCGTCAGCCGCAACGTCCCTGCGATGGACGCGGCGGTGCTCAGCATCGGCCATATTCAGGGCGGTGACAGCCATGCCCCAAACGTTATCCCCGACCACGTCATTCTTAAAGGCACCGGACGCAGCTACTCGCCGAGTGTTCGCCACCTGTTGGAAACGCGCCTGCTAGCGCTGGCACACAGCACCGCACAAGGCTTTGGTGCAACGGCCGATGTGCATTATGAACGGCAATATCCCGCGCTGGTTAACGATACGCACGCCACACAGTTAGCCGTTAATGCCGCTGCGCAGGTGGTCGGACTCGAACAGGTTGACACCGCGATGACGCCGCTGCTGGGTGCAGAAGATTTTGCCTACATGCTGGAGCAGCGCCCCGGCGCATTCATGATGCTGGGAAACAGCGACAAAAATGCGGCCAACGTGCACCACCTGCATACCCCGCACTACGACTTTAATGATGCGCTGATCCCATTAGGGATCCGCTATTGGGCAACGTTGGTTTATCAAGAGCTTGTTTATCAAGGACCTGAGTTATCAAGAACTGGCGTTATCAGGAAACGGACCTGACGGGAGCGACAGCGCATTTCCCCACGGCCTCAATATAACAACGCATGACGTCGGTGCATCCGACGGCAAGCGTGAGCAAAAAGGATGAATCATGGTGGCGTTATTGAAAACCAAAGATCAAAGCAAAGAAAAAGAGGCTGATATTAAACAGCGCATCCTGCGTGAAGCCATCACGATCTTCGCCTGCAAAGGCAGTGAGCTAACGACAATTCGCGAAATAACGGAAGCGACCAACGTGAATGTGGCTTCGGTGAATTATTACTTTGGTTCGAAAGAAGGATTACTGCGTGCCGTATTGGACAACGTTCTCGGCCCGTTAAATGACGAAAGAACGCGTCTGCTGGATGAAGTGGAAAAGGCCAATCATGGTAATGAGCTACCCGTTGCCGATCTGCTGGATGCGCTGTTGCGCCCGCTGGTTAAAACGGCTCGCACGCCCGACGGCGGACGCATTGTCGTTCGCCTGTTACAGCACCTGCGGGCAACACCGGGTCTGGAAGTCACTGCCCTGCTTTCTGCCCAGTTTGATCACGTCGCTCACCGTTTTATCGATGCCTTTTCTCGTGCGTTACCGGCGTTGTCACGCGCGGAAGTTATCTGGCGTTATGAATTTGCCCGTGGTGCCGCCATGCACGTGTTAACCGATGCCGACCCGCGTTCTGGCCGTCTGGCATTGCTCTCCAAAGGGCTGTGTGACAACCGCGATGATGAGCGCGTGCTGTCGCACCTATTACGTTTTGTCGAGGCGGGCTTTACCGCCAAACCACTGACTGAGACATCACTTCAGTCCTGACTTTTCGTTATTCGCAACACGTTTACATTGACAGGAAACAGACATGAGCAGAGAAAAAATTGAAGGGTCATTCGTTGCCCTCATTACGCCTTTTAATGACGATGGCAGCGTGGATTTCGGCGCATTTGAGGCGTTATTAAAATTCCAGGAAGACAACGGCACGGCGGCCGTTTTGATTATGGGCTCAACCGGGGAAGTATCCATGCTGTCCCCAGATGAGAGAAAAGCGATCATCCGCCGAACCGCGCAATACAATACCAGCAAAATGAAGCTGTTCTACGGCTGTACCGGTAACAATACCGATACCACCATCGACTATGTTCGCTATGCACATGACAACGGCGCAGACGGTGCCATTATCGCCGCCCCCGCCTATATCTGTGCCAGCGAGAGCGACATCGAAAGCTACTTTCTGGAAATTGCAGACACGACCGATTTGCCGTTAGGGATTTATAACAACCCGCCGCGCGTAAAAACGGATCTGCACTGGACATCGCTGCTGCGTATTTTCCAACACCCGAACTACGTCATTCATAAAGAATCCACCACCCGCGTGGGTCAGGTCGCACAAGTGCTGGCAGGCAATCCCGATGTGTCGGTGATGTGCTGCGATTCACCTAATCTGGGTCTGGTGGTACCAACGATGTCGTTGGGAGGACATGGAACAGCCAACATGACGGGCAATATTGCACCGGCAGAACTGGCCGAAATTTCTCGTCCGTGGAAAAACGGCGAAGATGCAGAGCATTTCCGTAAGGCGTATCAGCATTTGCTGCCGCTGCTGCACTACACCTACTCGGCCATCAATCCCGTGGCGGTGAAATCGTTGATGAAGGCAGTCGGATTACCGGCAGGCAGCCTGCGCCGTCCGCTGCGGGGTTTGCAGGGCGAAGCGTTGGATTCAGGCGTTCGTATCGTGAACGAATTAGGATTGAGCAGCAAATACGGCTTTAACCGCTGATTCTGTTCTGGTGCGTGGAGAGCAAGATGTTTCATCTCAGAAGTGGCTCATCTAGACACCACTTCTGAGATTTCAGACGAAAGAATGACTACTGTGGATTGTTGACTAACAGCGATCCTGAGCCGTTCGTCGGGCTGCTTTGCGCGTTCTTCAAAACCCAGACCCGGCCATAGTGGTTATAGAAACCCGCCGAGTGGCCCGCATCCGGCCCAATTCCCTGATACATATCGAAGTGCTGGCCTTTAATCGCCCCACCGACATCCAGCGCAATCATCAGGCGCATTTCATACTTGCCAGTGAATTTGCCAACGTTATCCAGCAGCGGCACTTCCATTAACAGAGCCGTGCCTGCCGGGATCAGCGAACGGTCAGAAGCGACGGAGGCTTTTGCCACCAACGGCACGGCGCTTGCCCCTTTGACGGGCGCAGACATCATTGGCTTAAAGAACACAAAGGAAGGATTCTGTTCAAACAGTTCACGCACTTCATATTCGGTGTGCTGCTCCGCCCACTTGCGGATGGCCTGCATCGACATGTCTTCACGCGCAACTTCACCACGATCGATCAGCACCTTACCGATACTGCGGTAGGCATGGCCGTTTTTGCCCGCATAGCCGAAGAACGTCAGCGGGCGCCCATCGCCAAAATCAATATAGGCGCTGCCCTGCACTTCCATCATGAAGTTATCGACCAGCGAATTGGTCCAGGCGAGAACCAGCCGCTCATCCAGCGCGCCTGAATAAATACCGGCACGATCTGGCAGTCGGCGGTTCTTTTTGCCCTTTGACGGCATGGCATATAAAGGATGGCGGAATTCGCCCTGACGGGTATGGCGCGCCTGCAACACCGGCGTGTAGTAACCGGTAAACTGCACGTTACCAAAGTTATCAACACCTTCCATCTGCCAGGCGTTCAGACCAAACTTGCTCAGCTCGCGGGTATCCGCACCGGACATCATCCAGCTTTCAATCGCCTGAAAGGTCGTATTATTGCGCGAATACAGATTAGGTGACGCTGACCGGATTTCGGAAACCTGAGTCATGAAATCCCGTGCGTTAACCGGTTTTCCTTTGGCATTAGGTTCATTCACCAATTCCAGAGGCTGGTTGAGGTGACCATCTTTATATTGCTGCCCGCGATCGGTTGGCCTGGATTGGCACCCCGCCAGAATGGCAATGACCACTGCGGTCAGCACGTATTTTCCCCACCGTCCCTTCATCTTTGCGCTCGCTTTTTACATCAAAAAATTTACCGTCGAACGATAACAAACGGCTATCGAGAAAGGAATGGGACAGCATATAAATCCACGGATCGCGCGTATGCCGTTCGGCACGCGGCGTAACAAAATCCAGGAGTTCTGCTTATCATCACCTCGCGGTCACAAAACAACCTATCAGGTGGTAAATCAATCACCTGACCACTCAATACCGCGCTTTTTATAGAAATAGGTTGCATCAATGCTCATGGAGAGTATAGTGCGCATCCACGGACGCGGGGTGGAGCAGCCTGGTAGCTCGTCGGGCTCATAACCCGAAGGTCGTCGGTTCGAATCCGGCCCCCGCAACCAATTGATGTGAGTCGTCCATCAAGAAAAGTGAAAGCAGTAAAGATAGTCAGTAGTAAATAAGTTAGTACGGACGCGGGGTGGAGCAGCCTGGTAGCTCGTCGGGCTCATAACCCGAAGGTCGTCGGTTCGAATCCGGCCCCCGC
>NZ_JAPQKX010000010.1:0-214823 GCF_026800125.1 Pectobacterium jejuense | reverse complement strand
ACAGGATTAAAACGAACAAGGCTCCCTTCTAGGGAGCCCCACTTTAAAGCCACCTCTTCAAGAGGTGGATTTTTACTGCATCCAGAGAATAAGAGTAAATAATAAGGTTAAAAAAACCGCATCAATGAATAAATATCACAATTTTAAATATAAAGTTACAAATTAATAGGCGATAAGAAAAAGATCTTATCCTTATTAGTTAGAGCACCATTCATTAATATTTATTATCTATTCTGACCGCGATACAAAAATAATATTAATTTCCTGACTAACTAATAAATCAGGGGTTTTTGTTACGTTTATTCTGCCATCAATCTGTCACATTCTTGTCTACACTTTATTTGTCATTCTTTTGGCCTGTAAATATTCCCAACAGGCATTCCTTACGTGCATGAAAGTGACGATCTTATTCCTCCGCCAACGCAGCGGCCGGAGTATCAGCGTCGCCAACACACCCGCATGAGAAAGTGCACTATGGGATAAATGGAATGATGAAAGCCATAAACTCGCGGGGTGAATCGCATCTGTACCATCACCCCTAAAAATAACGACACCTGCAGTGTCAAGTTTCAATAATTAAAAAAGGCACATCATGAAGAATATAAGCTTGGGAAAAATGTTAGGAACGGGTTTTACGCTAATTATCGTCATTGGGTTTTTAGTCGCCATACTGGGCCGCACTCAGTTAGAAAAACTCGGGGGAAACATTCAGATCCTGTCACAAGTGCGTATTACCAATCTTCTGCTAATGCAGGAATTTAAGGACAACATTAACGACACCGCACGCGCCATCAGAAATATTGCACTCCTAAACGATCAACAGCAGATGAAGACGGAAAAGGAGCGCATTGAGAAATCCATCGCACGTAATAACGAGTTGCTAGCGCAAATACGTAACAACGCGGTGAGCAACGAGACTAAAGCGCTGGTTGCCGCACTGGAACAGGCCCTCCCCGCCTATGTCAGCAACATGAGAAAAGCCATTGAACTGGCGATGGCCAACCAGCACGACGCGTTTCGCAACTTTCTGCTGACGGAGGTACGTGCTACACAGGCAAACGTCTTCACCGCACTGGATAAAATGGCTGAGAGGCAGAAATCCCTCACGATAGATATCGCCAACCAGTCCGAGAAAAGCGCGTTCAATGCCGGTACCTTAATGCTGATTCTCACGCTGTGCGCCTCGCTACTGGGAGCGGTTGTTGCCTGGTGGATCACCCGGAAAATTAAGCGTCAGCTTGGCGGAGAACCAGCCTATACGCTGGAAATCACGCGTCAGGTCGCCCAAGGGAATCTTGCCATCGCCATTGAACGGCGTGCCGGAGACACCACCAGCATTCTGGCCGCGATGGAAGAGATGCGCCAAAGCCTGAGCAATATCGTCGGGCAAGTTCATCAAAGCAGCGAGTCTATCGCCACGGGTGCCAGCCAGATTGCCATCGGCAATACCGATCTGAGCCAACGCACGGAAGAACAGGCCGCGAATCTTCAGGAAACCGCCGCCTCAATGGAAGAGATGAATACCACGGTGAAACAGAACGCCGACACCGTGCGTAGCGCGGCTCAGCTTGCCAACTCGGCCAGCGCGGCGGCCCGCAAAGGCGGAGATGTCGTTAATAACGTCGTGCGGACAATGGAAGAAATCACCGCCAGTTCGCGTAAAATCGGCGATATTATCGGCGTGATCGACGGTATTGCTTTCCAGACCAACATTCTGGCACTCAACGCCGCTGTCGAAGCCGCCCGCGCTGGAGAACAGGGACGCGGGTTCGCGGTAGTGGCCGGGGAGGTTCGCTCACTGGCGCAGCGTTCCGCCTCCGCAGCACGTGAAATTAAGGATCTGATTGGCATTAGCGTAGGAAAAGTGGAAGCGGGCGAACGGTTAGTTAATGAAGCCGGCGTAACCATTGAAGAAGTCGTCGAGCAGTCACAACGTGTCGCCAACCTTATCAACGAAATCGGACTGACCACCCACGAGCAGGAACAGGGCGTTTCTCAGGTCAACGATGCAGTCAATCAGCTCGATCAGGTCACCCAACAGAACGCCGCGCTGGTTGAAGAATCCGCTTCCGCCGCGGACAGCCTGAGTCAACAGGCCAAACATCTGGTTGAGTTGATGAGCGTGTTCAAAATCGACGGCATCCAGCCACAGCGTGCCGCCCCCCCGGTGGCGAAGCTGTACAGACCCAAACTGGCGCTGGCCGGTAGTTCGAGTCACACGAACTGGGAAACCTTTTAAACACACAACCGATTAACGCGACGTTAAAAAAGAAAAACCGCTGAGATATCAGCGGTTTTTTTACATTAACGGGCAATCCGTTATCGGCGGTTACAGCGCCCGACGCAGGCGAGCCACCGCTTCATGCATTTGCTCATCCGTTGCCGTCGCAAAGGACAGACGCAGCGTTGAGTAATCGATATTGTCTGGGAAGAAGAACTCGCCCGGCACGAAGACCACGCCTTGCTCCAGCGTCTTCTTCAGCCATTCCGTCGTGTTGAAATCGTCCTGACGGAACTTCGCCCACAGGAACATCCCACCCTTCGGCTGGTTGAAGGTGATCACATCACCCAGTTCCTTCTCGACCAACTGTGCCAGCAGTTCGCCTTTGTGCTTATACGCGTGGCGAATTTTCTCGATTTGCGTATCCAGACGTCCCAGCCCCAGATAGCATTCCGCGACGGTCTGCGACAGCGCGCTGGCATGCAGGTCAGCAGCCTGTTTGATAATCGCGACTTTGTGCAACAGCCAATCCGGTAGAATCGCCCAGCCGAGACGTAATCCCGGTGCCAGCACCTTCGAGAACGTAGAGGTATACAGCACGTATTCCGTGCTACCCAGTTGCTCCTGCGCCAGTTGGAACAGCGTCGGATTGCGCTCTTCGGTGAAGCGCAGTTCGCCATAGGGATCGTCTTCGATAATGACAAAACCGTAGCGCTCTGCCAGCTGAATCAATTTCAGACGACGTTCATAGCTCAGCGTCACGCCGCTCGGGTTACCGAAGTTCGGAACGATATAAACGCCTTTGATGCGCTGTTTCTTCAGCAGCTCTTCCAGCTCGTCGACGACCATGCCGTCAGCGTCGGACGACACAGACATCACCTGCGCCTGCGCCAGTTCCAGCGTTTGCAGCGCTGCCAGATAGGTCGGGCGTTCAACGACGAACACGTCGCCCGGATCGACCATTGAGCGCATGATCAGATCCAGCGCCTGCTGCGAACCAGCCGTCACGACAATATCGTCACCGCGCGTTTTTACGCCGCGTACCGCGCACAGCTCGGCAATACGATCGCGCAGCACGCCGCTACCTTCAGTTAAGCCATACTGGAAGGCCGTTTTCGGCTGTTCGGTAATTGCTAACTGCGTGGCCTGACTTAAACCTTCGAAATCAAATAATGCATCTGACGGAATCCCGCCAGCCAGCGAGATAATATTTTCCATCTTGCTGTGTTTCAGCAGTTCACGGATGGCGGAACTTTTTAACTGAGCGATGCGGTGCGCTAACAACCCTTCAATGGCCATCTCTTCTTAACCCTTCTACGAAACAGGCCGGTAAACCGGCCCGATAACGATTCCCCCTGTCACCCTTCAAGCGGCATGCGCGTTGGCGTTCCGCCGCTCGAATGATTTAGGGTAGATCTGCTCTAAAATTATCCGCCCAGATAGGCCGAACGTACCGCTTCATTAGCTAACAATGCCGCTCCGGTATCTTCCAACACGACATGGCCGTTTTCAAGTACATAACCCCGATCAGCCAGTTTCAGCGCCTGATTGGCGTTTTGCTCCACCAGGAAGATGGTCATGCCCTCTTCACGCAGTTGCTGGATCGTGTCGAAAATTTGCAGGATGATGATCGGTGCCAGACCCAGCGACGGCTCGTCCAGCAGCAGTAAACGCGGCTGGCTCATCAGCGCACGACCAATCGCCAGCATCTGCTGCTCACCGCCGGACATCGTGCCGGAACGCTGGGCGCGTCGCTCGTACAAGCGCGGGAACAGATCGTAGACGCGCGCAATGCGCTCCTGATACTGCTCGCGCTCGGCAAAGAACCCACCCATCGCCAGATTTTCTTCTACCGTCATGCGGGAAAAGACGCGACGCCCTTCCGGCACAATCGCGATAGCTTCACGCATAATCTGCGCGGTCTGCCAGTTTGTGATGTCTTTGCCATCAAACGTGATGGTGCCTTCCGTCGCGCGCGGGTCACCGCACAGCGTACCCAACAGCGTAGTTTTACCGGCACCGTTCGCGCCGATCAGCGTAACAATCTCGCCCTGATTAATATGCAGGCTTACCTGATGCAGCGCCTGAATTTTTCCGTAGTGGGCCGAAACCTGATGTAATGACAGCATAAACGTTATCCTTCACCCAGATATGCACGGATGACATCCGGGTTGTTACGAATTTCAGCTGGTGTGCCTTGTGCCAGCGGCGTTCCCTGATTGACGACATAAATCCGGTCAGAAATGCCCATGACCAGCTTCATATCATGTTCAATCAACAAAACGGACACCTGATGGCTATCGCGCAGTTCCGCAATCAGCTGATTTAACTCGTCAGTTTCTTTCGGGTTCAGACCAGCCGCAGGCTCATCCAGCATCAGCAGCTCAGGGCGCGTCACCATACAGCGGGCGATTTCCAGACGGCGCTGCTGGCCGTAAGCCAGATTCCCCGCCTGACGGTTCGCTAAATCTAACAGACCGATACGCTCCAGCCACACCGCAGCGCGCTCCTGCGCATCGGCTTCCGCACGACGAAAGCCCGGCGTTTTCAACAGCCCGGCAAACACGCCGCTTTTCAGGTGCTGATGCTGTGCCACCAACAGGTTCTCCACCACCGTCATTTCACGGAACAGACGAACGTGCTGGAACGTGCGCACCACACCCATGCGGGCAATGGCTTGACCAGGCAACCCTTCTAAATGACGATCGCGCAGCATGATAGTGCCGCCGCTTGGGCGATAAAAACCGGTCAGGCAGTTAAAGACCGTGGTTTTCCCCGCCCCGTTCGGGCCGATCAGCGAGACGATTTCGCCCGCATGAATATCCATTTCAACGTTGTTGACCGCCAGCAGGCCGCCAAAACGCATCATCAGACCTCTGACTGATAATAGTGGCTGCGTGCTCATGCTTGCCCTTCCTTCTTCGCGACTTTCAACTTCATCTCAGGACGCTTCATCGGCAGCAGGCCTTGCGGACGCCAAATCATCATCAGAACCATCAACGCACCCAGCAGCAGCATGCTGTATTCATTCAGATCGCGCATCAGCTCGCGGGACACCACCAGCAAGATTGCCGCAAGAATGACCGCAAACTGCGAGCCCATTCCGCCCAGCACGACGATGGCCAGCACAAAGGCAGATTCAGCGAACGTGAACGATTCTGGGCTAACGAAGCCCTGACGCGCGGCAAACAGCGTACCGGCAAAACCCGCGAACGCGGCGCTGATGGTAAACGCGGTCAGCTTGATTCGCGTTGGGCTCAGCCCCAGAGAACGGCAGGCGATTTCATCATCGCGCAGCGCTTCCCAGGCACGTCCCAGCGGCATCCGCAGCAGGCGGTTAATCACAAACAGGGTTAACACGACCAGCAGCAGCGCGACCAGATACAGGAAGATAATACGGTCGCTCGGGTCATATTGCAGACCGAAGAAGTTGTGGAACGTATCCCAACCGCCATCGCGCGCGCTGCGGCCAAATTCCAGACCAAAGAAGGTCGGTTTAGGGATCTGACTGATGCCGTTCGGGCCACCGGTAATTTCAGTGTTGTTCAGCAGCAGGATACGGACTATTTCACCGAACCCGAGCGTCACAATCGCCAGATAGTCGCCGCGCAAACGCAGCACCGGGAACCCCAGCAGGAAGCCGGACAGCGCCGCCACCATGCCTGCCAGCGGCAGACTTTCCCAGAAGCCTAATCCGTAATAGTGGTTCAGCAGCGCATAGGTATACGCGCCAATGGCGTAAAACCCGCCGTAGCCCAATACCAGCAGGCCAGACAGACCAACCACAACGTTCAAGCCCAGACCCAGCATCACGTAAATCAGCGTGAGCGTGGCGATATCCACCGTACCGCGCGACACCAGAAACGGCCAGGCGATAGCGGCGATAATCAATGCCGCTGCTAATATCTTCTGTCGTGGCGTACTGCCATCAAAACTCGGGAGCACCAGCGACGGTGCAGAGAATTTCTTGATGCTTTGTTGGAAGAACGGGCGAATCAATTGGAAGAAGAACACCACGATGCAGCCCGCGCCAATCCAATACCAACGGACTTCATCGGCGCCGCGCACCACCAACTTGGTGCCATCCAGCGCCAGCTGCAGGCCCATTAAGAACGAGGCCAGCACCAGCAGCATGAACGCGGAAACCAGCGCATTAAACAGGTTGAGCTGCTTCATACTTTCTCAACCTCCGGGCGACCCAGAATACCGGTTGGCATCACCAACAGCACCACAATCAGCAGCGCAAACGACACCGCATCTTTGTATTCCGTGCTCAGGTAAGCGGACGTCAGCGCTTCGGCTACGCCCAAAATCAGCCCACCGATCATGGCGCCAGGAATACTGCCGATGCCGCCCAGTACCGCCGCGGTAAAGGCTTTCATCCCGGCCATAAAGCCGATATAGGGGTTGATAACGCCGTAGAATTGCCCCAACAGCACGCCAGCAACGGCGGCCATGAGCGCACCAATGACGAAGGTCAGGGAGATCACGCGATCGGTGCTGATACCCAGCAGGCTAGCCATTTTCAGGTCTTCCGCACAGGCACGACAGGCGCGCCCCATACGGGAGTAGCGAATAAATAGCGTCAGCGCCAGCATGGCGAGGAACGTTACGATCCAGATGGTCAGCTGCATGGTGCTAATCGTCGCGGCAAAGCCATTGCTTTCGCCCAGCACCCACTGGCCGGTCACCAGACTCGGCAGTGCAACATCACGCGAGCCCTGATTCAGGCTGACGTAGTTTTGCAGGAAAATTGACATCCCGATGGCAGAAATCAGCGCAATCAGGCGCTTTGACGTTCGAACCGGTCGGTAGGCCACCCGTTCGATACTCCAGCCGTAGGCGCTGGAAATGACCACGGCGGCAATGAAGGCGACACCAATCAGGAGCCAGCCAGCATCGATGCCCATCATCATCAGGGCCGCAATCACAATAAAGGAGACGTAGCTACCGATCATATATACTTCGCCGTGTGCGAAGTTAATCATGCCGATAATGCCGTAAACCATGGTGTAGCCAATGGCGATCAGCGCATAGGTGCTGCCCAACGTCAGGCCGTTGAACATCTGCTGAAAAAAGTAAAGGAACTGCTCGGACATACCTTAAACCTTAAATGCTGCCCCCGCGCCTTGCGGCAACGGGGGCTTCGGTATTGAGGGATTATTATTGGTACACACTCAGCGGGCGGAGAATGCTCTCCACGCCGAAGAGGCAGATGATTATTTCACTGCGCTGGAAGTACCGTCTTTGTGCCACTCAAATACGCCAAATTCAAACCCTTTCAGGTCGCCTTTTGCATCCCAGCTTAATGGTCCCATTACGGTATCCACGGAGTTCGCTTTCAGATCCGCGACCAGTTTTTCTGGTTCATCGCTACCGGTACGTGCCATCGCGGTGGTCAGAGATTGCAGAGCGGCGTAGGTCGTCCAGACGAACGGACCGGTTGGATCCAGTTTCTTGGCTTTCAGCGCATCAACTATCGGTTGGTTAGCAGGAACCTGATCGTAGCGCTTCGGCAGCGTCACCAGCATGCCTTCAGACGCATCGCCTGCGATGTTGGACAGCGACGAGTTACCCACGCCTTCTGGACCCATGAATTTGGTGGTCATGCCAGCCTGACGCGCCTGACGCAGAATCTGTCCCATTTCTGGGTAGTAGCCGCCGAAATAGACGAAATCGACGTTCTCTTTCTTCAGACGCGCAACCAGCGTGGAGAAATCTTTATCACCCGCCGTCACACCTTCAAACAGCACAACATTCGCACCGGCTTTTTTCAGGCTATCCTGAACAGAGCGGGCCAGGCCTTCACCATATTGCTGTTTGTCATGAACCACGGCGATACGCTGCGGTTTGATGGTTTCGACAATGTATTTTGCTGAGGTTGGTCCCTGATCGGAATCCAGCCCCGTCGTGCGCAGCACCATTTTGTAGCCGCGCGTGGTCAAGTCGGCGTTGGTTGCCGCAGGCGTAATCATGATCACGCCTTCTTCTTCATAGATATCAGACGCAGGCTGCGTTGAGGAGGAACACAGATGGCCAATCACATAACGGATACCGTCATTGATGACTTTGTTCGCGACGGCAACCGCCTGCTTAGGGTCGCACGCGTCATCATATTCAACGCCAACCAGTTTGTTACCGTTTACGCCGCCTTTTGCGTTAATGTCTTCAATAGCCTGACGCGCGCCAATGAACTCCATATCGCCATACTGTGCAACTGGGCCAGACATTGCACCTACAACCGCAACCTTAATATCGGCAGCGCTGACTGCGTGACTCAACACCGCAGCCATACAACCCATCAGCAATACTTTACCTTTACTGAATTTCATTCTTTTTACCCCATCTGTCATTATGGATATTGCCGAAAACCTGACCGCCTTCTGCCATAACCTACTATTTTCTTATAAGTAAGAAAGGCTTAGGTTATTATTAGTAATATTTTCTAATAAGGCTTTATTTTTCATATTATTAAACAGGAATTTTATGCTGCAAATCAACTCACACTGTCAGAAACAAGCGGGGCAAACAGCACAAAACACCAGATGCAAAAACCAGCATTCAATTTATATATAGTCAGATATTCTACTTTGTGCATTAATTGTTGATGGATTACTCGAAAAACAAAGAATGAGAAAAACATTTGCCCTATTAACCATAACGCTCAAATTACACAACTGATCCACTACAAAACAACTACATTATTCTTCACTCATATGATGGAGTGCCGATAAAAATGAAACTAGCCGTTGAATGCCTCACCCAATTCAGCCCTCAGGATAAAATTGATCTGGCAAAAATCTGGCCACATCAGAACATTGATTTACTCGAAGAAGAACTCACCCCCGATCGGCGATTATTTGCCGCCCGTTTTAACGATCGGTTATTAGGCGGCATGCTGGTCGAGCTTGAAGGAGAATATGCGGAACTGAGCGATCTGATGGTGCGGGAAGTCACGCGGCGGCGGGGCGTAGGGAAACTCTTGATTGATGAAGCGCGTCGTCAGCTTCCTGAGGTGAAAGAGTGGTGGCTGGCCACAGCCGATCATGCTGCGATTAAAGAGGAAGTGCTGGCGCGGTTTATGGTGTCCTGCGGCTTCTCACCCGTGTCCGGCGGCTGGCGCTATATTCGTAGAAAAGAAACGCCGTTGATTCTTGACCAACTCAACCCAGAGAAGCCATAGCTCACGCTCTGCGGCCTGACATCAGACAAAAACAAAACGACCGGGCATTACCCGGTCGCTACAGAAAGAGACGATGAGAGCGATTAGGCTTCTATCGCCGCTCGCAGTTTTTTCATCGCATTCTTTTCTAACTGACGTACACGCTCAGCGGAAACGCCGTATTGATCGGCTAGCTCCTGCAAGGTGGATTTGTTGTCATCATCCAACCAGCGGGCGCGAATAATGTGCTGGCTGCGTTCGTCCAGCCCTTCCAGCGCGTAGGTGAGCTTATCGGCCGCATGCGTTTCCCAGTTATCTTCTTCAATGCCATCGGCAAAGTCAGACGATTTATCCTGTAGGTAAAGCATCGGCGACATCGCCTTGCCGTCGTGCGAATCTTCTTCCGGCGTCGGATCGAACGTCATGTCCTGCGCCGCCATGCGGGATTCCATCTCACGCACGTCTTTGCTCGTCACGCCAAGCTCACGCGCAACCAGTTCGACTTCATCCTGATTAAACCAGCCGAGGCGCGTTTTCGACTTACGCAGGTTAAAGAACAGCTTACGCTGTGCTTTAGTGGTCGCGACTTTCACAATACGCCAGTTACGCAGCACGTATTCATGAATTTCGGCTTTGATCCAATGCACGGCGAAAGAAACCAGACGCACGCCAACTTCAGGGTTAAAGCGACGTACCGCTTTCATCAGGCCGATGTTCCCTTCCTGAATCAGATCCGCCTGCGGCAGGCCATAGCCGGAATAGTTACGGGCAACATGAATAACAAAACGCAGGTGTGACAGAATCAGGTGCTTAGCCGCATCCAGATCGCCCTGATAATGCAGCCGTTCAGCCAGCGCCCGCTCTTCCTCCGCCGTCAGCATCGGATAGGCATTGGCGGCACGAATATACCCTTCCAGACTGCCCTGGGGAACTAAGGTGAAAGTTTGCATATCTTTGGTCATTCAACCCTCTCAGTTGCTCTATTCGTCATATTGCAGTTGGTTATCTTAGCACTGCTTCACCGCATCGTTTTGCGCGAAGATGGCAAAACACGGCACCTTAAAGCTTATTTTAAGAAAAACCTTAAAACCAGATTAATCAAATCCTAAAATCTGTCTATTCAGACTGTGATTCCGCTCGCAAGTTCCTCTCATTTTATTCACCTCATGCCAGAGATCAAGCAGGCGAAAAGCGCGTTACTAGCACACGAGAAACCAAGGGGAAAACACAGCGGGAAGCGCAAAGAAGAGATGTCGCTGAGGAGATTTCCCCTGCAATACGGTCTGAATTACAGGGGATAATTATACCAGAAAATGCTTACTGTGGTGTAAAACGGCGTAAATGTTGCACGGTTGCCAGCCAGGCGGCCAACCAGCCAATCATACCGGCGATTAACAGCAGCAGCAGGGATTCATCCCAGCTCAATCCTTTAACGGCAAAGGTCGTACCGAAGACAGAAGCCACCTGCGCCACCACGGCACCCAGCTTCCAGACCAGCGCCTGCGATAAAATCAGCGACAGCACCGCGCCGCCTACGCCCATTGCCGCCCCGCCATTCAGGAACGGACGCAGAATAAAGCCGTCTGTCGCCCCAATCAGCTTCATCACGTTGATGGTTTCGCGGCGGCTGAAAATACTCAGGCGCACGCTGTTGCCGATCACCAAAAAGACAGCAACTACCATCAGGACGCCGATCGTCACGGAAATTTGCCCAACCAGATTGGTCAATGCCACCAGCCGCGCAAACCAGCTGTCATCCATCCGTACTTCATCCACGCCCTGCGTCGCCGCCACTCGGTCGCGCAGCGTCGTCAGCGTGGTGGAATCCTGAAAACTCATTTTCGGCGTGATAATCGCTACGGCTGGCAGCGGGTTCTCTTCCAGCATATCGAGCGCGCCGCCAAAACCGGACCAGTTGCGGAATTCGCCCATCGCTTCATTGCGCGACAAATAATTGACTTTATCGACGCCCTCTTCCGATTGAAGCTGCGTGATAACCGCCTGCGCCGCGTTGTCATCCAACGATTTATCCAGATACACCGTCAGCTGCGGCGAGGGATACCACTGTGTCGCTGCCTGACTGACGTTTTTCCATACCAGATAGCAGATGCTGGGCAACGCCAACGAAATAGCAATGACCATGATGGTCAGAAAGGTAGCCAGCGGCTGGCGCAGCATATCAGCCAGCGTATTCATCCAGGCATAGCGCCACTGTTCCTGCCAGCCGCCGCGCAGCGCTTTGGCTTTTGCGACAGGCTTTTTCGCGTTACGGACGTTATTCGCCATTGTGGTTTCCCCCCACCATGCGGCCATCCGACAGCGTCAGCACACGGTAATTACGGCGGGCGATTAGCCCAGTGTCATGCGTCGCCATCAGGACGGTAACGCCAACGCGATTGAATTCTTCAAACAGGCGCAAAATGCCTTCTGACAGCGCTTCGTCGAGGTTACCAGTCGGCTCATCCGCCAGCAATACGGCGGGTTTGTTCACCACCGCGCGCGCAATACCAACGCGCTGCTGCTCACCGCCGGACAGCTGGATAGGGTAATTTTTCGCTTTATCCAGCAGGCCAACCTTGTCCAGCGCGGCGGATACCCGGCGGCGGATATCCTCACTGCTGGCACCCGCGATGATGAGCGGCATCGCAACGTTGTCGTAGACCGTGCGTTCCATCAGCAGATGGTGATCCTGAAAGATCATGCCGATCTGGCGGCGCAGGAACGGAACTTCGCGTTTTTTCAGACGGCTGATATTGTGGCCGCCGAAGAAAATCTGACCCGCGCTGGGACGTTCAATGCCACAAATCAGTTTCAGCAGGGTACTTTTCCCTGCGCCGGAATGGCCGGTCAGGAACGCCATTTCCGCGGGGCGCAGATGGAAATCCACCCCTTGTAATGCCTGACGCCCACCGAGGTAAGCTTTACTGACCTGTTCAAAACGAATCATCCGTTTTAATCCTCTCGGGCAAAAAGTGCCTCAATAAAATCGTCGGCCTTGAATGGCCGTAAATCTTCAATACCTTCACCTACCCCAATATAGCGGATAGGAATAGCGAACTGGTCGGCAATGGCGAAAATCACCCCGCCTTTCGCGGTACCATCAAGCTTAGTTAAGGTAATACCCGTCAGCCCAACCGCTTCATTAAACAGTTTGGCCTGACTCACCGCGTTCTGCCCGGTGCTCGCATCCAGCGTCAGCATCACTTCATGCGGCGCGTCTTCGTCCAGCTTCTTCATCACGCGCACAATCTTTTTCAGCTCTTCCATCAGGTGCGCTTTGTTCTGCAAGCGACCGGCGGTATCCGCAATCAGGACATCAACGCCGCGCGCTTTCGCTGCCTGAATCGCATCGAAAATCACCGATGCCGAATCCGCACCCGTATGTTGCGCCACCACTGCCACATTATTGCGCTGTCCCCAGACCTGAAGCTGCTCGACCGCCGCCGCACGGAAGGTATCCCCCGCCGCCAGCATCACGGATTTGCCCTGCGCCTGGAACTGACGTGCCATTTTCCCGATGGTGGTGGTTTTACCCACGCCATTAACGCCAACCATCAGAATGACATACGGCGTTTTGCCTTCGATATTCAGCGGGGCGTCCACCTTAGCAAGAATCTCCGCCATTTCTTCTTTCAGCTTCACAAAAAGCGTATCAGCATCTTTCAGTTGGCGGCGGCTGGCGTGCTCTGTCAGGCTGGTGATGATTTTACGGGTCGTCTCGACCCCAACATCCGCCACCAGCAGTTGTTCTTCCAGTTCATCAAACAGATCGTCGTCGATTTTCTTACCGCGAAACAATCCGATAAATCCTGAACCGAGATTCTGGCGCGTTTTTACCAGACTGCGTTTCAAGCGAGCGAAGAAACCTTCTTTCGTCGGACGTTCCTGCTCTTGCGCCACGACAGGCACATCATCTGGCTGCGCGGGTTCTGATTCTTCGTATTCTTGCTCTTCCTGCTGCGCAACATCCGGCTCAGCATTAGCCACTGTCTCGCTTTCAGCGATCTCAGTCTGTACGATCGGATCGACGACATCCTGATCGAGAACGTCATGATCGATCGCGTCACGATCGTCTGCTTCAGAAATAATAGGGGCTGATACGGCTGGTTCAGGCACAGCGACGGTCGGTTCGTCAGCCGCTGCGGTAACGTCACGCTCGGCGGCAGGTTGGATCAGCGCTTCCGCTTCAACCTTGGTCTCTTCTTCAACGACAGGCGCTTCCGGCAGCGCTTTCTCTACCTGATCCGGGGCGTGCTCAACGGTCTGGTGAGCCGATGCAGCAGCATCCGACTCCGCCGCTGACGGCTTCTCTTGAAAAACAGGCTGCTCTTGCGGCTGTTCCTGTTGTTTCTCTTCCTGTTTCCCTAATCCCAGCCAGGAAAAAAAACCGCGCTTCTTTTCTTTTGACATGTGCGATCGCGCTCCACGCTGCTCACCGCAGCGAATCAATCAATGAAAATCATATTTAAACAATAAGTTTAACACTTTCCTGCCGACAGCAACACGCAGCCAACGGGGGCAATGACGGACAATTCTCGGCGCTGCCGACAATCTTCGTAACGAAAGGCAATGTCCGTAACGAAGTGTGTCAAACGCTGCGCGTTATCGAAAGCCTGTAGATAGCACAAAATTTTGGGTTAAGCGCTTTAACCCCCATCTTAACATTCCCTCTACACGTAACCGCCGCTAGAATAGCGCCAGAAATTTCCTGCCCGTATCCACACCACGATGATGCGGCACAACAATAACCCTGTGAGCTATGGCTAAAAAAAACGCATCGTCAGCCGCCGGACAAATCCGAATCATCGGTGGTCAATGGCGCGGCAGAAAACTTCCGGTTCCTGATAGCCCCGGTTTACGTCCCACCACCGATCGCGTGCGGGAAACGCTGTTTAACTGGCTGGCTCCCGTCATTCAACAGGCACGCTGTCTGGACTGCTTTGCCGGCAGCGGCGCGCTCGGGCTGGAAGCCTTATCCCGTTATGCCGCACACGCCACATTATTGGAGATGGAGCGTGCAGTCGCGCAGCAGCTAACGCAAAATCTGGCACTGCTTCGGGCGGAAAACGCCGAGGTGGTCAATACTGATGCCCTGAGCTGGCTGGCGAAGCCGGGCACGCCGTTTGACGTCGTGTTTCTCGATCCACCGTTTCGCAAAGAACTGCTGAACAACACGCTTGCCCTACTGGAACAACAGGGTTGGCTGGCACCCGACGCGTGGATTTACGTAGAAACCGAGGCGGAAAATGCGCAGCTGACTATTCCGGAAAATTGGCAACTGCACCGTGAGAAAATTGCGGGTCAGGTCGCCTACCGTTTATACATTCGTCAATGATCTTCGCAGCAACGTAAGGGTAAGAGATGATTTTGATTAACCTTGGCAGGCTATTGATGCTGGGCGTGTGGGGATTTTTGTTGCTTAACCTGATTCAACCGTTCCCCAAGCCGTTGAATATCTTCATGACCGTGGCGATGGTGTTTATGATCCTGATGCATGGTTTTCAACTGCTGCTGTTAAAATCCAGCCAGCCGAAAGACAGCCCCGCGCTGAGCCGCGCGCTTCAGGCACGCATTTTCCTTTTTGGCGTGTTTGAGCTGTTGGCGTGGCAGAAAAAGCAGCCTAAGCCACCAAAGTCGTAATCGCTACTTCTGCTGGGGCACAAAGCGGATAAAGCGTGTGCCCTTTAGCTGCAACGACCCCTGCATGCCAGTATCAAGCTGGTGATAATCCGCGTTCTCAAGGCGCAGCGTGATAGTCGCGCCGCCGGTAATCGGCCTGAACGTGACCTCATAAAGCATATCCTCTACAACCATCACCTGATGTTCGCGCGCTCGTCGACGGCTACGGGGAAATTCGCGTTTGTGTTTCACCTCAGCGGCCACGATCCGCAGCGGAGCCGCGTCATTCTGCGCTTCCCGCTGGCGTTGGCGTCGATATTGCCGCGCCGCCAGCACCAAAATCGCACCGACGGCCAAGGCCAACAGCCAGGGAAAGTCATCCATCAGGGTTTCTTGCCGGGAAGATAAGGGAACGCGGTAACGTTGTCGCCTAAATCAGAAATGCGGGCACTGCCTTTTTCCGTCACGGCATCAATGCGAATGATCGCCTGTAGAGGAATGAAACTGCGGCTAACGCCGGAGAATTCCGTTTTCAGTTTCTCGGTTGACGGGTCAACCAACACCGTAGACTGGCTATCAAACACGAAGTCGGCAATTTCAATAAAACCGAACAGGCTACTCTGCACCAACTCACGCACGTAAAGCTGGTAATTCTTACCGTTATTTATAAATTGAATACGATAAAGCGCGGATTCATTACTCATTCAACACAATGCTCCCTTCGAGACTTCACGGCGCCCATCTACAATAAAAACAGGCGATAACATAACATGAAGCTCACAGAAGTCGCATCCGTTTCACGACGTGTTGTTTAACTTCCCCACAATCCCCTACACTCAATAAAGAACGATTTATTTTTATCCTGACACAAACAAAAACACAAAAAGGACACGCTATGCTTTGGTCATTTATTGCTGTGCTTTTTTCTGGTTGGTTGTATGTGGACGCCAGCTACCGTGGTCCAACGTGGCAACGTTGGTTATTCAAACCGGTCACGATGCTACTGCTGCTGGCTCTGGCCTGGCAGACGCCGCTGCTTGGTGTGCCGGGCTATCTGATTGTACTGGGGTTGTTGGCAACGCTGGTCGCAGACACCCTGCTGTTGCTGCCGACTCAGCGCCTGCTTTACGCGTTTGGCGCTTATTTCCTCTCCCATCTGCTGTACACCATTAGCTTTTTTACCGGGCAGATTTCACTCACGTTCTTTTGGCCGCTGGCATTAACGCTCGTCATTCTGGCCGCGATCCTGATCGCGATTATCTGGGGACGACTGAAAGAGCAGCGTTGGCCCGCCTGCGCATTCATCATCATGACCACATTGATGGTCTGGATTGCCGGCGAGCGGTATTTTGCGCTGGGGACAAACGCGAATTTCTCCCTGCTGACGGGCACAGTGCTGCTGTTTATCGCCCATGCAGCCTGGCTGATTCACCATTACCGTTTTCCGTTCCGCGCCCATCAGGCTATTGTGGCCGCGGGCTATTTTGGCGGCCATTTCCTGATCGTTCGCTCCCTCTATTTCTGACGTTGACGCCGCTCACGAAAATCTGGCTAAGCATTGAGCGGCGGTGTAAAGTTCCTGATGAGAATGTAAGTCACTAACAACGGAGGAAGATATGCACTCTCATCAACACCACCACAGCACTGAGAAATCAGCCTGCTGCAATAACAGCGTTCACCACGCGCCGCGCAGCGCCAAAAGCTGCTGCAACGAGCACACGCAGCATTCAAACCACGCCGACCACAGCTGCTGTTCAACCAAACACACGTCTGACGCTGTAGTGCAAAGCACGTGTGGCACAGATCAGTCGTCGTCAGACAGCGGCGGTAGCGCGGATTCAGACGACCCCGACGGCGGAGACAGCGACAGGCCCCGATCCCACCAGCGTTTCAGCTGGAAAATCAGCGGGATGGATTGTCCCAGCTGCGCACGTAAAATCGAAAATGCAGTAAAAAATCTCACCGGAATTGAACAAGCCAAAGTGCTGTTCGCCACCGAAAAATTGGTTGTTGATGCCAACACCGATATTCGTCCTCAGGTTCAATATGCCGTTCAGCAAGCGGGTTTCACCTTGCAGGACACCGCACTCCCCCTCGCTCCACCCGACACGTCGACCGTACGTCGTTTCGTACATGAATATGGTTTCTTAATACTTTTCACTCTGCTGGCTGCTGCAAGCTGGGGACTTTCCCTGCTAAGCGAGCGTGGCGGGCAGATCGCGTTTATCGCGACCACAATTGTCGGGCTGATTCCGATACTGAAAAAAACGGTGCAGCTCATTCGCACGGGCACGCCCTTCGCGATTGAAACGTTGATGAGCGTGGCTTCCATCGGGGCGCTCTTGATTGGCGCCACCACCGAAGCCACCGTCATCCTGCTACTGTTTATGCTGGGCGAGCATCTGGAATCTTACGCGGCAAACCGCGCACGACGGGGCGTAACGGCGCTGATGGCGCTGCTTCCCGAAGATGCCACGGTCGTCGGCAACGGGCAGCGACGCCTCGTTCCCGTCGCCAGTTTGGTTCCCGGTGACGTGATTGAAGTCGCCCCCGGTGGGCGTCTCCCTGCCGATGCGGAGCTCTTGAACAGCGACGCCAGCTTTGATGAAAGCGCGCTGACCGGTGAATCGGTTCCCGTTGAACGTACGCCGGGTGAAAAAATTGCCGCAGGCAGCCTGTGCGTCGATCGGGTTGTGCAGCTGCGCGTGGTGTCACAGCCGGGCAACAGCGCTATCGACCGCATTCTGCAACTGATAGAAGAAGCGGAAGAGCGCCGTGCGCCGATAGAACGCTTCCTCGATAAGTTCAGCCGTTACTACACGCCAGCCATCATGCTGCTGTCGCTGCTGGTGATTCTGGTACCGCCGTTGCTGCTGGCGCAGCCGTGGCAAGAGTGGATTTATCGCGGCCTGACGCTACTGTTAATCGGCTGTCCGTGTGCGCTGGTGATCTCAACGCCTGCGGCGATTACGTCCGGGCTAGCCGCCGCAACGCGCCGTGGGGCGCTGATTAAAGGCGGCGCGGCGCTGGAATCGTTGGGAAACATCAAAACTATCGCGTTTGATAAAACGGGTACGCTGACGGAAGGCAAACCGCAGGTGACAGACGTATTGCCCGCCGCAGGCGTTAGCGCAACAGCGCTGTTAACCCGCACCGCCGCGGTGGAGTCCGGTTCGCACCATCCGCTTGCCAAAGCGATCGTCCAACATGCGCGCTCCAGCAGCACGTTCCTGCCAATGGCGGAAAATCGCAAAGCGCTGGCGGGTGTCGGCGTGGAAGGCACGATAGGCGGCAAGCGGATTCAGGTCAGTGCGCCGACTCGCGTCGCGCCCGACCTGCTTGATGCCGACTGGTTGCAGCGGATTGATGCGCTGGAAAACGAAGGGAAAACCGTCGTGGTGGTGCAAGAGGACGATAAGTTGCTCGGCGTGCTGGCATTGAGCGACACGCTACGCCACGATGCGCGTGAAGCGCTGGATGCTTTGCAGCAGTTGGGGATTCGTGGCGTCATGCTCACGGGCGATAATCCCCGCGCGGCGGCGGCGATTGCGGCGACATTAGGGATTGATTACCGCGCCAGCCTGCTCCCCGCCGATAAAGTCACGGCGGTCAGCGAATTGAGTCAGCAGCATCCCGTGGCGATGGTCGGCGACGGCATCAACGACGCCCCGGCGATGAAGGTTGCAACCATCGGAATTGCAATGGGAAGCGGTACGGATGTGGCGCTGGAGACGGCTGATGCAGCCTTAACGCACAGCCGCCTGACTGGGCTGGCCGCTATGATCAGCCTGTCGCGGGCGACGCAGCATAATATTCGTCAGAACATTGCCATCGCGCTGGGGCTGAAAGCCGTCTTTCTGGTCACCAGCATTCTGGGCATTACCGGACTGTGGCTGGCCGTGCTGGCGGATTCCGGCGCCACCGCGCTGGTCACCGCCAACGCGCTGCGGCTATTGAGAAAACAGGACTAATCGCGGTCTACGGTGCGCGGTGCAACGCCGCGCACCTATGGCTTAGTATGACGAGTATTAACCTTTGCGCAGCAGATACCGATAGGGAAGCTGTTCGGTCTCCTGCGCCAGAAGCTCATGCTCCATGAACACGCAAAAACCGGGAATATCGCGGGTGGTAGCCGGATCGTCGGCAATAATCAGCAGCGTTTGCCCGGTTTCCATCTGGCGTACCGTCTTACGCACCATCATTACAGGCTCAGGGCAGCGCAGCCCCTGTGCATCAAGGGTTTTGTCCGGGTTGGTAAAGGGATCGGTCATCAACGTTCTCAGTACAGGAATCAAAAAACCGCCTTAGTTTACGCTGAGGATTTCCCGACGCAAGCGACGACAACGTTTGCGCAGAAAACAACCATCTTTTCCTGGCAAAACACATTGCATTAGTGAAGCAATTGCGTATTATGCCGCCGCGTTGCAGCATAAATCTGCACGTTATCCCTTGGGTTCCCTAACCCCAATAACCAAAAAGGTCACATTATGTATCATTTTACTCCCCAGCAGCGGCTTACGGCGCTGATCTGGCTATCGTTGTTCCATGTCCTGATCATTACGTCGAGTAATTATCTGGTCCAGCTCCCGGTATTGATTTTCGGTTTTCATACCACCTGGGGCGCGTTTACCTTCCCGTTTATTTTTCTGGCAACTGACCTGACGGTACGGGTTTTCGGTGCGCCGCTGGCACGCCGTATCATTCTGACCGTGATGGTGCCTGCGCTGGTAATTTCCTATCTGGTGTCGAGCCTGTTCTATCAGGGATCGTGGCAGTCGTTCGAGGCATTAAGTCAGGTGAATATCGTCGTGGCGCGTATCGCCTGCGCCAGCTTCATGGCTTATGTTCTCGGCCAGATTCTGGATGTTCACGTCTTCAACCGCCTGCGCCAGAAACGCGCGTGGTGGGTCGCTCCGGCCGTGTCGACCGTGTTTGGTAATTTCAGCGATACGCTGGCCTTTTTCTTCATCGCGTTTTACCGCAGCACCGATGCCTTCATGGCGGCAAACTGGGTTGAAATCGCGATGGTGGATTATGCCTTCAAATTACTGATCAGCCTGGCGTTCTTCCTGCCGATGTACGGCGTCATGCTGAACATGGTACTCAAACGTCTGAGCGAACAGAAAGGCACCCCCGACTATCACTCCGTCAGCAGCCACCATTAATGCCAATCAGGCGGCCATTTGCGCCGCCTTTTCTCATCCAGTCATTCATCGTTTTGTAAAAATAACGCAGGGACTAACAACGGTTTGCAACAACAAAATGCTTGTTTTTGCTATCTGAATAGGGTGCCATACTGTTATTACCTGTTTAAAACGATTATCTGTTTCAAAAACGAGAGAAAGGGATCCCATGTCGAATGTAATCAAATACCTCGGTGTCGGCTTGCTTGTCGGCCTGCTTGCTGCCTGTGATGGCAAAACGGATGACGCTGCAAAAGCGGGCGCGCAAGATAAACCTGCCGCAGAAGCCAGCGCAGGTCAGAATATTGAATTAATGGATGGCAAGGTGGCGTTTACCCTGCCAGCCGATATGCGTGATCAAAGCGGCAAAGTGGGAACGCAGGCGAACAACATGCACGTTTACGCCAATGACAATGGACAGAAAGCGGTCATCGTGATTCTGGGCGACAACACCACAGAAGAGTTGACCGTGCTGGCACAGCGTCTGGAAGATCAACAGCGCACGCGTGACGCCAACCTCCAGGTCGTCACCAACAAGACCATCGACGTTGACGGAAAGAAGCTGCAACAGCTCGACAGCATTATCACCAGCAGCGGACAGCAGGCTTATTCCTCTGTCGTGCTGGGCAAAGTGGAAAACCAACTGCTGACCTTGCAGATCACGCTGCCAGCCAGCAATCAGCAACAGGCACAGAGCGAAGCAGAAGGCATCATCCACACCCTGAAGCTGAAATAATCGGTGTTATCGTCGGACAGTAGCCACCGAGGTGGTTACTGTCATTCTACGCTAGCGACCCGCTGGGTCAGTCGCCATGTCAGTGCCAGACCGCACAGTCCCAGCAACGCCGCCGCCAGATAAATAGAGGCGATGCCGGTATAAGCCATCAGCACGCCCGCCACCGGTCCGACGATGCCCAGCGATAAATCGAGAAATATCGTATAGGTTGCCAGCGCACTGCCCTGATTCTGCGGCGATACCGCCTTAACGGCGACAACACCTAATGCCGGGAACACCAGAGAGAAACCCGCCCCCGCGAGGAACGCACCGATTTCCGCCATCAGCGGCTGCGTCGCCCCCCAGACCAACAGCAACCCGACGATTTCAACCACGAAGCATGCCATCGCCACGCGCAGCCCGCCAAACCGCTGAATACTGTTAGGAAACACCAATCGTGCGCCGACAAAGGCACAACTGAAAATGGTTAGCGTCAGCGCCGCGCCTTCCCAGTTCCGGTCGGCATAAAACAGCGTGATGAAGGTCGCGATCACACCAAAACCCGCAGAGGCGATCGCCAGAATAATGCCGTAAACCCAGACTTTCCCCAGCACTTCGCGGAAGGGAATCTTTTTCCCCGGCGCAACCTGCACCGCGGGGCGCGGCAGCGCGAGGACAATCGCCACCGCCGCAATCAGGATAATGCACACGGAGAGCAGTTTTAGCCCACCGATATGATTAAGCCAGACGCCGAGCGGTGCGCCAATCGCCATCGCGCCGTAGGTCGCAATGCCATTCCATGAAATCACACGTCCAATGTGTCGGGAACCGACCACGCCGACGCCCCAGAGCGTTGCACCGGTACCGGCAAAGCTCTGTCCGGCTCCCAGCACGATACGCCCGAGGCACAACAACAGCAGCGTGATGGCAGGCGAGGCGTCGCTAAAGGCAGCCATCAGGTAAAACACCCCACTGAGCATGACGCCAGCCAGCCCCCAGACGACGATTTTTTTCGGTCCTTTTTCGTCGGCGCTGCGACCCGCATGCGGGCGGCTCACTAGCGTGGAGAAGTATTGCAGGCTGATCACCAGTCCGGCCCAGAATGCACTGTAGCCAAGGTGATCGTGCACGTACCCCGGCAGCACCGCCAACGGCAGGCCGATATTCAGATAGCTGGCGAAGTTGAACGCCACAATCGAAACGATGCGCAGATTAAGGCGCAGACCGCTCAGCGACGGTTCGGATGGGGAAGGTGTTGGCATGGAAAATTCACTCGCTTAACGTCCGTGTATGACGTACGTTCAGAAAAACATCGAAAAATCATATTGTATATACTCTAAATAATTCGAGTTTCAGGCAGGCGGCAAGAGAAGGAGTCCCGATGAGCTTACTCAAGTAAGTGATTCGGGTGACTGAACGCAGCCAACGCACATGCAACTTGAAGGATGACGAGTATATTGTTGGTTATAATCAACCTTATGCTACTAAACTAATCCCGAACACAGGAGAAACGCAATGCCTGTACCGGCAGACCCGGATCGCCAGTCAACATCGTCAACCCCAGAAGGGGATAAATCACCACAGAAACCTCTCTCGTTTCTGGGCAAGAGCAAGCGTCTGGCCGCACGTATTCAGGCGATCCCCAGCGTGGCGCACCTGATTCGCGCGGGCGAACGCTTCAACGATCGGATGGGCAACCAGTTTGGCGCGGCCATTACCTATTTTTCCTTTCTGTCGCTGATCCCGATTCTCATGGTGTCTTTTGCCGCAGTGGGTTTTGTGCTGGCTTCTAACCCCGATCTGCTGACGGGGCTGATTAACCGTATCGTCAACAGTATCAGCGATCCTAATCTGGCCAATACGCTGAAAAGTACCGTTAACACCGCCGTGCAGCAGCGTACTACCGTGGGGATTACCGGTTTGCTGATCGCACTCTATTCTGGCATCAGCTGGATGGGAAACCTGCGTGAGGCGATTCGCGCTCAGTCGCGCGACGTGTGGGAACGGAACCCGAAAGATGAGGAGAAGATTTACTTTCAGTACACGCGGGATTTCCTGTCGCTGACTGGCCTGGTCATTGCGCTCATTATTACGCTTTTCCTGACCTCCGTTGCTGGCACCGCGCAGAACATGATTGTGACCGCGTTGGGGCTGGATGGCATCGAGTGGCTGCGCCCCGCGTTGACGCTGATTGCCCTGTCAATCTCCATCTTCGCCAACTATCTGTTATTCCTGTGGATATTCTTCGTTTTACCGCGCCATAAACCCAAACGCAAAGCGCTCTTTCGCGGCACGCTGATCGCCGCCGTGGGCTTTGAAGTGATCAAGTTCGCGATGACCGTCGCGCTGCCTAAACTGGCCAGCTCACCTTCCGGTGCTGCGTTCGGTTCGGTCATTGGCCTGATGGCGTTCTTCTATTTCTTCGCTCGTCTGACGCTCTTCTGCGCCGCCTGGATCGCAACGGCGAACTACAAAGGCGACACCTCGACGGATAAGAATGAGCAGGAGAAAGCCCCCCCCTCCGATCGCTAAAAGCAGCGTGAAAGCACTGGTTTTCCGATCTGCGTCATGAAAAAATAAAACATCGTTTCAAGGCTATTGACTCAGTCTCGCGTAATGTTGAGACTGATGTTAATTTCCGCATTTTTTATACCCAATAACATCAGGTGCAGGGTACCTTTTCAAACAGGCCAAAAGTGATGACAACTACTAACATTGCCGTAATCGGCGAATGCATGATCGAACTGTCGCAGAAGGGCACGGATCTTAACCGTGGATTTGGCGGCGATACGCTGAACACTGCCGTTTACATTGCCCGTCAGGTAAACGCCGATAAGCTGGGCGTGCATTACGTGACCGCGCTCGGCACCGATAGCTTCAGTACCGAGATGGTGTCTGCCTGGCAGAAAGAAGGGGTGAAAACCGACCTGATTCAGCGACTGGACAACAAGCTGCCCGGTTTATACTTCATTGAAACCGACGATAGCGGCGAGCGTACGTTCTACTATTGGCGTAATGATGCCGCGGCCCGCTACTGGCTGGACAGCCCGGAAGCAGAAAAAATCGGTCAATCGCTGGCACAATTTGATTACCTCTACCTGAGCGGCATTAGTCTGGCGATCCTGAACGCCGAAAGCCGTCAGCGTCTTCTCGCCCTGCTGCGCGCGTGCCGCGCCAACGGCGGTAAAGTGATTTTTGATAACAACTACCGTCCACGTCTGTGGCAAAGCAAAGAAGAAACGCAGCAGGCCTACACCAACATTCTGTCCTGTACCGATATCGCTTTCCTGACACTGGATGACGAAGACATGCTGTGGGGCACGAAGCCGCTGGAAGCCGTGCTGGATCGGACGCACGGTTTGGGCGTTAACGAAGTGGTCATCAAACGCGGTGCCGATTCCTGCATCGTGTCTGAACGCGGACAAGAGCTGGTTGATGTCCCGGCTATCAAATTGCCAAAAGAGAGCGTGGTCGATACCACCGCCGCGGGCGACTCTTTCAGCGCAGGTTATCTGGCAGTACGTCTGAACGGCGGCAGCACGCAGGAAGCCGCACAGCGCGGTCACCTGACGGCCAGCACGGTCATTCAATACCGTGGGGCGATTATCCCGCTTGAGGCCATGCCTGCGTAAACAGGATGTCGCGTGATAATAAGTTAAAGGCCGCAATCGCGGCCTTTTCTATTTACTACTTAATGACTTACTGATTAATAAATTACTGTGCAGCGGGCGCCGTTTCCTGCGGCTTCGTTCCTTCAGGAACGGCGCCTTCAGGCACAGCCGCCGCAGTGCTGGCAACCGGCTCGGCCACTGGCGTCATAATCCGGTCGTAGGCTTCCTGCAACGCTTTCATATTCGCTTCCGGTTCACCGGGCTGTTGGATCAGCATCAGCGTCGTATCCTGTACCAGCTGCTGGTGCAGTTCCTGGTTCAGCATATCGAGCGTCAACGCGGACAGATAGGTCTGGCGCAGTTTCTGATACTGCTCGGGAGAAATATCTACGACGCCATTCTGCTGGGAGCGCAAGCGCTGATCCATCAGGATGTCCGTGCTGGTCCGCGCATAGGTCGCAAACAGCTTACTCAGCTCGTCCGTCTTGCGCGCAATCAGCGCATCAAACTCTTGCTGTGTCAGCCCTTTTTCACGCAGCGTCGCCAGCTCACGCGCCATAAACGTCACGCCCGGCTCAACGCCCTCACTATTCGGTACATCCATATGAATCGCGCACTGAGAACGGGTATAAAACACATTGCAGTCGAAGCGGAGATTGTTGCTCTTCAGTGGGCTCTTCTCCAGCGCCTGCTGTAGGTGCCAGAACATCGCTTCCCGCGTCATATCGCCCAGCCAGTAGCGAACCAGCGCCTGCGATTCACGAATCGGGTGCCACGGGGCATCCCACATCAGCGACAGCGTATCCTGCTGGACGTTGTTATTCATCAGGCTGATCGCCTGCGGCGGTAGCGGGCTCAATGTCGGCAATGGCGCTGGTGCTTCACGTTTCCCTTCCAGCGGGGAGAAGACTTTCCCGATCTGCTCGATCACGCTGCGATTATCCACATGACCGACGATGTAGAGCGTCATCGCATCTGGCGTGTACCAGGTTTTATAAAACTGCTGGAGCTGTTCGCCATTCAACGGCGGTTTGACGTCCTGAGCCGGATCGTGTGCCAGCAGGGGCGAGCCTTTCAGACGGTAGCGCCAGCTCGGATCCTGTGGATTAATCGGAAAGGTTGCCACCTGATCGGGCACCTTCAGCGCGGCCTGTAAGCTTTTTTCGTCGAACGTCATCTGCCCTGCGCTTTCCGAAAGCCACGTCAGCGCTTCTTTCAGCAGTTCGGGGCGATTATTCGGCAAACTCAGGTTATATGACGTGAAGTCATACGAGACAATGACCGGAGGCAGGACGCGTGAGCTGTTAGCATCCCGCATCCACATAGAAGGCCGCTGGGCGGCAGACAGCTTATCGCCGGGCGCTAAGGCCAGACGGGGAAGAAAATGGGCAAAACCTACCTGCTGGGCGTTTTCCAGCAGCGACCCGGCATTAACAACCAGACGCAGCTCAACCCGATCGCCGGGGCGCTGTGGCGTAGTTAATAACTGCCAGGTAAAACCATTATCAAGCTTACCCTGCTGCCAGGCAGGATCGGGCTGTAGTGCTTCAGCCTGCACGCCGCTGCTGACCACGGCCAGCAACAAACCACCAACGAAAAGCGCCTTTTTGGTGCCCTGCATGTGAACCCCTACTAATAGCTATCCAACATAATAATGTGGTTATTGTTGATCATTATGGTGGCCTTGCGTCTGCCACCGCACACTCTCGTGGATATATCACGGAAAAAATTAAAGACGCGAAGTGTACCATTCCCTTTGACCGCGCGCTTTTGTCTATGTCACTCCAGAAGACGAAATAATCTGCAAAAAAGGTAAAAATAGTCATATTTAACAATATTTTTACGTTTCATGGCGGGCAAGGAAGGAGGGAGAAACGGATTGGTTCGACGTGTTGGCAGACAAAAAAATTCCCCACGGGGCGTTAGCGCCGTGGGGAACTGATTTAGAAAACTATACCGGCATGATAACTGCAACCGAAACTATAGCTGCATGTTGGAATTACGACTGCGCAGTCGGCGTGGCCGCGTTGTCATTTTTATTAGTGCCAGACAGCTCAGCATCCAGTTTCTTCTCGTCCAGCTCGCGGCAGTATTTTGCTACCACGATGGTCGCCACACCGTTACCAATCAGGTTGGTCAGCGCACGGGCTTCTGACATAAAGCGGTCAATACCCAGAATCAACGCCAGACCGGCAACTGGCAGGTGGCCCACGGCAGACAGCGTTGCCGCCAGCACGATGAATCCACTTCCCGTCACGCCCGCTGCACCTTTAGAAGACAGCAGCAGCACCACCAGCAGGGTAATCTGATGCCAGATATCCATGTGGCTATTGGTCGCCTGAGCGATAAATACCGCAGCCATTGTCAGATAGATGGAGGTGCCATCCAAGTTGAACGAGTAGCCGGTAGGAATCACCAGACCAACAACCGATTTCTTACAACCGACCTTCTCCATCTTCTCCAGCATACGTGGCAGCACGGATTCAGAAGAGGATGTGCCCAGTACGATCAGCAGTTCTTCACGAATGTAGCGAATGAATTTGAAGATACTGAAGCCCGTCGCTCTGGCAATACTGCCCAACACCAGGAAAACGAACAGAACACAGGTGATGTAGAAGCACGCGATCAGCTGTCCCAACTGTATCAGCGTACCGACACCATATTTACCGATGGTGAAGGCCATTGCACCGAACGCACCCAGCGGAGCCAGTTTCATGATCATGTTAATGACGCCGAAAATGACCTTGGAGAAGCTGTCAATCACGTCAAAAATCACTTTGCCTTTTGGCCCTAAGCGATGCAGCGCAAAGCCAAACATCACAGCAAACAGCAGAACCTGCAAGATATTACCGCTGGCAAACGCACCGACCACACTCGCCGGAATCACGTCCATCAGGAACGGAATCAGACCCTGTTGCGAAGCCTGTTGGGTATAAACCGCCACCGCAGACGCATCCAGCGTACTTGGGTCGATGTTCATACCCACGCCAGGTTGCACCACGTTGACCACGACCAGGCCGATAATCAGCGCAATCGTACTCACGATTTCAAAATACAGCAGAGCGACCGCACCAGTACGACCGACCGACTTCATACTTTCCATGCCTGCGATACCGGTGACTACCGTACAGAAGATAACCGGCGCAATAATCATTTTAATTAATTTAACAAACCCATCGCCCAGCGGCTTCATTTGCTCGCCAAGCTGGGGGTAGAAATGCCCCAACAGTATCCCTATTGTAATGGCGGCAAGAACTTGAAAATAAAGACTTTTAAAAATTGATGTTTTCATACATACGTCCTATGGTGGGGAAAACACAGGAGGGGAATAGGGTACGAAAATGCCGCCTGTGATTGCGCCGGAAAGTAACATTGCAATAACAAGCTGAGAATGTTTTATAAGTTTAGTTTGTGAACGGCAGGTTAAAAACAAGAGCTGAATCACGTCAGCAGGAATTATAAAGAAACATCAGTGCAATTTACTTGTAACAGATGCACATTTTTTCGGCAGGAATGTTGCTTTGAAAAGCTCTCAAACCCCCGCCATACGGGGAATGTGCCGTTCGAGAAACCTCGCGATAAAAAGTAACATTTGCGTTACCTGTAAATACTCAGGAAGGCACCGTGAGAGGATGAATTCCGGATTTTTTATCACGCCGCGCCAGCTGCATAGCAAAACGCGCCTGTGATAAAAGCAGTGCTGCGTCCTCGGGTCGAGGATCGGTAATAGTGAGGATGCCGACGCTGACAGCCCGCGCAGGCTGGGAACCCGCAGGTAAAAAGGGTGAATTAATCGCTAGCATCACATTCTGCGCCCAATCTTGCGCCTGTCCGGCGGATTGCAGCTGCTTCCCGATGATAGCGAACTCATCACGGTCGAGATGCGCCAGATAGATGAGCCCAGCCTCGTTCTGTTCTTCAATCGCCGCGCTGAGCTGCTTCGCCAGCGTGTCTACCTTGCCCTGCTTGCTGGCGGACGCATCAAGCCCAAAAACCAGCAGACTGAACGGTGTCGCATCGGCCAGGCGCTGTTCAAAGCGTCGCATAAAGTGCGCGTTGTCCGGCAGCCCCGCGCCTTCCGTTCCGGCAGAAAGCGACTGCGCCAGCAGCTGTTGATTGCGGTTATAGCTGCGCACCAGCGCGCCCAGCTCATCGTCCTGATGCCAAGGCGGTAGCGTAAGTTGACGGTGGAGCATGTCATCCGGCGGTAGATTCTGTAACTCGACAATAATCCCCCGCAGCGGGTGTATCAGCAGGCGGTTAATGCACCAGGTAATGGCGATCGACATAATCAGCGCCAACAGCAGATACGTCGCCAGCATGGTGGAAAAGGTGCTGACGATAAATTGATACATCCGGTAGGAATCCGCCTGCAACACCAGATGCGCCAGCGGAGCCGAATACTGCGTCTGTGGCGGCGAATAGAGCGGAATAGAGATGCGGATAGGCAGCTTAAAGACCCGTGCGATCCAGTCTGGTACCGGACGCTCTTTCGGGAAATTCGCGTGCAGCGTCTGGAAATCATCCGGCAGCAGCACATCTGCCCGGCTAAGAAAGGCAACGGGTAATAGGCTGTCCAGAATATTGCCCGCCCGCTGCACTTCCCCTTGTAACACCGCATCCGTCAGCGGTTGACGCACGGAATACGCGATGCTCTCCAGCTGCTTGGCATAATCTTCACGGCGCTGATGAACGAAGTGAAAGAGCTGTATGACGATAAACAAGCTGATCGTCACCAGTGCCACGGCAGACACGGCTGTCATCTGTTTAATCGTTAATGAACGTCTGAGCCGCAAGCGCTTTCTCCGTCAACCTTTTATGCAGACCTGAATACCTGGCTCACCAAACAACAAACAGGTGAGCAATATACAACGCGAAAAATGCGCACGCGTTACACACAGCAACACGATTTACACGCGGCAAATAGTATAAGGCAGCTTATCGCCGCCTTAACGCTGTTTTCTGCTGATGTTCGGGGGATTTCATCTTAATCCTAGGCTACCTTTGGCAACAGCGGTAACGCGGCCTCAGAATAGGGGATATCCCCTGCATAAGCCAGTGTCGCTATTCGGGGAGCAGACTGAAGGATCGGGCAGGATGCTCGCCTGCCCGATAAAGTGATTGGAGTGAGATTATTGCGGGTAAGGCACCCAGTCTCCGCCGTTCAGACGAATGTAAGGTTTTCCCTGATATTGCATCACGATAGCGTTCTCATTTTCCGAGATCGCTTCCGTTTGCGGCAGTGCACTCGTCAGCGTTTGCCAGTCAACAGAAGGCGCGGTGAACACTTTGCCGTCGACCATTCGCGCCACCAGCTCAGAAATTGCCAGATAGCTACTCGGCGACGTAATCTCCAGCGCGTTACCCTGATGCGGAGCCTGTAAACCAAACAGTTTCACGCCGACAGGAATATGCGTGATGCTCGGGCTGGGAATATCGCGCAGCCCGGACATTTGCATCTTATCCCCAGCCAGCGCCGCGCCGTGCTCCGGCACCACAATCACCATCACTTTGCGACCGGATTTTTGCAACACGTCAAAAAACGCATCCAGTTGGTCAAACAGAATCTTCGCACGTGGCGCATAGTCCGCCGACTGCTTGCTTCCCACAAAGCGATTACCATCGTGCAGCGGAAGCAGGTTAAAGAAGGTCGCGTTACGGGCTGTCGTCGCTTTTTCCCGCTCACCCAACCAGCGATTCAACAATTCCAGATCGTTATAAATCGGCTCGCCGTCGAACGAGGTAATCTGGTGACTAATGCCCTCCTGCGACAGCATTGGGATCTGAATATCGCCCTCTTCACGCACCTCACGCAGGTAATTACCAAAGACGCCGGAATGATCGAGCATCAGTTGCTCTTCAAAACCCAGCTTCACCAAATTACTGAACAAGTAACACTGCTGGTTCACCGGCTGATACAAATCAATATGAGACTGTTGACCACAGCTTGCCCGTAGCAGGCGAATTGACGCAGGCCCACTGTAAGCGGCGGCAGAGTTAAACTGGCTGAACAGGATATCGAACTTCTTCCACAGCGGATGATTCTCTAGCTGCGCCACTTCCAGATCCGACCACGACAGCGAACAGATATTGATAATCAGGAGATCAAAAGGCTGCGCATCCTGCGGCAGCGCAGCGGGGAACGCCGTGGCTCGCGCTTTTTCTCGTGTGTAAAACTGGTTCAGATAAGCCGTTAGATTGGCGTTTGTTGGCGGTAATGTGGCCTCAGGCAGCGCAGCGTCTCCACCAGATGGGGACGCCGCCGAAGGAGCAGACGCCGTCGATACCGCTGGCATCAACGACACAGCCGGGCCTGCCAGATTGACGATGTTTAACCACGTCAGCGCCGCCACGGTAAACACCGTAATACGAATCCACTGCGCGAAGAACAGGTAGGCGACGGTAATCACCGCCGCTGCACCAACCATTTGCCAGTTAATGAAGCGGTTTAACAGCTCCAATAAATAGGCTGAGCTAAAGCCCGCAACCTGCGTCCCCTGACTGATAATACTGTTAATACCCGGCAGCCAGGTATCATGGTAAAACAGCCCGATACCGAGCGGGATGGCAATAATATGCCGCCAACGGTGCAGCGTGACGTTGGGGATTGGGAACAGCAGAAATGCCAGAAAGACCAGATTAAGCAGCGGATGAAAATTCAGGTAGCCAAACCATAACAGGGCAAATTTCAGCAAAAAATACAAATTCCAGGCACCGAGCCCACGCCAGTAGCGCCATATATTTTGCTGTTTTTGCGTATCCTGTTTCTGCGTAGGTTTTTTTTCGTCCATTTTATTTTTTAGTCTCTGCTGAAGTCGGCTTGGTTGAGACCGTCTTTGTTGAAGAAGCGCTACGCATCCAGACACTCGCAGGCTTCAGGTAGCGCGGTGACAACAGCCTGTTTTTCCAATACTGAAGCCAGTGGGGGATCACGCGACGTGCCAGATAGCCAAGCGTAAAGAAAACGACCGCGCTCAATAACACCAGTTGAACGATATCAATCAGGTTCATGACGGCTCTCCCGGTGCGCGGGCCCGTAAATTGGAACCCAATAGATCGGGTGCCAATAGATCGATAGCAATAGGTTCACGCCGCGTCACCTGGCGACTCGGTGCAGATTCGGTCTGCTGCAATTGGACATAATCGTTAATCTGCCGCTCTTGCTCCAGCGTATCGCCCTGCACCAGCGATTTAACTTCTGCCAGAATCTGTAAGTCTTGTGACCAGACAATCCGATTGCTGAACGCTTCATCCACGGGCAGGCGGAAAATGGATTTCAGCGCGATATCCAGCTCATTCAGACGGCAATTGGACAGGAACAAAAACAGGCGACCCTGTGCGATCGTAACGACATCACCAAAGCGTCGCAGCGTGCACAGCGTCAACGCCTGCGCAGCCCGTACACCTGGCACAGGGCGCAATGCGACCAGCACGCCTTTGCTGCCTTCTGGCATGAGTGTGCTATCAATCAACATCTGCACAGACTGCCGAAAGGCCTCAGGAGGCTGATAGCCCTTAATCTGCAGCGGCCGCATGGTGGTCAGCAAGACTTCAACATCAACAGGAACGTGTTTGGTAAAACGCTGTCCCTGCACGCTTTCAATCCGCGCCAGAAAACGAGATAGCGGTTCGGAATGAGAGACAATAATATTCGCGCCACATGCCAATAGCAGACGCTCGTCGCTGGCGCGCAGACAAGGCTTCATTTCCCGCACCACAATCTTCAGCAATTCACCACGCTGCCGCCGCAGGCTATGAACCTGTTTGACGAGCGTATCCACCTGACTGGTTTGATTAAGCGCAAAAACGAGGGTCGCCGCATTGGTCAGCATGCCGGTTTGTACCAAGATGGCGTTGTCGTCCAGCAGTTGCCAATGTTCCGACAGCGCGGGCGCGCCTTCCATCACGCTCTTTTCCATCAGAAAGAGCCCGTCATCATCCAGAGACGGCGTGAGGATAGGTTCCTCTTCCTTCAGCATGTGCCACCCGCCGCTGTCGGATTGCAGCATCTGCACCTTATTCGCCCGCACGCCTCTTTCCGTCGCCCACCATGACACCAGATACTGGGCGCGATCCTGTTGCCATTGCAGGCTGGCTAAGCCATAGAGCCCGCGATGTTGGGAAATCAGCATATTCCTCAAACGGGTTACACCGCTGCTGTGGCCGATAACCACCAGCGTACACTGGCGTTGATGCAGCCATGCCGCGGTGTCATCCACCCAGCGCTGGAGCCTTTCTGGCGAGATGTCCCGCCACAAGCTAGCTGGGGCATAAAGCACCAACAGACGATTTTTGGGGCGCAATGCGCGCATTAAATCATCGGTTAAGTTCAGCAACGCAGCTTTATTTTCCGGCAGTGCATAGCAGGGTAATTGTTTCTTTCCGGTGTTATTATTTTCTGTCGTAAACAATGACGTCAAAAGAGAATCAGATCGTTCCCCACAGCCTACTAACGCCACTCTCGCGTCGTTATTTTGGCCGTGTATGATTTGCTGGCAAAATAATGCGGCGTCAACCTGACGGTCAATATTCACCCAATAAAAGCCCGCCTGCTGGAGCGTCGCCAGCTCATCCCAAAGGTCACGAATACCTAATGAAAAGTTCTGCTTCATAGACTGATTTCTTTTCCGTTAATGGCAGTATTCCACCTTAAATATACAGTCAAAATAAACTCTAGCAGCCCCCTGTGGGATCACAACCGTACGCTATGAATTATTCCTATCCCTTGATAAATCACCCATTACTATTTTTCCCTATTCACATTGCAACCATGAATTCATTGCTATAGTTAACGGGCACACCTGACTCCTTATAAAGACAGCAGAGGCGTAACTCTTCATCTGCCAGACTGTCTGTTATGGGTGCAGTAAAAGACGCACCATATCTGTTATTTGGATGTTTTCCCTTTATCGATCTCAATGATAATGGATAGCCTATTTCAGAGGCATGGGATGAATAACGAACCGACTCGTATAGATACCAGCGCACGCGCCGATTTAACCGAAAATGCAAGAACCGACGACGATCTCCGGGTTCTCAGTCAGGCTTTTTCTTTACCTGAAATAAACTATATCGATATCGCCCGTCAGGCGCGTCTCAGCCAAATGATGGCTCGCTGGCCGCTGCTGGATGAATTAAAAGAACCGGCCGGGAGCGACTGACGATGCCCGTGATTGCTTTGCAGGGAATCCGTGGAGGTGTAGGCACCACCTCAATCGCCGCCGCGCTGGGCTGGGCCTTCCAACGGCTGGGCGAATCCGCACTGGTGATTGATTTTTCGCCGGACAACTTGCTGCGCATTAATTTTAATATGCCGTTTGAGCAAAGCCGCGGCTGGGCACGGGCAGAAGCCGATGGCGCACCGTGGCAAACCGGTGCCATGCAGTATCTCCCCGGTCTGGATTTTCTGCCGTTTGGTCGCCTGAATACACAGGAGATCGCGACGCTCCAACAACATTACCACCAGCACCCCGCACGCTGGCAAAACAATCTGGCACAGCTCAGCACGGCGGGTCGCCATCGCTGGATACTGATTGATGTACCAGCGGACAATAGCCCACTCACGCGGCAGGCGTTAGCCACCGCGAATACCGTTTTTCAGGTGATGGTGGCCGATGCCAACTGCCATTCGCGCCTACATCAGCAGGCGTTGCCGCGTCAGTGCCATTTTCTGGTGAATCAATTTTCTACTCTCAGTACGCTCCAGCAGGATTTGCACCAACTCTGGCTGCACACGCTGTCACACCTGCTGCCGCTGGTGATACACCGCGACGAAGCCCTGGCAGAATCGCTGATGCTGAAGCAGCCTCTGGGCGAATGTCGCCCGGACAGCGTGGCAGCGGAAGAGATCATGACGCTGGCAAACTGGTGCCTGATTCACGTTAAGGAAAACGGCGTATGAGCGGGATCCTGCGCCTCTTTCTCGTCCCGCCCGCCAGACAGGCGATACAGCAACGCTACCGCGGCTATCGTCTGCAAGGTGCCTCCGCCTTTGCCGCCTTTTTCGCCACGCTGTTTGCGATACTCGGCTGGATCTTCCTGCGGCTGGAGTCTGAGGGCTGGCAACAGATTCGCGCGCAGCGAACCTACTGGTTCCCACACATTTCGCCTCAACGCCCGCGTCCGGCCGATATTCTTCGCTATCTGACGCAGGGTATTTGGCTGCTGACCATCAAAAACGGCCAGTTGCCGACATCGCGACGCAATTACTTCTCCGCGTTACCACGCTGGCGGCAACGCTACATGAACGCGCAGCAAGCGCTGTTCGCCCGCTTTAGCCACGAGAATGCTGACGATCGCGAAGAGCATGAGTCAGGCTCCGCCAAGACGAGCCGCCTCCAGAGGCTGGTGACAGTCGCGCTGAGCCTGCTGTGTGCGGCGCTGGCGCTGCTGTGCATCACGCAGCCGTTTGATTTGCTGTCGCAGTTTATTTTCATGACGCTGCTGTGGTGCATCGCCATGCTCGTTCGCAACATGCCGGGACGCATGCCGACGCTCATGATGATCGCCCTTTCTTTCACGGTTTCCTGCCGTTACCTGTGGTGGCGCTACACCGAAACGCTAAATTGGGACGATCCGCTGAGTCTGATCTGCGGCCTGCTGCTGCTGGCAGCGGAAACCTATGCCTGGGTGGTGTTGGTTCTGGGCTATTTCCAGACGATCTGGCCACTGAACCGCTATCCGGTTTCGCTGCCGGAAGACAGCAAAACGTGGCCGACCGTCGATCTCATGATCCCAACCTACAATGAACCGCTGAGTGTCGTGAAACCGACGGTGTATGCCGCGCTAGGTATCGACTGGCCTAAAGATAAGCTGAATATTTATATTCTGGATGACGGCGGGCGCGCCGAATTTAAAGCCTTCGCAGAAGAAGTCGGCGTCCATTACATCGCCCGCGTCACGCACGAACACGCCAAAGCCGGGAACATCAACAACGCCCTAAAACAGGCGGAAGGCGAGTTCGTCGCCATTTTCGACTGCGACCACGTCCCTACCCGCTCCTTCCTGCAATTAACCATGGGCTGGTTCTTCAAAGACAAAAAGCTGGCGATGCTGCAAACGCCGCACCATTTCTTCTCGCCCGATCCGTTCGAACGCAATCTGGGCCGCTTCCGCCGCACGCCCAATGAAGGCACGCTGTTCTACGGTCTGGTTCAGGACGGTAACGACATGTGGGATGCCACGTTCTTCTGCGGCTCCTGCGCCATTCTGCGGCGCAAACCGCTGGATGAAATTGGCGGAATTGCGGTCGAAACGGTAACGGAAGATGCCCACACCTCACTGCGCCTGCATCGCCTTGGCTACAGCTCGGCGTATATCCGTATTCCACAGGCCGCCGGACTGGCGACAGAGAGCCTCTCGGCGCACATCGGGCAGCGTATTCGCTGGGCGCGCGGCATGGTGCAAATCTTCCGGCTGGATAACCCGCTGTTCGGCAAGGGACTGAAACTGGGGCAACGGCTGTGTTATGCCAACGCCATGATGCACTTTCTGTCCGGCATTCCGCGGCTGATCTTCCTGACTGCGCCGCTGGCGTTCCTCCTACTGCATGCCTATATCATTTTCGCTCCGGCGCTGGCCATCGCGCTCTACGTGCTGCCGCACATGGTGCACGCCAGCCTGACCAACTCACGCATTCAGGGCCGCTATCGTCACTCGTTCTGGAGCGAGATCTATGAAACCGTGCTGGCGTGGTACATCGCTCGCCCGACTACCGTCGCGCTGTTTAACCCGCACAAAGGGAAATTCAACGTGACGGCCAAAGGTGGGCTGGTTGAAGAACAGCATGTCGACTGGGTGATTACGCGGCCTTATCTGGTGCTGGTGCTGCTGAACATCGCCGGGGTGGTGTATGGCATCTGGCGTCTGGTTTACGGGCCGCCGGAAGAGATCACGACGGTACTCATCAGCCTGCTCTGGGTTGTGTACAACATGACCATTTTAGGCGGAGCCGTCGCGGTTGCCGTAGAAGCCAAACAGGTGCGTCAGGCCCACCGGGTGGAAATGTCGATGTCCGCCGCGATCCTCCGTGCCGATGGGCATCTTTTCCCCTGCGTCCTGCGCGACTATTCCGATGGCGGCGTGGGCATTGAAGCGCGTGAATCGGGCATTCTTCAGGTCGGGGACAACGCCTCGCTGTTGCTAAAACGCGGTCAGCAGGAGTACGCCTTCCCGTTCAGCGTCACCCGCGCGTTCGATAATAAGATTGGCCTGCGCATGGCCAACCTGACCATCCGCCAGCATATTGATTTCATTCAATGTACGTTTGCCCGCGCCGACACCTGGGCGCTCTGGCAAGACAGTTTCCCGCAGGATAAACCGGTCGAAAGTCTGGTTGATGTACTGGCACTCGGCTTTCGAGGCTATCTGCGTCTGGCCGATTACGCGCCGCCCGTCATACGCAACATTATCCTGGCCTTCCTCAATATCGTGGTGTGGGTGGTGTCATTCATCCCGCGCTATGTAGGAAAACGCAGCGTAACAGACCAGACGGGCGCTGCGCTGCCGGAAAAAACCGTACATCAGGGCAAGACGCCGTCTGCCCATGAAACGCGATTTGCACAAGAGAACCTGTTTACAGAAAAGACAGTGGCTTGATTGCCATTCACAGGCCGTGATCAACGGCCTTTCTCCTGACAACGAGAAAGGCCCTTAACATTGATGATGACACGATGACGAAAAAAATAATCTGGTTCACCGCATTGGCTTTAGGCGTCAGCTCATTATCTCAGGCTGTCACCGCGCCGCACGCACCAACGCCGGCAACGGGGGATGCAACCCAGCCGCCTGCCACCGCAACGCCAGCAATGACAATGCCAGCGATTCCTCCGGCGCAACTGGCGACCAACGCCGCCGTGCGCAACGTGGTGATGCCGTTTGCGCAAATCGCGCCTGCGCCGGGCACCTTTGCGCTACGCGGTATCAATCCCGACGGGCAGATTGAGTTTGGCGTTCGCAGCGACGAAGTGGTGACACAGGCTTCGCTCGATCTTGAGTTTACCCCGTCACCAGCGCTGATCCCCACCGAGTCGCATATCAAGGTTTACCTGAACAATGAGCTAATGGGTGTCACCACGATTAGCAAAGAACAGATGGGGAAATCCAACCGCGTTCGCATTCCTATCGATCCGCGCTACATCACGGATTTTAACCGCATGCAGTTGGTGTTCGTCGGCCATTATCAGAACATTTGTGAAAACCCAGCCAGCACCAGTCTGTGGCTGGATGTCAGCAAAGCCAGCGCGCTCAACCTGCAATTCCAGAAGCTGACGCTAAAGGACGATCTGTCGCCGTTCCCTGCACCGTTTTTTGACAGCCGCGATACCCGCCCGCTGACGCTGCCCATCGTCTTTGCCGACCAGCCGGATCTGGTGCAACAGCGTGCCGCCGCGGTACTCGCCTCGTGGTTTGGTAGCAAAGCACAATGGCGCGGGCAGTCTTTCCCTGCCCTCTTCAACCAGTTGCCGAATAGTCACGGTGTTGTATTCGCCACGAACGATAAGCGGCCGGATTTCCTGCGCGATACTCCCGCCGTGAACGGACCAACGGTGTCTATCATCAGCCATCCTAACGATCCTCACGTGAAGCTGCTGCTGGTTCAGGGACGTGATGACAATGAACTGCTTACCGCCGTGCAGGGCATTGCGCAGGGGAACGCGTTATTCCGTGGGCAAAGCGTCACCATCGATAAGGTCGAACAGCTCGCCCCGCGTCAGCCGTACGATGCGCCGAACTGGGTTCGCACCGACCGCCCGATGACCTTCGCCGAACTGCAGCAATATAACGAACAGTTGCAAACCGACGGTATCGTACCCCGGCCGATTTCTCTGACCATGAACCTGCCGCCTGACCTGTTCCTGATCCGCAGTCAGGGTATCGATATACGCCTGAAATACCGTTACACCGCACCGCAGATTCTGGATGGCTCGCGCCTGACCATCAATCTGAACAACCAGTTTGTGCAGGCCTTCTCATTAGCACCGGAGCAAGACCAGAATTCCCTGTTGATGCGCCTGCCGCTCACGCAGGGGCTATGGGATTCTGACAAGAGCCTGTCCATTCCGGCGTTGAAACTGGGCACCACCAACCAGCTGCGTTTTGATTTCAACTACACCACGCTGCTTTCCAGCGGCACCGCCGACCGCTGCGAAACCTATACGCCGGTCGTCAATCACGCCGTTATCGATAGCTCTTCGACGGTTAACTTCTCTGGCTATCGCCACTTTATGGCGATGCCGGATCTGCGTGCCTTTGCCAATGCAGGCTACCCGTTCAGCCGACTGGCTGACCTGTCACAAACGCTGGTGCTGGTGAACAAGCAGCCACAGCCGGCTCAGGTCAGCGCCATGCTGAACGCCATCGGTAATATTGGTGCACAAACCGGTTACCCGGCGTTAGCAGTACAGCTCAGCGATGACTGGACGCAGGTAGACAAACAGGACCTCGATATTTTGATGATCGGCGCTATCCCGCCGGACCTACACGACAACAGCAAAATCAACCTGCTGGTCGAGCAAACGCAAAGCTGGATCAAGCAACCGACACGTCAGGCCGCTATCCCAGACATGGGCTCACCTGAATCTGACGCGAAACCAGACAGCAAAACTACCGTCAGTAGTGACGGCGCGATGTCGGCAATTATCGGCTTCCAGTCTCCGTACCACGATCAGCGCAGCGTTGTTGCCCTGCTGGCCGATAGCCCGCAGGGATATACGCTACTCAACAACACGCTGATCGACAGCGAAAAAAGAGCCTCGCTGTTCGGTTCCGTTTCCGTCATCCGCGAGTCGGGCATCAATAATCTGCGCGTCGGCGATGTTTACTATGTCGGCCACCTGCCGTGGTGGGAACGTGTCTGGCACGTCATGGCGCAGCATCCCGTCTGGCTGGCGATCATATTGACCCTTACCGTCGTTATTGTTGCCTGGCTGATGTGGCGTGGCCTGAAACTCTTCAGTCGCCGTCGCCTGTCGCCGGATGAAAGGGACTAACGCACCATGCCACGCGTGCTGCGTTACCTGACTCCCATGCTGCTGTGGCTATGGGCTTCTCTGGCCACCGCCGCCGTCTGTGACTGGCCTGCCTGGGAGCAGTACAAGCAGTATTACATCAGCGCGGAAGGACGGGTGATTGATACCTCCACCCCCAATAAAATCACCACGTCCGAAGGGCAAAGTTACGCCATGTTCTTTGCGCTGGCTGCCAACGATCGCGAGATGTTTGATCGGCTGCTGACATGGACAGAAAACAACCTGTCCGCGGGTGATTTGCGCGCGAACCTACCAGCCTGGCTGTGGGGAGAGAGCAAGGATAAGCAGTGGACGGTGTTGGATCCGAACTCGGCTTCCGATGCCGACCTGTGGATTGCCTATAGCCTGCTTGAAGCTGGTCGACTGTGGGAAGAAGCGCGCTATCAGGCGCTGGGCACCGCGCTGCTCGCGCGTATCGCCAAAGAAGAGGTGGTGACGATTCCGGGGCTGGGCGTGATGCTATTACCCGGAAAAGTGGGTTTCGCCGAGAAAGAGAGCTGGCGCTTGAACCCTAGCTACCTCCCGCCGCAGCTGCTGGCCCGATTTGCTGCGCTGGATGAGAAGTGGAAAGCGATGCAGCGCACCACGCAGCGCCTCCTGCTAGAAACCGCGCCAAAAGGGTTTTCGCCTGACTGGGTCATCTGGCAAAAAGACAAAGGCTGGCAGCCCGATACCACCAAACCCAATGTCGGCAGCTATGACGCTATCCGCGTCTATCTGTGGGCGGGGATGATGGCCGACAGCAGCAGAGGGAAAACCGACTTACTCAAACAGTTTCAGCCGATGATGCAGCAGACCATCCAGCAAGGGCTACCGCCCGAAAAAGCGGACACCGCGACAGGCACCGTCACCGGACAGGGATCGGTAGGCTTTTCCGCCTCACTGCTGCCGATGCTCTCTCGTCAACCGGACGCCCTGGCTGCCCAGCGACAGCGGATCGCCGGCAATCCACCGGGTGACGATGCGTATTTCTCCGCCTCTCTGACGCTCTTTGGTCAGGGATGGGATCAGAAGCGCTATCGCTTCACTTCGCAAGGCCAACTTTTACCGTCTCGGAGCAGCCAATGCACAACCACACCGTAAACTGGCTGCGCATCCTCCCGTTATTGCTGATTGCGGCACCGCAGGCATACAGCGCAGAAACCGCGCCGCCCGAGCAATTTTTGATGCAACAGGTACGTCTGGGAGAAGCCAGCAACAAAGACGAACTCGTGCGTCAGTCGCTCTATCGATTGGACCTTATCGCACCCAATAACCCCGAGGTGATCGCCGCTAAATTACGGCTGGCGATGCGTCAAGGCGATCAAACACAGGCTCGTCAGTTGCTAGAGAAACTGAAAACGTTGGCACCCGATTCCACCGTCTATCGTCATGCAAACATGATACTGGCACTGACGCAGGAAGATATGCGCCAACAGTTACAGAAGGCTCGTTCGCTATCTACCGCCGGACACTACGAAGAAGCCAAAGCGCAGTACGACACGCTCTTTCACGGCGAGCCCCCCACGCTCGATCTTGCCGTGGAATATTGGCGTGTGGTTTCTCACTTACCGAATCAGGCATCGAACGCGATTAAGCAACTGAGCGCACTGGATCAGGTTTACCCTGACAATGTTCCGCTGCGCATGGCGTTATCATACTTACTCTTCAGTCAGGATAGTAATGAACAGACCTATCCTCTGCTGAAACAGTTGGCTAACGCTCCCGTCGGACGCAGTCAGGCGGGGTCGCTATGGCTGGCAATCATTCGGCGGCTGCCCGTCACGCCGCAGAGCGTGGCCGAGTTAAATCGCTTTCTGACCCTGTTTAATGAAGGAAAACAGGCAGAAACCGCGCGCAAAGAGCTCAATCGCCAGCAGAAAATGTTAGCCGATCCAACCTATCAGGCACGCCTCCGTAGTCTGACACAGGGTGAAAGCAGCGGTGGCAATAGCGCCACGCTCAATGAACTGAATAAAGCGCTGGCTGCCACGCCAAATACCCCTGAACTTATAGGCGCGATAGCTCTGGTTTACCTGCGCGAAGGCGATCGGAAAAAAGCGCTGGCACAGTTCCAGAAGGCATTACAGGTCGATATGAGCCGTCTTCACAGCGGTAGATGGGAAGGACTCATCCAAAATACGCAAGATTGGACCACGATCGCGAAAGGTGACAACGCATTGAAAGCCAACAATCTGGCGCTGAACTGGCTGCGCCTGCTCCCGTTATTGCTGGTTACTGCGCCGCAGGCAACCAGTGCGGAAACTACGTCGCCAGAGCAGTTCCTTATGGAGCAGGTGCGTTTGGGAGAAGCCAGCAACAAAGACGATATTGTGCGTCAGTCGCTCCATCGACTGGAGCTTATCAACCCGGATAACCCAGAGGTTATCGCCGCCAGATTGCGGCTGGCACTGCGTCAAGGCGATCAGGTTCAGGCGCGCCAGCAGTTGGACAAGCTGAAAACCGTGGCTCCCGATTCCGCCCTCTACCGGCAGGCAGAAATCACGCTGGCGCTGACGCAGGAAACCGCTCGTCAACAATTACAGCAGGCGCGGTTGTTATCTACCGCCGGGCGCTATGCGGAAGCCAAAGCGCAGTATGACTCGCTCTTTCACGGCGAGCCCCCAACGCTCGATCTTGCCGTAGAGTATTGGCGGCTGGTCTCACGCTTACCCAACCAACAACCTCTGGCGATTAAACAACTGGAGACGTTAGATCAGGCCTATCCGAATAATGTACCGCTGCGTATGGTGCTGGCGCGGCTGTTGTTCAGCCAGAATCGCAATGAGCAAGCCTATCCCCTCCTCAAACAGCTTTCTAACGATCCCGTCGGACGCAGTCAGGCGGCCTCGCTGTGGCTGGAAATTATTGGTCGGATGCTGGTCACGCCACAAAGTGTGGCGGAACTCAACCGCTTTCTGACCGTGTTTGATGAAGGCGAACAGGCGGATACGGCACGTAAAGAACTCAGCCGTCAGCAGGGAATATTAGCCGATCCCGTTTATCAAGGCCGGCTGCGCGCACTGGCACAGATTGAAGATGGTGGCGGCAATAGTGCCACGCTTGGCGAATTGAATAAGGCGCTGGCCACCACACCAAACGACCCCGAACTGATCGGCGCTATTGGTCTGGTTTATCTGCGCGCTGGCGATCGGGTAAAAGCGCTGGCGCAGTTCCAGCAAGCACTACAGGCAGATGTGAATCGCCTGAACAGCGGCAAGTGGGAAGGACTTATCCAAAGCACGCAATATTGGAACACCATTGCGGAAGGCGACAATGCGCTGAAAGCCAATAACCTCCCGCTGGCGCGCCAGAAATATCAGCAGGCTCGTCAGATGGATAACACCAATCCTTATGCACTAATTGGTTTGGGCGATGTCGCCGTTGCCAGCCAAAACGATACTGCCGCCCTGCCGCTCTATCAGCAGGCTTTACACCTTGAACCCGGCAACGATAACGCCCTGCGCGGTCTGGTCGGTATTTATCAGCGGCAGTCGCCGGAGAAAGCACTCACTTACCTCAACGGCCTGTCGCGCAGCCAGCAGAACACGATGCGGGAGACGCTTGCCGCACTACAACTCGATATCCTGAAACAGCAGGCGGACCAACTTGCAGAGCAGCAGCAGTGGACGCAGGCGGAAGAGAAGTATCGTCAGGCGAACCAGCAGGATCCGAACGATATTTGGTTTGCCTATCGCTATGCCCAGACGCTGCGCCAACTGGGGCAAATGCAGCAGGCCGACAACGTGGTACAACGCGCAACTGCCGTGCCACCGGTCGACGCTCAGAAGCACTACGTTTACTCACTTTACCTGTCATCAACCAATCGCGATGAGCAAGCACTCGCTCACCTGAATACGCTTCCCGCAGCACAGTGGAGCGACGACATGCGCGATTTATCCCAACGTCTGACGATGCAGACCACGCTGGCGAAAGCAGAAGCCATGCGCGATGCGGGTGACAAACCCGCCGCTATCGCTTTCCTGCGTCAGCAGCCAGCCGATACCCGTATCGATCTGCTGCTGGCAGACTGGGCGCTGGCACGAGGTGAATACGCGACGGCGCTGGCGGATTATCAACGCATCCGCACGCGGGAACCGCAGAATCCCGACGCACAATTAGGCGAGATCGACGCGTTTATCGCGCAGGGTCGGCAAGATGAGGCACGCCAGCGTCTGAACCAGCTCCCGACGCAGGCGGCAGATACCCTCAACGCGCAGCGGCGCGTCGCCAACGCTTGGCAAGCGGTCGGAAATCCGCAAAAATCGACGGCACTTTTCCGCCAGCTAAGAATCGATGCGCAGAAAGGACCTGTCGGTCAGACCAAGGCATTGGTCTATCGCGATGCGGCGCGTGTTGAACAGCAGCAGTCTCAACCAGAGCAAGCGCAGCAGGACTATAAACAGGCGATGGTCGCCAGCGGCATCACGCCCGCTCTGCCGCAAAGCGACGATGACTACACCAAGCTGACGCGCAATCAGGCAGGGGACGACTGGCTACAGCGCAGCATCCGCGCCGATACGGCAGATCTGTATCGTAAGCAGGATGTTACCGTCACTTTGGATCACGATTACGGGAGTTCGAGCGGTACCGGCGGGATTTCCGATCTGAGCGCCCACAACACCCTGTTGCAGATAGACATGCCGCTGTACGACGGCCGCGCCTTCTTCCGCACCGATACCGTACAGATGAACGCCGGCTCCTTCTCAACGGACAGCAACGGTGCCTACCGGGAAACTTTCGGCACCTGTGCCACACAGGACTGCTTCGACGGCAAATCGCAGAAAGCCACCGGCACCAGCGTCGCCGCAGGCTGGAAGAACGATCGCTGGTCGGCGGATATCGGCACCACACCGCTCGGCTTCGACGTGGTCGATATCGTCGGTGGCGCAAGCTACAGCGGTGACTGGCGGCAAATCGGCTGGACCGCGACGGCATCGCGCCGCCCCATCTCCAGCTCATTGTTGGCGTTCGGCGGCACCAAAGACCCTGGCACCGGCGTTACCTGGGGCGGCGTGCGCGCCACGGGCATCAGTCTCGGGCTGAGCTACGATCGGGGCGAAGCACACGGCATCTGGAGTGATTTCAGCGTCCACCAGATTACGGGTAAAAACGTGGCCGATAATGACCGCGCCCGCGCGATGGCAGGTTATTACTACAAGCTGATTAACGAGGATAATCGACGCGTCACAGTCGGCCTGAACAGCATGTGGTGGCGTCACCAGAAGGATTTAAGCGGTTACTCGCTCGGTCAGGGTGGCTACTACAGCCCGCAGCAATACTTCTCGCTGGGCGTGCCAGTGAACTACCGGCAGCGAACGGAAAACTGGTCGTGGGAACTCGGCGGATCGCTGTCGTGGTCACGTTCTTCGACCAAAGATCAGCGCCGCTACCCGCTGACTGGCCTGCTAGGTAACGCTGCGCTCACCGACAGAGACGCCATCGAACAGGGCAGCAGCAGTTCCGGCTTCGGCTATACGGCGCGCGCCATCGTCGAACGCCGCCTCAGCTCACACTGGACGCTGGGTGTCGGTATCGACATTCAGCAAGCGAAGGACTACACCCCAAGCCACGGCCTCATCTACCTGCGCTACTCCGCTTCCGGCTGGCAGGGCGATCTCGACAGCCCACCACAGCCGCTCACGCCGTACGCGGACTTTAAGTAACCTTCCCCACCTCAGACCTCATTGGGTTTCCATCACATCGGAAACCCAATGATAAATATAAAAATTACGCTGACTTACGATATAGTTATCTGCCTATCTATATAAAAATGATAATGACTATCATTTTTATTCTCATGAATTGAGTTTCTCAATGCATTCTGTCGAATTTCTATTGGCCATCGATTTTACCTAGCCACGGAATATGGCATTTGTGTATATAAGCGCAAAATGTAAGTCAACGTAAGGATTGCGTTCATTTTGTGTAAAACCCTTTCTTTTATAAGCATTATTCTTTTAAGCATCAGCAGTTCAGCCTTTGCCGCTACCGCCATCAGCCCAACGGATCGAGATGCGCTAGAGCTCCAGCAAAAATCGTTACTGGAGCAGGCCAGGCAGCAGCGTTTATCGTTGGAAAACAGCACCACCTTAACGATACCCACGGTCACTGCACCAACAGTAAAAGATGCCGTCTGCTTCCCCATCCAAAACATTGTCTTTCACGATGCAGACGCCCTCTCGACGAAAGATCGGACCGCTATTCAGCAACGCTACCAAAATCGCTGCCTTGATTTAGCCACAATCCATAACGCCGTGAGGGAAACGACCAACGCCTACCTTAATCGCGGCTTTGTCACCAGTCAGGCCTATTTACAGGAGCAAGACCTCTCCGGCGGCACGCTCATCATCAGCGTCAGCGAGGGAAAAATAGAAGCGATTCGCATGGAAGGGGAAACACCGCTGGCAATCCGGATGGCATTCCCCGGGCTGGAAGGACGTATTCTTAATCTGCGCGATATCGAACAAGGGATGGAACAGCTTAATCGCCTGCCTTCACGGCAGGTGGCGATTGATATTCAGCCGGGAAAACAAGCCGGAAGTTCGATTGTTTATTTAAAACGTACCACGAAATCCCGCCCTGTGACTTTGTCTCTCAGCACGGACAACAGCGGACAAAAAAGCACGGGCCGCGAACAACTTTCCACTCATCTCACGCTAGATAACCCGCTGCGACTCGCTGACCGCTGGTGGCTCACCGCCAGCCGTGATAGTGCTTTCAACCATCGCTACGGCAGCAAAGCCTTATCGGGCGGAGTGTCCTTGCCTTATGGCTACTGGACACTCGGCTATCAATACGCCTGGAACGACTTTTTCCAGCCAATCCCGATTGGCAGCAGCACGTATCGCTATGAAGGACAAAGCAACACCCATCGACTCAACCTCAACAGAACGCTTTATCGGGATGGTAAGCAGAAGCTGGCGCTGGATAGTGCACTCTCTCGCCGACGCACCGAGAACCGAATGGCGGGCGAACGCCTTGAGGTCAGCAGCCCTACGGTCAGCAGTGCCAGTATCGGACTTAGCTATAGCACCACGCTGGCGGGTGGGTATTTTACGCTCAACCCGATGCTAAGCCACGGTTTGAGGAGCTGGGGCGCGACGGATGACACAAAGGAAAACAGTGGCCTGCCACGCAGCGAGTTCCGTAAATTTAGCGTCAGCAGCAGCTATTTCTACCCGCTTGCCCCCTCGCTGTACTTCCTGAGTTCCCTTTACGGCCAAACCACACCGGACAACCTGTATACCAGCGAACGCGTCTCGCTCGGCGGCGAGTATTCCGTGCGGGGCTTTAAGGAACAAACGCTGACCGGCAATCGAGGATTCTACTGGCGTAACGAAGTGAACTGGCAATTCGCCACGCTGCCGTTCCTGGGCGATATCGCGCTCACAACGGCAGTGGATAGCGGATGGATCGCCGGGAAAACCGGCAAAGTGGATGGCGGCAATATGACCGGAGCTTCCGTCGGTCTGTCCGCATCTTCACGTTGGATCAGCCAGTCCGTGTCGCTCGGCGTACCGCTGTATTTCCCAGACGATCTCCATCCCGATAACGCCGTCGTTTCCTGGAACGTCTCCCTCCCCGTTACCGCGCTTTTTGATTAAGCATTTATTCACAGCAAAAGGAAAACAAGGAAAGTCACATGGAAAAATTCAATAACCGCGCCACTCGCGGGCTTAGCTATCTGCTGATCTATCTGACCGCGATTCAGCCCTTACACCCCGCATTCGCGGCACTCACGCCAGACGGCCCACGCACGCAGGTCAACAACGCAGGTGCCGTTCCGGTCATCAATATCGCGACGCCAAATGCGGCAGGTGTTTCTCACAATACCTATAAAGATTTCAGCGTCGGGACACCCGGTGCCGTACTAAATAACAGCATTGCCGCAGGTCAATCGCAGCTGGCCGGGCAGTTAAACGCTAACGCCAATCTCAATGGCAAAGCGGCCGATTTGATTATCAACGAGGTGACGGGCTCCACCCGCTCAGACCTGCAAGGGAAAATAGAAGTATTCGGGAATAAAGCCAACGTATTGATTGCTAACCCGAACGGCATCACCTGTGACGGATGTGGGTTCATCAACACGCCTTCAGCCACGCTGACGACGGGTAAACCGATTTTAGATCAGCAAGGCGCACTTGAAGCGCTGGAAGTTAAAAAAGGCAGCATCACCATTGGTGGCAAAGGCCTGGACGGGTCAGCAACGGACTATGTCGATATCCTCAGCCGGGCAACTGAACTGAACGGCAAAATCAACGCGAAAAGTCTGACGCTGACTCAAGGCAGCAATCGGGTCGATTTCAAAACCGGCACAATCGCCCCCATCGCCGGAGAAGGTGCCAAACCACTGCTGGCAGTCGACACCAAAGCACTCGGTGGCATGTACGCTGAACGCATCCGGCTCGTGGCAACCGAGGATGGGGTCGGCGCTAACGTCGCTAACCTGACCAGCTCTCAACAGGGCATTACGCTAGACAGCAAAGGCAAAATTCAGCTCGGTAATGTTCACGCGAAAACCGATATTAACTTAAATGCACAGCAGGTCGATATTGCCGCAGGCAATACGGTGAAAAGCGATCGTGACATCACGCTTGCCAGTACCACATTGAATAACCAAGGGAATATCGTCGCGGGCCAGGATATGCGCCTGTTCAACGATAGCCTGACCAACACGCAGGCCACCATTCAGGCCAACAACAACCTGTGGATCCAAAAAGACGCGACGGGGAATAAAGGCGTTAAGGTCGAAAATCGCTCAGGGACGATTAAAACCAATACCGGAGATTTGGTGATTCGAACGGAGCAGTTAGATAACTTACGCCACCAGTTCACAATAGAACCTAATGACATCGTTCCAACCTCAACATCCATCAAGCCTTCAGAAGAAGGTGCAGAGATAACACATCAACCTTATTTTAAAGATAATAAAAATAAGAAATGGTTTGGGGATGCTATTGATAATGGTGTCGCACTGACAATTAATGAGGGGAAAACGCAGTATCTCCTGTCTCAGGAAACGCCTGAAGCAACAATCCTTTCTGGTAAAAACATTTATATTAATGCAACTCAACTGAATAACAATGCCAGTTTGATATCAGCATCAAACAACATAGTACTTACCGGGAAGAACTTCACCTCGTTAAGCCATCGACTGGGGACAATGGATATACAGTCTGATTATATTTATGATATTGAGGAGAATTTAAGAACCCCGCCACCAGCCCTAAATTTCTTTGATCCAAATAGAAAAGATTCCTCATGGGTTAAAATATTAGATTCTTTTTACAACTGGCGTGAGAGCCTACCATTATCTTCTCGCATTACGGCTGGAAGCGATCTGGTTGTTGATTTCATAGACACATTAAGCTTTGATAAAAAATCGCCTTACGATATCAAAACCCCAGATACAGTTTTCACTATTACATCTCAGCCAGCTATTACCGCAAAAAATATCGTACTAAATGGAAAGAACATTCTCATCAACGATACGTTACAAGCAACAGAAAACATAACGGCGATAGCAGAAGAAAATATTTCTATCTCCGATGCAAAACTTCAGGCTGAAAAAAATTTATCAGCCCTAGCGGGTAATAATATTTCTGCCTTCCAGGGGAGTTTCATCAGTCAAAATACTATGCTCACAAGCCGTACGGGTGACATTACGATACACAGCCAACCAAAAGGTGAAAATTATTTAACTGGACTTTATTATACTCCAGGAAAAAATCAAAAATTCTCCACATTTTCGGTGTCTGGTAACCTGGACATTAATTCAGGTGGGAATATATATCTATCTGACACAGAGATATCTAAAAGTAAGAACATAGCACTTACGGCAAATAAAGATATTTTATTCATCCATACTGAGAATTTCCTACAACAATCACCAGATCTTTCTCCATCTTCGGAACAACGTCAGCCTCTTTACAACGATGCCTTGCTAAGAGCCAGTGAAGTTAACGCGGCGAACGATATTTTAATGAATGCTGGCGGCAGCCTTCTTTTGCAAGGGAAACGTCTTACTGCTGGAAAAAACATCAGTCTTAGCGGCGCATTGGATGTGATAATCAATCCGAAGAGCAAAACAAAAGGATATGATCTCGATTTTCTACCAAGCCGTGCCCCAGAGAGCGCAAGTCAATTACATAGTGGCGAGAACCTACAGATTAGCGCTGGACGAGATATTGAAGCTCAAGGAATAAATGTAAACAGCAAAGGAAGAGCTACATTAGTCGCTGGTCGTGACTTCACCCTTCCCGCATTAGCGTACTCATTCATTGATGATTTAAATGATAACAACAAAGATGATCGCCAGTCTGTAGCCTCACTCCATGCTGATAAAGAATTAACGCTCTCAGCAAATGGCACACTTATCGCAACCGGAACCAATTTATCTTCCGGCGGAGATATGACATTAAGTTCCGGTGGAAAAATGGAATTTAACGCCGTCACCAATCGTATCTACCGAGAAGGAAATAACGAATATAGCGAATCCGTCACGCAAAAAAATGCTGTCTTAAACAGCGGTGGAATACTCACTCTGTTATCCAACGGCAGCATTCTCTTCCAGGCGACCCAGCTTATCGCCAAAGGTGCACTAGATGCAGCTGCTAAAGGCGGTTTCCTCTACGCACAAGCAGTAGAAGAAAGTAGCCACTACGAAAAAACTACCACTACACGCAAGTGGTACGGTAAGAAAACCACCATTCGGCAAACCAGCCACAATGTGACGAACAAAGTGACGGAGTTCACTGCTGGCAGTGATATTAATCTGCTCAGCCGTGATGACAGCACCTATGAAGCCAGCAAAATAAATGCGGGCAAGAACGCCAAGCTGACCAGTACTCAAGGCAGTATCAACTTTAAGGCGGTCAAGGACACCGCATTCGAGCAGACGATCACCACTTCAAAAGGGTTCTTCATTAAGAGTGCTGATAAAGGCTATACCAAAGACACTTGGTTACTTCCAAGCATTCACTCTGGCGGCCAACTCACTCTTGATGCCGCTACCGGTATTACCGCTGATGCAAAAACCCAGAATGCGCAGTCCCTGCAAAATGCTCTTTTGGTGCTGAGCAACAACCCCGGCACTGCCTGGCTTAAGGATTTAAACAGCCGCACAGATGTGCAATGGAACACGGTACAGGATGCCTATAGCACCTGGAACCACACCACGCAAAGCCTGAACCCTGTTGTTGGAGCCGTGATTGCGATTGCCGTTGCGGCGGTAACCGCAGGAGCAGGCCTAGCTGCTGCTGCAGGTAACATGGCAGTTGGTGCTGTGGGAACTGGAGCCAGCGCGACAACAATCGCTGTCGTAAACGGTGCAGCTTATTCAGGAATGACGGCACTGACCTCGCAGGCAGCAGTCGCTCTGGTTGATAACAAAGGTAACCTGTCTAAAACGTTCCAGGCCATGAGCAGCAGCGACTCGGTCAAATCACTGGTTACCTCAATGGTTATCGGCGGCGCATTAGCAGGCTTCGATGAAGTCATGCAGTTTAGTCAGGCCACTAACGGCACAACCGTAATCGACCCCGCGAAGGCTAAGCTACCCATGCTCAGCAACGGTGATTGGAGTAAGGTGGCGCAACGTGTCGCCGGACAGTCAGTTATCAGCTCCAGTCTCGGCACCGCGATTAACGGCGGTAGCTTCAAAGATAATTTCACCACCGCGCTCCTAAGTAATATCGGCAGCCAAATTAACGCTGAAGGGGCGAAGTTTATAGGGGATAAGGGTGAAGTCCTAGGCTTGCCGATGGATGACCCGAGACGAGTAATCAGCCATGCGGTTATTGCAGGTGTTGCAGCAGAAATCGGAGGGGGCAATGCTAAAGGCGCTGCGGCTGGCGCACTGGCGGCAGAGCTAGCAGCAATCAGTTTAGGCAACACTTTCGTTGACCCAGCCTTAAGAGAAATACAGATAACCTCTACTGGCAGAATTATTGGTGCTTTGGCGGGAGCCGCTATTACCGGCAAAGCCAGTGGTGTTAATAGTGGTGCCAATGCTGCCGAAAGTGTCCTGCTATATAACTTCCTTATGCATGAGGAACCAAAAACACTCGCCGAAAAATACGCTGCATGTAAAGGCAGTAGCGATTGTGAGAGTAATGTACGCAAGGAGATGAATCAAACATCAGTAAAGAACCAAGAGATATTTGAAGGATGTCGAGCAGCAGGTAATGCCACTTGTGTTAATGACATGCTTTATGGAATTTCCGAAGCATCAGGTTACGATGAGCTCGGCAGGTTGATTGGCTTCGATCTCTCTAATTCTTATAAAGAAATGGGGCAAAATGCTTATGACCGCGCCAATATCTGTGGCGGGGATATGAGTTACGGGTGTGGCCTAAAATTGTGGGCCGACCAACTACCTGAAGAGCTGCTAGGTGGGATACTCTCTTGGGGTATTGGGAAAGCTGTAAGCCCCTTAATTGGCAAATATTTTACTGAAACAGGCATACTATCTGCTAAAGAAACCACTAATCGACTGGTGAATGGCAAATGGGTGGATGCTAATGGGCTTCCACTTCCTGTTCCACCAAGTGTTGGCGCGGCAGGAAGAGTGCCCGTTGTATTACAAACCGGAGGACATACGATCACTACAAGAACAGCTAATGGTTTAAATAAAGAATTTAACAAAAACCTGACCAGTAGAGAATGGGGAAGAGCTTTAGAATCATTGAAGGATGATTACAGTTTACGACATGACTTTCATGGGCGAATATTAGACAATGGAAACTATATTGATAAAGCGGGTAAAATAATTGGTAATATTGAGGATTACTTACCATGAACACTGTTAATTCAAGAATCACACCGCCAAATCCGAACTATGAGACATGTTTGGAGTGTCGTGCAAAGTTGCTGATTTATCCTGGTGAGATGCACCCTGATGAAGTTAGCGCAATCCTCAATATTGAACCGACGCAGAAAAATATCATTGGTGATAGAAAAAAAAATAGTTTAGGTCGAACCCGTGAAGTAAAAATATCAGGATGGTTTCTGTCATCCGAAGACTTCATTTCTTCAAAAGACCTAAGAGATCATATTGATTGGATTATCGCTAAGCTTGATCCTTGCCAAGAGGGTCTAAAAAAACTACAAAATATACCTGGCGTTAAGATGACACTCAGCTGTGTATGGTGGTCGGCAGTCGGTCACTGCGGTCCTGTGCTATGGCCAGAGCAGATGAAAGCATTAGCTGATTTAGATCTGGAATGTGCTTTTGATATCTATTTCTTCCCTGAAGAATAACATCAAAAAAACATATTAATGATAAAGTGCCTGATTTTAAATCAGGCACTAATCAATAGAGCAGTTATCTTATTTATAAAAATAATGAATAAAAACGAAATCTACGTTAAAATGCTTCTCCTCGCTATCCCTTATATTCGGAACGTACAGTCACATAAGGGAAGAACCGATCGTTCATGCTATCTGAGGCAGAACTTGTCCATAACCTAGCTTACACGATCTTGACGCCATATTTTGAAGATCACGATATTTACTTTCTAAACAATCAGGCAAGATATTATATTGAAAACTGTAGCGATGATATTTCAATAGCTTACAGCGGTCAAAAATAACTTATATCATCTCTTTTTGAAATGGTTCCACAGGAAATGAAGTCGAAGCTCCTGTGGGAAGGTCCAAAATAAGAGATTAAGAGTAATTAAGACAACATCCATGATGTTTAATTCATGGATTTTGTTAATAGTTAAAAACAATCCATAATCATGGGGGTAAATATGAATATCAAAAGACATCAACCTATAAATAATTGATATCATTTAAATTACAAGCCTGTTCACCATTCGGTGTAAATGCCATTTATCAAAAGAGTTCGTCCAGACAGTAACCAAACTCAATAATAACACTGCCTTCACTGAAAAATCGGTATGTGATAGCTTTTTAGGTGTTATTGAACAGTTTCAGAAAAAACACCCTGGAATTAAAGTTGACGTTTTGGATAATAATGGTGTACGACTTACCCCCGGGATAAGGAATTAGAAAATGGAACGTATTGATTACAAGTAAATAAAAGAATCATTTTTAATTAAATATTATGACTGCTGTAGAAACATGATGTTTGTTAAAAACAAAGGGAAAGAAATAGAAAATATTTACTTTCAAGAGATTAGCTATGCCTATGATCAAGCAGAGGGATCTTATGATTTCCCCATTGAAAATTTAATGCTTGAGGTTTTATCTTTAATTATGATTGCAGGAAGAGGGCCAGAAAAATCCGCAAAATATCATAGAGAGATCATAGAAAAAATTCTCGCTGAACATCCTCTGGAACAGTTGTTAGAGGAGATCACCGAGGAGGAAAAATCAGATCTTCTCTATGATATGTCTTTATTAGGATTAGTTGATAAAAAATCAGAATAACGCAGACAGAGCGGCCCTTTCTGGGCCGCTAACTTATTAGGAAAGTAAAATCAATACCCTATCGCTGCCCCGGCTGGGCGGCGAATGTCATTTGCGCCGTACAGGTAACCTTCACGCACTTTGCCGGATACCGCCGAGTCATTACCCGAATCCGCAGGCGTCACGCCCGCCGCACCCGGTAGGCCGACCAGAATCAGCTCCGCGGCGCCCCAAGGGGTCTGTTCCACCATCTTGTAGCCGCGCTGCTTCAGCAGGTTCAGCGTATCGGCAGACAGCCCGCGCTGTTCGTAATACACCTCGTCCGGCAGCCACTGATGATGGATGCGCGGTGCGTCCACCGCTTCCTGCGGTGCCATGCCGTGATCGATGATATTCAGCGCCGTTTGCAGCGTGATGGTGATAATGCGTGAACCACCGGGAGAGCCGAGGACCATGAAGACTTTGCCATCTTTCGTCACCAGTGACGGGCTCATGGACGAAAGTGGGCGCTTACCGGGGGCGATCGAATTACGTTCCCCTTGCACCAATCCGTACAGGTTTTTCTCGCCAACCTTCACGGTAAAGTCATCCATTTCGTTATTGAGGAAGAAGCCCGTCCCCGGCGCGATCACCACCGAACCAAAACGCCCGTTCACGGTGTACGTGGTGGACACCGCATTGCCCTGATTATCCACGATGGAGTAGTGCGTCGTTTCCGGTCGCTCGTGCGGGCCAATCCCCGGCTGCACGTTTTGGGATGGCGTCGCGTTCTCCGGTTCGATTTTTTTGCGAATTTCAGCAGCGTAGTCCTTACTCAACAGGCGCTCGACGGGATTACTCACAAATTCCGGGTCGCCGAGGTAGGTGTTGCGGTCCATGTACGCGTGGCGCATCGCTTCCGTCAGCACATGCACGGTGGCTGCCGAATTGAAGCCCGTCGATTTAATGTCGTAACCTTCGACAATATTGAGAATTTCACACATTGTGACGCCACCGGAGCTGGGTGGCGGCGAAGAGACAAATTGATAACCGCGATAGTTACAGGTTACCGGCGCCGTTTCGGTAATACGGTAATTGGCAAAATCAGCCGCCGTCAGAATCCCACCACCCTGCTTTGCCGCCTTCTCCACCGTCTGCGGGATCGTGCCCTTGTAGAAAGCATCCGGCCCTTTAGCGGCAATCGCTGCCAGCGTATTCGCCAGATCGGTTTGCACCAGCTTATCACCGGGCTGCAATGCACTGCCGTCAGGGCGCAGGAAAATACGCGCCGCTTCAGGATCGGCTTTGAAGCGCTTGACCGTGGTGTCCAGAATATCGGTGTCCGCTCGTGTAAGCTCAAAGCCTTCACGCGCCAGCTTAATCGCCGGTGCCATCACCTGTTCGCGCGTCAATTTGCCGTATTTTTTCAGCGCGGTATCCAGCCCCAGCACCGTTCCAGGCACGCCAGCGGCCAGATAGCCGTATAGGCTCGCGTCTTTTTTCACGCTTCCATCCGCGTTCAGGTACATGTTGGCGCTGGCCGCCGCCGGTGCCGTTTCACGGAAGTTGATAAAGGTGTCTTTCCCATCGGCCAGATGCAGCGTCATAAACCCACCGCCGCCGATATTGCCACAACAGGGGTTCACCACCGCCTGCGCGTAACCCACGGCCACAGCGGCATCAATCGCATTGCCGCCCATTTTCATGATATCGACGCCAATCTGTGAAGCCAGATACTGCGAGCTGACCACCATACCGTTTTTCGCTTCCACCGCAGGGGCCGATGCTGCCTGCACGGTTCCACTCACCAGCAGCGCCGTCACGCTCAATGACAACAGCCATTTTCCCGCTACCGTTCTTCCCGATACTGTGTTTCTTATTCTCATGAAAACTCCTTTATTCCATTGATTTCACTGAGTGCGTTTTATCGCACGTCCATGATCCTTAGCGGTTCGGCCTTGTGCTACAGCGGCTGGGAGCGCAGCCGTAAACGCAGCCGCGCACCAAACACATTCACCAACAGGCCGACCATAATCAGCATTGCGCCCACGATTTGCAGTAGCGAGAGCGATTCGCCAAGAAAAACGGCCGCGCTGACCAACCCAACCACCGGCACCAGCAGCGACAGGGGTGCCACACGCCAGGTTTCATAGCGCGCCAGCAGGCTTCCCCAAATCCCGTAGCCGATGATGGTTGCCGCAAATGCCAGATAAACCAGAGATAAAATCGTCGGCAGTTGGATGGTAGTTAAACTATGGACAATCACGTCCCGACCTTCAAACAGCCAGGAGCTGATGAAAAACGGCACGACAGGCACCAGCGCTCCCCACACCACCAGCGACATGATGCGCACGTCGCTGTTTTGGCTCATGATCACTTTATTGATGATGTTGCCCACCGCCCACGACAGCGCCGCCGCCAGCGTCAGTAGCAGCGTGGTGGCAGTCATTCCGGATGACATTTGCAGCGCGGTACGGCCTTCTGCCAGCACCACCATCCCTAGCGCCGCCACCAGAATCCCGACAACGTGATTCCAGCGCAGCTTTTCCGACAGCAAGACCGCGCCAACCAGCAGCGTAAAAAAGGCCTGAGCCTGTAACACCAGCGAGGCAATTCCCGCAGGCATACCCAGTTTGATAGCGAGGAACAGGAAGCCAAACTGGCCGAAGCTGATCGTCATGCCATAGGCGAGCAGCCATTTCAGGGGAATACGTGGGAAAGGAACAAAGAAAATGGCCGGGAGCGCCACCAGCGAAAAACGTAGTCCTGCCAGTAAGAAAGGCGGCATGTCATTCAGCCCAACCTTGATCACTACGAAGTTCACGCCCCATAGTACGACAACACAAAGCGCAAGCAGCGCATCTTTCAACGACATCCTCATCCCCTGATCAAATACGTAACAAATACCTTCCTCAAGGTACGCGTAAAATGAAAAAACGGATAAGAAAAGATAATTATGACGTTACGTGACAATGACTAAGCGTAACCATGACGTGAGATAGCCGACCACCAGATTCTGTGGTCGGCATAGATAACGTTACTCGATGGCGATAGGTTTTTCCGTCAGCGTGGTTTTGTTGTCACCCTGAATGGCCTTCACTTTCTGCTCCGTTTTCTGTACCGCATCAGCGCTACTCAACAAGCTATATGTCAGCTCAAATGTCGTGCTCTGACCGGGCTGTAGCTTTTTGACACGTCCTTGTTCACGTTCAATCGTAACCGGATAGGCGTAGTTCGTGCCGGGTTCGATCCCCGTGACGTAGCCCTGTTTTTCCGTGTCCGTGTTTTTCCACAGCGTCAGCAGCGGCAGTTGATGGGTATCAAAGGCAATCGACACGCCCTTATCCCCCGCCTTGTTCACCAGCGCCGCCAGCGTTTTACCCTGTGCATCCTTATACGGCGTAATATTGAACACCATTTCATCAAAGTCTTTTGTCGGGCCTTTGTAGGTTTGCCAGGTTGCCAGACCTGCTTTGGCATGGTCATTAAACGGAGAAATGTCTTTTACCGGTGCGATGAAACGCGCGCCTTCTTCCAGAATTGGCGTACCGAAATTGCTGTGGTAGATAATCTGATAGTCGCGCGCGTAGTCGGCTTTGTTGGTCAGCACATCGTGCACGGTAAACGACTCGCTACCGGGGACGTAACGCAGCTCGGTCCAGGTTTCCAGATTCGACTTCTTAAAGCTGTTTTCCTTCAGCAGGCCGCGCACCGTAATGGTATGCGGCGCTGTATCGCTGACTTCCACGACCACTTTTGAAGCTGGCGTGTTGCCCGCTCGGCCATGCAGGGTATAGATCATGCCATCGCTGACGACCGGGTGCCCTGTCCATTCGAAGCCACAGCGCACCATCATCTCATTGAAACCTTCCAGCCAGCCCAGCCCGTTACGGCTTTCCAGATTGATGGTATTCGGGTTGACGACCTCATCAACCGGCGAATCCCACCCTAAACGGATGTTTTTACCTGTCACATGCAGCAAGTTCATCCCTCGCGTCGGGCTGAGGGCAATTTTCAGGCCGTCCTGACTGGTAATCGTGATCACTTTACTGCCTTCCTGACGTCCGCCGTGCAGGACTTTTTGCTCGATGCTGAAGTGCTGATTTTTTATCTTCAGGGCATCACTGCCAATTTGCCAATTTCCCTTTTCCACACTGCTTTCAGCATCTGTCAGCACAAACGTCTGCGCCGATAATTGCCATGATGTCAGCGCCAGTGTAATGCCTATAGCCAGTAATTTTTTCATGTTAACCATCCCTCTCTGCTGAATTGTTTTAGCTAATGCGAGCTAAAGACTACAAATCAGCTGACGGTCAGAATGTGATAGCTATCACCAGATGGAAAAATTCAGCATTGTCGCGTTATTTATCCGATTGGCATCACTAACTCACTATGAATGGCATCTACAATTGCAGAATTATTGAGATATCGATCGGCAAAAGCTGACATCGTTTCAGCAACATAAATCCGACTGTCTGAAATCATTTCCGCACTCATGTTAAAATCAGCAAGTTATTCTAAATAGTAAACGCTATGCGGGATAAAAAATTACCAGTCTGTTTTTTGACCACATTGCACCCTATTGGCGCAAGCGCTATGGTTGCCGGTAACCTGTGTACGACCACTGATAAATAAACTATGAACTTTTCTCTTTTCGGCAAGAAATTCACGCGCCACGCTGGCATCACCCAATTAATGGACGACCTGAACGAAGGGCTGCGGACGCCAGGCGCAATCATGCTGGGCGGCGGCAATCCGGCGCATATTCCAGAGATGGACAGCTACTTCAAACAGCTGTGTCAGGATATGCTGGAACAAGGGAAATTAACGGAAGCGCTATGCAACTATGACGGGCCGCAAGGTAAGGATACGCTGCTTAAGGCGCTGGCCGAGCTGCTGAGTAATGAATTAGGCTGGCAGATTGGACCACAGAACATTGCACTGACAAATGGCAGCCAGAGTGCGTTTTTCTACTTATTTAACCTGTTTGCTGGTCGCCACAGCGATGGCAGCCTGAAAAAGGTGCTGTTCCCGCTGGCACCAGAATATATCGGCTATTCGGATTCGGGGCTGGACGACAATATGTTCGTCTCCGTTCGTCCGCAGATCGAGCTGCTGCCCGAAGGGCAATTTAAATATCACGTCGATTTCGATCACCTGTCGATTACCGATGAGATCGGACTGATCTGTGTGTCCCGTCCGACCAATCCAACCGGTAACGTGCTGACCGACGACGAGCTGATGCGTCTGGATATTCTGGCGCAGCAGCACAAAATTCCCCTGCTGATTGATAACGCCTATGGCGTACCGTTCCCCGGCATCATCTTCAGCGATGCCACGCCGCTGTGGAACCCGAATATCATCCTGTGCATGAGCCTGTCCAAGCTGGGCCTGCCCGGCTCGCGCTGCGGTATCGTGATTGCGGATGAAAAAGTGATCTCGGCAATGGGTAACATGAACGGCATCATTAGCCTGTCTCCCGGCGCAGTCGGCCCAGCGCTGGCGCACGAGATGATTCAGCGTGGCGATCTGCTGCGCTTATCTAGCGACGTCATACGCCCGTTCTACCAGCAGCGCGTAACGGAAACTATCGCGATTATTCGCCGCTACCTGTCGCCCGAGCAGTGCCTGATTCATAAGCCGGAAGGCGCGATCTTCCTGTGGCTGTGGTTTAAGGATCTGCCTATCACGACGGAAATCCTGTACCTGCGCCTGAAAAAACGCGGCGTCCTCATGGTGCCGGGTCACTATTTCTTCCCCGGCTTAGATCAGGACTGGCCACACGCTCACCAGTGCATGCGCATGAACTATGTGCCGGAGCCGGAAAAAATCGAACGTGGTATTGCGATTATGGCGGAAGAAGTGGAAAAAGCGATGCAGGAAGGCTAATTCGCCACAAAAATAGACGCATCATTAAACGACATACGGTTGGGGCAAAGCACCGCCCCACTGTTTTTACTGCCCACTTGCAGTATGCCAAGATCAGATATTCCCCTCTTTTTATTCGCTCTCCCAGTGTTTGCCATCCTATTCTTATTGTTCATAAAATCAGGCAGCTAACGATTAAATATCAGAATTATTTTTGCATTCTTAATCGGTAATAACATTGGTTTAACCACAATCAATAGCTAATCCATTCCAAAAAGACAGCCATCTCACATCCCTAACAAAAACTTTCAGCATAACCGCGCATTCTGCGCAATTCCTTGCTCACTTTCTGGTGTAAATCACTTTTTGCGCAATGTCTGCAAACGATTCACGAGGTCTGCGCAACTTCTTGCTCAAATTTTGCTTAGTAAAAATTTGAATTAGGTGAATTTACTTATAAAACAAATAGATAAATTTTGGCACATGGATTGCTATGTGAACGGCGAACTAACCCCGTTCAACAACTCATTCCGTTTAACAACAAGGAGCAAGACTATGCCAACTCCATGCTATATCAGCATCGAAGGTAAAACTCAGGGCAACATCACCGCGGGTGCTTTCACTTCTGATTCTGTCGGCAATATCTATGTGGAAGGCCACGAAGACGAAATGCTGGTTCAGGAATTCAAACACATCGTCACCGTACCAACCGACCCACAGTCTGGTCAGCCGTCCGGCCAACGTGTACACAAGCCGTTCAAATTCACCGTCGCGCTGAACAAAGCCGTTCCGCTGATGTACAACGCCCTGGCGTCTGGCGAAATGCTGCCAACCGTCACCCTGAAATGGTACCGCACGTCGGTTGAAGGTAAGCAAGAGCACTTCTTCTCTACCGTACTGACCGATGCCACCATCGTTGACGTTAACTGCCAAATGCCACACTGCCAGGATCCGGCGAAGCTGGACTACACCCAGCTGATCGAAGTGTCGCTGGCCTACCGCAAAATCGATTGGGAACACACCGTTGCAGGAACTTCTGGTTCCGATGACTGGCGTGCGCCGGTCGAAGCGTAATTCCTCTTTAACCCGGGCTTGCCCGGGTTTTCTGCATTGAGCCATGGCCCACGCCATGCCTGAGTGTGGATGACAGCATCAGGAGGACGGATGGCAAACAGTACAGGATTACAGTTCACCGTTAAGGTCGGCGCGTTACCTGCATCGACCTTTTCCGTGGTGGATTTTCAGCTCAGCGAGGCGCTTAACCAGCCGTTTGCCCTGTCGCTGAATCTGGCCAGCCCCTTACCGGGGATCGATTTTGGTGCTGTTCTCGACCAGCCCTGTGAACTCCTGGTGTGGTACGAAGGCGAACTCCAAAGACGCGTGAGCGGCATTGTCAGTGCGTTCGCGCAGGGCGACACCGGCTTTCGCCGCACGCGCTATCAGGCAGAAGTCCGTCCGGCGCTGTGGCGTTTGGGGCTACGCACTAACGCCCGCATCTTTCAGGAACAGAAACCGGAAGCGATTATCGGCGCACTGCTGGAAGAATCTGGCATCACCGACTACGCCTTTGCATTGCGTAACGAGCACGCGGTGCGGGAATACTGCGTGCAGTATCGGGAAAGCGATTTAGCCTTTATTACCCGACTGGCCGCCGAGGAAGGCTTGTACTTCTTCCATGAGTTTGAGGAAGGCAAACATCGGCTGGTTTTTGCCGACGATGCCGGCGCACTGGTGAAAGGCCCTGAGCTGTTTTTCAACCTTGCCACACAGGGGCTGAGTGAAGGAGCGTATGTACGCCGTTTCCGCTATGCCGAAGCGGTGCGAACTGCCGAGGTGGCGCTGAAAGATTACAGCTTCAAAACCCCAGCTTACGGATTGCTGCACAACAAGATGAGTGGTGAGTTGGAGCACCAGCGCGAAAGCTATCAGCACTTCGACTACCCCGGTCGTTTTAAGCAAGACCCGAGCGGCAAAGCCTTTACCGGCTATCGGCTGGACGCACTGCGAGCGGGTGCGATGACCGGTTCAGGCGAATCCAATGCCGCTGAGCTGATGCCGGGCAGCAGTTTTACCTTAACTGAACACCCCAATCTGGCACTCAATATCGCCTGGCAATTGGTTGCTATCACCCACAGCGGGCAGCAACCGCAGGCGCTGGAAGAAGAAAGCGGCGGCGAGCCGACCACCTACAGCAACAGCTTCGAGGTCGTAAAAGCCAGTGCTACCTGGCGCGCCGACCTGCCGTACAAGCCGATGGTAGACGGCCCGCAGATCGCGACCGTTGTCGGCCCGGCGGGTGAAGAGATTTATTGCGACCAGTACGGCCGGGTGAAACTGCAATTCCCGTGGGACCGCTACGGCGCGAGCGATGACCAGAGCTCCTGCTGGGTTCGCGTCAGCCAAGGCTGGGCCGGAGGTCAATACGGCCTGATCGCCATCCCGCGCATCGGCCATGAAGTCATTGTGAGTTTCCTCGAAGGCGACCCGGATCAGCCCATCGTGACAGGCAGAACCTTCCATGCCACCAATCCATCACCCTACCCGCTACCCGCCAACAAAACGCGCACGACACTGCGCACCACAACCCACAAAGGCGCAGGGTTCAACGAACTGCGCTTTGAGGATCAGGCCGGTCAGGAAGAAGTGTTTATCCACGCTCAGAAAGACATGAACACCGTAGTGCTGAATAACCGCAGTACATCGGTGAATGTGGATCACAACGAAAACATTGGCCGCGATCAGACAGTCGTCGTGCAGCAAAACCAGACGGTCTCCGTCATTGCCGATCAGATTACTGAGATCCAAGGGGAGCAAACGGTAGTGGTGAAGAAAAACCGGAGCACCGTCGTGGAAGACAACGAAACGCTGAGGGTGACGAACGATATCTTTATCCACGCCGAAGATGGCAGCATTCAGATTGGTACGGGTGCGGGCTATATCTCAATCAAACACAGCGGGGATATTGAGATCGTCGGGAATAACCTGACGCTGAACGGCACCCGTATCGATTTGAATTAAGGATGAATATGTATCAGATGAATGAAGGGACGCTGGCTATCCCCGCCGATTGGCGCGATGAATCACTCCATGTTTTTGTCCTGCCGGGGGATGCCATCAATCTGGTTGTTAACCGTACCCCGATTGACTTCGGTCTGACGGCCGAGACGGTTTATCAGCAGACGTTGGCCCAGTTTGCAGCACACCTGAAAGGGTATGAAGAGCGCGGTGTTTGGACATTGACGCTGGATGGGCAACCTGCACACGGTCTGGAATATACCTGGCGGTCACCGGAAGGGCCGATGCATCAGGTTGTCGTGATGCAGGTACGCGGTGAGTTATTGATGACGTTTACCGTAACCGTAGCAGGCGAGCTCAATGCGGAGCAGAAAACAGCAATGCTAGCGGTGGTCGAGACATTTAAAGCTGCCACCTGAAAGGAGTCATCATGCTGAGTGACATTCTGAACCGTGTTGCCCGCGTCGGTGCCATGCACGCAGGCAAAGGCCCGACGCCGCCTGCTGGTCGTCCTCAACCGGGCCAGGGAAAAGCCCCGACATCACCAGGCAAAACCATCAAGCACAAAAGCTTTCTCGGCGCGCTGGCTGGAGCGATCGCAGGGGCGGTTGTGGCGGCGGTGGCATTTGCCGCCGCTGCGGCAGTCGCTGGAGCCATTGCCGTCGCCGTTGTCGGGACGGGTGGCATGGGGGCGGCGCTGGTTGTCGGGGCAGTCAAACTGGCAGTGGGATTTGGAGCAGTCAGCCTGCTCGGGGGGCTAATCAGCAGCGTCTCCAGCAAGGTTTCCGCGATGGTAGACAGCGGCGCGCCGCCGTTTGGGCCCGTTTCTTCTGGTTCAGGTACGGTGTTTGCGGAGAAGCAGGCGATTTCCCGTGCCGAAGTCGACACGGTAGCCTGCACCAAGCACAACTCGCCCCAGCTCATTGCGCAAGGAAGCGAGACCGTCTACGTCAATGGCTCACCCGCCGCGCGTATCGACGATAAAACCGTCTGTGGTGCCACTATCAAGGAAGGGGCATCAACCGTTTTTTTTGGTTCCGGCCAGCAAACCTGTTTGGAGATTAGTGACGAATTCAGCTGGTGGGAAAAAGCGCTACTGATTGCAGTTGAGTTTCTGGTTCCGCCCAGTCGGGGCATGTTCAAAGGGCTAGGCAAGCTGTTTACGCGTGGCCCCACTGCGGTGCTCAAAGGCATGCGCATGGGCGCGTTAAGAATGGCGGTGGGGTTACGGAGAGCCGTTCGCTGTGCCAGCAAAGGCTTTAAAAATAGCAAAGGCTTGGCACGGATTAGGGAAGCGACTCGCGGCTTCCTGAAAGATCCGGTCTACATTCCCAGCGGGGATGTGATCGAGATGCGTCAGGATATTGAACTGGGGCAAACACTTCCTCTACTTTTTGAGCGCACTTACCGTTCCGCTGCCACCCATACCGGGCTGCTAGGACGCGGCTGGTACGATACCTGGAGCGAAACAGCACAGGTCAGTCGCGACGGCCTGAATACTCACGTCGTCATCACACTGGCACAGGGATATGACATCGATTTCACCTTCCATCAGGATGTGCAGTCGGTATTTTGTCCGCTCTATCCAGCGTTTACTCTGTATCGGCGGGCAAGCGGCTTTAGCCTATGGGACCGAGAAAGCCTCACCTGGCGTGAATTCGATGTGCCTCAGGGCGATCGGCTACTCCTGTCTTCGATACATGACCCGCACGACAACCGCATTACCCTGATCCGCGATCCAAAAGGCTATCTGCGCAAGATACGTCACAGTGATGGTATCGAGCTGCTGCTGGTGTGGCGAGGCGAGTATCTGCATCAGATACAGCGTATTGATACCGGGCAGAAAACCCTGCTGGCTGAATACCGGCAGGATGAACAGGGCCGGCTGGTCGAGGCCGATGCCGCCCATGCCTATCATCTGTTTTACGACTACGACAAAGAAAACCGACTCACGCGCTGGCATGACAACGACCAGACCTGGGCGCGCTACGAATATGACTATCAAGGCCGCTGTGTCTACACCACCTGTGCCGACGGCTACCTGACGGCGCATTTTGAGTATCTCGACGATCGCGTAGTCATGATCGACGGATTAGGTCAGCGCAGCGAATTTGGCTTCAACCATCTGCACCTGATGAGCTGGGAAAAATCCCCGTTAGGGCACGTTACCCGCTACAACTACGACGATTACGGCAACCTGCTGCGTGAGATTTCCCCGGCTGGTCGGGTGGTTGAGTTCACCTATCTGGACGACAGCGGACTGGTGAGCACCTTCACCGACGGCAGCGGTCATGCCTGGACCTATGACTACGACGATGCTCAGCGGTTATGCGGTATCACCGACCCGCTGGGGCGCATCTGGCAATGGGCATTCGATGAGGCTGGCAACCCGGAGAAGCTCACGGGACCGGATACCTGCGAAGTACGATTTACCTGGAACCGCCACGGCTTGCTGACGCAGGTGAGCGATCAGGCGGGCGAGGTTCAGGCGCGGCTGCGTTACGATCATCGCCAACGGTTGCTGAGTGCCAGCGATGCGCTGGGGCGTACCCAGCAGCTACGCTATGACCAGCAGGACAGAGTCGTGCAGTGGCAGCGGCCAGATGGCGCGCAATATCGGCTGGGCTATCGTCGTGCGAGCTGGAAACTGCCGGAGCAACTGATACGTCCCGACGAGAAAGAAGAAAAACGCCAGTACGACAAGCATAACAACCTACTGAGCTATGTGGACGGCAACGGCGCGCTGTGGCGCCAAAGCTACGGTCCCTTTGACCTGCTCACCTCGCGAACGGATGCACAAGATCGCACCTGGCGTTACGAGTACGACAAAGAGAGCCAGCAGTTGGTCGCCGTTGTCGCCCCGGACGGCAACCGCTGGCAATGGTGGCTGGATACCGATGCGCGGGTCATCCGCGAGCGGGATATGGCGGGGACCGATACCCACTACACGTATGACGAAGACGGTCACTGCATCGCCATCCGCAATGGCGAAGGCGAAACCCGCCACTTCCTGTATGACGGACGCGGGTTGCTCATCAAAGAAACCGCGCCGGACGATATTCTACATTACCGCTATGACGCCGCAGGCAGGTTAGTCGAAGTCACCTCCGCAACCAGCCATGTCCAACTGGAGTATGACCTCCGTGACCGAGTGGTGCGGGAGTGGCTGAACGGCACCCTGCTCACCCGACAGTTTGACGATACCGCACGCACCGTGGCGAGGACGCTGACTGGGAAAGACGAGGACACCAACGCGCTGACCAGCACGTTCCGCTATAGCGCGGCGGGTGAGCTGCAACAGGTTCAGCTACCGGACAGCGCGGAGCTGACCCTTGTCCATGATGCCGCCGGGCGAGAATCCTCCCGTTCAGGCGGAGCGTTCGTCCAGCACCGGGAATATGACGTGATGGGCTGGCTAACGCGCGAGATGAGCGGTCAGCAGCAGGATGGTCGTCTGCATGCTTCACAGACAAGGGAATACCTGTACGACGGCGCAGGCAACCTAGCTGGCGTTCGCCATAACCGTGAAACCCGGGGCTATCGTCTGGACGCCACCGGACGCGTGCTGTCCGTCCTGAGCGGTGGCTCAGGGCGTGCGGTCGAAACCGACGAAGCCTACCGCTATACCCGCAACGGCCTGCCGCAGGATACCGCACGACTCACCGAATGGCAGGCGGGCAGGCTGACTCAGCACGACGACACCCACTACCAGTACGACAAAGCTGGGCGGCTTATTCGTAAACAGGTGGTTCAGCCGGGTTACCGTCCACAGGTCTGGCACTACCGCTGGGACAGCCGTAACCAGCTCCGGGTTGTCGACACCCCGACGGGGGAGCGCTGGTTCTACCGTTATGACCCGTTCGGGCGGCGCACCGGCAAACGCTGCGAGCAGACACAGGACGATATCCGCTATCTATGGGACGGCGACCAGATAGCCGAGGTGCGGCATTATCGCAACGGTGAACGCGTTGCCCGCCGCCACTGGGTACACAACGGCTGGGAGTTGCTGGTTCAGCAGCGGCAGAATACTGACGGACGCTGGGAAACCGATTTTGTCACCAGCAGCCAGAACGGTGAACCACAGGCCCTGTACCGACCCGACGGCACCCTGCGCTGGCAGGCACCAAAAAGTACCCTCTGGGGCCAGCGGCAGCGCTCCACGGAAGACACTGCCGACCCGGGACTTGCCTTTGCCGGACAGTACCGTGACACCGAAAGCGGGCTATGTTATAACCGTTTTCGATACTATGACCCGACGGGTGGATGCTACGTCTCGCCTGATCCGATAGGGGTGTTGGGTGGGGAGAGTAACTATGGGTATGTGCCTAATCCCAATACGTGGATCGACTCGCTGGGGTTGGCTGGTTGTAATAAAGTTTATAGGCAAATTACAGCTGATGATCTTGCAAGATTAGAGCAAGGACTCCCGTTACAACCTAAAGGTGCGGGTGGTTCAATTTTAGAACATGTAGCAGGTCGTGATACCGGGCATATATCTGCTGCAATGACAAAAGAAGCCACCAAGAGATTCAGTAGTGGTAATGGTTTGATAGAAATTGATGTGAAAAAAGCGATCCAAGGCGGAGCTAAATTTATTGACCATAATAACGTATTGCAAGCAGTAGAACGAGGTGGGAACTTAATTGATAGACGGAATGCTAAACGAGCATTGGAAGTTTTATTTAAAGGTGAAATACCTTTTGATGCAATAAATATAATTAACTAATCTTTTATTAATACAAATATGGAGTATATATGCCTACTTTGTCAGAATATAGTAATGTATATAACACAGCGTTAAACATTCTTGATAAAAAAGGTTTTTCTATATGGTATGACGAAGATCTCGATATGTTTTGCGCTGAGAGAAATGGCTGGGATTTTATGGCTGAAACTCCATGCGGGTTGCTTGGTGTTGTTACAATTTATGAATATAAAAATCCTTCATCATATAATGAATATTGGTGGAAGGTGGAAGATAAAGATTTATATGTAAATATAAAAAAAGAAAAACCCAGTTATAATTCCGTTAGCGGTGATTAATAAAAAATCCGGAAGCGATAGCAATAATCCTTCCGGCTTTATTTTTTCGTCATTTATTACGTATAGTGTGAGAGGTTAATCTCCGTCCCAATCATCAATCTCCCCCACTCAACCGTCACCATGATCGGCATCTCGGTCATAAACCCGACTCCTCCAGCAAGCAGCCTTCAAGGTTGGTGACTGATGGCGGATTGGGCCTGCTGTTTTGTGGTGCGTATCCCGCCGTATGGCTTGATACCACAACCACTAATGTAATCAATTCAACCCACTGATATTATAAGAAACTACAAATTGGCTATGTCATAGCAGGCGGTAGCCTACCTGCCAAAACACAACCCGCAGCAATACCCAAGCCGGGCGGTTGGTGCGCAGACAGGCGGCCGGTTATGGTATAACCGTTTTCAGTACTACGATGCTACGTCTCGCCTGACCCGATAGGGGTGATGGGTGGGGAGAGTAACTATGGATATGTTCATAACCCTGTTTGTTGGGTTGATCCCTTTGGGTTGGCTGGTTGTGAGTGGAAAAGTCGACGAACCTTCAAAGAAGGAGACTCAGGTCTAAAGGATCATGCTCGACGCCACTCTGATTTATCTCCAAAGAAATATTTAGAAAGAGGGAAAAAGAACGTTTCTCACGGAAGTTTATTAAAAGGTGGAGGTAAACATCCAGATGCTAAATATTATGTTAGGAAATTAGGTGATAATGATTACAGTGTGACAATTACTGATAAAAATAATAAGATTCTTTCTATTGATACATGGAAGAAAGGTGGTGCTCCTATGACTCAAGATGACATTATGAAAAGCTTAAAGGACAATGGGATTTCACCACCTACAGGATTTTGGGAGGTACTTTGAAAATTAAAGAAAAAATGTTTGAAATAAAGGATATGCTAGAGCGCTCAGGGTGGACTATATTGAATAGCAATGACATATTCACTGTTTTTGACGATGAAATAGAATGGGATATGTTAAACGAAAGAACCTTGAATAGAGATACTCTGGTTTTTTGTTTATTTGATGAATTAGGACGACGAACTTACAAAATATCAGATATTCTTTATGTAAGAAGAAAGAAAGATAATGTCCGGCTATATCTTGATGAGAAAAATGAAAACTGGACGTCTGACTTAAAAAGTTTTGTATATAGTACTAAATAGCTTAATAATCCGGAAGCGATACTCCACGATCCTTCCGGCTTTATTTTATCTGCTATTTATTCCGTCATGCGCGACGTCAGAAATTAATCTCCGTCTCACTCACGTTCCTTCCGCGCTCGACCATCACCATTATCACCATCCCGGTCATAAACCCCGACTCTTCCAGCCAGCGGCCTTTAAGGCTAATAGCTGAAGTCAGGTTAAATTTAGCGGAACACTTAAGCGATCGCGGGCAGATACAGCCAAAAAACCTACGCCCCACACCGCGGCAAAGCGGTGTGGGTGCGTTGAAGGCAAACTAGGCGACTGCGGTGCCCTGCTCATCCTGATCGACAGCGAAGCAAGCGACCTGCTGTTCGCCGTAGGTTTTCAGCTGTGGCTGGAACTGTGTGCAGGTGCTGAAGCAGCGCTGGCAGCGGGCATTAAACGCGCAACCCGGCGGCGGATTCAGCGGGCTGGGCAGTTCACCCGTCAGCTTGATGCGTTCGCGGCGTAAATCTGGGTTCAGGCGCGGCGTCGCGGAAAGTAACGCCTGCGTATACGGGTGGCGTGGGTTGTTGAAAATGGCATCTTTACTGCCCTTCTCCACACAGCGGCCCAGATACATCACCATCACTTCATCGGCGATATGTTCGACAACGGACAGATCGTGCGAGATGAAAACGTAAGACAGCCCCAAATCCTGCTGCAAATCCATCATCAGGTTCAGCACCTGTGCGCGAACCGACACATCTAGCGCCGAAACCGGTTCATCGGCAATCACCACGTCTGGGTCCAACATCAGCCCACGGGCGATAGCGATACGCTGACGCTGACCGCCAGAAAACATATGCGGGTAGCGGTCATAGTGCTCCGTTTTCAGCCCCACTTTTGCCATCATCGCCAACGCTTTTTCACGGCGTTCAACTTTTGACAGTTCCGTGTTGATCAGCAGCGGTTCTTCCAGGATCTGGCCGACTTTCTTACGCGGATTGAGCGATCCGTACGGATTCTGGAAAACGATCTGGATCTTCTGCCGACGCAGCTTCTGCGCTTCAGGATCGTGCTTCAGCAGATCCTGCCCCTGATAGTACAGCTCGCCATCAGACGGGGTTTCGATCATCGTCAGCAGGCGGCCCAGCGTGGATTTTCCACAGCCGGACTCTCCGACCACCGCCAGCGTTTTACCGCGTTCCAGCGTAAAGGAAACGCCGTCCAGCGCTTTCACCATCCGCTCTGGCGCGAAAAAGCCCTTTTTCACCGGATAGTGTTTTTTCAAATCAATCGCATGCAGCAAATACGGCTGCGATGGTGCGTTCAGTTCACTCATAGGGTTGGCCTCCCCGCATCATCCAGCGGTGTATGACATTTCACCTGACGACCAGGAATATCGCGCAGTGCAGGTTCTTCCTGACGGCAGCGGTCTTGCGCATAGGGGCAACGCGGGTTTAACAGACAGCCGTTCGGGCGATCATATTTACCCGGCACCACACCCGGCAACGATGCCAGTCGGGATTTATCCGCCGCAAACTCCGGCAGCGCACGTAGCAACGCCTGGGTATACGGATGACGGGGCGCGCTGAAAATATCCGCCGCTTTGCCTGATTCCACGACCTGACCGGCATACATCACGATGATGTGGTGTGCCGCTTCGGCCACCAGCGCCAAATCGTGGGTAATCAGGATCAGCGCCATGTTCTCGCGCTGCTGCAATTCGAGCAGCAGTTCGATGATTTGCGCCTGAATAGTCACGTCCAGCGCAGTGGTCGGTTCATCGGCAATCAGCAGCTTCGGCCGACAGGCAATCGCCATCGCGATCATCACGCGCTGGCTCATCCCGCCGGAAAGCTGGTGCGGATACACATCAAGACGCGAACCCGGATCGGGAATTCCGACCAGCGTCAGCAGGTCAATCGCGCGCTGACGACGGGTTTTGCGGTTACCGCCCTGATGCACCTTGATGGCTTCCATGATCTGGTAGCCCACGGTGTAGCACGGGTTCAGGCTGGTCATCGGGTCCTGGAAAATCATCGCGACTTCAGAACCCACCAGATTACGCCGTTCTTTCTCAGAAATTTTTGTTAAATCACGCTGGTTAAATTCCAGCTTGTCGGCCATCACTTTGCCGGGGTAATCAATCAGCCCCATAATCGCCAGCGAGCTGACGGACTTACCGGAGCCAGATTCACCGACGATACCGACGACCTGACCTTGTTCAACCTGGTAGCTGATACGATCGACCGCACGAAACGGCAGATCCTCATCACCAAAGTGAACCGACAGTTTATCTACATTGAGCAACGCCATCTCTCTACCTCTACTACTGCTTGAGTTTGGGGTCGAGAGCGTCACGCAAGCCGTCCCCCATCAGGTTAAACGCCAATACCGTCAGTAAGATTGCCAGACCGGGGAACGTCACCACCCACCAGGCGCTTTGCGCAAACTGCAAAACGTCCGACAGCATGGTGCCCCACTCTGGCGTTGGCGGCTGTGCGCCCATACCGAGGAAACCCAAAGCAGCCATATCAAGAATGGCGTTAGAAAAGCCGAGAGAAGCCTGCACAATCAACGGTGCTAGGCAGTTCGGAAGAATGTTGACGAACATCTGGCGCGCCGAACTGGCTCCCGCCACGCGTGAAGCCGTGACGTAGTCGCGATTGACTTCCACCAGCACCGCCGCGCGGGTCAAACGGACATAGTGCGGCAATGCCACGAAGGTCAGCGCCAGCGAGGCATTCACAATCGAAGGTCCGAAGACGGCCACCAACACCAGCGCCAGCAGCAGGCTCGGCAGCGCCAGCATGATATCGACGATACGCATGATGAGCGCATCGACCACACCGCCGAAATATCCGGCCAGCAGGCCGAAGATCACGCCTAACACCAGCGACAGCGCGACGACCAGACAGCCAACCAGCAGCGAGAGACGCGCGCCATACATCAGACGGGACAGAACATCACGCCCGACGTCATCCGTTCCCAGAATAAACTGCCAGCTTCCGCCCTCTTGCCAGACCGGCGGACGAAGCAGCGCATCGCGGAACTGCTCGGCAGGCGCATGCGGTGCCAACACGTTGGCGCCAATGGCGATAATCAGCATCAGCACGACATACACCATGCCAACGACCGCCCCTTTGTTACGTTTAAAATAGTGCCAGAATTCCTGTAGCGGGGTCATCGGCTTCGGTGCGCTATTTACAACAGGTTCAGTGACGTGTGTCATCTTAGCCTTCCCCTTATTTCTTGTGACGGATGCGTGGGTTAACCACGCCGTAGAGCACATCTACCAGCAGGTTCACCAGAATGATCATGGTTGCCACCAGCAGTACGCCGCCCTGAACCACCGGATAGTCACGACGCTGCAACGCATCGATCAACCACCGTCCCAGCCCCGGCCAGGAGAAAATGGTTTCCGTCAGGATCGCCCCGGCCAGCATGGTACCGACCTGTAAACCAATTACCGTTACCACCGGCAGCATCGCATTACGCAACGCGTGCACGACAATCACACGTAAGCGGCTCAGCCCTTTGGCGCGAGCGGTACGAATGTAATCCTCACCCAGCACTTCCAGCATCGCAGAGCGCGTCATACGCACAATCACCGCCAGTGGAATGGTGCCCAGCACGATGGCAGGCAGGATCATGTGTTCAACCGCGTCGATAAAGTCGCCTTCCTCGCCCCAGAACAGGGTATCGATCAGCATAAAGCCGGTTAGCGGCATGCTGTCATCAAGGAAAATCGTGTCGCTGATGCGCCCCGAAACGGGGGTAAGGTCAAGTTGAACGGAGACCAGCATAATCAGCATCATGCCCCACCAGAAGATAGGCATGGAGTAGCCCGTCAGCGCCAGGCCAACAGAGGTATGATCGAAAATGGAACCGCGTTTGACCGCAGCCAGCACACCAACCGGAATCCCCACTGCGATAGCAAACATCATCGCGCAGATACCCAGTTCCAGCGTCGCTTTGAAGCGAGGCACAAATTCTTCCCACACGGGGATACGACTCTTGAGGGAGATCCCCAGATCGCCCTGCATCACACCGCCAATATAGTGGAGGTATTGCTGCCAAAGCGGCTTATCCAGCCCCATTTCAGCCAGCAATTGCGCATGGCGCTCGGCGGAGATACCCCGTTCCCCCGCCATGATCATCACCGGATCGCCCGGAATCATGTGCACGAATGCGAAGGTTAATAGGGTGATACCAATAAACGTTGGGATAACTAACCCCAAACGCCGGAGTATGAACTGCAACATATCCCGAACTCTCTATTCATGCCCGTTGGCCCATTGGCCATCAGGCTTATCATTGCTCACAGCATAAAAAATCGTCAGGAACGATTTTAAACGTCGTGGACGACGGCCCACAGGGTGGTGGGCAGGAAGCCCACCATAAAATTTAACGGGCAAGAAACCCCGCCTCCACGGCTCCTCTAACGAGAAACCGCAAGGTCGGGGTTTTTAATGTCCGTGAAAAACGAGTGGCTGACTTAATCCAACGTCACGTTGTTGAAGCTATGCACGCCACGTGGCTGAACCACATAACCTTTCACGTTTTTACGCACTGGCTCGTACACGGTGGAGTGCGCGACAATCAGCGCCGGAGCCTGATCGTGCATCACAACCTGCGCTTGTTTGTACAGCTCAATACGTTTTTCATGATCGGAAATGGCACGCGCCGGCTGGATCAAATCTTCAAACGGCTTGTAGCACCACTTGGAGTAGTTGGAGCCATTTTTGGCGGCGTCACAGCTGAACAGGGTAGCGAAGAAGTTATCTGGATCCCCATTGTCGCCAGTCCAGCCCATCAGTACGGTCTGGTGCTCACCGTCTTTCGCACGCTTCAGATACTCGCCCCACTCGTAGGTGACGATCTTGGCTTTCACACCAACTTTCGCCCAGTCGGACTGAATCATTTCCGCCATACGACGGGCGTTCGGGTTGTACGGACGCTGTACCGGCATTGCCCACAGGTCGATAGAGAAACCGTCAGCCATACCCGCTTCTTTCAGCAGCGCTTTCGCTTTCTCAGGATCGTAGCTGTAGTCTTTAACGTCGTTGTTGTAGCCCCACATGGTCGGCGGGATCAGGTTGGTTGCGGCCTGGCCGGCACCCTGATAGACCGCATCGATGATGGCAGACTTGTTCACCGCATAGTTCAGCGCCTGGCGAATCTTGACGTTATCCAGCGGTTTTTTCTCAACGTTGTAAGACAGGTAGCCGACATTCAGGCCAGGCTGCTCCATCAACGTGATGTTTTTGTCTTCTTTCATGCGAGCAAGATCGGCCGGGTTTGGATACGGCATGATCTGGCATTCGTCTTTTTGCAGCTTGGCATAACGCACAGACGCATCTGGCGTGATGGAGAAGACCAGACGGTCAACGCCCGGCTTGGTACCCCAGAAGCCTTCAAAGGCTTTGTACAGGATACGGGAGTCTTTCTGGTACTGCTGTAACTGGAACGGGCCTGTACCGATTGGGTTCAGGTCAATCTTCTCTGGCGTACCGGCTTTCAGCATGTTATCAGCGTATTCCGCTGACATGATGGAAGCGAAGTCCATCGCCAGGTTTGCCAGGAACGGCGCTTCAGGGCGGTTCAGCACAAAGCGGACAGTGTAGTCGTCAACTTTTTCGATTTTGCTGACCAGCTCTGGCATCCCCATACCCTGATAGTATTCATAGCTGCCGCCAGATACTTTGTGGTACGGATGGTTGGCATCCTGCTGACGCATGAAGGAGAAAATCACGTCATCGGCATTGAATTCACGAGAAGGTTTGAAATCCTTGCTGTCTTGCCATTTCACGCCTTTGCGCAGATGGAAAGTATAGGTTTTGCCGTCTTCGCTAATATCCCATTTTTCAGCCAGACCCGGACCGGTGTCCGTGGTGCCGTCTTTAAATTCCACCAAGCGGTTATAAATAGGAATAGAGCTGGCATCAAACGTGGTACCGGAGGTGAACAGCTGTGGGTTAAAACCTTCCGGGGAGCCTTCTGAGCAGTACACCAGCGTTTTTGCCTGAACGCCTGCAGCGACGGACATGGCGAGCAAGCCAAGGCCGAACTTCAACACCCTTGATTTAACCAGGGATTTTTCCATTACTTGTGCTCCATTGTGGATGATGTTGTGTGCTATACCCGCCATACTCCAAGCTGCATACGCGTTAATACTGTCGTTAAACGCACAGTGGTTAACAGCGCTGATAGTCCGTCCTGCATCTCGAAATCAATTGGGTATGGTTGGCCAGACCTGTATTTTTACGAACTGTGGTCTGTACCCTGTCGCCCGAAGGCAAAACTAAAATAATGAGGAAGAGGAAAGGGGGGCTACTAAAACCGATGGCCGCCACGCTGTTGGATATAGTCATAATAACTACAACGTATATCTTGACGCGCCACAACCCGCTCACGGATGCTGGATGAAGACGTAGAATCATTCAGACAAGCCGCTGCTTTCCTCCTTATATCCCTATGACGCCCTCAATTTCTCAACAGATGGCGGTGACGTCAATATAAGCAGTAAGGATTTACAAAATTTCCTTACATTTTCTTAAAAGAGAAAATACAAGTTCATCACCTTACAAAAGGTGGATGTTTTGCCTTTTTCGGAAAAAACAGTGATAAAAACCGATAGCTTGCGGACATAAAGAAATTATCACCATTAAAAAAACTATAGTCATCTGGTCTTACATGTCCAAGATTTGAGCACTATTTTTTGTTAAAAACGTTAACAGCAGGTGAAAATCCTGACGGATAATAAGAAATTCTGATATTTTCCACGGCACCATAAGTAGGCAAATGACTATCTACGCTACATAAAAAAACTCTGCGCGACATAAAAACGTGGTTTCCTCCTCTTTCGACGGGCCGCAAAATCGCTCTTCATTGTTCTTTATCTGTGGGATAACCGTGACCAGAGAGCCATTGCGGGATATCTCCGTTAGATAAAGCATAGATAAAAAGGCGGCTGATGCAGGGTCGAGAACGCATTTTGTCCTGCACGGCATCGTCAGGGCTCTTACCGAGGATAAAATGATATTGCTCAATAATTAATTGGCTATTTTAGTTAAATAAATATTTTCACTAAAATGAAAACACGCTATTTACTTATTCTCATAAAGTGGTATTTTTCACTCTGTGAGTTACCTCTCCTTCTGTTTTACCCCTCCATATCCCCTCAATAAATTATTTTAATTACAAAAAAACAATATAAGTTATTTAAAATAGAGTTGCTGATAAGTTCACAAATACGTAATTAACGTATTATTTTTAACATTCCCTCATGCTAGATTACCCTCCAACAGGATTCATTGTTAAATAATATCAACCATCCCTTATCTTTTTGTTACTAACTGATAAAAAACAAAAAAACGTATTTTTCTGCTTTTTGATAATAAACATCCCGCCGCCATCGGCATTAGCAGGCTCGATATCCACACAGATATCAGCAAGCAAAAAGCCAATAAGATGCGTCGATAACGATGCGTTACCAATATCTCAACGAGATTACACGGCAGGTATGTCATTTCTTTCTGTACCAACTGTCCTAGCAGGGTGAATATAATGAAAAAAATTGAAACTGATATTTTATGTGAGAACGATCTCGCTCTGGAAACACAAGAATCGTTTATCGGCGGATTTTTTAAAAAGAAAATCGGCTCCGTTCCTGTTGCGCTTTTTATGGCGATTGCCGCCATTGTCGCTATCGCAGCCTACGAAGGATATTTACCTAAAAATATGATTGGCGGTTTCGCCGTCATCATGACGATGGGTTTTTTACTGGCACATATTGGCAGCAACATTCCCGTGTTCAAAGATATCGGCGGCCCGGCTATTCTGTGCCTGATGGTACCGTCCGTTATGGTGTATTTTGAGCTGTTCAACGACAACACCATGAAAACCGTCCACCTGCTGATGAAAGAGGCGAACTTCCTGTATTTCGTCATCGCCTGTCTGGTGGTCGGCAGTATTCTGGGTATGAACCGCAAGATCCTGATTCAGGGGATGGTGCGCATGTTCGTCCCGCTGGTCATCGGTACCGCAACCGCGCTGGCAACCGGTTTGCTGGTTGGTAAACTGTGCGGCTACAGCTTCTATCACACTTTCTTCTTCATCATCGTGCCCATCATCGGCGGCGGTATCGGTGAAGGCATCCTGCCGTTGTCTCTCGCCTATTCTGCCATTCTGGGACAAACCCCGGATGTCTATGTTGCCCAGTTAGCGCCTGCTGCCGTTGTCGGTAACATCTTCGCGATTCTGTGTGCTGGCGTGCTGTCCCGTCTGGGTATGCGCCGCAAGGATCTGAACGGCGAAGGCCGTCTGGTTCGCAGCGATGAAGACAACGCGATGTTTGCCGTCAACGACACACCAAAGCCAGTCGATTTTCACCTGATGGGCGGCGGACTGTTGATGATTTGCGCCTTCTTCATCGTCGGTGGCCTGTTTGAGAAACTGGTACACATCCCAGGCCCGGTACTGATGATTCTGATCGCCGTTTTCTGCAAATACGGACGCGTGATTCCAGCGATTATGGAAACTGGCGCGCACAGCGTTTACAAGTTCGTATCCAGTTCTCTGGTGTGGCCGCTGATGATCGGGCTAGGTATGCTGTATATCCCGCTGGAGAGCGTCGTCGCGGTATTCTCTGTGGGTTATGTCATCGTCTGTGGTTCTGTGGTGCTGTCCATGGCACTGGTGAGCTTCCTGATTGCGCCTTACCTGAACATGTACCCCATTGAAGCGTCCATCGTAACCACGTGCCACAGCGGGCTGGGCGGTACGGGTGACGTGGCTATTCTGTCTGCTTCTAACCGTATGTCTCTGATGCCATTCGCACAGATCGCTACCCGTATCGGCGGCGCATCTACCGTCATCGCGGCAACGCTGCTGCTGGGCTGGGTTGCCTGATTTCACTATCAGTATCAAGGTTTCCTCCAATCAAGGGGGAAACCTTATTGATCATACTGCGACTGCGCCGATAGCACGTCTTCGATATTTTCTTCAGCCCATCTGGCTAACGGTTCAACGGCTTCTGACAGCGTTTTACCCAACGGGGTCAACGCATATTCCACCGTAACCGGCACCGTCGGAAACGCCTTCCGCGAAAGTATCCCGTCTCGTTCAAGTTTCTTCAGCGTTTGACTCAACGCCTTCTGTGATACCCCTTCGATTTCCCGCCGTAGTTGATTAAACCGTAGCGGCCCTGTTCTCAGCAGGCCGATAATGAGTAACGCCCATTTGTCAGCCAAACGCTCAAGCACCATTCTCGCCGGACAGCCTTGTAAATAAACGCTATAACGCAGTTCACCTGCGTCAGTTTCCCTTTGCTCAATCGCTGAATTTTTAACCATAGTATACTCAAGTTAACTTAGTGGGCTTTAGGTAACTTCTTGTTATGTTGGTTTATAATATATACCTTGTTCCCGTTAAATCCTAACATGAACAAGGAAACACCATGACGAACGTTGCTGTTGTTTACTTCTCGGGATACGGGCATACCAAACGTATCGCAGAAGTGGTCGCTGAAGGCGCTGATGCAATACTCGTTGCTATTGATGCTGATGGCCATGTCGATGAGCAAGGGTGGGAAACGCTAAATAACGCAGATGCCATCATTTTCGGTGCGCCGACCTACATGGGTTCCGTTCCCTGGCAATTCAAGAAATTCGCTGATGCGACTTCCAAAGCGTGGTTTACACGCGCATGGCAGGACAAGATTTTTGGCGGTTTCACCAATAGCGCCAGCCTGAATGGCGATAAGCAAGTCACACTGATTTATCTGCAAACCCTTGCCTCTCAGCATGGGGGGATTTGGGTCAGCCTGGGGCTTGCACCATCGAATACCCTTGCCGCGACGCGAAACGATATCAACAACCTCGGCGGCTCCGTCGGCCTTCTTGCACAATCGCCATCAGACGCAGACGCAGAGGCGATCCCCTCCGGCGATCTGGATACCGCGAAGCACTACGGCAAGCGTGTTGCAGACATTACACGCCGTTTCAAAGACTGATTACGAAAAATCCCCCTAACCTTCCCAAGGGCGTCACTAAAAATGAAAAAAGCACTTTCTGTTTTATTGCTGAGCGGTCTGCTGGTCACTAGCGCAACAATTTCGGCGCAACAGACCGATCCTCATGCCGTTCCGCTGGCAACCGCGTCGGAATTCATCGCTACCGGCAAGTCCTATAACGTCGATTTCGGCGATCAGAAATTCCGTCTGGATTTCAAATCACCAACTGAAATGACATTCACTTCCCCAGATGGAAAAAACAAGGCCGATGTTGCAATTACGACCACGAAAGTCGGTGATGGAGTCTATATGATCTACTGGTCGCGTCGCGCAGGGCAACACGTGGTACACGTGGACGACTTCAAAAACGGCGTGTCTTATACCAACATCGTATTACCGGATGGCTCCATTTCTCGCCGTCAGGGAACGCTAATCGAGATCAAGTAAGCGTTTACCGTTTTAGTTTCGGTACAAATAGCACAAGGCGGGATCGCTCCCGCCTCGTTTATCTCATCCCACGCATGACACTCAGTTCCGTTTGCTTACCGCAACTATCTAACCTTTTTGAAAATGATCAGAATCAGGAGCATACAGATGGGGAAACCAATTAATACAGCCGAATACATGGAATCCATAGACTCTCGCATATCAGCTAATATCGCAAAATGGTATTCAACTGACACTGTTTTATCAGATAAAAAAACCATTCTTTCCTTATCTTGAACATGTCCAAAAGAAAAAAGAGCAATGCTTATCAAATAAAAAAAAGAGACAAGGAAAATACTGAACCATCGAATAAAAGTCTTGCATTTACTTGTTAACATCGTGCATCCCTTCTAATAACCCACCGACAGTACCACCAGAATAAGGGGAAACCTTATTGCACACACAACCCTGTTCGGTCCGACCGCAGTTCCTATTCCGATCACTGCCGACTTGAATCCAACCCGCAAAAACGCCACAGGCAGCAGCCATTGGTAACTGTTTGGCTTACCGCAACTACCTGACCTTCTTGAAAATGATCAGAATCAGAGTCATACACACAGGAAAACCAATTAAAGCAACCTCAAGAACATTATCTGTGGCCTTGTAAATATTTTCTATAACAGCCTCATGATATTCGATAGTAACCACCTTCTCTTGTAGCATGGGACTCTTGTCATCTAACGGAAAAATAGCAAGAAAGATCCACAGATAATATGCAAAAATTACTAATGTTATTCCTACCCAGCGCATAACAGTCTTACATTCACTTGTTAACATCATGCATCCCTTCTAATAACCCACCGGCAGTACCACCAGAGTAAGGTGATATTTTACCTATACCGGAAACAACCTCGGACACGACTCTTAAAGTGGTATCTTCCCTTATCGGTGTGTAGTTATCCGTATTCGGGTACTGCTTTCTAAACTCACTCGTCATATCAACAACAAGCATGGATGACTCACCGCTTTTTCTTTCTAAATACCGCTGTAGCGATACCGGCACGGCAAAATCTTCTTCGTAATTAATCCGTATCTGAGAGTGAGTGGTATATCCTCCCTCAAATATCTGAGATCCCGCTATCTTCACGCCTTTTTTTGTATGAGTTGTACAGTTAACTCCTGTCACATCATATTGATCGACTGTACGACCGTTTCTTTTAGTGCTTTCTCCCATCTTGATTGTTTCTTTCACATTGCCGCCTGAACGCCACAACTTTTCAAAATACATTCTTGCAATTGCAGGGTCCGCATCTGTAATGAGAAAAACCTTAGCTTCTGTTTGGTACAGCTCTTCTCGGTAATATGTTCTGGCATCTTCAAACTGCAAAAAATTTAAGATGCCATCACCGACAGCCCCGACAACACCAGACCGTCTACCAAAGCGGCCGTAGGTAAAAACAGAAGCATTATTACCCTCATGCACAGAGACAAAGGCGTGACCTGTACCCTTAATTTCTGTCCAGATAAATACACCGTTCTCTAATGGGTTATTCTCTTTTTTGCACTCTTGAATCTGATTAACCCATTTCCCTTTTGAGGATGTAAGGTAAATCGGGTCATCCCTGAAATAATTTTCTGGTTCAGGCTTAATATTTTCCCGTGGGTTCCGCCACAGCCCTAACCCGCGGCCGTACTGCATAAATTTATTGTGTTCCACTAAACCAGTTCCATTTGGTTTCATCATCACTGAATGGAGATAGCACAAGGCGGGATCGCTCCCGCCTCGTCTCTGTTTCTGCTTGCCTTATTCAGCGCTATTTATTTACCGCTATTTATTCGCAGCCTTTTATTCACAATACTGGCGCAGCGAGTCCTGCTTTTCTGGCAGCAGACGATACAGATACACCGGTCGGCCGGTAGAGCCGTACAGAATATTGGTGGTCAGGATGCCGGTATCAGACAGATAGATCAGGTACTTACGGCAGGAGACGCGGGAGATGCCAATCGCGTTCGCCAGCATTTCGGTAGAGAACTCGATACCCTGATTGCCTTCAATCCACTCGCAGACAGTACGCAGCGTCAGGCTGGTCAGCCCTTTCGGCAATTTCTTACGTTCGCTAACCGTGCTACTGCTGGTACGACGAATCAGGTTATCAATATCCGACTGCCCAACAAAATCGCGGTGCTTGAACAAGTTCGCCTCTTCGCGATAGGCGGTCAGCGCCTGTTCGAAACGCGAGAACTGGAAAGGCTTAATCAGATAGTCCACCACGCCGTAATGCAGCGCTTTCTTGATGGTGTACACATCGCTGGCAGAAGAGATGATGATGACGTCCGTCTTTTCACTGAATTCACGGATAGTCGGCAGTAGATCTAGTCCATTATCCTGCTGCATATAAATATCCAGCAGTACCAAATCGATTTCCGAGTCAGGTTGCATCAGCAGGTTTCGCGCCTGCTGCAATGTGGGGACGGTCGCATAGCAGCTAAATCCAGAAACCTGGTTCAGATAAGATTTGTTAAGCTCTGCAACCATGGCATCGTCATCAACAATCAGTACATTAATCATGGTCAAACAGCCTTGCTTGATAAGGAATAGTAACGAAAAACTGGGTGTACACCTCAGGTTCTGATTCAAACTCGATAGTGCCGCCAATCTTCTCCAGACTCTGCTTGGTCAGGTACAGGCCGATACCGCGCCCGCTGCCTTTGGTAGAGAATCCCTGTTCATAAATGCGCGCCTGACTCTCCGGCAAAATACCGGGGCCGTCATCCCCCACGGTACAGTGAAGGCGACCATTCTGATGATGGAAGCTCACGCTGATTTCGCAGTTTTCCTGCCGATCAATCGCGTCCATCGCATTCTCAATCAGATTACCCAACACGGTAATCAATTCATTCGTGGCATCGACATCATCGGTATCCGGCAGCAGACTCTCCTCGCTGATGGAGAGCGTAATGCCGAGATCGCGCGCGCGGTTGATTTTACCCAACAGGAAGCCAGCAATCACTGGCGATTTCACTTTACGAATAATCGAACCAATTTCCGCCTGATAATTATTGGCGGTCTTCAGGATATAATCTTCCAGCTGCGAGTAATATTTTAAGTGCAGCATCCCCAGGATAACGTGCAGCTTGTTCATAAACTCGTGCGACTGCGCACGCAGCGCATCCGCATAGTAGGACATCCCACTCAACCGTTGCAGCAACTGGCTGATCTCCGTTTTATCACGGAATGTCGCAATCGCGCCGATAATATCGCCCTTCACAAAAACCGGAACGGTGTTAGTCAGCAGCAGGTGACCGTTAAAGTTAATCTCTTCATCACGCCGCGGCGTACCGCTCTCCAGTACCTGTTTCAGGTGCAAATGTTCAAGCCACTGGTCGCTGACGCGTTCAGTTGACTTCGGGGCCGGCGTTTCACTGCCCTGCGGCTTATTCTGCCGGAAAAGCCGTCTCGCCTCATCATTGATGACCGTAATTCGGCCATGCTGATCGACCGCGATAACGCCTTCTTTGATGTGTTTGAGCATCGCGTTACGCTGTTCAAACAGGTTCGAGATCTCAAACGGCTCGAATCCCAGCATAATGCGCTTGAGCACCTTCACCAGAATCAGCGTGCCCAGCCAGCCGACCAGCGCCCCCGCCAATAGCGTCCAGGGAATCATCCAGCGGTTATCGCTGATCACCTTCTGCACGCTGGTTAAGGCAATCCCCAGCGCGACGACGCCAACCTGCTTATGGTTGCTGTCGAAAACCGGCGTAAAGACCCGCAGCGCGGGATCGAGCGTCCCCCGGTTGATGGCGGTATTTTCCATGCCCAGCAGCGCCGGGTAGATATCCCGACCGGCAAAATGCTCACCAATTCTTTCCGGTTCAGGGTGGCTATGGCGCACCGTATCCATGTCCGTGACGGTAACGAAGAGCAGCTGATTACGCTGACGAATCGTCTCCGCAGCCGCCTGCACTTCCTCAGGCCGACCAATCCCTTTAAGTTCATCAATAACCACGGGAGAAGCTGCAAATGTGCGAGCAATGGCGAAGGCTTTTTCTCGCAAATGATCTTCTGAAAGCTGATTAATACGAAAAAACAGCAAGGAATAGACCACCAGCAACACCGCGCCAAGCACAACCGACACCATCAGAAACACCGATGTTCCCAGCTTTAGCGGTGCCTTTTTCTTGCCCATGTCACTCTCCGAAACCACCATCATCACACCGTTATCTTATACTGTTTCGTCGCGTTTCGCGTGCCGTGATGCATACGCCCCGTCACAAGGACAGGGCGTAGGCTTGAAGAAAGGAAATTTGGCTTAACGTTGCGGTACATTTTTTGTGTCAGGAATGTTTCGCATCAGGAAAGCCAGCAGTACCTGTGTTTACCAGAAACCGAGCAGTTTCCACCACATTCCGCCCACACCCAGCCAGATAGGGATGATGACCAGACTGACCAGGAAACCGATCTTCCACCAGGTTCCCAGCGGCACGTAGCCAGTGCCGAACAAAATTGGTGCCGGGCCACTGGAGTAGTGAGTCGTGGACATAAACAGGTTACTGAAGATACCGAATACCAGTACGGTCAGCATCGGCGGCGCACCGGCTGCGAGCGCGATAGAGACAAAAATTGCATACATGGCGCTGATGTGGGCAATCGCACTCGCCATCAGGTAGTGGCTGTAGTAGTACACCAGCAGCAGCAGACCCAGCATTGGCAGCCAGTGCATCCCACTCACCGCATTACCGGCCAATCCGCCCAGCCAGGCAATCAGGCCCATCTTGTTGAGCTGGCCAGCCAGCGTCATCAGTACGGCAAACCACACCACGGTGTGCCAGGCTTCTTTCTCGCTGACGACATCGTCCCAAGTCAGCGCACGGCTGAGCAACAGCACGCTCAGGCCCGCCAGCGCGGTCAGCGTTGCATCGATATTCAGCGTGGAACCCAGCACCCAGAAGGTCACCAGACCCAGGAACACACCCAGTACCACCCACTCGTCGCGGGTCATTTTTCCCATGTCACGCAGTCTTTCGACGGCGATCGCACGCATTTCTGAGGTTTTCTTCAGTTCAGGCGGATAGAAACGGTAGATCAGATAAGGAATCAGCGCCAAAGACAGGAAGCCCGGCAGCAGTGTCGCCAACGCCCAATCCGTCCAACTGATCTGAATACCAAACTGGGAAGCCAGCTTCGCCACCATCGGGTTACCCGCCATGGAGGTCATAAACATCGCGGAAGTCACGGCGTTACACTGGAAAATGGACTGCACCAGAAACGCACCAATGCGACGCTGCGTGCCTTTTTCCGGCGTGGAGTCATAGGCTTCGGCAATTGACCGGAACAGCGGAGTGATGATCCCGCCGCAGCGTGCAGACGTGGAAGGCATGGCCGGAGCGAACATCAGGTCGGTAAACACCAGACCATACGCCAGACCGAGTGAGCTATTCCCCAGCTTGCTGATGAACAGCAGACCAATGCGTCGGCCAAAGCCAGTTTTGATAAAGCCGCGAGATATAAAGAAGGCACAGGCGATCATCCAAATGGTGGGATCGCTAAAGCCCGTCAGCACATCTTTAATGGGTAATAAGCCTAATATGGCGACCGAGGTCAGGCTGAACATCGCCATCGCGCCAAGCGGGTAAGGAGAGAGAATCAGACCGACAACGGTGGCAATGAAAATCGCCATCAGATGCCAGGCATCGGGTTTAACCCCATCAGGAACCGGCAATAACCATAAGCCACCGGCGATACAAAGGATAACTAGAAGCTTTATCAACCTGCTGTTATTCGCAGACATAAGAACACCACTCTTCATTAAAACGGATTCTGTATTCCCCGTCATACTTCGAGTCACGCTCAAATTATTCAGGAGATATTCACGACGGATGTCCCGTGCGGAGGAGTGGGTATTTCGTTATTCTTCCTTCGTCACCCTGCTGAAAACAACGCAACAGGAATCATCTGCGGAAAAAAAAGACGAGAAAACAAGGGTTCTGGGTGCTTCTCTCGTCTTGTCAAATCAAGTGATAATGAAGAGATAGTATTATAATGCGCCTATAAAATAGCGTAACTTTAGTTACTAAAATGGTTCATTAATTTATTTAAGAAACTATCATTGTTTTAATTTCCTGATAAAAAACCCTTGAAATTCAATAATAATTGACATTTAAAGAACATAAAATTAACGAAGTTAACGACAATGCAATGATAAAAAAACCTTATACCTAACAGTGGTAATATAATTCTTTTCCAGACAGTCAGTTATCTATTCCTTATTTATTCACTCAGGTATTCCTCTATTAAAAAATAAAGAAATAAATCGCCATTATTCGACGAAAAAATATTATTTTTTATCCAGCTGATAACATTTAGAGGGCAAGAAAAAGTACGGCTAACAGCTGCGGCGACATAATGCGCAGAAACATCGCCAACGGATAAACCGTCGCATAAGACAGCGCCGCCGCACCGCTGGTCGGGTGTAGCCCATTGGCAAACGCCAGCGCAGGTGGATCGGTCATGGAGCCCGCCAACATGCCGCACAGCGTCAGATAGTTCATCTTACCCAGCGTTCGCGCCAGTATGCCGACCAGCAGCAGTGGCACAATGGTAATCAGCGCACCGTAGCCAATCCACCACACGCCGTCGCCGTTCAATAACGTATCGACGAAGTCGCCGCCGGATTTCAGTCCCACCACCGATAAGAACAGCACGATACCGAGTTCACGCAGCGCCAGATTTGCACTGGGCGGCATAAACCAGTGAAGTTTACCGATCCCGCCGATGCGCCCCAGTACCAGCGCTACCACCAGCGGCCCACCCGCCAGCCCAAGCCGCAGCGCGACGGGAAAGCCGGGGATCATCAGCGGTACCGAGCCCAACAGTACGCCCAGCCCGATGCCGATAAAGACGGGCAGCATCTGCACCTGCTGGAGTTTTTGCTGTGCGTTTCCCACGATATCCGCGACAGCATCGATCGCCGCTTTTCGCCCGACCAGATTCAGAATATCGCCAAATTGCAGGCTGGCTTGGCTGCTGGCTACCAGCTCGACACCCGCACGGTTCAGGCGCGAAATCACAACATCGTAGTTTTGCTTCAGATTGAGCTCACGAATCTTGCGTCCCAGCACCTTCTCATTCGTCACCACCACGCGTTCAACGTGCAGATCCGTGCCGCGCGTTGAGAGCGATGCCTCAACTTCATTGCCGATGACCAGACGCGCCTGCTCCAGATCGTTTTTCGCACCAACCAGATGCAGATAATCGCCCAGTTGGATCAGCGTCTGCGGCGACGGCACCATCAGTTCATCACCGCGTTTCAGGCGGGAGCAGACGATGGTGTCGCGGTTTAGAATCGGCACAGCTTGAATCGCCAATCCTTGCAGATTGCTATTCGTCACCGACACATTCATCGTGTGCAGTTGCTCGTGATGCAGACCGTTGCTGACTTCAAACTGCTTTGCCTCGTTCTCCACCGCTACGCGGAACAGAACGCGCATCAGCCACATCACCAGCAAAATGCCGCAGATCCCCAGCGGATACGCCATGGCGTAGCCCGTCCCCATCTGATTGACCAGTACGGTACTCGACCCAAGATCGGTCAGAATCTGTTGACCCGCACCCAGCGACGGCGTGTTAGTCACCGCACCGGAGAAAATACCGAGGATAATGGGCAAAGGGATATTGAGCAGTTTGTGCAGCAGGACGGTCACCACGCAGCCGAGGAACACCGTCAGCAGCGCAAACGCATTGAGGCGCAGGCCAGAAACGCGCAGAGAGGAAAAGAAACCCGGCCCGACCTGAATGCCAATGGTATAGACAAACAGGATCAGCCCGAACTCCTGGATGACGTGCAACATGTCATCGTTCAGTTGAATCTGGTACTGATGGGCAACATGCCCGACGATGATCCCACCGAACAGGACCCCGCCAATCCCTAAACCGACGCCATAAATCCGCCAATTGCCGATCCATAACCCCAGAACCGCAACCAGCGCCAGCATACTCACGGTAAGTGCGATATCACTCATACCCGTATCCTTTGCGGACGTTTTTATTGGGAAATGTCACTGCCGCTATACTCTATACCCCAAATAATTCGAGTTGCAGGAAGGCGGCAAGAGAAGGAATCCCGATGAGCTTACTCAGGTAAGTGATTCGGGTGAGTGAACGTAGCCAACGCACCTGCAGCTTGAAGTATTACGGATATATGATGAGTATATTTTGATTCTGGCAGAATGCCGGGGTAGGAAACGTGGCGGGCAACACAAAACCGCGCCCGTAATGATACGAGCGCGGGAAATCATCAAACAAATAATGCGGATATCGCGTTATGAGGCATCTTCAGCAGGCTGCTGGTTCAATGCCGGACGGTCACTATTGATGGCAATGCGCTGAGGCTGCAAGGCTTCCGGCACGTCACGCACCAGATCGATATGCAGCAGGCCATTTTCAAAGTGTGCCTCGGACACATGCAGATGCTCGGCCAGCGTGAAGCTCAGCGAGAAAGGCTTAAACACCAGCCCCTGATGCAGATATTCCACGGCTTTCTTGGACGGCGCCGGGCTGCCTTTCACGGTCAGGCGCGGGCCTTCTACTTCGATATCCAGATCGCTCTGCCGGAACCCTGCCAGCGCGAGCGTGATGCGATAGTGGTTGTCGTCTTTCTTCTCGATATTGTACGGAGGAAAATCAATCGGTTCCTGGCTGCCCTGCATTGAGCTGGCTAATTTGTCAAAACCGATCCACTGACGCAGTAAAGGTGATAAATCGTAGTTACGCATAATATGACTCCTTCTAAGAAGCGAGATTAATGGTGCCCATACGGGCATACCCTATGCCAGCCACAGTTCTATAGCTGGCGTCGTCCCCATTCGGCAGACGAAACGTTCATTCACCGCGCTGCCGTTTCAGGCAATGCGCGATTCGTGCAAATAACGTGATGTGGGTTTACTTGATTTCAATCCGACGCGGCTTCATCGCTTCCGGCACGATACGTTCGAGATCGACGTACAGCAGCCCATTTTCCAGATTGGCGCCTTTTACCTGAATATGTTCGGCCAGCTGGAATTTACGCTCGAAGTTGCGCTCGGCAATCCCCTGATACAGGTAGTTGCGGGCAACCTGCTCACCGGCGTGGGCACCTTTTACAATCAATAAGTTGTCGTGCGCGGTGATGTCCAGTTCCTGCTCGGCGAAGCCCGCTACGGCAATCGCAATGCGGTATTGGTTCTCGTCAACCAGTTCGACGTTGTAGGGAGGGTAGCCGCCGTTACTCTGGGTCTGCCCGGTTTCTAAGAGATTAAACAGGCGATCAAAACCGATAGCGGAACGGTACAGTGGGGAAAAATCGGGGTTACGCATAAAACAGCCTCCTAAACATGCAGCGAGGATTTATTTTTTACCTTCCCTAGGGACAGGCTCACAGCTGGAACAGATACCCTGACGGCGTATCGTTTTCTTCCGGCTTGTTATCAATATGGTGACCCCCCTCAGACTTTCAAGAGGCAAAAAGGAAAAATCGCAGGGTTTCATGCAATATTCACTCACACTGCGGGCGTTATCACATACACTCAAGATAGGCAGGCTCTGGAACCCGCTCTGGCAGCAGGTTCTTAATGGACAGGTAATATGACCTTACTGAAAAGTGCGTTGTTCTCTTTCATCATTACCAGTAGTGGCGCAGTGGCAACCAGCGGTTGCTCCAGCGTGATGACACATACCGGAGGCGATCAGGGTTACTATTCCGGCACGCGTGCCGGTGTGGATATGCTGCGCGACGACGACACCAGTTGGGCGATGATACCGCTGGTCGCTATCGACCTGCCGTTCTCGGCGGTGGCCGACACTCTGCTGCTGCCATACGACTACTATCGCTCAGGCAGCGATAAGCACAAACTGTCGACACGCGAACGCATTTCACACAGTGAAGAGCAAAACCAGACCGCCAGCTCACAGCTTGCCACCGCACCACATAATCAGCTGTGATAGCCCTGCATTCACCTTGAATCAACGCGTGCAGGTTATGCCGTCGCCACAACAAAAAGCTGATTAAAGCCGTCAATCTCCCGCATATACGCAATGTGTTTCCCATCAGGGGAAAAGACCACGGCATCCGCACTCGGTGCGCTGTCCGTCCGCGCCGTTAGCCGCACAAGCTCACCGCTTTTCGCGTCACACCGCATGATGCTGTTATCAGACACAAACGCCAGAGAACGTCCATCCGGGTGCCAGTTAAAAGCCGACTGTACGCCGTGTTCCGTGCGCGTTACCTGCCTTGGTTCACCGCCGTTCGGGGAAAGCGTCCACAGCTGCACCACGCCTGCCTCATCCCGCATCAGGAAAGCAATCTCACTGCCGTCGGGTGACACTCTCAGCCAGTGGCGTGGCTGATTCACCAGGCCAGGATAACGACGCGAGTGCGTAAATGTTAAACGCCGCTGCTGCACACCGGCTGGCGGTGCTGGCATTGACGTTGCCGTCCCTGCCAGTGGCGCATCACCCGCTTTGGCGTACTCTTCCAGCGCATCCGGCAAGTCGACGATAAAAATCTCAGGCACCGTTGTCCCGTCCGCCGCACGCGTATCGCCGATAAACGCCAGCGCCCAGCGCTGCCGCGAGCCATCTTGTCGAATATAGCCCGCCGTTCCTACCCATCCTTCTTCATAGGCGCGATTGATCTCATCGCTGCCGGGCTGCGGCTGCGGCGTCGTTCTGCTGACCAGCACACAATAGTGGCTGCCGTCATATTCACGCGGATGGTGTTTCTCAACGGTGACGGCCTGTAGCGGCACGGCCACGCCCACGTTGCGCAAGTTCAATGCCGGATCGCGCTCATGCAGCACATGGTCGTTATAGGTAAAGCTCAGGCGGCTGGCATCCGGACTGAAGACATGGACATGCGTACCGCCGCGCAGCGCACCAGCCTGATAAGGCGGCGTAATGGAGAAAGCATCAAGCGTGATGGCCTCATCGCGCTGGCGATCCGCCACTATCGTTCCACGCCGATGGTGAAAATCATACTGCCACTCGCCGTCTGGGTTTTCCGGCCCGTGGATAAAGACATAGCGCAGCGGTTCCTGCGGGCTACAGGTCACCACGCCCACGTGCGCCCCCGCCGTCGCCCGATAAATTACCTCGGTTTCCCGGCTTGTCAGGTGTACTCGCTCAATTGTCAGCCCTGTGAATGAAGATCCATAAGGTCTGACGTCGTAAACCAGCCACTCCCCATCACATGACCAGCAATTAATGTTGGTAAGTTGATGTCCAGCAGCATTAAACGTTAGTTGATTTTCCACAGGCAAAACATCACTCCACTCATTCAATATCAGTCAATAGTTTGTAAATCAATTTCAGTTTTTTGTATAACATATTGTTTTTTATTTAAAAAAAACAAACAACAACCGATATTGTCATTCAAAAAAATAGAAAGACTCTCTCAATAACATCCGTTTTTTAATTCATTAGCATCGGCGTAACATTCTTCATATCGAAAGGGCAGCCCCCTTTCACCTATCAATCAGAAAAGGATAAGACACCATGAAAAACGTAAAAACCATCGCCGCTGCTGTTGTTCTCGCTACCATGACTTTCGGTGCTTCTGCTGCTGAATATGTTGCTCCTTCACAGACACAGAACCTGGAAAAAGTCGGCGTCGTTACTGCTACCGCTCAAGACCTCAGCTCACTACAGGCTCAGCTCGCCGCGAAGGCAGAAAAAGCAGGCGCTAAAGCTTATACCATCACGTCTGCGACCGGTAACGATCAGCTGCGTGGCTCTGCGGTAATCTTTAACTAATCATTGTTTACCCTGAGTTTTTATCCCAGTTAGCTATTCTGTAAGACATCACGTATTACCCTCTTTCCGGCTTGCCTCCTCATCAGGGCAAGCCGGTTTTTTTATTTATGCGAAAGGGGTTCGTGGGAAAGCAGGAAAGGCGATGAATTCGGTGTGGCAGAGTGCCACACCGACGTGGATAGACTTACGACGTTGAACCTCGAAAGCCATTCTCGGCCGCTGTCGCCGCGAACCATTGTCCGCTTTTCTTCACCGTGCGTTTTTGCGTCGCCAAATCCAGCTGCACAAAGCCATAGCGATTCTTGTAGGCATTCGACCACGACCAGTTATCGATAAACGTCCACATATGGTAGCCGAGGCAACGGCTGCCTTCCGCGATCCCTTTGTGTACATACTTCAGGTGTTCGCGGACAAAATCGATGCGGTAATCATCCTGAATCTGACCGTTTACGTCGAAACGCTGTTCGTTCTCCACCCCCATGCCGTTTTCCGAAATAAAGCAGCGCGGATTGCCGTAATTCACCCGTAGGTTGGTCAGAATGTCATAGATGCCCGGTTCGTAAATTTCCCAACCGCGATAGGGATTCATTTTTCGCCCTGGCATCTCATAGCTGGAGAAGAACCACTCGGGCATAAACGGACTATCAGGGTTAACCAGACTGTCGCGGCACTGGATTCGACGCGGCTGGTAGTAGTTAATTCCCAGCAGATCGACAATCCCATCGGCCAGCAGCGCACGATCGTCAGGCTGGCAGCTCGGCAGTTGGCCATAGCGATTCAGCAGATCGACCAGTTCCTGCGGATACTCGCCCCTCAATGCGGGATCGAGGAAGCTGCGGTTAAACATCAGATCGGCGATGTTGGCGGCTTTAACATCGGCCGGATGTTGGGAACGCGGGTAGGAAGGCGTCAGGTTGAGGATAATGCCAATTTCCCCGCCCTGAGACTGTTCGCGGTACGCCCTCACCGCCAGCGAATGCGCCAGCATCGTGTGGTACGCCACCGTCGCCGCTCGCTTGAAATCCACCACGTTCGGATAGTGGAAATCATACAGATACCCGCCTTCCACCGGCACCACCGGCTCATTGAACGTAAACCAGTGTTTTACCCTGTCGCCAAACAGGCGGAAGCAGGTCGCCGCATAGCCCGCATAGGCCACGACCACCGCCCGATTTTCCCAGCCGCCCAGCCGCTGCATCACCATCGGCATATCAAAATGGAACAGATTGATAAACGGCGTGATGCCCTGCGCCAGCATTTCATCAATGACCTGATTATAAAACGCGACCGCCTGCGGATTCGGTTCACCGACGCCATCGGGAATCAGTCGCGCCCACGAGATCGACGTTCGGAACGTGTTGTGATTCAGCGTCTTCAGCAGCGCGATATCTTCACGCCAGTGCTGATAAAACGTGGAAGTATCCGCCGGCCCAACCTGCTGGTGAAAACGACCGGGCTGCGTGGCAAACCATTCGTCCCACACGGTGGCGCTTTTACCATAGCTGAGGCTTTCGCCTTCCGTTTGCGGTGCCGAACTGGCGCTACCCCACCAAAAATTCGCGGGAAAGCGAAAATCGTTCTGAAGATGATCGTGCATACGTTCCTCTCTGCTTCACTCGTGTTTATGCGCTGGCGCTGGCTTCGCCTGCGGCCTGCTGTTGTTTCTCCTGCTCCTGTTTAAGCAGCGTGCGCTCATAGACTTTCAGGAACGGGTAATACATCGCGGCCGACATCACCATGCAGAGCAGACACATGATCACCGGGCTGAACGCCCAGTTCGCCGCCCATGATGCCCCAATCGGCGCTGGCGTCGTCCACGGCGTCAGGGAAACCACCTGCGCGATCCAGCCGAGCTTCGTCGCCGTATAGGCAATGACCGCATTGACCATCGGCACGCAAATAAACGGCAGGAACAACAGCGGGTTCATGATGATTGGTGCACCAAACAGAATCGGTTCGTTGATGTTGAAAAAGCTCGGTACCACGCCCATCCGGCCAATGGTGCGCAGGTGAATCGCGCGGCTACGCATTAACAAAAAGGCCAGCGGTAGCGTGGAACCGACCCCGCCGATCAGCAGGTAGTGATCCCAGAATCCCTGCAAATAAATATGCGGCAGCGGCGCACCGGCCGAAAGCGCAGCCTGATTCAGCGCCAGGTTGGTCATCCAGAACGGGTTCATAATCCCGGTGACGATCAGCGCGCCGTGAATCCCGGCAAACCACAGAATCTGGCAAATAAATACCGAAATCAGAATCGCAGGCAGCGAATCCGACGCCGAAATCAGCGGTGCCAGCAGGTGCATGATGGCTTCAGGGATAATCATGCCGGTTGAGGACTGGATGAACAGGTTAAACGGATGCAGCGTCGCGACGATGACCAGCACGGGAATCAGAATTTCAAACGAACGCGCCACGCCGGTCGGCACTTCTTTCGGCAGGCGAATCGTGATGTTGCGTTTCTTCAGCCAGGCATACACCTCACCCGCATAAATCGCGGTCAGAATCGCGGTGAAAATCCCCTCGCCAGAGAAGTACTGGGTGGAAATTTGCTTATCCTGATAAGGCGCGGCCACCAGCAAGAATGCCATCAGCGCCAGCAGACCGGTCATGATCGGATCCAGCTTGTAGTGCTTACCCAAGCTGGCCCCAATCCCCACCGAGATAAAGAAGGTCATGACCCCCATACTGAGGTAGTACGGCAGCATCAGTTGTTCACGGTAGGCAACGGAAAAATCGAGCCACGCGCGGGCAAATCCCAGCGTGGTATCCGGCGCAAACGGCGGGAAGATGAACACCAGCATAAATGAACCGATGATCATGAAAGGCAGCGCAGCGATAAACCCATCACGAATCGCGATGATGTGGCGCTGTTGCCCCACCACACCCGCCAGCGGGGTAATTTTTTGCTCGATGATATTCACCATCGACTGATAGAGGCCACTCATAGCGGTTGTCCTGATTTTTCGATCAGTGAAAAGGCAAAATCCAGCACGTTGTCACCGCGCTGCATACCGTAATCCATCATATCTATCGCTGCTACGGGCACGCCTTTTCCCTCGGCTTTCTCCTGAAAGGACGCCAGCATATATTTCACCTGCGGCCCCAGCAGCACAACGTCATATTTCCCGACCTGCTCATCAAATTCATGGGCGGCGTAGGCGGCAATCTCGACGTCCAGACTACGTGCGCTGGCCGCCTCCTTCATCTTTCTCATTAAAAGGCTGGTAGACATCCCAGCGGAACAACAAAGCATGATCCTTTTCATTTTCAATACCCCGTCGTATTACGTTACGAATAAAAAGCGTTATGAATAAAACGCGTTACGAATAAAAAGCGTTATGAATAAAAAAACGTCATCAATAAAAGCATCGTGAATAAACACGTCCATTGGACATACATGCACTGGAAACACGCCTATGGAAACATAACGGAAACCGTTTTCCATGAAAAAAAACAATATATGAGAATGGGTTCACGAAATGATAGACATTGCGGGAAACAATGTGAGGCAGGTCATGGAAAACGTGTTTCAGACGTGAAGGACAGGTAAAACCCACTATTGCAGCGCTTATTACGCTAAGTGCGCTGATTTCAGGCATTTTCTACTTTTGGCTATAAAAACGACAAATTGAGATTTAAAAAGCCCGCCCTCCCCCTGCTATGTTTATCACCCGATGTTGCATTTTATCGCTGTATTTTAATTTTTCGTTATAAGGGAGAGATCACAAGCATGTCATTGATGATGAAAAAATCGGTCACGGAAGGACGTGATGGAACAACGCGGCAAAGCGCGCCATTGTGGAGCAACGTGACGGCGCGGCTGCGCCAACTCCCCGCTATGCTGGCCGCCAGCGCCCTGTTGCTCGTCTCCGCCGCCTATGCACAGGACAGCGTGCCAACGCAGCTGCGCGTCGGCTATCAGAAAGGCTCGGTCAGTCTGGTGCTGGCAAAATCGCACCAACTGCTGGAAAAGCAGTTCCCCAACACCAAAATCAGCTGGGTTGAATTCCCCGCCGGTCCGCAGATGCTGGAAGCGCTCAATGTGGGCAGCATCGATCTGGGCGGCACCGGTGATATCCCGCCGATTTTTGCGCAGGCCGCTGGCGCTGACCTGCTGTATGTCGGTGTAGAACCACCTAAGCCTCAGGCCGAAGTGATTCTGGTGCGGGAAGACAGCCCGGTGAAAACCGTCGCCGATTTAAAAGGCCGCAAAGTCGCCTTCCAGAAAGGCTCCAGTGCGCACAACACGCTGCTGCGCGCGCTGCAACGCGACGGACTGAAATTCACCGATATCAAACCGACCTACCTGACCCCCGCTGACGCTCGCGCGGCCTTCCAGCAAGGCAACGTCGATGCATGGGCAATCTGGGATCCCTACTATTCCGCCGCGCTGCTGGAAGGCGGCGTTCGCGTGCTGATCGACAGCAGCGGGCTGGAGAAAACCGGCTCCTTCTATCTGGCTGGCCGTCCTTACGCCGAGGCGCACGGCACCTTTATTCGTCAGGTACTGGATGTGCTGACCAAAGCGGATGCCTTAACGATCAGCGACCGGGCGGAAAGCGTCACGCTGCTAGCAAACGCGGTAGGGCTGCCGGAAAAAGTGATTGAAACGGCGCTCGACCATCGCCCACTGACTACCGTCGAACCGCTGGATGCCGCCACGATCAAGGCACAGCAATCCACAGCAGACCTGTTTTATGAAAATCGTCTGGTGCCGGTGAAGGTCAATATAGCAGAGCGCGTCTGGCGTCCCAAGGCGAACTAATTCGCCTGCCACACACCCTTTTGTTTACCCCAAACAAGACAGTTCAAGGAGTTCACACCATGAGTCTTAACGTATTCTGGTTTCTGCCCACCCACGGAGACGGTCGCTATCTTGGTAGCACCGAGGGCGCACGTCATGTTGACCACAGCTATCTGCAACAGGTGGCGCAAGCCGCCGAGCGGCAAGGATTTGGTGGCGTGCTGCTGCCGACAGGCCGCTCCTGCGAGGATTCCTGGCTGGTTGCGGCATCGCTCATTCCGGTGACGCAGCGACTGAAATTTCTCGTTGCTCTGCGCCCCGGCGTAATTTCCCCCACCATCGCCGCGCGTCAGGCCGCCACGCTGGACAGGCTGTCTAACGGCCGCGCGCTGTTCAATCTGGTGACTGGCGGCGACCCGGAAGAACTGGCCGCCGAAGGGCTGTTCCTCAGCCATGAAGAGCGCTATGAAGCCTCGGCGGAATTCACCCATATCTGGCGCAGGCTGCTGGAAGGCGAAACCGTCGATTTCGCAGGGAAACACATTCAGGTCAAAGACGCCAAACTGCTTTACCCACCCGTGCAGCAGCCGCGTCCGCCGCTCTACTTTGGCGGCTCTTCCGAAGCAGCACAGAATCTGGCGGCAGAACAGGTCGATCTCTACCTGACATGGGGCGAACCGCCTGAGCAGGTTAAAGAAAAGCTGGCGGAAGTCCGCGCCAAAGCGGCGGCGCAGGGGCGTGAGGTTCGCTTCGGTATTCGCCTGCATGTCATCGTAAGGGAAACCACCGAGGAAGCCTGGCAGGCTGCCGATCGGCTGATTTCCCATCTGGATGAAAAGACTATCGCCGATGCACAGGCGGCGCTTGCACGTTTTGATTCCGTCGGCCAGCAGCGCATGGCCGCCCTGCACGGCGGCAAGAAGGACAAACTGGAGATCAGCCCAAATCTGTGGGCAGGCATCGGTCTGGTACGCGGTGGCGCAGGCACGGCGCTGGTTGGTGATGGTCCGACGGTGGCCGAGCGTATTCAGGAATACGCCGATCTCGGCATTGATACCTTTATTCTGTCCGGCTATCCGCATCTGGAAGAGGCGTATCGCGTGGGTGAACTGCTGTTCCCGCACCTCGATCTGGCGCAGCAGCCTACGCCGCTGCATACGGTGAACACCGCGGGAGAGCTGATTGCTAACCGCTATGTGCCGCGTAAAGTCTCGCAAAGCTGAGGAATCGATCATGGCAAGAACGCTCTCTTCACTGGCACAGCGCTTTGCACCTTTCCTGCTCCCCGTGACGCTGCTGGTTGCATGGCAGATATCCGTCGAGTTCGGTTGGCTATCCAACCGGATTCTGCCTGCGCCCAGTTCGGTGATTACCGCAGGCTGGTCGCTCATCGCTAGCGGTGAACTGTGGCAGCATCTGGCTATCAGCGGCTGGCGTGCCCTGATCGGGTTTGCTATCGGCGGTAGCATCGGATTGGTGCTCGGCTTTATCACCGGGCTGTCACGCTGGGGCGAGCGTCTGCTGGACAGCTCAGTGCAGATGATCCGCAACGTTCCTCATCTGGCGCTGATCCCGCTCGTGATTCTGTGGTTTGGCATCGATGAGGCGGCCAAGATCTTTCTGGTGGCGCTGGGCACGCTGTTCCCGGTTTATCTCAACACCTATCACGGCATTAAAAACATCGATCGCGGCCTGCTGGAAATGGCACGCAGCTACGGGCTGTCCGGCCTGAGCCTGTTTTCTCAGGTGGTACTGCCCGGCGCGCTGCCGTCCATCATGGTCGGCATCCGTTTTGCGCTGGGCTTTATGTGGCTGACGCTCATTGTCGCGGAAACTATTTCTGCCAACTCCGGCATCGGCTACCTCGCCATGAACGCCCGCGAGTTCCTGCAAACAGACGTGGTCGTGGTCGCCATCATTCTTTACGCCCTGCTCGGCAAACTGGCCGATGTCAGCGCTCAGGGGCTGGAGCGCATTTGGCTGCGCTGGAATCCGGCTTATCAAACCTCATCGGGGGACGCATCATGACCGCTTTTACCGATTCTACAACGCACGCGCATTCACCGTCGCCGCTCACCAAGGGGACACCGCTGGCGCTCGATGCCATCACCAAGCACTACGGCCACCGCACCGTACTGAATGATGTGCAGCTGCGCATTCCGTCCGGGCAGTTTGTTGCCATCGTCGGTCGCAGCGGCTGCGGCAAAAGTACCCTGCTGCGCCTGCTCGCTGGTCTGGAAGCGGCCAGCAGCGGCGAACTGCTGACAGGCACCGCGCCGCTCAGCAGCGCAAAAGACGACACGCGGCTGATGTTTCAGGAAGCACGCCTGCTGCCGTGGAAAAAGGTGATCGATAATGTCGGGCTGGGGCTGCGCGGCAACTGGCGTGAGAAAGCGCAGGAGGCTCTGGTCTCCGTCGGGCTGGCGGATCGTGCGAACGACTGGCCGGCGGCGCTGTCCGGCGGTCAGAAACAGCGCGTCGCGCTGGCACGCGCGCTCATTCACCATCCGCGTTTGCTGCTGTTAGATGAACCGCTGGGGGCGTTGGATGCCTTGACCCGCATCGAGATGCAAAGCCTGATCGAAAATCTGTGGCTCCAACACGGGTTCACCGTATTGCTGGTGACGCACGATGTCTCCGAAGCCATTGCGCTGGCCGACCGAGTTATTCTGATTGAAGAAGGCCGCGTAGGGCTGGATATCATGGTCGATTTACCCCGACCACGACGTCGCGGATCGGCGAAGTTGGCGGAACTGGAAGCCCGCGTGCTGGAACGCGTGCTGGCACCCACCTCACCGCCGTTGCCTCAGCAGGCGGCAATATAGCCTTCATTCTGGCGATCGAGACGGGATAGCTTATCGCCAGATTTAACATCAAAAATATTGACAAATATTCTCAAAACACTCCGTTTTTCCTTCTCCCCGCATCGGCGTAATATCCTCTTCATCGAAAGGAAATGACCTTTCACTCCAAACAACATTGAATAGGATACATCACATGAAAAACGTAAAACTCTTCGCCGCTGCTGCCGTACTGTCTGCCCTGTCTTTTGGTACTTTCGCTGCCGATCAGGTGTCTTCACAACAGGCACAGAGCCTGGAAAAAATCGGTGTCGTTAGCGCTACCGCGCACAGCCTGGATTCACTGCAAGCACAGCTGGCTCAGAAAGCAGAAAAAGCGGGTGCCAACGCGTTCACCATTACCTCTGCCACTGGTGATAACCAACTGCGCGGCACTGCCATTATCTACAAATAATGCGCACAAAAAGACAATCAAAAAATTAAACGGACTTTCCTCACCTAAGAGGAAAGTCCGTTTTTTATGGTTTTTCCAGAACCCTACTGCACACGGGTGACGAGCGTTAGCCTACACGCTTCACTTCGCCCACCAGTAAGATGTAAGACAGTGCACCAACCAGCGCTACGCCAGCAATGTAGGTCAGTGCCGGAGCAAACCCGTAATCCTGAGCCAGATAGCCAATGATCAATGGCACCGTGATACCGCCCAGACCGCCGATAAAGTTAAACACCCCGCCCGTCAGACCAATCAGACGAATCGGCGCCAGCGACGACACCAGCGACCACGTGATGGAGGCAAAGCCATTGCCAAAGAACGCCAGCGCCATCAACACCATAATCCATACCGGATCGTTGGTGTAGTTCGCCCCCATGATGCAGGTTGAAATCAACAGGCCACAGATAATCGGCGTTTTACGCGCCAAACCGATCGATTTTCCACTACGCACCAGACGGTCCGCCACAAACCCAGACAACAGCACGCCAACGAACGCCGCCAGGAAAGGCACCGTTGTCATAAAGCCTGCCGTCAGTGCGCTAATCTGTTTTTCCTGCGTCAGGTAGTTCGGGAACCACGTCAGGAAGAACCACAGCGTAGAGGTCACGGCAAACTGCCCGATATACACGCCGACCAGCTTGCGGTTAAACACCAGTTTCCAGTCGGCTGCCGTTAACGGCGTACGCGCCTTTTTCTCAGTCGGCGCATCACCATCGATGATACCGCCGCCTTCGGCAATGTAATCCAGCTCAGCCTGATTGATCCCTTTGCTTTTCTTCGGTGACTGATAAACAAAGTGCCAGATAATTGCCCAGACAATACCGACGCCGCCGGTGACGATGAACACCCAGTGCCAGCTCAGGATTTCCTGCAACCAGATGAGCAATGGCGTAAGGAATGCCAGACCAACGAACTGTCCTGACGTATAGAATCCAACAGCAGAAGCACGTTCCTGCTCAGGGAACCAGCTGGTCACCATACGGTTGTTCGTCGGAAACGCAGGCGCTTCAAACAGCCCGGTCACCGCACGCAAACCAATCAACGATGCCAGACCGGTGGCAAAACCTTGCAGCAACGTGGCAATCGACCATCCCATGATGGCGATAAAATAGGTGACCTTTGAACCGACGCGGTCAAGGAACCAGCCGCCGGGTATTTGGCATAACGTATAGGTCCAGGCAAACGCGGAAAAGATATAGCCCATTTGTGTTTTTGTAATGCCGAACTCTTCCTGAATATGCGCCGACGCCACAGCCAGGTTGGCGCGATCCACATAGCAGATGACGACCGTAATAAAAATCATCAGCAAGGTGAAATAACGCCGTTTTGTAGGACGGGTAGTTAATGTCATATCCATCTTATTTTCCTGTTATTTATTAAACGGACGTTAATACTTATTGCCCGCTATTTTTGAACGATCAACAACACCAGCAGTTGGTATGCTTTATTTTTTCTAATGAAATAAATAACCGCACACAGTCAATACATTCCTTTATTGAACATGGCGTTTTATTTTTAAAATCCCGGTGGTGGCTTACTCATGATAAATGGAAGATTACTTTCCCCGACGCTAATAAAATAAAACAGTAATCCCTCACGAAATAATGTATTTCGTGATAATCCATGCGTGTTATATTCCGTCGCGCCGGGGAAATGCGTTATGTATTACTTGTTATTCAACACCTAACCTATTGTATTTGTTATACCCTAAATAATTCGAGTTGCAGGAAAGCCAACGCGAATGACGGGTATTACCACTCGGCGACGGCACCGTCAGGATAACGCCACACCGGGTTACGCCAGTCTGGCGCATTTTTACTACGTTCAATAACCAGTTCTTCATTAATTTCCACACCGAGGCCAGGCTTATTCAGCGGATAGAAATGGCCGTCGGTCATGGCAAAGTCTTCTTTATTGATAACATAATCCAACAGCTCGGCACCTTTATTATAATGGATGCCCATACTTTGCTCTTGGAATACGGCATTACGTGCCACAAAGTCGAGATGCAAACAGGAAGCCAGTGCAATTGGGCCTAATGGGCAGTGTGGTGCCAGCGCGACATCATAGGCTTCCGCCATGGCGGCAATTTTAAAGCACTCGGTAATACCGCCCGCGTGAGACAGGTCAGGCTGAATGATGGCCAGTCCGCCGTCTGCCAGTACGCGTTTGAAATCAAAGCGTGAGAACATACGCTCGCCCGCTGCAATCGGCAGGTGGGTTTGCGCCGCCAGACGAGGATAGTATTCCGCCTGTTCAGCCAGCACGGGTTCTTCAATAAACAGCGGACGGTACGGCTCCAGTTCTTTGATTAGGATTTTCGCCATCGGCGCATCCACACGACCGTGGAAATCCAGACCGAACTCTATACTGTTACCAAAGGCTTCGCGAATTTCCGCGACCACGGCCACCGCCGCATCCACTTTGCGCGAGTTATCAATGATGCCCATCTCTTCACAGCCGTTCAGCTTGAAGGTATCGAAGCCAATGTCGGTCAGCTTCTTGATGCCTGCGATCACTTCGGAAGGACGATCGCCGCCCACCCAGCTGTACGCTTTGATCTTATCGCGCACCAGCCCGCCCAGTAACTGATAAACCGGTACACCCAGCGCCTTGCCTTTGATGTCCCACAATGCCTGATCGATACCCGCGATCGCACTCATCAGGATTGGACCACCGCGGTAGAAGCCCGCGCGGTAAAGCACCTGCCAGATGTCGTTGATACGCGCCGGGTCTTGCCCGATCAAATAGTCAGATAGCTCGTGAACAGCAGCTTCAACCGTACGTGCACGGCCTTCGATAACTGGCTCGCCCCAGCCGACAATGCCTTCATCGGTTTCAATTTTCAGGAACATCCAGCGTGGCGGCAGCCGGTACGTGGTGATTTTGGTAATTTTCATTGAACAGCGTCCTTATAGGCGTTAACAAATGCATGTGCTTTTTGCGCGGTGACGTCAACCGACTGACCGGCTCGATACAGATCGCTGCCTAACCCGGCACCGACGCAGCCCGCACTGAGGTAATCCTTCAGGTTTTCTGGCGTGACGCCACCGACGGCAAAGACGGGAACGTCTTTTGGCAATACCGCTTTCAGCGCCTTGATGTAGTCCGGCCCAAACGCGGATGACGGGAAAATTTTCAGCGATTGTGCGCCCGCATCCAGCGCCGTGAAGGCCTCCGTCGCAGTAGCACAGCCAGGGCACACCATCATGCCGTAACCCACCGCCCGACGAATCACCTCGGGGGAAATGTTAGGCGTAACGACTAACTTGCTGCCAATTTCCTGCAACTTGTCGACATATTCGGCTTTTAGTACCGTACCTGCACCAATCAGGGCGCGATCGCCAAAATGCTCTACGGCCAGTTGAATACTTTCATACGGGTTTGGCGAATTCAGCGGGATCTCTACCGCATCGAATCCGGCATCGAGCAGCGCCGCGACGTGTTCCAACACCTCATCCGGCGTGATACCGCGCAGAATCGCAATCAAGGGAAGATTAGTATTCCAGCTCATTAACAATGCTCCTTATTCCTGCCTGAAAAGCCCGATCGCCATCCAGCTGCTGCCAGCGCAATCCAGCTTGTTGTAATGCTTTTTCGTAGCGCGCGGTCAGCGCAGGGGAGCCGATGAGTGTGATGCTGTCTCCCGCCGCCACCTGATAGTGGCGCTGCATTTGTGAGACTTCGTTGCCAATCAGCAGCCCGGACAGCCAGTCGCTCACGGCACTTTTCTCCAGACGCCCCAGCACATGCGCCGCGCGGGTTTCAAACAGGCAGCGGATGATGTTGTCGTCGGCAAAGCCCAGCGCCAGCCCTTGCTGGAAAGCATCGGGGGACGGCTGCTGTTCGGTCAGCCCCACGCCAATTAACGACTGCGTCATCAGCAGGTGGTGCAGTTCGCCGGTCATCACCGTGCGGAAATCCAGCACGTTGCTGTCATCGGCCCGCACCCATTTCGAGTGGGTTCCCGGCATCAAATAAAGAGAGGAAGGACATTCGCTATACGCGCCAATCAGCTGGGTTTCTTCACCGCGAATCACATTGCAGTTATCGTCCTGCGCAATACTCAACCCCGGCACAATCCAGGCGGCCAGCGGCTGGGCTTCTTCCACGCGCGTTAGGCGGTGGGCGACGTCCGTCAGGCGAGTCGGGCATGGCAGATACGGCACGGAAAGCCAGCCCGCATTGCTGCCAATCATGCCTGCCATCACGACAGGCACGTTGTGCTGCTGCCACGGCGCAACGATCTGCTGAAAAACCTGCTGCGGCGTCTGACCGTTTAAACGCGTGACGCCCGCTTCAGATTTCACGCTGTCGATACAGACGCCGTCCAGATACAGCCACGCCCGCAGATTGGTCGAACCCCAGTCAATGGCGATATAGCTTTCACTCATGTAATGTCCTTTAACCGTTTGGTCGAGCTGGCGATCATGGTCAACGCCGCCCGCTCTGCTGCTTCAATATCCTGATGCCGAATGGCATCGTAGAGATCCTGATGCTCACGCAATGTCCGTGGCATGTTGTCTTCGTCCGGCATATAGGTGCGTTCAAACACCGCACGCTGCAACGAACTGATCGCGACGCTCAACTGCTGTAGTACTGGGTTATGCACCGCCGCCAATACCGCCTCATGGAAGCGAATATCCGCTTCATTAAATGCGTCGCGATTCTGATGGTTAGAAATCATGTCGTTCAACGCCGCTTCAATCACTGCCAGCTCGCTTGAAGTCGCCCGTTCGGCAGCCCAGCGGGCAATCGTCGGCTCCACCAGATTACGCACCTCGCTCATCGCGCTGATCAGACGCGGGTCGTAGTCGCTTGCCAGAACCCATTGCAGAACGTCGGTATCCAGGTAATTCCACTGGTTACGCGCGGCCACAAACGCGCCGCGATACCGTTTCACTTCCACCAGCCTTTTCGCCATCAGCGCTCTGAACACTTCGCGAATGATGTTGCGCGATGTCTGAAATTCTTCACACAGCTCGGCTTCTGCGGGTAACGGCGTGCCCGGCGCGTATTTCCCGCCAACGATCTGTTGGCCAATATCCAGAATGATGCGGTCGGTTTTGCTTAATTCCTGCTTATTCATCATCACCTCAACGAGACAAAACGGATTGATATCACTGCACTTACTTTACCCGCCATGCCGCCTGACGTCGTCGAACTGTTGCACAATAACCGCATCCTTCCCTCTTTTCTTGGCTTGATTGTAGTACCATTTATATATGTTGTACTACAATCTGGATCACAAAACGGACAATCAATACAATTTGGCAACATCCAGCATTACCGGATTTCAACATCCAGAGGGATTGGGTCGAGCGAAGATGGAAGGCGACGACAGCACGCCAGCAGCGGTGATAGGGAAAGAAAGAGAAAGAAGAGATAAGAAGAAAAAGAATGGCGGTTCAGGCCATACGCAATGCGCACGCAAAAGAACCGCCATTAATGGCAAATTCAGGTAAAGGTGGAGCTCTACTCCTGTTCCAGAACGAAATGCCCCTCTCCGACTTGCTTATAGCGGCGTGCGGGAGGATGGAAATCAGGGGCGCGTACCGGGCTGCGCAGTTCATCATTGGTGATATTACGCACCGGACGGGTATCCGGATCCGGCACGGGCACCGCAGAAATCAGACGTCGGGTGTAGTCATGCTGCGGATTGTCGAAGATCGCCGAACGTGGCCCGATCTCCACAATTTCACCGAGATACATCACCGCCACGCGGTGGCTGATTCGTTCGACCACCGCCATATCGTGCGAGATAAACAGGAATGACAGCCCCAGCTTCTGCTGGAGATCCAGCATCAGGTTGATCACCTGCGCCTTGACGGACACATCCAGCGCCGACACCGATTCATCGGCAATAATCACTTTCGGCTCCAACGCCAGCGCGCGCGCAATACAAACGCGCTGGCGCTGCCCGCCGGAGAACTGATGCGGGAAACGTGAAGCCATATCGCCGGATAACCCCACCTGTTCCAGCAGTGCGCTTACTCTCGCATTAACATCCTGTCGAGTCGCCAGACCGTGCAGCAGCATCGGCTCGGCGATAGCTTCCCCTATCCGCATGCGCGGATTCAGGCTTTCATACGGATCCTGAAATACCATCTGAATCTGCCGCCGCGAATCCGTCAGCTCACGCTTATCCGCCGTCAGAATATTTTTTCCCAGCAGCTGAATGTCACCGCTAACGGCGTCGTTGAGGCGAATAATCGACCGACCGGTAGTGGATTTACCGCAGCCCGACTCCCCGACCAGCGCGAGCGTTTCTCCCGGCCAGAGATCGAACGAGACATTCTCCACCGCGTGAACCCGCCCGGACAGCCGACGGAAAAACCCTGATCGGATATCAAATCGAGTAACCAGATTTTTTACCGTCAGCACTGGTTCCTCGCCCGACACGGTATTCACCGCTTCGGGCACTGGCTGGCGTTCGCCCGTTTTCAGATCGATCAGCGGAAAGCGTTGCGGCCATGCGCTGCCGGACATCGAACCTAATTTAGGCACCGCGGACAGCAGCATGCGGGTATAGGGCTGCTGCGGGTGATGGAAGATCTCCCGCGTGACGGCGTTTTCCACCATCTCGCCCTGATACATCACCAGCGTGCGGTCGGACACTTCCGCCACCACGCCCATGTCGTGGGTGATAAACAGCACCGACATCCCTTCTTCTTCCTGAAGGGTTTTTATCAGCGTCAGAATCTGTGCCTGAATCGTGACGTCCAGCGCCGTCGTCGGTTCGTCGGCAATCAGCAGCTTCGGATGGCAGGCCAGCGCAATCGCAATCACCACGCGCTGACGCATCCCACCAGAGAAGCTCTGCGGATATTCGTTCAGCCGTGATTTAGCCGCCGGAATACGGACTTTTTCCAGCAGGCGCACCGCTTCGGCACGCGCTTCGGCTTTGCCCATGCCGCGATGGCGTCGCAGCACTTCCGTAATCTGGTAGCCAATCGGCAAGACCGGATTCAAGCTGGTCATTGGCTCCTGGAAAATCATGCCGATGCGGTTCCCACGCACGTCCTGCATCGCTTTATTGGGGAGCGACAGCAGTTCGGTATCGCCGAAATGAATCTGACCCTCAACCCGGCTTTGGCCGGGTGGCAGCAGGCGCATGATGGATTTCGCCATCACACTTTTCCCTGAACCGGATTCTCCCACCACGGCGACCGTCTCTTTCTCGCCAATCGTGAAAGATAAATCCCGCACCACGTTCATCCACTCGCCGTTCACCTGAAAGGCAGTGGTCAGATGCGAAACGGACATAATCGGCGCTGTCATGTGCTCGTTACCCCTTATTCCTATGGGCGTTCCCACAGATTAATTCCGCGGGTTGAGGATGTCGCGCAGCGCATCCCCGACCAGATTGATCGCCACAATCAGCAGCAACAGCGTCAGCCCCGGAAAGAAGCTGATCCAGTAGTCGCCCGACATCAGGTATTCAAAACCGTTTGAGATCAGCAGCCCCAGTGACGGTTCCGTCACAGGCAGCCCGATCCCCAAAAACGAGAGCGTGGCTTCCAGCATGATGGCGTAGGCAATGCGCATCGTCGCCACCACGATCAGCGGTGCCAGACAGTTCGGTAAAATATGACGAAACAGAATTCGGCGGTTGGACAGCGCCATGCTGCGCGCCGCGTCCACGTAGCTGCGGCGACGTTCCACCAGCGCCGAACCGCGAATCGTGCGCGCGTAGTAAGCCCACTGCGTTACCACCAGCGCCATAATGATCTTGTCGACCCCTTGCCCCAGCACCGCCAGCAGGATCAGTGCAATCAGGATAGGCGGGAAGCTGAGCTGGATATCGACGATGCGCATGATCGTGGCATCCGTTTTTCCGCCGACGTAGGCACTAATCAGCCCCAGCGAGGCACCAATCAGCAGCGCAAACGCCGCACTGGAGAAGCCCACCATCAGGCTGATACGGGTGCCGTACAAAATGGCGCTGAACAGGTCGCGCCCTTGATCGTCCGTCCCCAGCCAGTACGTCATGCCCGCCATGCTCTGCGAACCCGGCGCAAGTCGGCCATCCATGATGTCGAGCTGCATCAGATCGTAGGGATTTTGCGGCGACAGAAGCGGGGCAAGCAGCGCCAGCAGCACGAAAATCGCCAGCATGATCAGCCCGCACAGCGCCAGCCGATCGTTGATCAGCGCCATCATAACGCGCATCACTGGATGGGCCGTTTTTTGCACAGCCGCAGGCTGGTGTATCGTATTTCCCGTCATCCCTTATCTCCTCCCAGCCGCACGCGCGGATCGACCAACACATACAGCAAATCGACCAGCAGGTTAATCACGCTGAACATCACGACGGTAATCATCAGATAAGCCAGGATGACCGGACGGTCGAGCACGGCGATCGAGTCGATAATCAGCTTGCCCATGCCCGGCCAGGCATAAATGGTTTCCGTGACGACGGCGAATGCGATCAGCGATCCCAGCTCCAGCCCCAGCACGGTAATCAATGGAATCAGCGTGTTGCGCAGCACATGAACCAGCACGATGCGGGTTTCTGACAGCCCTTTCGCACGGGCAAACTGCACATAATCCTGTTGCAGACACTCCATCACGCCCGCACGCATCAGGCGGATAACCAGCGAGATTTTAAACAGTGCGAGGTTAAACGCAGGCAAAAGCAGGTGTTCGAGACCATCGCGCGTCAGAAAACTGAAGGGAATACCGAAGAGATCGTGAGTATCGCCCCGTCCAGAGGATGGCAGCCAACCGAGCTTCACGCTGAACAGCATGATCATCACCAGCCCGATCCAGAACGTGGGCAGGCTAAAGCCGAGGATGGAAAAGGTCATGATGGATTTGGACACCGCGCTGTCCGGCTTCAGGCCAGCGTAAATCCCCAGCGGAATACCGACAACCAGCGCCATCACGAACACCACCATCGCCAGCTCTAGCGTAGCGGGCATGCGCTGAAAAATCAGCGTCAGCGCGGGTTGGTTAAAGATGAACGAGTTGCCCATGTCGCCCTGCAAGGCGTTCCAGACAAACAGCCCGTACTGTTCCCAGACGGGCTTATCCAGACCAAAGGACTGAATCACCGCCAGCCGTTCCGCTGGCGTAGCCGTCGCACTCAATAGCATATCGACCGGATTACCGACCAGATAAACCCCCACAAACACCAGCACCGACATCACAGCCAGCGTCAGCAGCGTTTGTCCGATTCGGCTCAGCAGGTAGGCGATCATCAGCGCTCCTCAGATCCATTGATTGCGTCAACACCATAGCGACGCAGGCGATCGGCAATCAGCCCGAGGAACCCTTGTTCGTCGATTTCCCGCATGACCAGCGCATTCGCTGGCTCACCCAGCTTGTTATAAAAATCGGCAAACACGTAACCCGCCGTCTTGCCCGCAACTTCTACCCCGACGCGAACGTGTTTTGACTTGAATAGCTCTGGTTTCAACAACCACGCAATGACGGTCGCATCATGAATCGGCCCACCTTCACGACCAAAACGCTCGACTTCGCTACGGTCAAACATACGCAGCAGCGCGGCCATCGCCTTACCCGGCGCACCGCCGCTGCGTGCGATGGCATCCACCTGTTCCGTCTGAATCAGCGCCTGAAAGGTTACATCCAGCGGCATGATGACAATCGGAACACCGGAAGAAAAAACGATTTCCGCCGCATGTGGATCGGCATAAACGTTAAAATCCGCCCACGGCACGCGATTCCCCATCGCGGTAAAGGCGCAGCTCATGGACACAATCTGTTTGATGCCGCGAGCGACATCAGGATGGAAGCACAGCGCCAACGCCAGATTCGTCAGCGGGCCGAGTGAACAAATGGTGATTGGATTATTGTCGGCCGCCGCCTGACGCGTCATCCGAACCAGAAAATCGACGGCGTGTTCCTCTTCCGGCGACAGCGTACTTTCTGGCACCCAGTCGGAGGAAAACTTGCCGATATGAGCGTATTTACCGAAAACCTGATCGCGGATGAGCGGACGCGAGGCACCCGCAAAAATCGGCACATCGGTTCTGCCCGTTACACCCACCACGTTGCAGGCGTTCGGCAGCGTCGCAGCCAGCGGCACATTGCCTGCCACCACGGTAATTCCAAGTACGTCCAGCTCGGGCGAAGCCAATGCCAGCCAGATGGCTATCGCATCGTCAACGCCGGGATCGGTATCAATAATAATGCGTTCTCGAACCATGTCAGACACCCTCTCTGTAGCGGCTCAATAGGTCAGCAAACAGCTCAACAACCTGTTTGGCATCCACCCCCGTCACCACATCAACATTCGGCTGACGATCGGTTTTTCCGTACCAGTCGGCAACGGTCTGCCCCATGCACAGCTCGCTTTCCTGCTCAATGTAAACGCTGGCTTTTTCGGTTGTGAAGCAGTGTGGTGCCAGCACCCAGGCGATGACCAGTGGATCGTGTAGCGGGCCACCGCGTGAGCCATAACGGCGAATGTCATTGCGATCCCAAAACGCCATCATTTCACCCAACGGCGCGGAGATGCGTCCGGATAGCGCAATGAAACGCGCCACTAATTCCGGCGTTAAAATCACCTGATGCGTGACATCCAGCGGTAGCGCGACGATGGCAATCGACGAGTCAAACACCACCTTGGCGGCCTGCGGATCGGCAATCATATTGAATTCAGACGTCAGGCTACGGTTACCCGCTTCGCGGTACGCGCCGCCCATCATCACAATGCGTGCAATACCGTCGGCGATCTCGGGTGCCATACGCAGCGCCATCGCCACGTTGGTTAACGGCCCTAACGTACAGAGCGTGATCGGCGTGCCGTCAGCTATCGCCTGCTTACACTGCGCAATAATAAAACTCACTGCGTGCTGTGCGTCGGCCTGTTTTTGCGGCGCAGGCAGCACCGTCTGGCCCAGTCCGCTTTCGCCGTGAAACTGGCCATAAATAGGATCGCGCAACAGCGGCCGATGGCAGCCGGCGAAAACGGGGATATCCGTACGCTGACCCAGTTCAACAATTTGCAGCGCATTATGCACCGTCTTGTCCAGCGACTGGTTACCGCACACCGTGCAGATACCGCGAATATCCAACTCTGGTGCCACAAATGCACTTAATAACGCAATCGCGTCATCTATCCCCGGATCACAATCAATAATAATAGGTAACGCGCTCATCCTTCGATGATTCCTTTTCTCTTTTTAATAGGTACTGCCGAACATCAAGGTGCAGAAAGCCCCACACCTCTACAGCGTGAAAAATAACAAAATGTATTTTGCGCTAGAGGGAATCGACGGATGCTAAAACATCCGCGATCTCCTTACGCGCCTTTTCATCCAGCGGTTGCTGAGGCGGCAACGGATCGCCTACCGCAAATCCCTGCAATTGCAGCGCCGCTTTAATACAGCCGGCAATGGAATAACGGGCAAAGATTTCATTGATGCGCCACAGCGGACGCTGAAGCTCCATTGCTCTGTTCCAGTCACCCGCGCGGGCGGCTTCATACAAAGCAATACTCTGTTTGGGAACGATACACGCCGGGCCAGCCATCCAGCCCACGCCGCCAATCAGCATGACGCAGGCGGGAATATGGGCAGACGCGGAGAAGACGTCCATTCGGCCACGGGTACGTTCGATGATGGAAAGTAAGCGCCCGGTATTGGTCGAGGCGTCTTTGATATAGCGGATGTTATTCACATGGCTCAGGCGTTCAATGACGGGCAAACTCAAATCGGAACGCTGGAACTGAGGATTGGTGTAGAGCACCACCGGTTTGCCCTGTGCGGCTTCGGCAATGGCGCGGAAATACTGTTCGACGCCTTCGTCTTTCAGGGGAAAATAGGCTTCCAGTACCGCAAGAATGCCATCCGCGCCCAGTTCGACGTAGCGTTTCGTTTGCTCCACGGCATCCTGAATCGTTGTCGACGCGACACCGGCGATAACCGGCACACGGCCCGCCGTCGTTTCGATCACCGTTTTAACCACATCCAGACGCTGAGCCGCAGAGAGATAGGCAAATTCACCGGTGCTGCCTAACGGCACGACGCCATGTACACCGCATTGAATCAGATGTTCAGTGAGCTGCGCCAGAACGGGCTTATCAACCTGACCATCGGGCCTGACGGGTGACACCAGATAGGGAAAAACACCACTAAATGTATTCACTCCGCTCTCCTTGTTACGGATAGATAAGGGGTGAATACTCACCCCTTATTTGAATCATAAATGACAGGTGACTATTTGGCAGAACGGACGAAGTAAGGCAGCGTGTAGGCATCGGAACGGCCCACGTAGGTATACTGCTTTTTCATCGCCCAGGTGTTGGACAGGAACATCACTGGAATGACACCCAGATCGTTCATGCCAATGTTCATCGCCTCAGCCAGCAGCGCATCACGTTTGGTTTCATCCAGCGTGACACGTGCTTCGTTCAGCGTTTTATCAAAGACAGGATTGGAATAGCGACCACGATTACCCTGTCCTGCATTGGGGCCAAAGGTTTCTAACAATGGCCCCAACACTCCAGAAGCTTCCCCGGTTTCAATCGCGGCCCCGCCCATAATCAAACTGAATTCGAGACGGGACGCACGTGAGAAGTACACACTGCCGGGCATCGTAACAACCTCGGTTTTGATACCGGCACGTGTGAACATTTGGCCAATGGCCTGAGCAATTTTAGAATCATTAGGATAACGATCGTTCGACGCGTGGAAGGTCAGCGTGAAGCCGTCGGGGTAACCCGCCGCCGCCAGTTCCTGTTTGGCTTTCTCCGGATTATAAACCGGCGCAGGAATGGACGCGGAATAGCCTGGGTACCCCTTCGGTACAAGCTGAGAGGCGACAACAGCCTGCCCCTCCATCACACGGTCGACGATTGCCTGACGATTAATAGCTAAAGACATCGCCTGGCGTACTTCTTTTTTTAGTAATGGGTTTTTACCATCAGGACCTTTGGCGAACGGTGATTCATCTCGCTGCTGGTCCATATGAAGGTAAATAACACGATTCCCTGGTGTTGAAATCGTTTTTAACTGCTGATTTTTTTCAATATTACTGCTGTCGGCTGTTGGAACGTTTTCAATCATGTCCACATCACCGGATAATACGGCTGCTACACGTGCACTACTGTTTTTAAATACACGGACAGTTACGTTGTCCCACTCTGCTTTTCCTCCCCAGTAATCGTCATTTCTAACAAGGACTACCCGGTCGTCCGGCACCCAGGAAACAAATTTGAATGGCCCTGTACCAATCACATCTTTTCCTGAATTCAACGTTTCCGTCGGGACGTTCTCAAGTCGGGCCGGTAAAATCGAAATCCGACTTAAATTATTCAGCAGCAGCGGCGAAGCCTCTTTTGTCTTAATCCGCACCGTTAATGGATTCACTTCTATTACTTCAGCAATGTCGCTGACGTAAGGTGCGTAAGAGCTAGGGCTGTTTTTCGATGCCAGCGCAATACGTTTAATGCTGGCAATCACATCTTTAGCCGTAAAATCACTGCCGTCGTGAAACTTAACGCCAGGACGCAATACAAACTCCCACGTCTTGTCGTCAATCACTTTCCAACTGGTTGCCAGGGCAGGTGCAATCTGCTGTTTTTCATCCTGTACAACCAAACCGTCAAAAATATTGCGCGCCATTGCGCTATTCGCCCCACTCACATAAAACTGCGGATCCATTGATGTGGTGGAGGAAGCCAAACCGATATTCAGGTCCGCGCTATAAACCAAAGGTGAAGATGAAAATAAAACGGTAAACAATAACGCCAGAGTCGATTTCTTCATTCACTAATCCTCTATTCCATGATTGAGTACTGATGAAGTGTATTAAATCTTATGATTGTGAGTCTATGCGCTAGATTGGATAATGAAAAATTGCATTTTGTGTTAAATTGATAACCAAATGTTATGTTTTAAGGTGACGAGCATGCGTATCAATCCCCGCCAGGTTGAAGCCTTTCATAAAGTCATCCTCACCGGAGGCATCACCGCTGCCGCCAACATGATGTACATCACCCAGCCTGCGGTCAGCAGACTGATTAAGGACTTTGAAGACGCGCTGAATCTTAAGCTGTTCGATAGGGACGGGCGCGGCCTGATTCCACGCGCAGAGGCGATGAAGCTGTATCGCGAAGTCGAGCGTCTTTATCTGGGGTTGGATCACATAGGGATGATTGCGGATGAAATTCGCCACGCCAAGGGCAGCGTGCTGCGCATCGCCGCCGTTCAGGCGCTCTCGTTTCTGTGTTCAGACCAGGTTCTCCCTACCTTACTCAAGAAATACCCCGATCTTTCCCTGTTTTTAGACATCGAAAGCAGCAGCCATATTACGAGCTCAATTTCTGAAAACCACTACGACGTCGGCTTTATTTTTGGCCAGCCAGGCATCAAAGGGCTGGAAGCTGAACCACTAGCTGACGCCAGTGCTGTCGCGGTGTTAGCGGTGGATCACCCGCTTGCCACGGCGGATGAAGTGACGCTTGCCGACCTGGCCGGTACGCGTGCTATTCTGCCGGGAAGAACCACACCGCTGCGGGCGCAGCTCGACATTTCCTCCAGAAAAGAGCAGATCTATCTGCATAACCCCATCGAAACCTCAATGGCTAACTGCTGCGTGCTGGCTTCAAGAAACGTCGGCATCGGCGTGGTAGATTTTATCACCGCCCTGAACAGCCCTTCGCCAGTTATCGTTAAGCCTTTCAATCCTGATATAAAAATGGCGTATTGCGCGGTTTATCCGCCGCAAATTCCCCGCAGCCAGGTGGTGAATCACATCACTCAGGTTATGAAAGAAAAAATAGCGAGTAGTCTGGAATTAAAATAATTTCCAGCCAAAGCCGTTATTTTTATTAATGTATTTATTGAATAATGACTACTGGGGAAGGAATTTATAAAAATTAAATACCAGGGTTATTATTTTAAATAAAAATAGCCATCATTGATGGCTATTCCAATTTATATCGCTCTAATCAGGCATTCAGCACAAATTTCTCGATCGCATAAGCGACGCCGTCTTCCATGTTGGTTTTGGTGACGAACTGGCTAGCTTCTTTCACTTCGTCGATAGCGTTGCCCATCGCGACGCCGATACCCGCATAGCGAATCATCGCCAGATCGTTCTGCTGGTCGCCCAGCGTCATGACGCTTTCACGTGGAATGCCGAGGTGCTCTGCCAGCATCTTCACGCCTTCACCTTTGTTGACGCGCTTATCCAGAATCTCCAGATAGTATTCGGCGCTCTTCATGATGGTGTAGCGTTCAAAGGCTTCCGGTGGCAGTTGGCTGATAGCGCGATCCAAGATCTCTGGCTCATCAATCATCATCACTTTCGGGAACGTCAGGCTGCGATCCATTTCTTCAACCGCACGATACTTCAACGGCATCCCGGTCAGGTGAGATTCGTGAATGGTGTAAGGGCTGATATCTTTATTGGCGGTATAGACGAAATTGAAGTCCAGCGCATGGAAATGGACGCCCAGTTTGCAGGCCAGCGCTTCGAAGTAGAGATAATCGTCAAAGCTCAGCGCCGTTTGCGCCACACAGTCACCGTTGACCGTACGCTGCACCAGCGCACCGTTATTGGTGATGCAGTAACAGCCTTCCTGCTGCAAATCCAGCTCCATCAAATAGCGTTCGACGCCGATATAAGGGCGACCGGTAGCCAGCACCACCTGCACGCCTTTCTCTCTGGCGGCGGCAATCGCGGCTTTTACCGCAGGTGAAATTTGATTTTGGGGCGTCAGCAACGTCCCGTCCATATCAATAGCGATCAGTTTTACAGACATAGTTTTTCCAGCATCAAGTTATCTATTTTCATGCTAACGCGATTCAGCGATGAAGTCGTTAGTGAAATACAGCAGGGTGACAGGCGTATGACGCGCAACGTAAAAAGCCGTGCGGTTAAGCACGGCTGAGGTTGCTGACAAAGTCCGTAGAGCGGGAGTAACGGATAGATCGTAAAGACGCTGCAAGTACGTCCCTGTAAGCTCGGATTGCGCCATCCATGGCGCAAACGCTTTACTCTTCTATTCCGTTAATCCCGTTTCCGTTCTACAGATAGGTTTAACATATAGCCGTTATAGTTCGGCGCCGTTGCTGGCGATCACCTTCTTATACCAGTCAAAGCTCTTTTTCTTCGAGCGCTTGAACGTGCCAGTGCCGTCGTCGTGTTTATCTACGTGGATGAAACCGTAGCGTTTGTTGTACTGACCCGTAGTGAAGGACACACAGTCGATGCAGCCCCACGGGGTATAACCCATCAGCTCCACGCCGTCTTCGATGACAGCTTTCTTCATCTGATCGATATGCGCTTTGAGGTATTCGATGCGGTAATCATCGTTAATGCTGCCGTCGGCTTCCACTTTGTCTACCGCGCCAAAACCGTTTTCGACGATGAACATCGGTTTCTGATAACGCTCGTAGAAGCTGTTCAGCGTATAGCGCAGGCCAACCGGGTCGATCTGCCAGCCCCATTCCGATGCCTTCACGTGCGGGTTTTTCACGCCGCCGTCAAAGCCCGTGATCGCATCTTCTTTTTTCTGGCCTTTCGCCGACAGTTGCACCGCACTGCTCATGTAGTAGCTGAAGCCCAGATAGTCCGTGCAGCCTTCGCGCAGCGTCTGTTCATCTTCCGGCTGCATATCAATCTGATAGCCTTTGCGCGCCCACTCTTTCAGGATGTAAGACGGGTAGTAACCGCGCAGCTGCACGTCACCGAACAGGTGACGCTCACGCATCGCTTCCTGTGCAAACATCACGTCATCCGGATGGCATGACCACGGATAGATCGGCACCAGCGCCAGCATGCAGCCAATTTTGAAATTCGGGTTAATTTCATGACCCAGTTTCACCACTTTCGCACTGGCAACAAACTGGTGGTGCAGCGTTTGGTACATCGCCTGCTCTGGCTTGTCGTGATCGGTAAAAATCACGCCGGAACAGCAGTAGCCAAACAGCGGATACTGCCAGTTGCGCTGGTTGTTGATCTCATTGAAGGTCATCCAGTATTTCACTTTGGACTGGTAACGCTTCATGACTACTTCGCTGTAGCGAACAAAGAAATCCACCACTTTACGGTTCAGCCAGCCGCCATATTGCTTAACCAGATGATGCGGCATTTCAAAGTGAGACAGCGTAATCACTGGCTCAATGTTGTATTTCAGCAGCTCATCAAACAGGTCGTCATAGAATTGCAGGCCTGCTTCATTCGGCTCCAGCTCATCGCCATTGGGGAAAATACGTGTCCAGGCAATCGAGGTGCGGAAGCATTTGAAGCCCATTTCGGCGAACAGGGCAATATCCTGCTTATAGTGAGAGTAGAACTCCACCGCCTGATGGTTTGGATAACTGACACCAGGCTGTACGCCATCGGTAATCACACGGTCAACGCCGTGGGCACCGCCGGACAGGACATCACAAATGCTGACGCCTTTGCCGCCTTGATCCCAACCACCTTCAACTTGATGCGCCGCTACCGCGCCGCCCCACAGAAAGTCTTTCGGTAATTGTTGAACAGACATGTTATTTCCTTCTCATTTCAGGTTTGCATACTATTAATTGATAAGCTGTTTAAGGGTGGAGATTTCCCGATGCAGTTGAATCAGCTCCTCCACCAGTTCACGGCATAGCATCGCGTTCATCAGGTGATCCTGCGCGTGAACCAGAATCAGGTTGACCGGGATTTTCCCGCTGCCCTCATCGGCACCAATCAAGGCCGTCTGAATTTGGTGGGCTTTGCGCGCCGCAACGGAAGCGGTGTTCAGCAGTTCCTCAGCCTTGTCCCAGTCATATTTTCTGGCGGCGCTCAGTGCCTCCATTGAGCTGGAACGCGCCTCTCCCGCATAGATAATCAGTTCCGTTACTGTCGTTTCATCGAGCATCACTTACTGCCTCCTCTGCCGTCCCCACTTCTTGTGCGACCAGCTGACGTTCATACATTTTGAAGAAGGGGTAATAGATTAAGGACGAGACGACAATCAGTACCCCCACCAGCACCACCGCACGCCAGTCCCATCCCGTAGACCAGGCGGCGCCAATCGGGCCCGGCGTTGTCCAGGGCGCAAGAGAAATCACGCGGTGCACCAAATCGGTTTTTAACGCGATATAGGCAAGGGTGGCGTTCACCAGCGGCGCGGTAATAAACGGGATGAACAGCAGCGGGTTCATCACGACAGGCGAACCAAAAATCACCGGTTCATTGATGTTGAACATGCTAGGCACCACGGCCAGCTTGCCGATGGAGCGCAGGTGGGCAGAACGGCTGCGCAGATAGAGGAAGACCAGCCCCATGGTCGCGCCCGAGCCGCCCACCGTAATGAAGAACTGCCAGAAGGGTTCAATAAAGATTTTGGTGATCGGTGCGCCCGCGTTAAACGCTTCCTGATTGATCCCTAAGTTGGTCAGCCAGAACGCCTGCAAAATGCCGCCGACGATAACCGCGCCGTGAATCCCGGCAAACCACAGCAGGTGGCAGAGCAGCACCGCGATCAGGATGGCGGGGAGCGAGTCGGATGCCGAGATAATCGGCGCGAAGACGGCCATGATCGCCTGCGGCAACAGCATGCCAAACTGGCTTTGCATAAACAGGCTAAGTGGGAAAAGCGTCAGGAAGATGGCAAGGATTGGGATCAACAGATCGAAAGACTGGCGAATTTTCGGCGGCACCTGTTCAGGCAGGCGGATACCAATATTGCGCTTCTGCAAAAAATGCATCAGCTCAGTCGAATAGATCGCTACGATAATCGCGGTGAAAATCCCTTCACCGCCCAGCGACCCAACCGGCAGGCTTTTGTCGATTTGCGGAGCCGCCACCACCATGAACGACATCAGCGACAGACTCGCCGCCATAAAACCGTTCATTTTATAGCTCTGCGCCAGGTTATAAGCGATGGCGCTGGTGATATATACCGCCATAATGCCCATCGTCATGTTATAGGGCATCATGATTTGTTCGCCATGGCGTTCCACCATCCCCAGCCACCACTGCGCAAAAGCCCATTCACTATTCGGGCTAAAAGGTGGATGAGCGAATAACATCATAAAAGAGCCGACAATTAAAAACGGCATAGAGGCAATGAAGCCATCTTTAATTGCTACAACATGGCGCTGACTAGAGAGTTTTGCTGCAATTGGGCTAATACGGTTTTCGATAACGCTGAATAATGACTCGCTTAATTTACTCATTATTCCTCCCGTTATACTAATTGATCATCGCCAGGGCATCATTGAGGACTTTTTCCCCATTCATCATGCCGTAGTCAACCATATTAATGACCGCAATCGGCTTCGCTTTCTCGTCAGCTATCACCTTGAATTCAGGTAATTTATACTTAATCTGCGGCCCCAAAAGGCAGCAGTCATATTGATCAATCAGCTCATTAAACTCTTCAAAACCCACGGCTTTTATCTCAACAGCGATCGCATTTTTCTCGGCGACCTTTTCCATCCGCTGTACCAGCATGCTGGTAGACATTCCTGCTGCGCAACAGAGTAAAATCTTATTCATACTGCACCTCACCGTCCGTTTTTTTATTATTCAAGCAAGACACAAAATAATATGCAACCGGTTTCATATTGTTTTTACTATTTTTTGAAGGCGATCATAAATAGCGCAATCGGGGAATATTTTTATCCCTACACTTGTTATTGGTGATAAAAAAGGAGGATTTTTCCCTATAATGACGATATCAGGCAGTACAGGAGAACGGGAAAGTACGATGGTAACCATGCTCGATGTAGCGAAAAAAGCCGGTGTATCCAAAGCCACCGTATCACGCGTGCTGACAGGGAATAACTACGTCAGTAAAACCACGCGGGATCGGGTATTCCAAGCGATTGAAGAGATCGGCTACCGGCCCAACCTGCTGGCGCGCCAGCTCGCCACGAGCAAGTCGCAAATCATTGGTTTGGTTGTGACCAACACGCTGTACAGCGGCCCCTATTTCAGCGAATTGCTGTTCCAAACGGCAACCATGACGGAGAAATACGGGCGACAGCTCATCATGGCGGATGGCAAGCACAGCGCGGAAGAAGAGCGCGAAGCAATCCAATTCCTGCTCGATTTACGCTGCGATGCCGTCATTATCTATCCGCGTTTTCTCTCTACGAATGAACTGGAAGAGATTATCGAACAGCACGATCAGCCGATCATGGTCGTGAACCGCACACTGCATCAGCACGGCGATAATGGCATCTGCGCCAATCACCGACAGCACTGCCATGATGCCGTCAATTACCTGATTGCACAGGGCCACCGTGATATCGCCTTTGTCTGCGGAGCGGCGAACTCCCCTACCGGCACAAGCCGACTGGCGGGCTATCGGCAAGCGCTGGAGGAAAACGAGATTCCCTATAATGACGGGTTGGTTGCGCCAGGCGACTGGACCCATGACAGCGGCTATACGGCAGCACAAATCCTGCTTCAGCGGTCTGCCACCTTTAGTGCCCTCGTCGCCAGCAATGATGATATGGCGATTGGCGCAGCCAAAGCGCTGCGCGAACACGGCCTCGCGATTCCGCAGGATGTCTCGCTGTTGGGGTTCGATGATTTACCGATGGCATCATGGTTCTACCCACCCCTGACTACCGTGCATGTGCCCGTCGCCGAGATGATCAGCTATACCCTTGAGAAACTGCTGTGCCGACTGGAGGGTGAAACCGTTGCGTCTGCGCCAGCCTTCAAGGGCGAATTGATTATCCGCGATTCCGTCAGCAAAGGCCCTGCCGCCTAATCCTCACTCACACGGTGAGGCACCCTGCCTCACTGTTCTGTCCGTTCACAGCGATACCAAGTTATGCCCTCGCTGATTTGTGACATTTTCGTGAACATCCTAAAGAGATATTGTTTCTCGCCGATAATTTATTTGTGACTTACATCACAAATAATGACGAGTCGCGCAAGGGAATGGCCCAAAAACAGAAAGGAAGACAATCGATTGATTCTTTTATGAAAAAAAGGTGCCTACGGGCGCTTATATCCCAGGGGATATTACGCATATGTCTACAACACTGTTACCGGTTAACCACAGCAATCCATCCATTCACACCTCGCCAACAGCGTCAAAAAGAAAGCTCAGCACACGTATGCTGATGCTCCTGGCGGGCGTCACCACTATCGCACTCGGTTTTATTCTCACTATTGGCCTGCTGATTTGGCAATCTGGCCAGCAGCAAAAAACCATCGCACAGCAGTATCTTGAGCAAACGGCGTATACCAACAGCTATCTTATTCAGCAAAAGCTGGATGTCGCGTTACATGCGGCGCGCAATCTGGTGCAGAGCGTTGTCAGCCTGCAAGAAGCAGGCAACGCCGACCGAAAAACCGCTGAGACGCTGCTGAAGAATGCGCTGAAGAGTCACCCCGATTTCCTTTCAATGTCGCTGGCGTGGGAACCCGATGCGTTTGACGGCAAAGATAGGGAGTACGCTGGCCAACCCGATCAGGATCCGCAAGGTCGCTTCGTCCGTTATGTCGATCGCGATACCGCAGGCAACGTTGCTCTGCATACTCTGTTGGATTATGAAACGCCCGGCAGCGGCGACTACTATCTGCTGCCGAAGAAACTCCAGAAAGAGGTGATTCTGGAACCGTATAGCTACCCTTACAACGGCGTCGATGTTCTGCTGACCTCCATTGCCGTACCCATCATTATCAACAACAAATTTTACGGCTCCGTCACCGCGGACTTTTCGCTGGATACGCTGCAACAGCTCACCAACAACATCAAGCCCTATGAAGGCACGGGCTACGCTCAGTTGCTGTCCCACACCGGTGCCTACATTTCTCATCCTGACAAAGCCCGGATAACCAAGAAAATTGAAAACGACCCAACGCTGCTTGAGCATGTCACCACAGGTCAGTCTTATCAGATCGAACGTGACAATGCCGTGCTGAACACGCCGGCGTTTAACGTGTATGTGCCAGTCACCATCGGCAATACCGGTACGCCCTGGATGCTCGGCCTGTCCACCCCCGTCAATGTGGTGATGGCGGAAACGGTGCAGCAGCGCAACGTGGGCCTGCTGCTTATGATACTGAGCATCGTGGTGGTTTCCGGTGTGCTGGGCATCATCTTTAACCGCAAGGTCGTGCGCCCTATCGGTGGTGAGCCCACTCAGGCCGCGCAGATTGCTCTGTCCGTGGCACAAGGGGATTTAACACAGACCATCCCTGTGCAACCGAAGGACGACAGCAGTATTTTTTACGCCATGAACGCCATGCAGACGCAGTTGAGAGATATCGCAGAGCAGCTAATTAGCACCAGCGAATCTGTCAGCCACGGTGCGACGGAAATTGCAGCAGGCAACACCGATCTGGCTTCCCGCACCGAGCAGCAGGCGGCAGCTCTGGAAGAAACCGCTGCCAGCATGGAACAGATTACGGCAACGGTGAAACAGAATGCGGATAATGCCCATAACGCCACAACGCTGGCGCAGAATGCCGCGCAGATCGCTCAGAAAGGTGACAAGATAGTCGGTCAGGTTGTCCACATTATGAGTGAGATCGACGACAGTTCGAAGAAGATTGCCGACATTACCAGCATCATCAACGGCATCGCGTTCCAGACCAATATTCTGGCACTCAACGCGGCGGTGGAAGCCGCCAGAGCGGGCGAACAAGGGCGCGGTTTTGCCGTTGTTGCTAACGAGGTCCGTAACCTGGCGCAGCGTAGCGCCAGTGCCGTAAAAGACATCACCGCGCTGATTACGGAGTCCGCCAGCCGTGTCGATAGCGGCGTCACGCTGGTTCAGAACGCCGGTGAGACCATGCAGGAAATGCTGAGTGCCGTCACGTCGGTAAAAGACATCATGGACGAGATTGTCTCAGCATCGGATGAACAATCGCGCGGGATCAGCCAAGTAACGCAGGCGGTTCACGAGATGGACGGCGTTACCCAGCAGAACGCCGCGCTGGTACAGGAAGCCACGGCAGCAGCCGCATCGCTGGAAGAGCAGGCCAGACAGCTCGCGCAAACGGTGCTGGTATTTAAGCTCTCGTAATCACCACTCTTCTTCAACTCCCCCGCACGGGCCGGAAACGGCCCGTGCGTTATTCCCAGCGTGGGCAGCAATCCTCGAACGAATGCGACGTTGGCTTCAGCTCTGGGCTGTTTTTCTCATCGAAATTCCCAATCGTCAGCGCAATGGTCGGCTCATCATCAATCGCCCCCAGCGTGCTGCCGCAGTGCGGACAAAAAGCCCGGCTGGAGTAGTCGGACGAGCGATAGCGCGCAGGCTCTCCGCCTTCGCCAATCCATTCAACCGCAGCTCGGGGAAACTCAACCCACAGTAGCGTTGGTGCACCGGAATGCTGCTGACAGTAGGTGCAGGAACAGGCATGTGGGTTACCCGGTTCACCCGTCGCTCTGAACCGAATCTGACCACATAAGCACCCACCCAAATACGATTTTATCGTCATGTCGTTCTCTCCTATCCTGCCGCAAAGGCGGGTATCAATATTCGCCATAGATGATATAAATAATATGCTAACCTTATGATCCATTTGCCAGGGAGTGACGCCCTGTTCCTGCGCCAGCTCTCACGATAATAAAATCTACAGACCTGTAAGCTGCAAAAACAACATGAAATTCATAAAACTACCGCTACTGGCGCAAATCTCATCAGCGCATCTGGTGAGTCATTTCCATATGATGGTGCTGCCCGCGCTCATTCCGCTGCTGTCAGCCCAGCGCGATATCAGCTTTGTCGAGCTCGGGTTTGCGCTCAGCGTATTCAACATTGTCTCCGCCTGCGTACAGACGCCGATTGGCTTTATGGTGGACCGCATCGGCGCGCGCCGCACGTTAACCGCCGGGATCACGCTCGGGAGCCTCTGTTTTCTCTCACTCGGTTTCTCAGGTAGCTACGTTTGGCTGGTCGCCGCGATGGGGCTCGCTGGGGTAGCGAACGCGGTTTACCATCCGGCGGATTACGCCTTGCTGTCGCGTGGGATTGATGAGAAGCGCATGGGCCGGGCGTTCTCGGTGCATACGTTTTCCGGCTTTCTGGGCACCGCGATTGCGCCCGGTATTTTGCTGTCCGTTGCCGCCTTTTCCGGCATCAGTAGCGCATTCATCGTTTCCGGCGTCCTCGGCTTGCTGACGATACCGCTGCTTCTGACGGATCGCGATGAGCCCATCCGAGTGAAACCTGCGGCAGCAACAGATACCCAGCCGAGCAAATCGCGCGCGCCCGTTTTCACGCTGCCGATTCTGGCGCTGCTGATTTTGTTCCTGTTGCTGAATTTAAGTACGGGCTCGATTCAGAACTTCTCGGTGACAGCGTTAGTCACAGGCTACGATTTGTCGCTGTCACAGGCTAACGTAGCGCTGACCGCGTTCCTGTTCGCCAGCGCCTTTGGCGTATTGGCTGGCGGCTCACTCGCGGATAAAACCAAGCGCCACGGGCTGGTGGCGACGGCGGCACTGGCTGTCACCGCTGTGCTGGTCAGTATCGTTGCCATGTATTCCTTACCCACCGTTGTGCTCGTGCCGTTGCTGGCCGCTGCGGGTTTTCTCTCCGGCATGATTGCCCCTTCTCGGGATATGCTAGTGCGCGCCGCCTCACCACCGGGCGCGGAAGGACGAGTGTTTGGGATTGTCTCCACTGGCTTCAACATTGGCGGTGCCGCAGGACCAGTGCTGTTCGGCTGGCTGCTGGATCACGGCCATCCTCACGCCATTTTCTGGTCTGCCGTTATCTTTATGCTGATCACGTCTTTCATCACGCTGCTACAAGAAATGCGCAGCGCCAAACGACGTGCGCTGGCCTGATAAAAAGATATAAAAAAACGTAGGGAACGTTTTTCAACGTCGCTTGCGACGGCCCAAAGGGTGGCGGGCAGGAAGCTCGCCATAAAAAAAGCCAGCTCCGCAGGGAGCTGGCTTAGATAACGATAACAACGTAGACCGAATCAGATATCGATATTCATCGCTTTCAGGGCGTTCTCTTCGATAAACGCACGACGTGGTTCAACGGCATCACCCATCAGCGTGGTGAACAACTCATCAGCAGCAATCGCGTCTTTCACTGTCACACGCAGCATGCGGCGGCTGGTCGGATCCATCGTGGTTTCCCACAGCTGATCCGGGTTCATTTCACCCAGACCTTTATAACGCTGTACGGTCAAACCACGGCGGGATTCTTTTACCAACCACTCCAGCGCCTGCTCAAAGCTGGCAACGGGCTGACGACGCTCGCCACGTTCGATGTACGCATCTTCTTCAATCAGTCCACGCAGTTTTTCGCCCAGCTGATTCAATTTGCGGTATTCGCTGCCCGCAACGAAGCCTGCACCCAGCGGATAATCGGTATCCACACCGTGCGTACGCACGCGCAGCGCCGGTTCAAATACGCCGCGTTCTTCATCATGGTGAATGACAAAGCTGTATGTGCTGCCGTGCAATTCGTTTTCGTTCAGGCTGCTAACCAGCGATTCCGCCCACGCCTGTACTTTTTCACGCTCGCCCAAATCGGCTTCAGCCAACGTTGGTTGATAAATCAAGCGGTTCAAGAACGCACGTGGGAAGCGACGCTCCATACGGCCAATCATCTTCTGTACGGCGTAATGTTCAGAAACCAGTTTCTCCAGCGGTTCACCCGCCAGCGCAGGAGCCTGTGCATTGGTGTGCAGCGTCGCGCCGTCCAGTGCCAGCATGATCTGGTACTGATCCATCGCTTCATCATCTTTAATGTACTGTTCCTGCTTGCCTTTTTTCACCTTGTACAGCGGCGGCTGAGCAATATACACGTGACCACGCTCAACAATTTCAGGCAGTTGACGATAGAAGAAGGTCAACAGCAGAGTACGGATGTGCGAACCATCCACGTCAGCATCGGTCATGATGATGATATTGTGGTAGCGCAGTTTATCCGGGTTGTATTCATCACGGCCAATGCCGCAGCCCAGCGCGGTGATCAGCGTCGCAACTTCCTGTGAGGAAAGCATCTTGTCAAAACGGGCTTTCTCAACGTTCAGGATTTTACCCTTCAGCGGCAGAATCGCCTGGTTCTTACGGTTACGCCCCTGCTTGGCAGAGCCGCCCGCAGAGTCCCCTTCCACCAGGTACAGTTCAGACAGCGCCGGGTCACGTTCCTGACAGTCCGCCAGTTTGCCCGGCAGGCCAGCCAGATCGAGCGCACCTTTACGGCGTGTCATATCACGTGCTTTACGCGCCGCTTCACGGGCACGGGCAGCATCAATAATTTTACCGACCACGATTTTGGCGTCTGACGGATTTTCCATCAGATAATCCACCAGCTTCTCATTCATCAGCGATTCAACAGCGGTTTTCACTTCGGAAGAAACCAGCTTGTCTTTGGTCTGCGAGGAGAATTTCGGATCCGGTACTTTCACGGAAACCACGGCAATCAGCCCTTCACGCGCATCGTCACCAGTGGCACTGACTTTGGCTTTCTTGCTGTAGCCTTCTTTATCCATGTAGGTATTCAGCGTACGGGTCATCGCGGCACGGAAACCGGCCAGGTGCGTACCACCGTCGCGCTGTGGAATGTTGTTGGTAAAGCAGTAAATGTTTTCCTGGAAACCATCGTTCCACTGCAATGCCACTTCCACGCCGATGTCATCTTTCACCGTCGAGAAATAAAACACGTTCGGGTGAATTGGCGTCTTGTTACGGTTCAGGTAATCAACAAACGCCTTGATGCCGCCGTCATAATGGTAATGATCGGCTTTATCTTTCTCACGCTCGTCGATCAGGCGAATAGAAACACCGGAGTTCAGGAACGACAGCTCGCGCAGACGCTTAGCCAGAATCTCATACTCGAATTCCACCACGTTGGTGAACGTCTCATGGCTCGGCCAGAAGCGCACCGTCGTACCGGTTCTGTTGGTTTCACCCGTAACAGCCAGCGGTGCCTGTGCCACGCCGTGTTTATAGGTTTGTTCGTGAAGTTTCCCGTCGCGGTGAATAACCAGCGTCAGTTTTTCTGACAGGGCGTTAACCACGGAAACCCCTACGCCGTGCAGGCCGCCAGAGACTTTATACGAGTTATCATCGAACTTACCGCCCGCGTGCAGCACGGTCATGATGACTTCAGCCGCAGAGATACCTTCTTCTTCGTGAATACCGGTCGGAATACCACGGCCATCATCCTGCACCGATACTGAGTTATCAGCATGGATGGTGATGATAATGTCTTTACAATAGCCAGCGAGTGCTTCGTCGATAGCGTTGTCCACAACCTCGAATACCATGTGATGCAGGCCGGTACCGTCGTCCGTATCGCCGATATACATACCTGGGCGTTTACGTACCGCATCCAGCCCTTTCAATACCTTGATACTTGAGGAGTCATAAGAATTCGACATCAACGTTTCTCGCTCATTTTAGTCCTGTGATTGAACCGTTATTTTACCCTGTTCTACGCGGAACATCTTGCCCTTTTCACCAACCATGTCCTCTATCTGTTCAGCGCTGACTGCGCTGACAAAAACCTGTGCATGGGTGGCTTTTAACCGTTCGGCTAGCAAACGGCGGCGGGTACTATCCAGTTCGGAAGCAAAATCATCGATCAGATACAGACAGCGCAGTCCGTTCTGACGGGTGAGAAATTCACCCTGAGCCAGCCTCAGCGCACACATCAGCAGCTTTAGCTGACCACGGGACAGCATATCCTCGACGGCCACGCCGCTGGCGCGGATGCGGAAGTCGGCTTTATGCGGCCCCAGCGCCGTATAACCTAACATACGGTCGCGTTCGAACTGCCGTTCCAGCAGTTCTGCATACTCACTTTCTTTATCCCAGCCGCGCTGGAAAGAGAAACTGAGAGAAAATTCAGGCAAAAATTGCGTACAGGTCGTGGCGATATCATTGGCAATCGCCGCGCTGTATTGCGCACGCCATTCGCTGATACGTTCCGCCAGCGGCACCAGTTCCTGATCCCAGGCTCTAAGCTGCCCATAGTGACTCACCTGACGCAGCGCCGCATTACGCTGGCGCAACAAACGCTTCATGTTGCTCCAGGCCGCGAAAAAGCCGGGTTCATTATGGAAACAGCCCCAGTCGAGAAAGGCGCGGCGAAATTTCGGGCCACCGTTGAGCAGGGTAAATCCTTCCGGGGTGATCAGCTGTATCGGTAGCAGTTGCGCCAGTTCAGCGACTTTATGGCCGTCGCTGCCGTCAATCCGTACCTTGCTGTCGCCCTGACGGTTTTTGCTTAACCCAACGGATCGCTCCGTTTCCGTACCATCAATACGACCATGCAGTACAAATTCGGGCTGATCGTGACGAATCACGCGCCCCGCCTGAATGCTACGAAACGCCCGCCCGTGCCCTAGCGTATAAATCGCTTCCAGCACGCTGGTTTTACCGCTGCCGTTGGCACCCACTAAAAAATTAAAGCCGGGAACCAGCGCCAGATCGGCCGCCTCAATATTGCGGAAATCTTTGATGAGAAGACGAGTAAGAGCCATGTTGCAGTTATCTTAATGATGAAAGGGCAAGTAAACTTGCCCGATAATTCTACAACCGCATTGGCATGACGACATAGGCCGCCGCCCGGCTGGCGCTATCTTCGATCTGCACGCTGGAAACGGAATCGGTCAGCAGTAAACGCACCCCTTCGCACTTCAGCGCGTTCAGCACATCCAGCACGTAGCTAACGTTAAAGCCAATTTCCATCTCGGTGCCGTCGTACTGCACATCCAGAATTTCTTCCGCTTCTTCCTGCTCTGGGTTGTTAGCAGTAATTTTGAGCTGATTCTGAATCAGATGCAGACGCACACCGCGGAATTTTTCATTCGATAAAATCGCCGCACGGGAAAAGGCCTGCTTGAGCAGATCGCAGCTGGCTTCCAGCGTTTTATCCGGGTTCTTCGGCAATACGCGGCGATAATCCGGGAAGCGACCATCAACCAGCTTTGAGGTGAAAATGAAATCGCCGACATGCGCGCGAATGTTGTTGCTGCCGATTTGCAGCTGCAGCGGGGTATCACCGCCATCCAGCAGACGCACCAGCTCCATCACGCCTTTACGCGGCACGATCACCGAATGTGACGGTAAAGATTGTCCAACCGGCATAGAGCAAACCGCCAAACGGTGACCATCGGTCGCGACCGTGCGCAGCTCTTCGCCTTCGGTTTCAAACAGCATACCGTTGAGGTAGTAACGGACATCCTGATGCGCCATCGAAAACTGCGTCGCTTCAATCAAACGCTTCATCGTCGCCTGCGGCAGAGAGAATTCAACCTCGCTCTGCCAGTCGTCCAGATTAGGGAAATCCGCTGCGGGCAGCGTGGACAGCGAGAAACGGCTGCGGCCAGAGCGCACCAGCATGCGATCGCCATCCAGCATAATCGTGATTTCCGCGCCTTCCGGCAGACCCCGGCAAATATCAAACAGTTTGCGGGCAGGGACGGTCGTGGCACCCGGCTCATGCGGCTGCGTCAGCGCAACCTTCGCTACCATTTCCATTTCCAGATCGGTACCAGTCAGCGACAGCGCGCCTTCCGTCACCTGAATCAGCAGGTTGCCCAGAATCGGTAAAGTCGGTCGGCCGCCCAGCGGGCTGCTGACCTGTTGTAATGGCTTTAACAGACGTTCGCGTTCAACAATAAATTTCATAGTGTTATGACGATAGAGTTCTGATTAAATTGGAAAAATCTTCTTTGATGTCGTGGCTTTCTTCACGCAACTGCTCAATCTTGCGGCAGGCATGCAACACCGTCGTATGGTCACGCCCGCCAAAGGCATCGCCGATTTCCGGCAGGCTGTGATTCGTCAGTTCTTTCGCCAACGCCATCGCCATCTGGCGCGGACGCGCCACCGAGCGGGAACGACGTTTAGACAGCAGGTCGGCTACCTTGATTTTATAGTATTCCGCCACGGTCTTTTGAATATTGTCGATAGTAACCAGTTTTTCCTGCAACGCCAGCAGATCGCGCAGCGCTTCACGCACAAAATCAATGGTGATCGAGCGGCCAGTAAAATTGGCATTCGCGATAACGCGGTTCAGTGCGCCTTCCAACTCACGCACGTTAGAACGCAGGCGTTTCGCAATAAAGAACGCCACCTCACCAGGCAGACGGATGTCATTTTCATCCGCTTTCTTCATCAGAATCGCCACGCGGGTTTCCAGCTCTGGCGGTTCAATCGCGACCGTTAATCCCCAACCAAAGCGGGATTTCAGGCGATCTTCCACGCCGTTGATCTCTTTCGGGTAGCGGTCAGACGTCAGGATGATTTGCTGGTTGCCTTCCAGCAACGCATTAAAGGTATGAAAGAACTCTTCCTGCGAACGCTCTTTATTAGCAAAGAATTGGATATCATCGATCAGCAGCGCATCAACAGAGCGGTAGTAGCGTTTGAATTCCTCAATCGCATTGTTCTGCAACGCTTTAACCATATCCTGCACGAAACGCTCGGAGTGCATGTAAACCACTTTCGCATTGGGTTTGCGGGCAATGATGCCATTCCCCACCGCGTGCAATAAGTGTGTTTTACCCAAGCCGGTGCCACCATACAGAAACAGCGGGTTATACGCGCCGCCGGGGTTATCAGCCACCTGACGCGCCGCTGCGCGGGCTAACTGGTTCGATTTACCTTCAACGAAGTTATCAAACGTATGCTTGGGGTTCACATTCGAACGGTAGGTATGCTCTGCCTGTACAGGCGAGTTATCCCAGCTTGGCCGTACCGGTGCCGAACGCACCGGCTGTTGCCGCGCAACGCTGACAGGATTGTGGTGCGACTGCGCAGGCTGGCTGACGGCCTGAACCAACGGTTTGCTCCCCACCTCGAAACGCAGTAAAGGGGCATCCATCCCGCAGAAATCATTCAGCAGGACATTGATATTATTTAGGTATTTATCACGAACCCAATCCAGCACAAAGCGATTGGGGGCGTAGAGCGCCAGAGTGTTATCACTCAGCTCCGCCTGCAACGGGCGTATCCACATACTGAATTCTGTGGCAGGTAACTCATCCTGCAAACGGGCAAGACACTGCTGCCAAAGCGAAAGTGACACGGCGGACTCCACTCGAACAAGAACGATCAAAAAGAAAAGAATAAGACGTTATTTATGTGACTCATGATTTTTTGGCGCCTGCGTCATCCACGATTGTTTGATTGATTGTTTCATTCACAATACGGACAGCAGACACACCACGTAGCGCGGCGGTTTACTCCGACGATCCCGTCAAAAGGATCGCTAACGGAACCGCGGATCATAACCTAATCCGCCGAAGAGATCTTCCCCTTCTGCACAGTTTCGATCCTTTTTATCCACAGGCTATTCTTATCGCGACCACCCGCAACACGGCAGAGGGGCGGCTAGCACACATTTTATCCGCCCGCGATGAAGCGCCCCCAAGCATACCCCCGGAGACACGATCGTTACGGTGACATCGATCATGATCTTGTCGGACAGATCGTTGGAGGATCCTTGCGCTTTGCAGCAGAGTCCGTATAATTCCCTGCCCGCGCGTCTACGCCTTTTCTGTGCTCTGGCAGGCAGAAATTCCAAAAATAATCGGAATGGCTGGCGTGTTAAGTGTGATGTTAATTGACTCAGGACTGTACAATTATTACAATCCTGCCTCTTTCCGTTATATAGCTGTGATATGCGATTGAGGCGTCGGTCATTTTTTCACGCCGAACAGCCAAACGCGTTTACTGTGAAGTTATAATTTTCCAAGTTTAGGTAGAAATCGCCATGAAACGCACTTTCCAACCGTCCGTACTGAAGCGTAACCGTAGCCATGGTTTCCGTGCTCGTATGGCCACCAAAAATGGTCGTCAAGTTCTGGCCCGCCGTCGTGCGAAAGGCCGTACTCGTCTGTCTGTTTCTAAGTAATAAAAGCTAACCCACCGAGTGGTTAAGCTAGCATTTCCCAGGGAGTTACGTTTGTTAACTCCCAGTCATTTCACTTTCGTCTTCCAGCAACCGCAACGGGCTGGCACGCCGCACATCACCATTCTCGGCCGCCTGAACTCGCTGGGGCATCCCCGCATCGGTCTTACCGTCGCCAAAAAGCATGTAAAACGTGCTCATGAACGCAATCGGATTAAACGCCTGACGCGCGAAAGCTTTCGCCTACACCAACATTCATTGCCTTCAATGGACTTTGTGGTGCTGGTGAAGAAAGGGGTGTCTGAACTGGATAACCGTACCTTGACGGAAGCATTGGAAAAACTATGGCGTCGGCATTGTCGTTTGGCTCCCGACTCCTGATCGGGTTGATACGCGGTTATCAACTCGTGATCAGCCCGTTGCTCGGACCGCATTGTCGGTTCCGGCCAACGTGCTCGCAATACGGTGTTGAAGCAATACGCAGGTTCGGCATGATAAAAGGCTGTTGGTTGACGCTTAAACGCGTATTAAAATGCCATCCTTTGAACCCTGGTGGTGATGATCCCGTACCGCCAAAAACCGACAATAACAGAGAACATTAACGATGGATTCGCAACGCAATCTTCTTCTCATCGCTCTGCTATTCGTAACCTTTATGCTTTGGCAGGCTTGGGAGACGGATAAAAATCCGCCAGCAACCACGCAGGCCATACAGCAGGCGACGAACGCAGTGACCGGTGATGCTACCAACCAGGGCGTACCAGCCAGCGGTCAAGGCAAACTGATCACGGTGAAAACCGATGTGCTGTCGCTGACAATCAACACGCGTGGCGGTGACATCGAGCAAGCGCATCTGCTGGCTTACCCGGACACATTGGGTTCAGATAAACCTTTCCATCTGCTGGAAACCACATCCGAGTTTGTCTATCAGGCTCAGAGCGGTTTGACTGGCAAAAACGGCCCAGACAACCCGGCTAACGGACCGCGTCCGCTGTTTACCACCACGCAAGATAGCTTCGAACTGGCAGAAGGTCAGAACGAACTGCGCATCCCGATGACGTACACCGGGGCTGACGGCGTAACCTACACCAAAACGTTCGTTCTGAAACGTGGCGACTATGCACTGAACGTTGACTATAGCGTCAACAATACCAGCGCTCAGCCTCTGGAACTCACGTTGTTCGGTCAGTTAAAGCAATCTATCGAATTACCTAAGCACCGCGATACCGGCAGCAGCAACTTTGCACTGCATACTTATCGTGGCGCAGCGTTCTCTTCCAGTGAAGACAAGTACAAAAAGTACAGCTTCAGCGACATGGACGAAAACCTGAATGTCACCACCAACGGTGGCTGGGTGGCGATGCTGCAACAGTACTTCGCAACCGCGTGGATCCCAACGACGGCAGGTGCTAACACCTTCTATACCAGCAAGCTGGGTAACGGTCAGGCTGCTATTGGCTTCAAATCCGCTCCGGTTGTGGTTGCCGCAGGTAGCCAGCAGGATCTGAAGACCACCCTGTGGGTTGGCCCGGAAATTCAGGACAAGATGGCTGCTGTCGCACCGCATCTGGATCTGACTGTAGATTACGGCTGGCTGTGGTTTATTTCTCAGCCGCTGTTTAAGCTGCTGAAATTCCTGCACAGCTTTATCGGCAACTGGGGCTTCTCCATCATTGCCATTACCTTTATCGTGCGCGGTATCATGTACCCGCTGACGAAAGCGCAATACACCTCTATGGCGAAAATGCGCTTGCTGCAGCCTAAACTGCAGGCGATGCGTGAGCGTATTGGTGATGACAAACAGCGCATGAGTCAGGAAATGATGGCGCTGTACAAGTCAGAGAAAGTGAACCCGCTGGGCGGCTGCTTCCCGCTGCTGATTCAGATGCCAATCTTCCTGGCACTGTATTACATGCTGATGGGCTCCGTTGAACTGCGTCACGCACCGTTCGCTCTGTGGATTCATGACCTGTCTGCACAAGACCCGTACTACATTCTGCCGATCCTGATGGGCGTGACGATGTTCTTCATCCAGAAGATGTCGCCAACCACCGTGACCGACCCAATGCAGCAGAAGATCATGACCTACATGCCGGTCATCTTTACGGTCTTCTTCCTGTGGTTCCCGTCAGGTCTGGTTATGTACTACATCGTCAGCAACCTGGTTACCATTCTCCAGCAGCAGTTGATCTACCGCGGTCTGGAAAAACGTGGCTTGCATAGCCGCGAGAAAAAGTAATCCGGTTGATAGCTAACCGATAGAAAGCGTAAGGCGGTCATTGACCGCCTTATTTTTTTAATGGCTGTTTTATCAGCCAACGATACGTAAAATAGCCTGCCAGACAGGCATCAATGCAGAGAGAACATCATGAGTAATACCGACACCATCGTCGCCCAAGCCACGCCACCGGGACGCGGAGGCGTGGGTATTTTACGCATTTCAGGACAGGCGGCCGCAGGCGTGGCGCATGCCGTTCTGGGTAAGCTCCCCAAGCCGCGCCACGCCGATTACCTGCCGTTCCGTGATGCCAACGGCACCACGCTCGATCAGGGTATTGCCCTCTGGTTTCCCGGCCCGAACTCCTTTACCGGTGAAGACGTGCTGGAGCTTCAGGGTCACGGCGGTCCGGTTATTCTTGATTTGCTCCTGCAACGTATCCTGACGCTGTCTAACGTGCGGATTGCGCGTCCCGGCGAATTCTCTGAACGTGCCTTCCTGAACGACAAACTCGATCTCGCGCAGGCGGAAGCCATTGCCGACCTGATTGACGCTAGCTCGGAACAGGCCGCTCGCTCAGCGCTAAATTCTCTGCAAGGCGTATTTTCGACCCGTATAAACCAGTTAGTGGAAGCACTTACTCACCTGCGAATCTACGTCGAAGCTGCCATCGACTTTCCAGATGAAGAGATCGACTTTCTCTCCGATGGCAAAATTGAAGCACAACTCAATGGCGTGATGGCCGATCTGGATGCCGTCAGAGCTGAAGCGCATCAGGGTAGCCTGCTGCGGGAAGGGATGAAGGTCGTGATTGCGGGTCGTCCTAATGCCGGTAAATCCAGCTTACTCAATGCGTTAGCCGGTCGTGAAGCCGCCATTGTGACGGATATCGCGGGAACGACACGCGACGTATTACGCGAGCACATCCATATCGACGGTATGCCGCTGCATATCATCGACACCGCCGGGCTGCGCGATGCCAGCGACGAAGTCGAACGCATTGGTATTGAGCGCGCCTGGCAGGAAATCGAACAGGCCGATCGCGTGCTGTTCATGGTAGACGGCACCACCACGCAGGCGACTGAGCCTGAGCAAATCTGGCCAGAATTTATGGCGCGCCTGCCAAAAACGCTACCGATTACCGTAGTACGCAATAAAGCTGACGTAACTGGCGAAACGCTCGGCATCAAAGATGTGAATACTCACTCACTTATCCGACTGTCCGCCCGTACGGGTGAAGGCATCGATACGCTGCGCGACCACCTTAAGCAGAGCATGGGATTCACCAGTAATACAGAAGGCGGCTTCCTGGCTCGACGTCGTCATCTGCAAGCACTCGAACTGGCTGCACAGCACTTGATTCAGGGGAAAGAGCAGCTGGTGAGCGCCTACGCGGGCGAACTGCTGGCAGAAGAACTGCGGCTGGCGCAGCAGTCCCTGAGTGAAATCACCGGCGAGTTCACCTCTGACGACCTGCTAGGCCGTATTTTCTCGAGTTTTTGTATTGGGAAGTAAAATTGCGTCCAGCGTAGTCCGTGAACGCCCACTAACCAGCATTAACTAGCTATTAATGCTGGTCTTTATTGTCTGTAGTCATTCGTGGACATCTGCGATTTTGTGTCCTGAATTGTGCCCATAGCTAAAAAATCACACCTCATAGGCACAGCAAAGAGGTGAAAAATGTCCTTTCAGATACAAAACTCCGTTCATTAGTTCCAAAAGATCATCCTTGGTAAATAGCTGATAGAGATAGCCTGATGATTGAGATACTTCCAAAGGGAAGAAAAGTGTTGATTGAGGCAAAGTGGAGTGAAGTAAACTTCAATGCGCTGGAATGGCGTACTCCCGGCGAAAGCATGAAGATGGATAATCCACATATAATTCCGCTGTCAAAGCAGACGCTAGTGATGTTCGAAGAGCTAAAATTTCTGGCCGGAGATTCTCCATACTCCTTCCCCAGCAGCTGTAACGACTACCGATGCCCAATCTCCAAAACAACACTTAACTGCGTAGTGTGTACGCTGGATCTGAACGGCAGAGATTTTGTTATTCATGATTTCCGGCATACTGCCAGCACGCTACTACATGAACAGGGTTATAGCTCGGATTGGGTGGAGAAATGTCTGGCACATAAGATCGGTGGCGTTCGCGGCGTTTACAACTATGCAGAGTACCTGAATCAGCGCCGGGAGATGCTTCAACCGTGGGCAGATTTTGTTGATACTCAGATCGAGGCTGGAAAGAAGGTGATCATCGGGAAGCCTGGGAAGAATTACAGTGTAACAAACTGAATAATATAGAAAATAAAGCAAAACGACGTCTTATAACAATATGCTATCTAACTGGTTGAAAAAGATTCACTTCTCACCCATAATAACATTACTCTTTAGCGTTAGGCTTTGATTTATAGCCTTGTCGAGCGTTCCGCCAGACACTAACTTATTGAGTACTTTTAGGGTTGCGCTAGAAAGTTTTCTACCGATCCTAGAAGTCTCTAGGATCGGTAGAAAACTTTCTAGCGCCTCCTCTAGTAAAGAGTAAAAAAACGAGCAAAGCAAAATTGCTCGTTTTTTTTCATCAACGGAACACAAACCACAATACGTAAGTTTTAAATCAATGTTTGAAAAAACTATAAAAAAACAATTTGAATTGTTAGACATAAGTAACTTCAATGTTGATATATCTCATCGTCTCCTTTTCGTATGTGGTGGCAAAGTTGATGCGCGTGAACCCATTCCGCCCAGCTTTAGAGACAGATTACTTACTTACACAGCAAAGCATGTCCCTGAACTTCACGAACATTTCATTCTCGCTGAAACATTCAAAGATTATTTCAAAGAGAATGCCTATCCGGACCTTCTGGTGTTTGAAGACGATATAGCCAGTATTTCATCTCTTATCATCATTTTTTTAGAAAGTCCAGGATCATTAGTTGAGTTAGGTATATTTTGCAATAAATCAGATCTGTTTAAAAAAATACTAATTGTTGCTTCAGAGGAAGAAGTTTCCGGTGAGGATTCATTCATTTATTTAGGCCCACTTGAGTATATTAAGAAGAAAGTTTCATCCTCTGTTGTAATTTACCCCTGGCCTGATCCAGAAGTTTTAAAATATGACGACGATTTTCTTGATGATTTATGTATAAATATCAAAGAAAAGCTATCATCAATACCAAAAACAGAACAATTCAGCAGGGAAAACTCTGGACACCTAGCTCTTCTAATTACTGAAATTATATCTCTTTGCTTCCCAATACAACTTAGTGAAATAGAATCAGCCCTAAATTCATTGGGGATTAACATCTCAACGAAAATCATTAGCAGATCAATTTATTTACTCCAAAAAGTTGGTTTCATAGACGTTTTATCATATAGTTCAAACAAATATTATTTTCCATTAAAAGAGCGTAAATGGGTAAAATTTGGTAAAACTAAAGATAATAAACTCATAGATAATCAACAATTATTTATGAAATTTAGACAATCATTCGTAACATTAACTGATCCATTATCAAAGCGAAGAATTACGGCACTACGTCAAATAATAACAAAAAAAGAAACTGCTGAGGAGAATCAATAATGGATATATTGCAGCATATTTCAGACTTACTACTAACCAAGAAAAGTGAAATTATTTCCTTTTCATTGACAGCGCCCTATCGCTACAAAATATATAGAATTTCAAAGAGAAACTCAGACAAAAAGAGAACTATTGCACATCCGTCGAAAGAGCTAAAATTCATACAGCGCGTAATCACTGAGTATTTATCAGACAAATTACCTATTCATGCATGTGCATTTGCATACAAAAAGGGTAGTAGTATTAAGAACAATGCTCAAATTCATCTTCATACAAAATATTTATTAAAAATGGATTTTGAGAATTTCTTCCCTAGCATAACACCACGTCTTTTTTTCTCCAAACTGCGACTTGCAAATATTGAATTAACAGCAGATGATAAAGTGATTCTTGAGAATATATTATTCTTCAAATCTAAGAGGAATAGTAACTTAAGATTAAGCATTGGAGCACCAAGCTCACCTTTAATATCAAACTTCGTTATGTATTTCTGGGATATTGAAATTCAGGAAATATGCTCTAAAATAGACGTTAACTATACTCGCTACGCTGACGACTTAACCTTTTCAACAAATAAAAAAGATGTTTTATTTGATATACCAGACATGCTTGAAAGCATATTGCCGAAATACTCGCTAGGCAAAATAAAAATTAATCATGAAAAAACAGTCTTTTCTTCAAAAGGACATAATCGTCACGTTACTGGTATAACTCTAACAAATGACAATAAATTATCCATAGGTAGAGAGAGAAAAAGGAAAATTTCGGCCATGATTCATCACTTTATAAACGGAAAACTGTCTGCTGATGACTCCAACAAATTAATTGGGCTGCTTGCATTTGCTAAAAACATAGAGCCATCCTTTTATAAGAGCATGGTTATTAAATATGGTTCTGACAATTTATATAAATTACAAAATAAAAGTAATAAATAAATATTTTTGCTACACTGTTATAAATAATTAAGAGCGCTTTAGTAGGTCATACCCAGAACAACTCGAAAGATGTCTTTCTTAGAATATTACGTCATAACTTTACCTTCATTACTCATTGATTTTCCAGATAAATAAAATATTCAAATCTCAAAAACAGTTTCCCACAGTTTTTCCTTTCCTCCAGATCTACCCTATCCCTAATTCATAGCAGTACCCCTAAAAGCTTCTGTTCCTGGACGAACTGCGACCTGTAAGGAGCACCTTTGGCGGTCAGCCCCCTGTCAACCAGGGAACGCGGCGTGGTCTGAAACTGACCTCCAGTCATCGATACTGGTGTCCCCCTTATCGCTACCCTGTTGCAGGCTTAGCGACAGGCAGAACGCTGTAGAGAATTCGGACGGCATTGCCGAAGGCTTTTCGTCCGTGCTTCCTGCTGAACCAGCATAAGGCGGCGTCACTTTTGAGAACGTTCGCCATCCCCGATCTTACCCGTCGGGGAAATTACTCCCATCCGCTCATGAGCCGTCTCGATCTGGCCTGCAACCCGGCCAGAATTGCCTCACTGATATGAGTAGGAAAATCCACAGGCAGTTGGCTTCCAACAGTCGTCATGACGGTCTCAACGGTGTGGGCAAACTCCACCAGAATGTTTTCCATCGATTCTCTGGCAAACCCAACGACCTTCGCCGTCTGGAAAAAATGTCGGGGAAAGATCTGCTCAATCGCATATTTCTTGCCTCTTGAGCCAGTTAATCCCATCGCCAGTTTGGCCTCTCTACGGTCAATTCCCCGTCCGCCCATCGCCGGATACATAGAGAGAATGTCATAGAAAGGTGTAAGTCGATATCGCCCCTCAGATTCAATAAACAGGGAAAAGTTTTTCGCATGACCATCCGTTGCAGCCAATAGCCAAAACAGTACCTGAGCCTGCATAAAGCGATAACGATCTCTTTCTGGATCAACCGAACCCAATAGAAACGACATAATGGCGGAAATACCCGGTCCACCATGATTCTCATATTTCAGTGCGGAAGGAACGTTTAATACCTGACAAAAATCCTCTTGTGGTAGCCGCATAATCCAACTGACATCCGAAGCGTATTTACGATCAAAACGCTCCACCGCCAACGCCTTTATCTTGCCAGCGTTGATCATAAAACAGTGCGGCACTGGCAGCCCAAATGCCTTGGCAATGAGCAAACACAGGTACTCATTTTCAACGCTGTCAGACATATCAATTGAGTAAGAGTGACTCTCGATTTTACCAATCGGTAGCTTGATGATGTGGGTAGTTGGTGTGGCATTGCTAGGCAGGCACCAGTGATCATCCAGATAAAGCAGCGCCGTCTTTTCCTGTGCACCTGCGATAGAAATACGAAAATCGTCTTCTGCGTCAATCATCCCCAGCGGGGCATCGGACAGATATCCGGTCAGTATGTTTTCAAGCTGCTGCTCGGATAAGGTTTTGTATTCGATCTTTTTTATATCGTGCACAGGTGTACCCTGCGGCACTAATTGCAACGCCCCGACACTGTCTTGCCCCACTTTAGCCAGCAGATCAAACGGTTGGGTGGAATCCGCGTGATGCCTGGCGACAATCCGTCTTCTGATATCCGGGTTATCCGGCAACAAATTGTCGAAGAAGTTATAAACTTCATCGCCTTGATAGGGCTGATGACGTAGCGGCATAGAAAGCGAAATGGGGCGACTCCCCGGCAATCCGAGCCAGTTCGCATCATAGGTAAAATGATGTGCCCCACTGCCCGTTTTGGTCAGAATCCCCACCCGATAGCCGTTCATGTAAACATCGAGCGCAGCCATTACCATTCTTCCTTCCAGGCTGATGCAGCAGAGGCTTCGTTATTGGTGTTGTCCGCATTCCTGGGCGTAACAGTAAGTTCTAAATTCAATGCCGACAGGATTTTAAAGAAGGTTTCCAGCTTAGTGGAATCAGGATGTTGCTCGAAACTGGATACCGTATCCTGGCGAATACCCACTTTACTGGCCACTTTCCCTTGTGAAAGCTTCTGCGTGATACGGACATCTTTCAGATAGCTGCTAAGCTGCTTGCTGTTGGTGATCTTCATCATCTTATCCTACCGGTTATAAACGGTAGAATAAATATTACACGCTTTAGCAGGTAAAACAAGAATGACACGCTATAGCCGTTAATTATGTATTTACCGGCTAAAGCGTGTAAGCAGAACAGTGGGAAACACACCTTGTGACGGGTATATAAGCAAACCGCGAGCCTAGGTTAAAACGATCCCATGAACCGCTCGGCCTGTTTGTTTATGTTCGTGTAGCCCCGACAAAACCAAAGGCTACACGGTGTATAGCAGGGTGAGATTGTTGGCGCTGATGCTTTCTCACCCTCGATGGTATTTACCGCAAGCTTGTTTTGAAAAATTGCTCAAACTTATCAAACGGTATTTTGCCTGCCTGATTGTCGTACAGGTCCACATGATTGGCGCCCGGTATCACTACCAGTTCTTTACGCTTGCTGCCGACTAATTTGTAGGCATCTTCAGCAAAATAGCGCGAGTGAGCTTGTTCACCGGTGACGACCAATGTCGGGATAGTAATTTCGCTCGCATAGCTCAGGAGCGGCATATTCATAAACGACAGCGGCATCGTCGCATTCCAGGCGCCTGTCGAGTTGACAGAACGTTCATGGAAGCCACGAGGTAATCGGTAGTAGTCAAAAAACTCTTTCAGTACTGGATGTGGGTTTTCTGGCAACGCTTCGGGCAATATACGGTTACCAGCAGTGACTTTCCCGTCTTTATCCACAGAGATATCGTGACCGCCCGGAGCAAAAGTGCCACTTTCAGCATCTTTCCAGCGCTGGTTGTTGAGGTATTGCAATACCGCACGGCGATCGGCGGTCGTATAGCGATCCTTGCCGTCACCCACACCATGCCCCATCGCACGGCTCATATCGTACATCACGCTGGTGGCTACCGCTTTCACCCGCGTATCAGCTGCTGCCGCATTTAACGCCATGCCGCCCCAGCCGCAGATACCCAGCAAGCCGATCCGGTTGCGATCGACCTCTTTTTGCAGGCCAAGGAAATCAACGGCTGCACTGAAATCTTCGGTGTTGATATCAGGCGAGGCAACGTTACGTGGTTGGCCACCGCTTTCACCGGTATAGGAGGGATCAAACGCCAACGTGATAAAACCTTGCTCGGCCAGCGTTTGCGCATATAAACCGCTTGATTGCTCTTTCACTGCGCCAAAAGGCCCACTCACAGCGATGGCGGCCAGTTTACGATCGCCCCGATTTTTCGGGATATAAAGATCACCCACCAGGGTAATACCGTAACGGTTCTGAAAGGTAACTTTACGGTGGTCGACGTTATTGCTTTGAGCAAACGTCTTATCCCATTGCGTCACCATGGAAACGGGCTGATTAGGATTGGCGTCTTGTGCATACGTCATAGTGGAAACTCCAGTTAACGCGACACTCAGTAACAAAGCAGACGCGATGGCGGTCAGCTTCTTAGGAAGGACATTCATGATAAATTTCCTTTAAAAACAGAGTATTGATTCGTGGTTGTTTGGTATGGGCTTGGTGATTTTATGACCCATGAGATTTATTTTAGTTAGAACAACCGGTGATGATTAGACGCATAAATTAGATAACATTAATGTTCATGTGTTATAAATCTTTGTAGTGAATCGCTCAAAAGCAAGACAACTCCAGTCTGAACGTATGGGTGTGGATGAACATGACAGGCCGAGAAAACTACAACGATCTCTACGTGTTTATGCTGGTTGCGCGTGAAGGCAGCTTTACCAAAGCAGCAAGCCTGCTTGGTTTGGCTCAGTCTGGTGTCAGCCGCACAATACGCAATCTGGAAAATCGTCTGGGCGTGCAACTCCTGACGCGGACCACCCGCAAGCTGTCGCTGACGCAAGCGGGTGAGCAGCTTTACCGAACCACGGTGACCAGTTTCCAATCACTGGATATCGGCCTGACTACGCTTGCTCATTTCCGTGATACTCCTTCAGGCACCGTACGGATTAACGCCAGCCAGCACGCGATTGATAAGGTGCTGCTGCCCAAGCTGGCGATATTCAGGCAGCTTTATCCCGATATTCGGCTGGAACTCATTAGTGAAAGTCGCTTTGTCGATATCATCAATGAACGGTTTGATGCGGGCGTACGGTTGGGTGGCGAAGTCGATGAAGGCATGATTGCCGTACGCATTGCGCCTGGTATGGAGATGGTTGTCGTCGCAACACCAGACCACTTTTTCCATTACGGCTTTCCACAAACGCCAGCCGATTTAGCGGTGCACCCTTGCATTGCCTATCAGTTTGCTGATGGCAGCCTTTATCAGTGGGAATTATGGCAGGAAGGCAATCAGATAAAACATAGGCCACAAGGGCAGTGGGTGTTTTCCGATAGCTACATGGAGGCAGCAGCGGCAAGGCAAGGACTAGGGCTGGCCTATGTTCCAGAGGAGCTGGTAAGAGAAGATCTGGAGCGTGGCACGCTTATACGTGTACTGACACGTTATAGCCACCGTATGGCCGAATTACACCTATATTATCCCCATCGTAATGTGTCACCAGCGCTGAGAATGGTGGTAGATACATTGCGGATATAAGTGAATGACATCAGGCAATAAACTCTCATTGATTTAAAAGCAATCGGCCCAGAATGCTCTCTGGGCCGATTTTTAAGCGTTACTTTTTAAGTGTTATTTCAGCGTCGCTTTCACGACGGCTGACAGCGGCGTCGTTGGGCGACCGATCAGGCGGCTCAGTTGCTTACCGTCATCAAACAGCCCGCCTTTGGATGCACCAGTGTCTGAATCCGCAATGATCTGCGCGAAACCCTCAGGCAGCCCGGCTGAAACCAGCGCGGCGGCAAACTCCGCTTCGGACAGGTTTTGATAACCGATATTTTTGCCAGATTGTTTGCTGACTTCCGCCGCCAGTTCTGCCAGCGTGTAAGGCTCGTCACCAGCCAGTTCGTAAACCTTGCCAGCCTGCCCTTCCTGCGTCAGCACCGCGACCGCAGCGGCAGCGAAGTCTTCGCGCGTTGCTGAGGCAATTTTCCCCTCGCCTGCGCTACCGATAAACACACCGTGTTCCAGCGCCGCAGGGATGCTGGCCGCGTAGTTTTCGGTATACCAGCCGTTGCGCAGCAGGACATGCGGTAAGCCAGACGCTTTCAAAAGCGCTTCGGTCTGCTGGTGTTCTGCCGCCAGCGCCAGAGGCGATTTATCCGCGTGCAGCAGACTGGTGTACGCTACCAGTTTCACACCGGCTTTCACCGCTGCATCGATGACATTACGGTGTTGTACCGCACGCTGACCCACTTCGCTCGAAGAGATCAGCAGCACCTTATCCACACCTTGCAGCGCGGAAGCCAGCGCTTCTGGCTGATTGTAATCCGCGGCTTTCACCTGCACGCCTTTTGCAGACAGATCGGCAACTTTATTGACATCACGCACCAGCGCCACGATGTCGCTCGCCGGAACCTTCTCTAACAGTTGTGCGATAACCAAGCGGCCCAGTTGGCCGGATGCACCAGTAATAGCAATCATCTCGAGCTCCTTTTATTGACTGTCTTTATTAACCGTCTTTTGTTAACTGTCTTTTGTTAACTGTCTTTTGTTAACAGAGACTGGCTGGCATAATATCGGCAAAGCTAACTTTAAGTAAGTACATACATAAAGGTAAGTATAGTGAGTCAACCCAAAACGCCCATCGATTTATTGCCCCCCATTCTGCCAACCGGCAATGTCTTCGCTGAGAAATGTCCGTCTCGCCAGATACTTAACCACGTCACCAGCCGTTGGGGCGTACTGATTCTGATCGCATTACTTGATGATACGCATCGCTTCAGTCAACTGCGTCGACGGATTGGCGGCGTGAGCGAGCGCATGCTGGCGCAGACCCTTCAATGGTTGGAAAGTGATGGTTTTGTCCTGCGAACGGCCTATCCGGTTGTCCCGCCACATGTTGAGTATAGCCTCACCCCATTAGGCAAAGAGGTGGGTGTGCGGGTAAAAGAGCTGGCGATATGGGTCGAAGGAAATCTGGACGACATTATGGCGGCACAGCAGTCAGGCGAACAATAATCCATCAAAAATCCATCAAATCATAATCAATGCACCTCATGGACAGAGGTGCTGACTCAGGAAGCAGTGCGCTCGGGTAACAGGCGGGAAATATCAGAGAAAATGGCTTTCCAGGTCTCGTCATCGACCGCCATAAAGCCAAAATAGCGCAGCAGGAATGCCCCTTCAGAGGCCAGAAACGCCAGCCGAGCATCTCGCCCTTCCTGCGAATTCAGGTCAAGCCCGGCCAACTGACTGTCATACCACGCCTGCGATCTAGCAAGGTGCTCAGGCGCATTCAACAACGAGGCCATCATGCCCGCCGCTCGATCGCCTTCTGCGGCATCCGTCCGATAAGTGATGTCAACATGCGCACGCACTCTGGCTTCCCGACTATCATCCGTCCCGATGCACACGGCGGCCATCTCATCAAACTCATCTTCCCAGCGCTGATACATCGCGTGAATCAGCTCGTCTTTCGTCCCGAAACTCGACTGAATACCGCCTTTTGTCACGCCCGCCGCTTTAGCGACCGCATCGATCGTCAGCGCAGCCGTTCCCTGCGTGCGGACAATCTGCTCCGCCGCATCCAACACGCACGCACGATTAATGCTCTTATGACGCCCCATGTCTTCCCCAATTTAAAATACGTTTGTATTTAAAAAGCAATTCTATATCATCAGAACGCTATCCAACAGATGAAAAATAGAAGTTCAAGGTAGAGATCCTGCTATGCAATCACCAAAGAAGTGGCTGACCCTGGCCATTGTTTCCAGCGCACTGTTCCTGATTGTTATCGACATGACGGTGCTGTACACCGCACTCCCAACACTGACTCACGACCTGCACGCTACTGCATCGGAAAAGCTGTGGATCGTTAATATCTATGCGCTGGTAGCCTCCGGTTTACTGCTGGGGATGGGCACGTTGGGCGATAAGCTGGGCCATAAACCTCTATTTATTTCCGGACTGGTGGTCTTTGGTGCGGCGTCACTGTTTGCCGCTTATTCTCCCACACCCAGTATGCTTATCGCTGCCCGCGCGCTGCTCGCGGTCGGTGCCGCAATGATGATGCCTGCCACACTGTCGATTATTCGTCTGACCTTTACTGATGAACGGGAACGCGCACTGGCGATCGGTATCTGGGCTGCAGTGGCATCCGGTGGCGCGGCATTTGGCCCCGTGATGGGCGGGATACTGCTTGAGTACTTCTGGTGGGGATCGGTTTTCCTCATTAACGTGCCGGTCGTTTTGCTTGCGCTTATCATGGGAATCACCGTGATTCCACACCGGCCGGGCAACGCCTCCCACCGCTGGGATTTCATCGGTTCCCTATTAATCATGGTGGGTTTGATTGGTATCACCTATGCCATAAAAGAGCTGGGCAAGCGGGTTCCGTCTTATGAGGATGCGCTAATCGCTCTGCTTATCGGCGTGGCTTTCATTACCCTGTTCGTTCGGCGTCAGCGTAACAGCAAACATCCTCTGGTCGATTTCTCTCTCTTCCGCCTGCCCCCTTTCAGCGCGGCTGTAGCCGCAGCTATCGTAGCCGCTGCCGCCTTGATCGGAATGGAGCTGGCTTTCACCCAGCGATTGCAGTTAGTCGTCGGGCTGTCTCCGCTAGAAGCGGGGTTGTTCATTTTACCGCTGTCGCTGGCATCCTTTATCTCTGGCCCGTTAACTGGAAAGATACTGCCGCGCGTGAATAGCGGGACAATGCTAGCCGCTGGCCTGTTGATTTCGGGGCTCGGAATGGGAAGCTATCTGCTGCTGCACAATGCGCCCACCATTATACAAATCATCAGCCTGACCGTTATTGGCGCAGGCGTGGGCTCCACCATGACGGCCGCATCGAGCACTATTATGCAGGTTGCGCCAGCATCAAAAGCGGGTATGGCAGCGTCAATCGAAGAAGTGTCGTATGAATTAGGCGGCGCAACGGGCGTGACGCTGATGGGCAGTTTGCTGTCTTTCGCTTATTCCGCAACGTTTATGCTGCCCGCAGGGTTTGCCGCACCGGACACCGCGTATGACAGTCTGGACGAAGCGTTAATTTTTGCCGAATCCTTACCGGAAAATATGCGGCAGATGCTTACCACACAGGCCCATTCTGCCTTTGATTCGGGTTTTTCCATTGTGCTGGCCGCAGCCACGCTGATCCTGCTGCTGACCGCGGCCTTCGTCTGGACAACCCGCAATAGTAAACAGCATCGTCATCAGGCCGCCGATGTATAGCACCACCGACTCATCGGTCAAGACAGTAAAAATCCGCCTTCATAGAAGGTGGCTTTGATTGCGCCCCAGAGGGGCGTACTAAGTTCGGACTCCTAGAGCCCTCTCTTCACAGTTCATGAAGTGATAGTTGTTTCTCTTCTACTTCATGTTTTTCTTGATACTTTACATACTTACGAATCATCTCTGAGTTCACACCTACGGTGTCCACACAGTAACCTTTCGCCCAGAAGTGATTTCCCCATAATTTATGCTTACGCAGATAAGGAAATTTACTGAATAACCTTATCGCTGTTCTTCCTTTAAGGTGACCCATTACTTCTGATACCGCTAGCTTCGGCGGTATTTTTACCAACAGATGCACATGATCTATTTGCACATTTAACTCAACTATCTGAATTTTTAGCTGTTCGCTTAGGATCCAGATTTGACGATAGACTTCTTTGCCTACATTACCTTTTAGTATTCGGAAGCGGCATTTAGGTGTCCAAACGATATGATATTGACAATGCCACAGCACGTGGGAAGCTTTTTGAAACCTGCTCATGTTTAATTTCCTTATCAGTTGTGGGGACAACAGATAGGGATTTTGGCATGGGTAGGTTTTTACAGGCAGAGCCAAAACCAAGCCGATAACCACGTCCACAGGACGTGGTTTTGAGTTAGCAATAAAAAACGCCGTTCAATCACGAACGGCGTTGATGATTTAGCGACGTATTACACTATAACAACGTACTGCAAGGTAACGGTGTACGACCTGGAAACCTAGTAGGTTTCTTTACCGTATTGCAGTGAACGAGGCCCGTACAGCATACCGCGTGAATGGCCCGCTGCCAGCAGGCGCGCGCTGGTCACGCCAGCAACATCGTGGCCTTTGTCGGAGATGGTGTCCGCAATCTGGTTCACCGCAGCCTGCACCAGAATACCGATGATGCCGCCGTTAGCGTTTGATTGCTGCTCGTTGCTGGACGCTGTTGCGCTTCCGCTCCACAGCAGTTTTCCGGTACGCAGATCAACCAGACGCGCATCCGCAGAAACGCGGGTTTCGCTATTAATCACGATGTATGACGTGCCGTACTCTTTTACGTCCAAATACAGCGCAGCATCAGCACCAAAGATTTGCTGCAGCTTCGCGGTACTCAACGCATGAATATCCGACGCCGTCACCAGACCATTCTGCTTGAATGTCTCTTCCACAACCGCGACAGGGAATACATAGTATCCCGACTCTGCCAGCGGATAGGTGACCTGAGAAAGCAGGCTATAGCTCGCTTTCACATCCGGAGAATGGTTAACCGGTGGCAGTACCAGAATGGACTTAGGCTTGCTCTGCTTAAATGCCGTGTAGTCATAAGGCACGGGTTTAGCACAGCCAGTCAGCACCAGCGCAAAAACTAGACCACATAATCCTAAGAAACGATTCATTTAATGCTCCCTTTATTTTTACTCAACAGGAAGTCCATAAAAGGTGCTGATTCAGGGAATTTCGCTTTTTCAGTTTCAAACTGTTGGCGAGCTTCACTATCACGGCCAGTATTGGCGTACAGCAACCCAAGTTGAGCATAGAGTCCCGGCGGGACAGGTTTATTGGCGGCTTTGGCTTTTTCGATCGATTCATTCAAAGCAAGAATCTGCTGCTCAGGGCCGACTTTATCCTGTTGATAATAATCATAAAGTGCAGGCTGATATTTGTCCCAGCTGTAAATCGTTTTTGGCGCGGATGCACAGCCTGCTAATACTGCCGCTGCCAGTAGCAGGACAATTTTCTTATGAGATAACATGGTTATATTCCTATTCCATTAGTTCGCTGGGCGCCAGGCACCGCTTTCAATTCCTGCAACCAGATTATTGACGGCCTCACGAATCGCCAGATCCAGCACTTTACCGTTCAGCGTCGAGTCATAGCTGGCCGTACCGCCGAAACCGATAATTTCACGGTTAGACAAGGTGTACTCGCCCGCACCTTGTACGGAATACACGACTTCAGAGGTTTGTACGTTCACCACGTTCAGCGTGGTTTTTGCGTAAGCAACCTGTGTTTTACCGCGACCCAGGATGCCCCACAGCTGATGGTCACCCACTTCTTTGCGGCCAAACTCGGTCACATCGCCGGTAATAACATAGCTAGCGCCTTTCAGCGTCTGCGTTTGTCCTTTAATACCCGCTTCCGCCTTCAGCTCTTCCATGTTGGTACGATCCAACACATTAAAGCGGCCACTCTGCTGGAGATGGCTAACAAGAATGGTTTTGGATTGATTACCTAAACGGTCAACGCCATCAGAAAAAATACCGTTCATGTAGTTAGAGCGGTTTTCAAATTTTCCGATGGAAATCGGGCTGCGAACACCCTGATAAGGCGTACTGTAAGAAGTAACTTTCTGTGCTTCTACGGTACGGGAAGACTCTGTGGCACATCCGCTCAATAATGCAGCTGACATGAATACAGAACAAAGAACGATTTTTTTATTCATAACACTATCCCTTAGTGACAATCCATTAACCTGAGCAACGCTCTGTTATTGATTCATAATGAAAATGCCGCAAACACGCTATTTAGCCGCAACATTGTTTTGATGCATGTAAATAGCGCCCAACATTATGAGGGGAGTAAGTAAAAGTAACGAGTTATTTCATGGGGAAATTAACAAAAATAATGAAAACCAGAATGTTTACCCGAGATAAACCACTGTAAACCAGACAAAAAACAAGGTTATATACAACCAGACCATTACTTTCACATAACATTACAACTCACTGAAACGATTCAATAATTTTATTAGTAACACGTGTGAGATTTAACATTAACCGACTTTTTACCTGCTCTATATCAAGGTCAGGGTGTTATCCAACTATTAGGATAAAGGCCACGATCGAGGGATCCAGAGTGGGAAAAGGTAATGAACCGATTTGTTATTGCCAGTACTCAAGACTGTATGGGGTGCCATGCATGCGAAATCGCCTGTGTCATTTCACACAATGGCGAGCGCTATCCCGATGGCGCCGCGGTGTTTCAGCCCAGAATCAAAGCATTCAATACGCCAACGCTGCGGGCTGCCGTGACCTGCCGTCACTGTGAAGATGCTCCCTGCGCCAGCGTGTGCCCAACACAGGCCTTGATCAGAAAAGACAATAGCATTCAGCTCGTTCAGGAAAAGTGCATCGGCTGCAAAAGCTGTGTACTGGCTTGCCCGTTCGGCGCGATGTCCATGGTGACAAGCCCTGTAGACAACAGCACCATCGCCCACAAATGCGATCTCTGCGCCGATCGTCCAGAAGGGCAAGCGTGCGTAGAAGCCTGTCCAACTCAAGCCTTACAGCTCGTCAGCGAGCAAACGCTAGCGGCCCGCCGTCAGGAGAAACAGCAGGTAATGGCGCTACGTTCAGCCTCCCACTGGCAGCGTGAAACACCCGTGTTGAAAGCGCTGACAGCCCATCCGCTCAGCAAAAGAAAAAACTGGCCGCGTCGGGATGCCGAGAAAAAGCCGCTGACCCAGAGAACATCCACGTTTGATGAAATCTATCATGGCTTCTCGGTGCAGCAGACGGAAGATCAGGCTGACCGCTGCCTTTCCTGCGGCAAACGCGCAATCTGCGAGTGGACCTGCCCTCTACATAACAATATTCCCGAACTGCTGAGTCTGGCAAAACAGGGGCGGATCCTTGAAGCCGTAGAGCTGTCGCACCAAACCAGCAGCCTGCCGGAAATCTGCGGCCGAGTGTGCCCACAGGATCGGCTATGCGAAGGGGCCTGTACGCTGGGTAAGGAGTACGGCGCTATCACCATCGGTAACGTTGAACGCTACATTACCGATACCGCGATGGAAATGGGCTGGTCGCCTGATATGACGCGTGTCGTTCCCAGCGGCAAACGCGCAGCGATCGTCGGTGCTGGCCCAGCCGGGTTAGCCTGTGCCGATGTGCTGGCTCGCAACGGCGTGCAGGCCGTGGTGTTCGATCGCCACCCGGAAATTGGTGGGCTGCTCACGTTTGGGATTCCGTCGTTCAAGCTGGATAAAGACGTCCTGATCCATCGTCGTGAAGTGTTCAGCGCCATGGGAATCGAGTTCCAGTTGAATACCGAAGTGGGGAAAGATATTTCTCTGGCTCAGTTGCTGGACGACTATGACACAGTTTTCCTCGGCGTAGGCACCTACCGCTCCATGAAGGCCAACATTGATAACGAAGAGGCTCCCGGTGTCTTCGATGCGCTGCCGTTCCTGATTGCCAATACCAAACACGTTATGGGGCTACCTGAATTAGAGGATGAGCCTTATATCTCGATGGCGGGCAAGCGTGTCGTAGTGCTCGGCGGTGGGGATACCGCGATGGATTGCCTGCGCACATCTGTTCGGCAAGGTGCAGTATCCGTCACCTGCGCGTATCGTCGCGATGAAGCCAACATGCCCGGCTCGAAAAAAGAGGTGAAAAACTCCCGCGAAGAAGGCGTGGAGTTCATGTTTAACGTCCAGCCACAAAAAATCTGCCTCAATGAACAGGGCGAAGTGTGCGGCATTAGTCTGGTTCGCACCGAACTGGGCGAGCCTGACGCCAGCGGCCGTCGTCGTCCGCGCCCTATTCCTGGTTCAGAATTCGTGCAGCCTGCGGAAGCCGTGATAACCGCATTTGGTTTTCAGTCGCACAGCATGCCGTGGCTGGAAGACGCCGACGTCGGTCTGGATAACTGGGGATACATCACCGCCCCACTTGATAGCCAGATACCTTGCCAGACCAACCACCCGCGTATTTTTGCCGGGGGTGATGCCGTACGCGGTGCCGATCTGGTGGTAACCGCCATTGCCGACGGGCGCAAAGCCGCATTGGGAATGATTGCGACGATGGGGCTGACCGCCGTCACGGGAGCCATTCCCGCACACCCGCAGCGCCCCGAAACGCACGCAACCCGCGAGGAGCTCCGCTCATGAATCAATTTGTTATCGCCGAAGCAGAAAAATGTATCGGCTGCCGGACCTGTGAGATCGCCTGCGCGGTGGCTCATAGCGGTGGTCAAAGCGCACAGCTGCGGCCTTCTCACTTCTTTCCCCGCCTGAAGGTCGTTAAAAGCGCCATGGTCAGTGTCCCCGTTCTTTGCCGTCAATGTGAGAACGCCCCCTGTGCCAGCGTATGCCCGAATGACGCGCTGGTGCGCGATCGAAATAGCGTCCAGGTTATTCAGTCCCGTTGTATCGGCTGCAAAAGCTGCGTGGTCGCCTGTCCTTTCGGGGCCATCAATGTGGTGACAAAAGCGTCGAATGACGAGGGGGAAGCCCCCCTCACGCAAAGCGAGGTTCACAAATGTGATTTATGCGTGGATGTCGCCCAGAGCCCTTCCTGCGTCAGCGTGTGTCCGACATCGGCGCTGCGATTAGTAACAGCGGATGAGTTGCGCAAACAGACGCTGGAAAAACAGCGGCGTTCCGCACTGGGGTGGCAGAGTCATTAAAACAGACTGGAAGGTGGCGGACAGGGAAGGATCGCCACAAAACATACGATGCAGAAAATTCGGTGTGCCTAATTAATAATTATCGCCGATTTATCCATCGATTTTTCTTTAGATCATATATTAGTCTGATAATATGCATTGGTAATGCCTGATAGGTTCCCATCTTTTATCACGATCACGGAGTGAACAATGACCTGCCATTTTGTCAGGTGGACAAGCACGGAAGCGCTTCCTGACTTACAAAGACTGCCCGATAGGCTCATCTCATCAACACAAGGTTTTTCAGCCAAACGCCGCGAGCGTTATCTGAAGAGTCGAGTGCTGCTGGCTGAGATGATGTTCTATTTTTTCGGCTATCCGCTGTTGCCCACGCTACTTGTGTCCCCTGAAGGACGCCCTTATTTTGCCGATCCCAATATGCCCAATTTCAGCATCGGCTATGCAGGCAATACTATCGCCATCCTCCTGAGCGAAGAAGGCAGCGTCGGTATGGATATCGAAATCGTTCATGTCAGGCCAACAAATCAGGTCGTCCCACAGATGCAGGCGCAGACACAGGCCGAACAGGCGTGGATCGACGCGCAGCGCGATCCGTTGGAGGCAGCAACGCAGCTATGCACCATCCGCCAGTCATTGATGAAGATCCCTGGCGTGAATAGCCACCCTCCCAATAACCTGAAACTCCACCCCGCCTCTGGCAGGTTGCGTTCAACCTGCACCCCCGCCGTAGAAGTAATGAGCGATGTTGATGATTACCTTGCCTGGGCCTGTGCCCATATCCCCACACTTAACCGATTGATCATGTGGAAATACACGTCGGCAACGGGCATGAGAAAGTCGGGGGAAATCCTACAGCAGCAGCGCCAGTCTTTACGCTATATGAAATTAACCAGCCATACGATAGAAAAAGCCATCTCTACCGCCTCACAGTAGCCAGCCGCCTTGTCGCAGGCTGAGGCTCCGGGAAAGCCCCGGAGCCACGAACATATTAATGCCCGTCGATAAACACGATTTTCAGCAGGAACAGCAGCGCAACTACGACCACGCAAGGGCTGATTTCACGCCAGCGGCCCGTCGCCAGCTTCATCACGCAGTAAGAAATGAAGCCCAGCGCGATCCCTTCAGTAATAGAGAAGCTGAACGGCATCATTACCGCGGTAATAAAGGCCGGAACGGCTTCCGTCAAGTCATCCCACTTCACGCGCGCCAGGCTGGACGTCATCAATACGCCCACGTAAATCAGTGCGCCAGCGGCCGCATAGGCAGGCACCATACCCGCCAACGGCGACAGGAAGATCACCAGCAGGAACAGCAGACCCACAACCACAGCCGTCAGGCCGGTACGTCCGCCCACGGATACGCCAGAAGAGCTTTCAATATAGGCGGTAACGGATGACGTCCCGATAAATGAACCGGCCACAGAGCTAACGCTATCAACATACAGCGCCTGCTTCATGCGCGGGAATTTACCGCGAGCATCAACCAGACCGGCTTTATCCGTCACGCCAATCAGCGTACCGGATGAGTCAAACAGGTTAACCAGCATGAAGGAGAAGATAATGCCGGACATCCCGAGGTTCAGCGCCCCGGCCAGATCAACCTGACCCACCACCGACATTACGCTCGGCGGCATGGAGAACACGCCAGAATACGTCACATCGCCCAGCAGCAGGCCAATTGAGGTGGTCACCACGATGGAGATCAGTACCGCAGCATGAATATTACGTGAAGCCAGCGCCACAATAATGAAAAAGCCCAGCGCACCCAGCAGCACGCTGTGTGACGTTAGGTTACCAATCGTCACCAGTGTTTCAGGGTTAGGAACGATAATACCGGCGTTTTTCAGGCCCATCATGGCAATGAACAACCCGATACCGCTGGCGATACCCAAACGCAGGCTAAGCGGGATATTGGCGATCATCCAATAGCGAATCTGGAAGATAGTCAGCAACAGGAAACCGATTGCGCCCCAGAAAATAGCACCCATCGCAACCTGCCATGGCAGACCCATCGCACCGACAACGACAAAAGCGAAAAACGCATTCAGCCCCATTGCAGGCGCCAGCGCCACAGGCAGGTTAGCCAACAGCCCCATCAAAATGCTGCCGAATGCCGCAATCAGACAGGTGGTCACAAAGACCGCTTTGGTATCCATCCCCGCCACACCCAGAATCTGCGGGTTAACAAAAACGATGTAGACCATCGTCAAAAACGTCGTGAAACCGGCAATCGTTTCCGTACGTGCTGTCGTGCCGTGTTGTTTAAGTTTAAACACGCGCTCCAGCAGGCCTTGCTCGGTAGCAAGACCGGGTTGTGATTTATTCATTAGTAACAATCCAAAGAAGGGAATAACTGTCGTCGGGTATCCTATAACAAAACGCTGTGTTTTTACGTTGATCCCACGTTTTTTTTCATCGAATAAGAAGAACCTATTAACGTCATCGTTTTCTCTCGGTTAAATCCCCCCAATTTTACGCAAGATAGCGCTAAAAATGGCTTTGAAGGTCGCAATATCGAGTCAATTGGTTAAAGTAGGAGCCTCATCTTTTATTTCATCGATAAGGATTGGTCATGCCCCGTATTGAATGCGTCTTCTTCGACTGTGATGGCACGCTGGTTGATAGCGAAGTGCTGTGTTGCCAGGCTTATGTGAATATCTTCGTCCCGTATGGGGTGAACTTATCGCTGGAGGAGGTGATAAAAACCTACAAGGGCGTGAAGCTGTACGAGATTATTGCCCGCATCAGCCAGCAGCATGGCTTAACCGTATCGGTAGACGATGCGGAGCGTCATTTCCGGCAAGAGGTGAAGCGTCTGTTCGATGAATTCCTGCAACCTATCGAGGGCGCACGTGAGTTAGTGCAGTCGATTACCGTTCCTATGGCCGTGGTGTCCAATGGTCCGGTCAGCAAGATGCAGCATTCGCTCGGCCTGACGCATATGCTCGATCTGTTTGGCGACCATCTCTACAGCGGCTACGATCTGAAAAAATGGAAGCCCGATCCGGCGGTGCTGTATCACGCCGCCGAGCAGTTACAGCTTCCCATCGAGCACTGCATTCTGGTTGAAGATTCCGCCGCTGGCGTACAGGCTGGCATCGCTGCGGGTATTCCGGTGTTCTATTACTGCGCCGATCCCCATAACCAGCCGATCCATCATCCGCTGGTCACGATGTTCGATGATATGCGCGAACTGCCGCAAATCTGGCGCGAAAAAGGCTGGAATATCACCGAGCAGGAATAAACCACAAAAAGGCTGGTTTGAGGCTACTGACAAAGGTCGCCGTTTTCGTTCTGCAAATAAGTTTGTCGACAATCTGCAGCGTCAGGCTGGCTTATTCCGCCACCACAGCAAACGGCGTTTCGGCTGCTTTTCCTGCTGGTTAAAACGGGCATTAACCCCGTTAGCCAGCAGTTCCAGCGACAGACAAAACACAAAGTAGACCAGCGCGACAAACAGGAAAACCTCCATCGGGTAGACCATGCTGCGGTTATTGACCTGCGTAGCAAGAAACGTCAGCTCGCCGACGCCAACAATGTAGGCCAGTGAGGTGTCTTTAATCAGGGAAATCCACTGGTTGATGAAGGAAGGCACCATCATCCGCAACGCCTGCGGCAGGACAATCTGCCACAACACCTGCCAGCGGCTTAAGCCCAATGAGAGTCCAGCCTGCCACTGACCGCGTCCAATAGCGACAATACCGGCCTTCACGCCATGCGCCAGATACGCCGAGGCGATCAGCGCCAGCGCACACACCACGGTCGTAATTTCAGGGATATCGACGCCAAAAACGATCGGCAGCAGGAAGTAGGTCCAGAAAATCAGCATGATGACGGGAATCGCACGGAAGAACCCCAACACCATCGCCAACAACGCACTCCACCATCCCCGAGACATCGCCAGCGCCACGCCTAACACCGTACCCAAAACAGCAGAGGCTACGCCCGCCAGCAGACTCATCACCAGCGTCAACACCGCGCCACCCAGCGGGCCATCCGGGAACGTGCCCCACATCAAATAGTCGATGTTATCGGTGATAACGGTAAAATCCATCTTAGTGTCTCTCCGCCAGACTACGCTGCTGACGCCACATGCCCCAGCCTTCCATCACCGCAATAATCACGATGTACAATACCGTCGCTACGCCAAACGCCTGAAACGTGCGCAAGGTTTCCGTCTCCACCTGACGCGATGCGTAAGACAATTCAGCGACGCCAATCGCCATCGTCAACGATGAGTTCTTAACGATATTCATGTACTGCCCAAGCAGCGGCGGCAGGGCGATTTTTAGCGCCTGCGGCAGCACCACATAACGCATGGATTGCCAGCCAGTTAATCCCAGAGCATGCGCCGCGTACTTCTGCCCGCGCGCTACACCGCGAACACCGGAGCGGATTTCCTCCGCAATAAACGCGCTGGAGTAGAGCGTCAGCCCGGCCAATCCCGCCAAAAACTCAAAAGAAGGCCACGCTAACGTCGTGCCCAGCAGCGAAAGAGCATGTGGGGTGTTCAGCCATTGCATCATCTCTGAGGGAAAAAGCTGCCCGGCACCGAAATACCAGAAAAACAGCTGCACCAGCAGCGGCGTATTACGAAATAGCGAGCTATAGGCCACCACAACGCCGCGCAGCACACGAATATGGCTGTCTCTGGCCGCTGCCAACAGAAAGCCCAACACCGTAGACAGCACGATCGTACTCAGGGAAATGCCCAGCGTGATCAGGAAACCGTGCCACAGCCAGATGAGGTATTGAGGAGCCAACAGCCACGATTCAAGCGATTGCAGCGCCGTATCCATGCGTTTTATCTCTCTTTGTCATTATTACGAGGTATAAATAGAAACGCCCCCTGCAATGCAGAGGGCTGAGATCATAGCACTAGGCGTCAGCTATCAGGATTTAGGTTGTTGATCCAACGGGGCAAAGGTGAAATCGCCGCGCGGCTGGGATGATTTCGTGCTCGGCCCGAACCAGCGGTCGTAAATCGTCTTCGCTTCACCCTGTTTTTCCAAATTAATCAGCGTGTCGTTAATTTTCGCCGTCAGACGCTCTTCGCCTTTCGGGATTCCAACGCCTTGATACTCTTTGGTAATGCTGAACGGAGAGATTTCAAACTCCGCCTTCTGGGCATCAGGCACGTTAGCCAGCAAGCCGACCAACTTAGCATCATCCTGCGTGATGGCCTGAACGTTGCCGTTACGCAGCGCGGCGAAAGCCAGCGGCGTATCGTCATAGGAAATCACTTTGGCCGTCGGGTAATGTTCGCGCAGGGTAATTTCCTGCACGGTGCCTTTATCCGCGCCAATACGCAGCGTTTTGATGTCTTCCGGCGTTTTCAGCACGCCTTTACGGGCGATGAATTTTTGTCCGGTAGCGAAGTAAGGAATACTAAAGTTAACCTGCTTGGCACGCTCATCGGTAATGGTGAAGTTCGCGGCGATCAGATCGACTTTCTGCGAGCTTAACAGCGGAATGCGGTTAGCCGGATTAGTTGCGCGCAGCTCAACTTTTACGCCCAGCGCCTTACCAATCGCCTCAGCGATGTCCACGTCATAACCCACCAGCTTTTTGCTCTGCGGATCGACATAGCCAAACGGCGGATTACTGTCGAAGACGGCAATTTTCACCACGCCCGCCTTCTGAATATCATCTAATTTATCTGCCTGTGCAGCACCAGAAACGGAAGCCAACCCGGCCAATAAAGTCACTGTCAAAATCTGCTTTTTCATTCCCTGCCCCTTAATTATTGCTGTATTAACCGCAGGCTATCAGCAGGGCGAAAACGCGGGAAATAACATAAATAGCTATAATATAACCTTATGTTACTTCGGTATTCTGGCAGATTATCCTGATGATTCAACGCGCCTCGTCAGCGTATGCTGACAGAATAAACCAGGTCATCATCCCCCCAATCAGTCCCCAAAACGCTGCGCCAATTCCCCACAGCGTCAATCCAGAGGCGGTAATCAGGAAAGTAACCACCGCGGCATCGCGCTGTTTTTCATCCAGCAACGCGCGGTACAGACTGCCCGAAATGGTGCTTAGTAGCGCCAAACCGGCGATAGCGTGAATCAGCGGCTGTGGTAGAGCCGTGAAAAGCTGCCCGATAGATCCACCGAAAACGCCCGCCAGCAGGTAAAAGCCACCGGCAGCGACGGCAGCAAGATAGCGCTTCTTGGGATCGGGGTGCACATCAGGCCCCATACAGATCGCAGCGGTAATCGCGGCGATACACACGGAAAAACCACCGAACGGCGTCAAAATCAGTGCGATTAATGCGGTAATGGTAATCAGCGGTGATATGGGAACCTGATAGCCCGCCGCTTTCAGCGTGGCAACGCCCGGTGCGTTCTGCGATGCCATCGTGACAATGAAAAATGGAATACCGACGCCCAGCAGAGACGCCAACGAAAATTGCGGCGTAATGAATTCCGGCACAGCGAACACCAGCGGCGAATCAGAAACCGCAATTTGCCCACGAAATAAGGCCAGCAGCAGGCCAGCAAGCAGCGTCAGCACAATGGCAAAACGCGGCAGCAGCCGACGGCTGAGCAAATAGGTCACGCACATCGCAAAAACCAGCCAGAAATCCTGTTGCAGGGAAAGAAAGGCATCCGCGCCAAAGCGCAGCAAAATCCCCGCCAGCATAGCGGCAGAAATGGCCTGTGGAATCACATTCATCAGGCGGGCAAAGAGACCAGTGATCCCACAGATAAAGATAAGCGCGGAGGCAAACAGGAACACGCCGATCGCCTCATTGAGCGACGTACCCGGCAGGCTGGTGACCAGCAGCGCTGCCCCCGGTGTTGACCAAGCCGCCAGTATCGGCGCACGGTAATACAACGACAGGCTAATCGACGCCAGCCCTTGGGCAATCCCCAGCATACTTAACCAGCCGCCGATCTGCACCGCACTGGCACCCGCCGCTTCCGCTGCCTGAAAAATGATGGCGGCCGAGCTGGTGTAGCCCACCAGCACCGCAACAAAACCAGCGATGAGGGTCGAAAAGGTGACATCTTTTAGCGCAAATGACGCAGGCATGGTATACCTTCACTCTTGTCGTACGTTATAACGCACAGAAAGCGTTAACATAGCAGCGTGCGCTATAACGCACAAGCAGGAGCCAATATTGATGTCTGATGAGCTAATCCGCCGTATTGGCAATACGCTGAAAACGTTAAGACAAGAGAAAGGCTGGAGCCTCACGCGCGCGGCAGAAGAGACGGGGGTGAGCAAAGCGATGCTCGGCCAGATCGAGCGCGGTGAATCCAGCCCGACAGTCGCCACGCTGTGGAAAATTGCGACCGGCATGAATGTCGCGTTCTCTACCTTTATCGAACCAACGCTCGCGGATGAAGACGTGACCTATCGCTCGGGTGCGGGATCGTCATTCAGGGAAAACGAAGCGGGAATGCACGTGGTTCCCCTCTTCCCCTTCGACGAAAAACTACGTTTTGATATGTTGGTTATTGAGCTGGCGGCGGGTGCCAGCAGCACCTCATCGGCGCATGAAAACGGGGTGATCGAGCATATTATTGTGCTGGAGGGACAACTGGAGATGACCGTTGATGGACAGACGCATGTGCTGTCCGCCGGAGATGCTCTACGCTTTGCCGCCGACAGAGAACACCGCTACCACAACCCTGCCGATACCGCGGCACGCTTTCACGACCTGATTCACTACCCTGATAAAAACTAAATCGTGATAAAAAATGACGCCCTGCAAGCAGGGCGTCAGCATGATAAGCGTAAGAACGGGCTTACTCTTCTTCTTTCTTATCTTTCTGCGCCAGCAGTTTTTCCAGCGCATCGCCGCCGAGGTGGCGGAAATCCTGACCTTTGACGAAGTAGAAGATAAATTCGCAGATGTTCTGGCAACGGTCACCGATACGCTCGATAGAACGGGCGCAGAACAACGCCGTCAGTACGCTTGGGATGGTGCGAGGATCTTCCATCATGTGGGTCATCAGCTGACGCACAATCCCTTCGTACTCTTTATCCACTTTTTTATCTTCGCGATAAATACGAATCGCTTCGTCCAGATCCATGCGGGCAAACGCATCCAGCACGTCATGCAGCATCTGCACGGTGTGGCGCCCTAATGACTCCAGACTCACCAGCAGCGGTTGATGCTGATGGGAGAACTTCTCCAGCGCGGTGCGACAGATTTTATCCGCCACGTCACCGATACGTTCCAGCTCGGAGATGGTTTTGATGATCGCCATCACCAGACGCAGATCGCTGGCGGTAGGCTGGCGCTTCGCAATAATGCGCACGCAGGCTTCATCAATCGCCACTTCCATCAGGTTAACTTTGGCATCGCCTTCAATAACCTGCTGAGCCAGCTCCGCATCCTGATTATGCATCGCGGTAATCGCGTCACTCAGCTGTTGCTCCACCAGCCCGCCCATGGTCAGGACCTGCGTGCGGATGTGTTCCAGTTCGGCGTTAAACTGACCGGAAATGTGTTTGTTCAGATTCAGATTATCCATGATGCTTCCTAATCAACCGTAACGGCCGGTGATGTAATCTTCAGTCTGTTTCTGCCGTGGGGCAGTAAACAGGGTATCAGTATCGCTGAACTCGATCAGCTCACCCAAATACATAAACGCCGTATGATCTGAACAACGCGCTGCCTGCTGCATGTTGTGCGTCACGATGACCACGGTGTAGTCTTTTTTCAGCTCGGAGATCAGCTCTTCAATACGGCCGGTAGAAATCGGGTCAAGTGCAGAACACGGTTCATCCAGCAGCAAGACATCCGGGCGAATCGCGATACCGCGCGCAATACACAAACGCTGCTGTTGACCACCGGACAGGCTATAGCCGCTCTGGTGCAGTTTATCTTTCGTCTCTTGCCACAGTGCGGCTTTAGTCAACGCCCACTGGACACGCTCATCCATATCGGCACGAGACAGCTTTTCAAACAGACGCACACCAAACGCGATGTTGTCGTAAATGGACATCGGGAACGGCGTCGGTTTCTGGAACACCATGCCGACTTTGGCGCGCAGCAGCGCGATATCTTGCTTATCCGTCAGAATGTTATTGCCATCCAGCAGGATGTCGCCTTCGGCGCGCTGCTCCGGGTAGAGCTGATACATTTTGTTCAGCGTACGCAGCAGCGTGGATTTACCACAGCCGGACGGGCCGATAAATGCGGTAACCTGATTCGCGGCAATATCCAGCGTAATGTTTTTCAACGCGTGGAATTTTCCGTAATAGAAATTCAGATCGCGTACCTGGATTTTGTTGGATGTCTCAGTAGCCATACTCATCAAGACTTCTCTCTTTTTCCTGGCGCTGACTAGCAGCACCTTGAATTTATTTAATGTTTCTCAGAAAACGACGCTTTCTTAGCGAATTAGTGCTTCTTGGCAGAGAAAATAACGCGCGCCAGAATATTCAGCAGCAGCACACACAGCGTAATCAGCAGTACACCCGCCCAGGCCAGCTGTTGCCACTCCACAAACGGACTCATGGCAAACTTAAATATGGTGACCGGCAGGTTAGCAATCGGATGCATCATATCCGTGCTCCAGAACTGATTCGACAGCGACGTAAACAGCAGCGGCGCGGTTTCCCCAGCGATACGCGCAATGGCCAGCAATATCCCGGTGATGATGCCCGATACCGAGGCCTTCAGCGTAATTGCAGAAATCATTTTCCATTTCGGCGTACCCAGCGCATAAGCCGCTTCACGCAGGCTATCCGGTACCAGTTTAAGCATGTTCTCGGTAGTACGAATCACAATCGGCACCTGCAGCAGCGCCAGCGCAATCACGCCCGCCCAGCCGGAGAAGTGCTGCATTTTTGCCACCACCAGCGTGTAAACAAACAGACCCACCACAATCGACGGTGCTGACAGCAAAATGTCGTTGATGAAACGAATCACTTCAGCGATCCAGGATTTACGACCGTATTCCGCCAGATAAATGCCCGCCATAATCCCCAGCGGCGTCCCCAGCAGCGTTGCCCACAGAATCAGTAATCCGCTCCCGACGATGGCATTCGCCAACCCGCCACCCGCCGTATTAGGCGGCGGCGTCATTTCAGTAAACAACGCCAGAGACATGCCATCCACGCCTCGGGTCACGGTCGAAAACAGGATCCAGACCAGCCAGAACAGACCGAACACCATCGTGGACATGGATAAGAACAGCGCAATGCGGTTTTTCTGGCGACGCCAGGCCTGCATTTTACGCCGCGAACGCTCCAGAGCAGCGTCTTGCTCTATGCCTAATGCAGCCATTAGCGCGCCCCCTCATTTTTAGCCAGACGCATAACCATCAGCTTTGAACATGCCAGAACAATAAAGGTAATCACAAACAGAATCAGCCCCAGCTCCATCAGTGCCGCCGTGTGCAGGCCGGATTCCGCTTCGGCGAATTCGTTCGCCAGCGCAGAAGTAATACTGTTGCCTGGCATATACAGCGACGCGCTGTCGAGCTGGTAGGTGTTACCGATGATAAAGGTCACCGCCATGGTTTCCCCCAACGCGCGTCCCAGTCCCAACATCACCCCGCCGATTACACCGTTTTTGGTGTAAGGCAGCACAATGCGCCAGATGACTTCCCACGTCGTACAGCCAATGCCGTAAGCGGACTCTTTCATCATCACCGGCGTTTGCTCAAACACGTCACGCATCACCGCCGCAATGTACGGGATAATCATGATGGCCAGAATGACGCCAGCCGCCAGAATACCGATCCCGAATGCCGGGCCGGAGAACAGCGAGCCAACAATAGGAATACCGGACAGGACATTGCCTACTGGCTGTTGGAAGTATTTGGCAAACAGCGGAGCGAAAATGAACAGCCCCCACATGCCGTAAACAATACTCGGTATGGCCGCCAGCAATTCAATCGCCACGCCAAGCGGACGCTTCAACCAGGCTGGTGCCAGTTCTGTCAGAAATAGCGCAATCCCGAAGCTAATCGGAATCGCAATAATCAGTGCAATCAGTGAGGTAACGATGGTGCCGTAAATCGGAACCAGTGCACCAAACTGCTCTGCGGGCGCATCCCACTCTTTCGTCCACAAGAAGGCAAAACCGAACTTCTCGATGCTAGGCCAGGACGCCACAATCAGGGAAACAATGATGCCACCCAATAGCAGTAGCGTGACCAGCGCCGCCAGTTTTACCAGCGTGCTAAAGAGGATATCGCCATATTTTCCCGGGGCTTTGATAGTTGGCTTGTACTCCGCCATACGTCTCTCTTCTCGTTTTAACTACATTTGATAAGCTATTGAAGGCAGAGAGGTTGCTATCACCTCTCCGCCCCGATACGACTTGTTATTCCACTACGTATTTCCCAGAACCTGATAGCCTCATCATGCTCTGGTTATCAACACGACGTGTCGATGCAATAATTAGTACAGTGCTTTACCGCTGCTGTCTTTTACCTGAGTTTTCCAGGCAGCACGGATTTGCTCAACCACTTCTTTTGGCAGTGTGGCGTAATCCAGCGCTTCAGCTTGCTCGCCGCCTTTTTTGAACGCCCAGTCGAAGAATTTCAACACTTCAGTGCCCTGCTCAGGTTTTTCCTGTTTGGTGTGAACCAGGATGAACGTGGTTGAAGTGATCGGCCATGCATCAGCGCCTTTCTGGTTAGTCAGATCCTGAGCGAAAGACTTGCTCCAGTCGATCTCTTTAGCCGCGTTGCTGAAGCTTGCGCCAGTCGGGCTAACCGCTTTGCCATCGGCAGAAATCAGTTTGGTGTAAGCCAGGTTGTTCTGCTTGGCATACGCGTATTCTACGTAGCCGATAGAACCAGGCAGACGCTGTACGAACGCCGCGATACCATCGTTACCTTTACCGCCCAGACCGGTTGGCCAGTTCACAGTAGAACCTGCACCAATCTTCTCTTTCCATTCTGGGTTCACTTTTGCCAGGTAGCTGGTGAACACGAAAGACGTACCAGAACCGTCAGCACGACGAACCACAGCGATGTCCTGATCCGGCAGCTTGGCATTCGGGTTCAGTTTAGTGATTGCTGGGTCGTTCCATTTTTTGATGTTGCCCAGGTAGATATCACCCAGCGTTTTACCATCCAGCGTCAATTCGCCAGATTTGATACCAGGAACGTTCACTGCCAGCACCACACCACCGATAACGGTTGGGAACTGGAATAAACCATCCTGTGCTAATTTGTCGTCAGCCAGAGGGGCGTCAGAAGCACCGAAATCGACTGTTTTAGCGATAATCTGTTTTACACCACCAGAAGAACCGATGCCTTGATAGTTAACTTTATTACCGGTTTCTTTTTGATAGGAGTCAGCCCATTTGGCATAAACAGGCGCAGGGAATGTCGCACCGGCACCGGTGAGGTTAGCAGCAGCTAAAGCAGAAAATGCCGTCAGAGAAAAGGTTGCCGCAACAACACTGGCAAGAGTGGTACGCATCAGTTTCATAATCCCTCCTGTGGGATACTCAAACGTGTCGACGTAACGTCGTTATCTATCAGAGTTATCAAATCAGAGTGTAGTTCGCAGGAGGAAAAATAGGACAGTTTGGTGACAGTAAAATGTACGCAATATGACAGTTTTATGACAATGGCGCAGAATGCAGGGAAATTCAGGTGCCACCAGCCAGAACAGGCGTTCTGACTGGGGAAGGAAAGAGGTCAGTGAGTCTGGCTATGGCTAAGCAGTTTGTAAATTGTATCAGGCTTATAACTATCGCCCTGATAATAAATCGCCCAGTCGGTTACCCACGATATATCAATAGAATACACACCGCCTTCCTGCATATCCTCAACGTAGAACGGATGATTGATTAATGTCCCGGTGACGACCGTGTCGTCGATTTTTTCGGGAATAAACCACATGTGTTCACGCTCTTCTCCCTCTTCGCCATGAGGAATGCCAAACTTCACCATAAAGCGCCATTCACTTTCGACAGGTTTAGGTGCTTTTTTTAGTAGCTTAGCTAAAAAACCCGGCTTAGCCGGTTCGTCACTCACGTGGTAGTTTTTAAACATGTTGACGAAATAACGCCAGCGCAGCTGTGCCTTACGTGACATTTCTGCCGTTTCCGCATTCGTGCGCCAGAACATGATAGCGTTCTGCTCATCAAACCCTTTGAAGAACGTTTGCAGTACAGGGTTTTCTTCGTTGGTACGAAACAGCATACAGGAAGGCTCCTGATGCACGTCATCCCGATCGGCGCGATCGCCCAGAAACACGCCTTCCGGCGTCCCTTCCAGATCATAGCGCATGTCTTCCAGAGGCCGCAGTTGGTCAATCGGCGTGGATTGATTCACATGCCGCAGCCCTTCTTCAAACGGCAACGCCACCAGATATTCATAGCCGCTGTCCGTTTGCCCGCACAGAATAGGTTCGTTAAAGGTAATCTGCTGATTTTGAATGGCATTATTGACAAAACTTCTGAATAAATCCGGGATGCCATAATACGAACTGAGCGTCTCGGGAATGACTAATTCGGCCTCTGTCAGGCCGCATCGCGCCAGACCATGCGAGTGAAACCAGAATGTCGTGGGCGGATCGTTCTCGGTGTCGTACACGGCATGAATGGTATACAGCGATTCAATTTCCGGCAGGACATCATCTTCCAGCTGAAAATTCAGCCATTCACGGGTAAACACGTTACCAGCAGCAGAAATATCGATCCCCAGGAGAAAATCCGGTACCACGGCGTTTAATAAGCGAAGCTGATGAACGTAGTCTTCCAGCGGATTTGGCCCAAAAATACACTCAACCATCACTTCCTGCGTCGCCGCATTCGCCTGCGCCAGCAGCTCGGGCGAAATCGGGTCGGTTGAATGTATCGGCGTGATGCTATTCTCGGGATCGCGCTCCGATACCTCAAGATAAAAGGTCAGCTCGCGATCGTGATGACGACAGGTATAAAAGAATCCGCCCTGTCCCTGCTCGGTATAGCTTACTTCGCCATCGGTGAAAAATGACTGCGCCTCTAGCAGGCTTTCCAGCAGCGGGTAGCTCATCTCTCGTGAGGAAAAGGCCACCATCGTTGAAGGTGCTTTTTCACCCTTCCCTTCAGCGATATCCAGGTATTGTTGTTTGTTATTCATCATGAACCCGTTAACGTTCTCAATCCATTATTGCCAACGACGGAAAATCAGCGACGTATTGATGCCGCCAAAGGCGAAGTTATTAGACTGGATATAATCCGTCTCAATATGGCGCGGCTCACCCATGATGTAATCCAGCTCGCCACAGTCTTCTGCAGGTTGCCGTAAATTAAGCGTCGGTGCAAACCAACCTTCACGCATCATTTCAATACTCATCCATGCTTCAAGCGCACCACAGGCACCCAGCGTATGGCCGAAATAGCTTTTCAGCGACGAAATCGGCGTGGATTTACCGAACACGGCAGCGGTAGCCTGACTCTCCGCGACATCGCCCCGATCGGTTGCGGTACCGTGTGCGCTGATATACCCCACATCGCTAGGCTGCAAACCCGCGCAGCGCAGCGATCCTTCAATGCAAATCTGCATGGTTTCACGCTGAGGTTGCGTAATATGTGCCGCATCACAGTTGGTGTAAAACCCAACCAGTTCGGCATAAATCGTCGCACCACGCGCGACGGCATGTTCAAGCTCTTCAAGCACTAACGTCCCCGCCCCTTCGCCGATAACCAGACCGTCACGGCTGGTGTCAAAAGGCGACGGCGTTGTTTCCGGCGCATCGTTGCGTTGGCTGGTGGCAAACAGCGTATCAAACACGGCGGCCTCTGACGGGCACAGTTCTTCCGCACCGCCCGCCACCATGACCGTCTGATAACCATGACGAATCGCTTCCCAGGCGTAGCCAATCGCCTGACTTCCCGACGTACAGGCGCTGGACGTCGGAATCACACGGCCGCGCAGGCCGAAAAATAGGCCAGCATTCACCGCGGTGGTATGCGGCATCATCTGCACATAGGTCGTACCGGTAATATTATTGGTGTGCTTTTCGGTCAGCATGGTGGCGAATTCGCTCACCGGCCCTGTGCTGCCCGTTGAGGAGCCGTAAGCAATGCCGGTTTCTCCGTTAGTCAGCACCGGATGACCAATCAATCCAGCCTGTTCCAACGCCAGCTCAGTTGCTCGGGTTGCCATCAGAGACACGCGCCCCATCGAACGGATGCGTTTACGCGTGTAGTGTTCTGGCAGACTGAAGTGATCAATCGGCGAGCCCAACTGCGTATTCAGGCCATCATAAACCTGCCATTCGGGCATCTTACGTATCGCATTACGACCCGCACGCAACCCGTCAGACACACTTTCCCAGGACTCACCGAACGCGGTGACACCGCCCATACCCGTTACCACAACACGACGCATCACAGCATCCCTCCATTAATAGAAATGACCTGACGCGTGACATAACTCGCGATATCGGACATAAGATAACTCGCCAGCCCTGCGACCTCTTCCGCCTGCCCCATGCGCTTCATGGGAATCATCTTCATGGCTTCTTCAACGGCTACTGGCTCCATTTGAATCATGCCAGTATCAATCAAACCGGGAGCGATGCAGTTAACGGTGATTTTTCGCTTCGCCAGTTCGATAGCCAACGCTTTCGTTGCGCCGATAATGCCCGCTTTCGCGGCGCTGTAGTTAACCTGCCCCCGATTTCCCATGATCCCGGAAACCGAAGACAGCGTGATAATGCGTCCGCCTTTACGCAGACCGATCATCGGCATCACACAGGGATGAATCACGTTATAGAAACTATCGAGGTTGGTGTGAATGACGCTATCCCACGCCTGATCGTCGAGGGCGGGAAAAGCGCCGTCACAGGTGATACCCGCATTACTGACCACGCCATAGTAGGCACCGTTCGCCTCAATATCCTGCTCAATCACGGTGCGACACGTTTCCCGATCGGCGATATCGAAACTGACGATACGGCCGGAACCGTTTTGTGCCGTAATCTGGCGTAAGGTTTCCTGCGCCCCGTTTTCATCACGGTGATAATGCACCACCACGGTAAAACCATCCGCCGCCAGACGCAGCGCAATGGCTCGACCAATCCCTTTGCTGGCACCGGTCACTAACACAGAGCGCGTCATGCCTGTTTTCCCGGTTTTCATAATAGTTTCCCCGGTTGTCATCGTCGTTCTTCCGGTTGTCATAATAGCTTTCCCTGTTCTAAAAGTGCTTTTAACTCATGTTCGTCAGGCTGATAGGTGTTCAACCGGCCAGAGGCATACGTCTCCCCGGCTATCGCGATCTCCCCCTCAAAGCTACCAATTTTATCGTCACGCATCAGCAGCGTGACGGTCACATCAAGTAGGGAGCCGGCAGGAAAATTATCCTGCTTGCAGCGATAACCCCGTCCGCCCAGCAACATGCCGGGGCGCGGCTTCTCTTGCAGCCCAGTGATTTGACGCCCGTGCCAGCCAGACCAAACCCCAATCGTTTGAGCAATAATTTCAATACCAAACCAGGCAGGCAGATGTCCCTGATCATTCAGAAACGGTGCCAAAATACTCTCGCGGCTGACCGCCACACGGCAGTGCGCATGCTCATCATCAACATGGATCACCTCATCCACCAGCACCATTGGGGCGGAATGGGGCAAATAAGCTGCCGCAGCCGGATACTCACTCATGATTCGTCCCCAGGATCAGACACGTATTATTGCCGCCAAACGCAAAAGAGTTAGACAGAATGACCGAGCGTGCAAGCGGAGCAGGCGCACTGAGCAAGCCGCATGATGGCAGTGAGGCATCGGGGTGACTGCATGAGAAATCCTGCGCGGGCAAAGGGAGATCCCGCGTCAGAAGCAGCCAGCAGATCGCGGCTTCACTGATCCCCGCCGCTCCCAGCGTATGGCCGGTAAGGTGTTTAGTTGAGCTACAAGGCACGCGATCGCCAAACACGGCGTGAATCACGCTGGCTTCAATCTGGTCATTCAGGCGCGTGGCAGTACCGTGTAAATTGATATAACCCACGTCATCAGGCTGCAATCCCGCTTGCGACAACGCCATCGTTATCGCGCGAATCGCCCCTTCACCCTCCGGGTGCGGTGCCGACATATGGTGAGCATCGGACGACTCCCCGACGCCCAATATCGCCACACGATCGGGTTGCCGCCCGATCAGCATAAGCGCCACGCCTTCACCGATGGTGATCCCATTACGTTCTTCGCTGAACGGCTGGCAGCGCGTTGATGCAAGCGACTCAAGGCTATCGAAGCCATTTAGCGGCATACGGCTCAGCGTATCCGCGCCGCCGACGATGGCGACATCCACCAGCCCGGCATCAATCAATCGTTTACCACTGATCAACGCTCTGGCGCTGGAAGAACAGGCGGTTGATATCGTGTAAGCCGGCCCATTTAACGCCAGATAGGCGGCCAGAAACCGGGAAGGATCGCCAAGTTCCTGCTGCGCATAGTGATAAGTGGGAAGATTTTCGCTGACATACCGATCGGCTTCATCCAATCCAGAGGTACTGGTGCCCAGAATCACCGCTACCCGCTCGGGGCCAAACTGCGCGATAGCCGCGTCAACCTGAGGTCGAATTTGCTCCAGGGCGGCCAGCAAGAGCTGGTTATTACGGCTGTCATGCGCCGCCAACTCCACCGGAATAACCGGTAATTCCGCATCCACATTTCCTGTCCAACAGGGCTTATCGTGCAGCAGCCATCCAGTGTCAGGGCGCATGCCCGGCGCATGACCGCTGGCAAGGTTACCGGCAATCTCATCCAGATTATTGCCCAGCGCATTCAGCGCCCCGACGGCGTTAATGTAAATCATGCTAGCTATCCAGATGTTGAATCACGATGTGATAACCAAAGACGAATTGCTGAACGCTCATCGGCACACGCTGGTTATTCCGCGTCATATAGCGAATTTCCGTAATCAGCGTGCCGCGATCGTCACGCAGCTGTCTCTTGTCATCGCTATCTTTCAGCATCCAACCGGCTGGTAGCTGCGTCTGCCACACGGCAATCGGCCAGTGGCTCAGCATGATATCCGCCAGAACCTGACTGGCTGGCGGCAGCTGCGGCAGGACGATGGACTGTTCCGTATGAACACCCTGCGCATCGTAGGTGACCTTAAACAGACGAATACCGATAGAGGAAAGCCCGACCAGTGAAAGCTGCTTATCATCGGCACTCAACATCACCAGCAGCGATTGCTGCTTACCGTCAAAGGTTCCCGTCAGCAGTTGCTGTTCGTTGACCGACGGAGTAAACGCGGGGGCGGGTAGAGTGACTTTCACACCCGGTTTGAGCCACGCCTGTGGACGATTATCATCATGCTGTTTGCTGGCACAGCTGCTGAGTAGCAGCACGCCAATAAGCAGAAGCCCACGTCGCAATAATGTCATTTTCGTTTCCCTTTTGAATCAGGCAACGCCAGAGGCGCCAGCAAGAAGGCGATAAAAATACCGCTACAAAGCACAATCCCGAAGCTGCTAATGGCCTGAGTGCTGCTGAAAACCAGCATACCCAGCGTCAGCAAGGCGACGCACATCGCCAGCGTTACTGCCAGCAGCGAAGTCATCGGCGTACCGCGTGGATTGCTGAAAAACAGCGTGTAATTGATGCCAATACCCAGCACCAAAACCAGCGCCAGCAATGAGAACAGGTTCAGCGAATGACCGCTCAACGCCAGCACCGCCAGTCCACCGCCCAGCGACAGCACCGACGGCACCACATTGATGACGCCACGACGCAGCCCAAGCCGGATCACGTAGCTCAGCGCAATCACGACCAGCGCAGCCGCCAGCAACCATCCCAGCATGACGCGATAGAAACCGAACAGGGCATCGAATGTCCCTTTTCTGTCGATCCACTCCACGCCCGATAGCGTTTTAGCCATCTGTCCCAGCGCAGCGCTATCGCTCACGCCGCTGACTGGAACCAGAACACCGCTTTTCCCATTGGGTAACGTCAGCCACAGCAGCCTCCACCCTTCACTTATCGGACTATCGAGCCAGCGCTCCGGCGTGACCGGCATCGGTTGTAGATCCGGCATGGCCACATCAACCCCCGTGTCTTTAAGACGCTCGATAACCACAGGCGCGGCCGATGCAATAAGCTGACTATCGCGCTGTTGCTGAGCCTGAGAAGAAAGCGGCAGCAGCCGATACTGCTTTAGCCACGCCTGTTGCTGCGCGTCACGCAGTTTAGGCGCGAGCTGTTCCAGACGCAGCAATGTCTCTTCTGCGCTGTCGCCGTAGACCACGAACCAGGTTTGATCGGCACTCTGTCCCGTTAATGCCGTCAACTGCCGCTCTTGCTGCATCAAATCCTGCGGCAGCGCCTGTAGCTGGGAGATATCATCATTGACCTCCAGCCGCAGCAGCCCCACGACAGAAAGCACCAGCAGTGCCAGTGGGATCCCGAAACGTACGACACGCTGACGCCGCCACGCAGCCAGCCAGCGCCCCATCAGCACCATCGCGGGAACGGGTCTGACCGGCAGTCCCTTAACCAGAAAAGGATACCAGCACACCACTGTCAGACAGGAGGCTGTCAGCCCGGTTGCGGCGAACACCGCCAGCTGCTGTAGGCCGGGGAACGGAGCCAGCGCCATGATCAGGTAGGCCACCACCGCCGTACCCAGCGCAAGCAGAAGCGCGGGCAGCACCTTTTTCAGGCTTTCCATCGCCGAAACATGGCCGCCGTGCACCATCCGTTCGGTCAAATAATAGAGCGTATAATCCGCTGAAATCCCGACGATGCTGATACTCATCACCAGCGTCATCAAATGCAGCTCACCGAACAGCAGCAGGGTAAAGACCGTACCTGCCAGCGCACCGATGCCCACCGATAATCCACATAGCAACAGCGGGCGCGGTGAACGAAACACAAAGAAGATCAGCAGCAGAACGCCCGCCACCGTGGCGACGCCGAGAGTAGACACATCCTGTCTGGCCTGTTGGCTGGCGTAGTTGCTGAACAGTACCGTCCCGCGAGTGAGCACCTCGGCATCAGGGAATGCGGCCTTGAGATCGCGCTCAAGGACACCGAGTTTATCAACCAGTTGCTGGTTACGCGCCATGTCAAATGAGCCGGTGCTAAGCTCGCCGTGCAGGAAATACCAGGTGCGGCCTTGCGCGTCTTTTACCGTTAACCAGCCTTGTGACAGCCCCAACTGGTTGGCATTTTGCTGCAACGCCAATTGAGATCCGCGCACCAGCATCAAAGGGTCGTGATTTAACTCCTTGCCGCTCACGCCAGCAAACGCGGAATAAAGCTGTGCCAGCACCCAATCGGCCTGCGCCGCGCCGCCATTCTCCAACCGCGCGCGCGTGACGGGATCGACCAGACCATTGCGATGTTCAAAAACGAATTTCCCCCATCGCTGCTGCTGTTCGGCATCAATAGGGCCATTAACCTGCTGTAGATCGGGAAGCGCACGCAGGTGTTTCAGCCACCAGTCCGCGACCGCAGGATCCGCCTGCTTGCCCGGCGTCACCAGCCACACCATTTGCCGATCGAGGCGCTGCATAAAGCCTTGCTGTAGCTCAGGAGGAAGTGCGCCCATCGACTGCTTGGGCAGTAGCGCCAATACGCTACTGTTGATCTGCGCCTTCGGCAGCAACAGCGCCAGCGCGGCGATCAGCACGACACAGCAGCCAATCCAAACCCGCGCCGCGCGACGAATGCCGTCAGAAAACGAAACGCTGTTGCTCATCATCACTCAACATCCGGGGTTCGATCCGCTGATTGTTCAGCGTAATTCGGGTCATGTCGCCCTGGCGGTCATCCAGCGCAATGCCGTCAAGAAATTCACCGCCGTTCAGCGTAATCGAGTTAAACAATTTATCTAACGGCGACGTTTTGGGCGTCAGCACCAGTTTCCACTGCTGCTTGCCGAGATCGGTAAAATCGATGGAAAAATTCTGCTCTAATACGAGGCGATCGGCCTGAAACAAGGCGCGTAACAGGTGGTTAAACTGAAACATCTGCGGATTGCTTTCCGCTGTGACGATCTGCGGCGCTTGTCCGTTCATCACCTGAACCATACGCGTTTCATCCAACACCATCGTCAGCGGAAACGGCGTGGCCTGATGCCACCACAGCCCTTTGTCCTGCGCGATCAGCAGTTGTCCGCTGGATTTCAACGGCTTTGCCATGCCTTTTATTTCACGCAGTTGGGTGAAATCAGCCCGCACAACAGGCTGGCTACTGAACCGCTGTTGTAAATCATCCAGCGTAACGGCCTGCGCCACACCGCTCAACAGCACAAAAACTGCGACAATCAGTCGTATCATGGCGTCACTCCAAGGCGCTCAAACAAAATGGGGGGAGAAACAAAACTCAGCTCGCGGCATCCTTCCTGTACCGCGACCTGAATCGTATAGCCCGTCGTGGCACGTTGGCCGCTTTCAGCATCGAAAATCTGGTAGGCGATGCGCAAACGATTCTCGACTTCCTCGATAGTGGCGCGAATGCGTATACGCTGTTCGTAAGTCAGCGCCGCACGGTATTTCACCCGCGTATCGACCACAGGCCACACATAGCCAGAGGCCTGCATTTCACGATAGCCATAGTTAAATTTGCTCAGCAGCGCCTCGCGCGCCACTTCGAAAAAACGAAAATAGTTACCATGCCACACCACGCCCATCGGGTCGCAATCATGGAAAGACACCGTCAGTTCAACTTCATGGCTTAAGCGAGAATCGTTTAGCACCCTTACTCCTTTTTCCCAGCAGCTTGGCCGTCATCATCAGGCAGGCTCCAGAAATCAAAAAAATTAAACCAGTCGAGCGGAGATTTCAGCGCATAGTGCGCCAGCCGTTCGGCATAGCGATCGACGATCTGCTGTAAGGCCTGCTGTCGGGTTGGACGCGGCAACGCAATGCTATCGGCAAAGGGTTCGCAGTAGACGCGCAGCTTTTTCTGCTCGCGAATGACAAACATCAGCAGCACAGGGCAACGCAGCGCCGCCGCCAGAATAAAAGGCCCTTGAGGAAAAGGCGCTTCTTTTCCCAAAAATGGGCTCCACACCACGCGTCGTACACCGCCACGCTGACGATTGACCGCTGTGCGATCGCCGACAATCGCCACCCATTCGCCGGCATCCAGCTTTTCTTGCAGCATGATGGCGGTATCCGGCCCGATGTCGCTGACAGGAATAAGGTTCACACCAGCCTGCGGGGCGATCTCTTCCAGTATCTGCTTAAAACGCTGGGAATTTTCAGTAAACACCAGCGCGTTAATCACCAGTCCACTCACCTGCTGCGCCAGCGCCCGACACACCTCGATATCGCCGAGGTGTGAAGCCAGAATCAGTTGCCCTTTCTGTCTGCTTTGTTCAATGGTTTGCAGAGCACCGGGGGCAAAATCAATATCGCGGCCCCAGTGCAGATCGCCGCGCCAGCTGGCGATTTTATCCAGCATCGCCTGACCAAAACGGAGGAAATGGTGATAGCTGTTGAGCGGTTTAGGCAGCGTGATATCGTGCTGATGCGCATAATCCCCGATTTGCCGCAGCCATGACTGAGACGCCTGACGCGCGGTACGGCCAGTCAGCCAGTAAAACGCAATCACAGGCCAGAGAAACAGCGTAAATACCCCGCGACCTAACCGTTGATATATCGCCAGCATGAACCGCATACCGAGCAGGCCCTTGCGTTCAGACACGCCAGCCCAGTGTTGCTGACGTTGCCGCATCAGCAGCACGGGAATGCGCGGAAGCATGCCGAAAAACAGACGGGTATGCATCCAGGAAATCCGCAGGTTATCGTGTAGCGCATCGAAATGAGACAGGCCGTTTTCTGGATACGTCACCGCCGTTTCAATAAAGCGGCTAGGCGTTCCCGCCCAATACAGACGCACCATAATTTCCGTATCGAAATCCATACGGTGACCGAGAGACTTTCGTGAAAGAAGAGAGACCGTGGCGGCAACCGGATAGACACGGAAACCGCACATGCTGTCCTTGATGGAGAGAGATAGCGTTTCAATCCAGACCCAAACATGGGTGACATAGCGCCCGTAAAGCCGTGATTTCGGTACAGAGGCATCGTAACGCGGTCGACCGGAAATCAGACAATGCGGGTGCGTTTTCGCCTCATCCAGCAGAAGCGGTGCATCTTCAATCTGATGCTGCCCGTCGGCATCAACCTGTAAAGCATGGCTAAAGCCAGCCTGCGCTGCGGCTTCGATGCCACGAATCACCGCCGCACCTTTGCCGCTGTTGTGCGCCAGCCGAATCAGCGTCACGCCGTCATTTTCCGCGGCCAGTTGAGCGAGAACGTGTTGCGTTGCCGTATCGCTTCCATCATCAACAATGAAAACGGGCAGCGCTAGCGGTGCCAAACGCGCCAACACCGATGCCATCATGGCACCGTGGTTATAACAAGGGATTACCACGCAGGGCGAGAAGGCGCCATTTACTGACATGGGCGATCTTCCATCATCGGCGTGAGCTTTATTTTCCCGCTGCTGGCCGTGCGCTCAGTCTCGCCATCCAGAATGGTGTAGCTAAAGGTCAGCTGTTGCTTTCCGGTATGCCATGTCAGCACCAGACGCAGCGTTTTGCCGGGCAAAATCGGCTGCTGGAATTTAATGTTCTCAATGGACAAAAACGTCCACCCTTGCGCCAGCACCGTCGTTGCGTAATGCATGACCCAATCCAGCTGTGCCACACCAGGCAACAGCGGCTGACCCGTAAAGTGACCCTTGAACCAGAACAGTTCAGGATCAGCCTGTAGCATCAATTCGATCTGAGACGTTTCATCCGTCTTTTTTACATCGTGCCGGACAAGCTCAACGGGCAACATGAAACAATTCCTGTATCTGCGGCCAGGCGCGTTTACTCTGGCTATTGTGGGGAATAACGTCGACGATGCGCCAGAAACGCGGCATCGCTAACGGCTCCAGCCATTTTTGCAATTCATGCCGCCATTGGCGTTTCAAATTCGGTAAGTCATCGGCCTTATCGGGAATATTCAGCACCAGTACCACGCCAATACCGCTCCGCTCCGGGCGCGTCACCTGAAGCGCAACCGCATCAGCAATGTCGGGCAGATCGAGTAAACGCCGTTCTATCTCACTTAGCGAAATACGCTTATCTTCGATCTTCACCACGCGGTCGTGTCGGCCACACAGCTGAAAATGCCCCGCGTCATCAAACGCCAGTCGATCATCCAGCTTATGCCCCAGAACATGTGGAATCAGCGCCGACTGCGCCCACCAGTTATCTTGTTCATCGCGCCGCAGTGACACACCGGGGAATAGCTGCCACGGTACGGTATCCGTCTCGCGCGAGCGCCATGCTAAAACACCCGTTTCTGTACTGCCGTATATCTCATTGACGGGCTGCCTAAACCACGCCGCTGCCGCTTCAGCATGCAGCCAGGGCAAGGTTCCCCCCGCAGAGACGATTAACGAACACAAGGGAGCAGGAAGCGCACGATCGATGCGACGTAAGAATGCCGGGCTGCTGATAAACACGTAACGCCGCTGATGCTGTTGTGAAGTAAGTTGTTCGGTATAAAGCAGTTGGCGGCTATCAAAGCGCAGCCCCAGCGCCATCGGCAGCCAGATGCGAAACGTCAGCCCATATAAATGCTGGTGGGTAACGGAAGCGATCACATCACAGCCTTGCAAGCGTGTGCCCCAGCGTTCCGCCAGCCAACGCGACTCTTCATCCAGACAGCGTACCGGTTTAACAATCTGACGAGGCTTGCCGGTGGAGCCTGACGTGAATAACACAACGCAGGCATCATCCGGTATGGGGGGCAACACGGCATCCGCGACGCTCTCCGTATCTGCCGTCAGAGCAAACACCGGACAATCCAGATGCAGGGACACATCGGTCAGCACCCCGTCAAATTCATCCGCCTGTTCTTCTAATACGGATTGGCGACAGTGGCCGGGGATGACCGGGGTTTTTCCTGCATGAAGAGCAGCCAGAAGCCCGATAGTGAAGCGGTAGCTGTCTTCAAAACACAGCGCCCAACGCGTCTCCTGTCGCAGACTTAGCTGCTGACAAAGTGCGATCACCTGCGCTTTCAACGATCCCAGCGTAAACGTACTGGCACCATTACTGGCAACAATGCGCTGAAGGGAATCATTTCCCGCCAGCCAGTCATTGACGGCGCGGACAGTCGACCCGTTCATACGCGCTTCCTCAGACGCTGGCGTATCAACCACTCTCCCCCCATCAACAACCCCATAAGCACATAGCTGATCACGCCGTTCCATAACGTCCACCAATGAAGATTGCCGACAAGACAGGTCAGCACGGCGATACTGCCGTTAAAAATAAAAAACCAACACCAGACTTTCGTCACACGCCGCGTATAGGCAATAGCCTGAACGGGGAGTTCCGGTTCCCGAAGGCGGGCAAGGCGCTCTACAATCGGCATACCGCTATAGAGCGAGCCACCAAACAGCATCAACATGACGCTATTTACCGCAACGGGATACCACAGCAGCCAACCGCCATCGCGCAGTAATAAACTGGCAACGGAAAGCACCACCCCAGCCGCGGCCAGCCACAGGGCCGTCCCTTTGAATGCCTTGTTTTCAAATAAATTGTTTGCATCACGCAACGTAACGAAACGCAGAACAAACATCAGTGCCAATACCGCGAGTAGCCAACGATGCTCAGGGTGTGTGATGCTAAACCAGGCCAGAAAAGGCCAGGCGAGCGTCATTAAGATGTTCAGACTACTTATCAGCACACGCATCACTTGGCGAACTCATCAACCTTCACGGAGCAGGCTTTCTACCGCATCAACCACATCCTGCACGGTACGCACAGATTTAAAAATTTCCGGCGATATTTTGCGCCCGATGCGTTTTTGCAGGTGAACCACCATATCCACCGCATCGATGCTATCTAGCTCAAGATCTTCATAGAGGCGGGATTCAGGTTTGATATCATCAGCATCCAGTTCAAACAGCTTGACCAGTAAGCCTGTAATTTCCTGATAAATTTCGTTTTTATCCATCATCAACTCATTTTATTTTACTATCAGGCACTCACGGCGCGCTGAGTGTTGATAAAAGCTGCAAGGGTTGCAACGGAAAAGAAGTGTTGGCGTACCTCTTCACTTTCCGCAGAAAGCACGACGCCATAACGGTTTTTTACCGCTAATCCCAGCTCAAGCGCATCGATAGAATCCAGACCAAGGCCATCGCCAAAAAGCGGGGCGTCCGTTTCTATTTCATCAACGCTGATATCTTCAAGATTAAGAGAGTCGATAATCATCTCTTTGATTTCAACAAACATACTTTCCATATGTATTTCCAAATGGTGATCAGCTTTCTGGTGTTAAAGATTGCTGCAAAAGGCGGTTCAAACGGCGAGCCGCCAAGGATCGCGCCTCTTCAGGCGCCATAAAAGTGTCGTTATTGATGCGTTCGCGTACGCTCACCGTGAAACACGGTTTTTCAGGCGGAATGTGATACCAGCGACTTTGTTTTCCCAATGTTTTTTGGCTACAGCGAATATGCACGACCCGCAAATCACAGCCGCAACGCACCGCAATATTTGCGGCACCGCGTTGCAGAACAAGGGGTTCGCCATAACGCGTACGTGTGCCTTCAGGAAAAATAATGATCGCATCGCCGTTATCAAGCCGTCGCTGACAGTCCGGCAATAGCGCATCAGACTGGCTGTTAAGCAGGTAATCCGCCGCACGAATGACGCCGCGGAAAAACAGGTTTTTCTGTAAATCGGCCTTAACCAGACAGTCGACATCTGGCATGACGGATGCCAGCAAAACATAGTCAATTAACGTCGGGTGATTGGCGACAATCAAACAGCTGCGATCGCGCTGTAAGGTTTCGATGCCGTCAATGCGGTAATCCAGCACCCCTAATTTGCGGGCACTGCATAAAAAAAAGCGGAAGCTGGCGGAAATGCTGCGGCGAGCCAGCTGGCGGCGGCGGGTGGTATCACGCTGAATCAGCAACACATTGAACCACACCAGAGAAAGCAGTAAACCGCCAACGCCAAACATGGCAAAACACGCGCCGGTCATCATTAATCGCCATAAACGATTCAGATAAGTCGAAGAACGAAGCACCAGCGATGACTCAGACATCCCTTCTCTCCCACGCCCAGTCAACGCGTTCGCCTGGTAGGGAAAAACTCGGCTTCTCGGCAAGAAAAGCCTGCAAGAACAACAGGCTTTGTGGTGAATCACCGCTGTGAGATTCCGCCTGAGGTCGCGATTCACACACCATGTCATCACCATCCCCTAACACTAGGGCGACAGCGTAGGGGTAACCAGGCATATCTGCCGAAACATGTGGGTGGTAGAAATCAGGGATCGCACCATCAAAATCAACCAATAGAATATTGCGGTATCCCGCGGCCTGTAATGCCTTTACTTCGATAAGGCCTTGCTGGAAAGAGTCCATTCCTGCGGCAATCGACGTAGAAACCAGCGGGGCTTTCGCCGTAATCGTCAGGCTTCCCACTGCCGCGTTGTGTACCGACATTGCAAAATCAGTAGGAGAAATGTTCTCATTTTCTGACAGCGCCTTCAGGATATTCAGGTTGCGTTCCAGCTCGCCGTGGCGCGAGGTGAAGACAATGGCATCCACCGACTGGCGACGCAGTAGCGCTAACCCGCTATCGACCGCCAAACGGCTCCCTTGATTGAGGCGACGAGCCATCATCATGGGTAAATGTCGACATTTATCCAAAGTTTGCTCGGCATTGATCGCAGCAGATACCCGCGACCAATTCAGCCAATCGTCCGCGCTGCTGAGGCCCGGCGCGCTGGCCTGCCAATCAATGATTGAAAATGCTAATCTCATACTGCCTTCTTCCAGTCCGACCTATTTCGGCGTTATCGCTGCTATTTCCCGTTTACGTCCGCTATTTTATTATCGCTTTTTACAGATCAGCAGCGTGTGACCCACGCCAATATTATCGATTTGATTTTCAACGACAAATCCAGCCTGCTCTACTAAAGGTAAAAATCGTCTGGCGGCATAGAAACGGCTGGTCCCATTGGCAAGACAGGTAAAGTAGAGCGAAGAAGCATTCAGGCTAAAAGCACCAGCTTCCCACCGCTGACGATCCCAAAAAATTTCCAAAATACAGACTCTGGCATCTGGCTTCATCACGCCGGCGATTTTACGCAAGATAGCCACGATTTGTTCTTCACTAAAACAGTCGAGGAATTGGCTCATCCACCATATATCCGCTTCACCCGGCAACGGGCAATCGGAGAGCATATCGACAGCACAGCCCTTAATACGATCAGATTTCCCTGCTTCTGCAATATTTTCTGTCGCCAGCGCAATTTGCTCCGGCAAATCCAAAATCGTCATGTTCACATCACGATCGTAGTCATAGCAGCGCATGGCCCATTTACCGGTATTCCCGCCGACATCGTAGAGATGTTTTGGCTTTAGCTGGAAGACATGCGGCAAGGCAGCATCAAATGCGGTATCTGAATAGAAATGATCGAACGCAAACCAACTCGACTTTGCCTGCGGCGGCAGTTGGCTTAACGCTGGATATATTGTCGGCCACTCACCAAAGACTTTTAATCCAGAGGGTTCATTTTTTGCCAACGCCTCATCAAGGTAAAACATCCCCTGATAACAAACATCCTGAGTAAAATCCATGTTGACGCGCGTCATGCGGTCATGGAGCAGATAATGACCAATTTTAGCCAGCGCGTAGGTTTCCTCTTTCTGGATAATAATGCGGCCACTCAGCCCAACATCCAGCAGCAGTTCAACGGCGTAACGATTTAATGAGGTAATGGCAACAATGTCATCGAGATTTGCGCCCTGATGACCGCGCTTATCCAGAAAATCTAAAATACCGTGGTTACGCAGATTGATAGCCGCCTGAAACAGCATGGGAGCAAACGCAATTCGCTGCGCTTCAGTAATAGCATCCAGCGCGCTGACATTATCTTTGTCATATCCGTAATACACTGACTTTTCCCTTGAGGTCGGACAAAAACGATCAGAAAAGAACAACAAAAAATAGAGTCGGATAACAATGGAGATATCCGACTATTAAAATTATTTAATCTGTTGACCGGCAAGTGTTAATTGAATTTCATGATCCAGATTTTTTATCCAATTATTATAATTTCGGTGAATCTTCCCACCTCCCGCCAACAAATTCTCACTTCCAACATAGCTAATGGAATAACTGGTTTGCGAATAGGTAATGCGAACATTTGCCACATGGCTACGCTGAACCAGACGACCATCAATCGCACCGGCGTAAGCCTGAGTCATCGCCCACTTACGCTTTTGCCCTGCTTCAATAATGGCATTCTTTACCTGTTCAGTGGTGTGCTGCCCAGTGATGGACTGTGTCACATTCGCTACCGGAACCGTACGCTCAGCACAACCCGTCAATATAAGAACAGAGACTAAAGCGGCGAAAATAATCTGTTTTTTCATAAAATCCCTATCAAACAAAAACATCACTGCCAAAAAAGAATTCGTTTCTGATGCAAGATGTAAAATTAATGCATCATTAAAACTATTTTACACAAAATAGAGATAACCTGACAAAAGAAACATGGTTCCCTGCCTCAGGTTTTCAGCACACAGATATCTGTAGTGTGAGGCAGAACAATAATCACAATTAAAAAATGGATATAAAAAAATCCGCCTTATGCTTTGCGACATAAGGCGGACGATCGTAACGAAAAAATACCGGAAAGTTACTCTACCGTAACGGATTTCGCCAGGTTACGTGGCTGATCGACATCGGTGCCTTTAATCAGCGCGACGTGATAAGACAGCAGCTGCAACGGCACCGTATAGAAGATTGGCGCAATCACTTCTTCGATATGCGGCAGTGGAATAATCTTCATATTTTCGCTGCTGGTGAAACCCGCATCTTCATCAGCGAAGACATACAGCTCACCGCCGCGCGCCCGCACTTCTTCGATGTTGGATTTCAATTTTTCCAACAGTTCGTTGTTCGGTGCCACGACGACAACCGGCATATCCGCATCAATCAGCGCCAGCGGGCCGTGTTTCAGCTCGCCTGCCGCATAGGCTTCCGCGTGAATATAAGAGATCTCTTTCAGCTTCAGCGCCCCCTCCATCGCGATCGGGTACTGATCGCCACGGCCGAGGAACAGCGCATGGTGCTTGTCAGAGAAACCTTCTGCCAGAGCTTCGATGAGCTTGTCCTGAGACAGCATCTGCTCAATACGCGCTGGCAGCGCCTGCAAACCATGAACGATGTCATGCTCAATCTGCGCATCCATACCGCGCAGGCGGCCAACGCGAGCCACCAGCATCAGCAGAACGGTAAGCTGAGTGGTGAAGGCTTTGGTCGAGGCCACGCCAATCTCTACACCCGCTTTGGTCATCAGCGCCAGATCGGATTCACGCACCAGCGAGGAGCCCGCAACGTTACAGATAGCCAGCGATCCCAGATAGCCCAGCTCTTTGGACAAACGCAGTGCTGCCAGCGTATCCGCCGTTTCACCGGACTGAGACAGGGTAATCATCAGGCTGTTCTTACGCACGGCAGGCTTGCGATAGCGGAATTCGGAAGCAATCTCCACGTCGCACGGAATACCAGCCAGTGATTCAAACCAGTAACGGGAAACCATACCGGAATTGTAGGATGTGCCGCAGGCAATGATCTGAACGTGTTCAACCTTCGCCAGCAGCTCATCCGCTTTCGGGCCTAACTCAGACAGATTGATCTCACCATGGCTGAAACGCCCTTCAAGGGTGTTCTTGATTGCCATCGGCTGTTCGTAGATTTCTTTCTGCATGTAGTGACGATACGCGCCTTTGTCACCAGCATCGTAATTCACTTTTGATTCAATTTCTTCACGTGCGGCAAGCTGACCTGATTTATCAAACACGCGCACATCACGACGGGTGATTTCTGCGATGTCGCCTTCTTCCAGGAACATAAAGCGACGCGTCACAGGCAGCAACGCCAGCTGATCGGAGGCAATAAAGTTCTCTCCGACACCACGGCCAATCACCAGCGGGCTACCAGAACGAGCGGCAACCAATACGCTTGGGTCACGGTTATCCAACACCACCATGCCATACGCACCGCGCAGCTGTGGGATCACGCGCTTAACGATTTCAACCAGCGTTCCGCCATTCTGCTGCTGTTCGAAATGAACCAGATGGGCAACCACTTCCGTATCGGTTTCGGAGACAAAGCGATAGCCGCGGCCGATCAGCAGTTCGCGCAGCGGCTCGTGGTTCTCGATAATGCCGTTATGAACGATAGTGATATGTTCAGAAACATGCGGGTGTGCGTTCTCTTCAGAAGGTTCGCCGTGCGTTGCCCAACGGGTATGGGCGATGCCGGTACCGCCGTGCAGTTCATGCTCTTCGGCTGCCTGAGACAGCACCTGCACTTTCCCCAGACGGCGCAAACGGGCGACATGTCCTTCGCTGTCAACAACCGCCAACCCCGCAGAGTCATAGCCGCGGTACTCAAGACGGCGTAAACCTTCCAACAAAATTTCAGCAACATCACGTTGCGCAACTGCGCCTACAATTCCACACATCGATGGTATTCCTATAAAAGTGACATATTGTGTCACCAGGGATGTCTTAGACCTGATTATTCCGGTTTTTCCGGGCTCCCCGAGCCTTGTAGAGAGTTGGGGATTATTATGTTTTGTTCTGCACTCTGGGATCGACTCCGCAGAGGGATCGGCCAAAGCACAGGACAAAACCGCCTCCGCCCTATGCGGAGGCATTAAATATTATTTCTTTTTCACCGGACGCTGCCAGCCGGAAATATGCCGTTGCTTCACGCGACCGACCACCAGCTCATTCTCTGCCACATCGCGCGTAACCGTCGTTCCCGCGCCGATAGTCGCACCGCTGGCAACGCTAACGGGTGCCACCAGTTGGCTATCCGAACCGACAAATACATCGTCACCAATAACCGTTTTATGTTTATTCGCGCCGTCATAATTACAGGTGATCGTTCCCGCGCCAATATTAACACCGGAACCGATATCCGCATCACCCAAATAGCTAAGGTGACCCGCTTTTGATCCTTTACCTAAACGCGCTTTTTTCAATTCGACAAAGTTGCCGACATGCGCGCCCTCGGCCAGTTCTGAGCCTGGACGCAAGCGGGCAAATGGGCCAACGGTACATTCTGCTTCTAACACCGCGTCTTCCAACACAGAGTAAGGGCTGATCTCACTGTCATCGCCAATGATGCAGTTTTTGATCACACAGCCAGCACCGATTTTCACCCGGTTACCCAGCTTAACATTGCCTTCCACGACAACATTGACATCAATCACCACATCGCGACCATGAGCCAGCTCGCCACGCAGATCAAATCGTGCCGGATCGAGCAGCATCACACCGGCCAGCAGCAGCTTGTCTGCCTGTTCACGCTGATAAACCCGCTCCAGCGCCGACAGTTGCAGGCGATTATTGACGCCCTCAACTTCGCTCAGTCGCTCAGGATGGACCGCTTCGACACGCTGACCTTCTTCCGCTGCCATCGCAATAATATCGGTGATGTAAAACTCACCCTGTGCATTGTTGTTATTCAACTGGCTTAACCAACGCTTCAGATCCTTGCCGTTCGCGATCAGAATACCGGTATTGATCTCGTTAATCTGGCGCTGTTCTTCGCTGGCATCTTTGTGCTCGACGATCCCGACAACAGCACCGTTTTCACGCACAATTCGCCCATAGCCCGTCGGATCGTCCAGCTTCACCGTCAACAGGCCGATACCACCCTGCGGCTTAGCCTCACGTAAACGCCCCAGCGTTTGCGATGAAATCAGCGGCACATCGCCATACAACATCAAGATATCTTCATCATCAGCAAAATGAGGCGCGGCTTGCTGCATCGCATGCCCGGTTCCCAGCTGTTCCGCCTGCAATACCCAGTTCAATGCCGGATCGGCCAATTCACGTTTTAGCAAATCGCCTCCGTGGCCATAGACCAGATGAACGTGCTGCGCGCCTGTCGTCATGGCAGCATCAATAACGTGCTGAACCATCGGTTTACCCGCCAGTTTATGCAGCACCTTGGGAAGGTCGGAATACATACGGGTTCCTTTACCCGCAGCAAGGATCACCACACTCATCGCACTATTTGACATAAGTATCCTGACAGTACGGAGCCACCGCTCCGCAAGAATAAAATGACCAGCCTGTTACGGCATGAATAACCTGAGTTTACCGAAACTCATGCTTAACGCGGATACTTTTTGGTGAGTTTTTTCTGAAAATTTCGCTCAAAACGACGAATGTTCACGAGAAGAAGATACAAGCACCATACTCTCAACCTAAACAGAAATGACACAGAGTTTCATAAAAAACAGACTTTGTTTTTAAGTATTTCCATTTGTGACACACACAAAAGAAACAGTGTTTCATTTATAGCAATATACGCGGGCAAATAATTCAATAACGAAGGAGATACAATGAAACGTTGTTCTTCACAAAAATGTGATTCATTACGGAAACACCGTTCTTCACGCCTCGCAGCCGTCGCGTTGACGAATGCATTACTCTTTAGCTTTAGTACACACGCTGCGACAGAATCAACCCCTGTCTGGCACGGCATCGCCTTTGGTCAATCAACAGACGTAAACTTCTCATCCAATGTCCTGCCAGAAAAGATTGGTGTTAACGACGTCACCATTAACGGCAAGAAATTAGCACCGGGGGATAACGCTGATTTATCCGCACCTATCACGATCGAAAGTCGTGGCGGAAAGATTGCCAACACCCATGACGGGCTGACGTTCTTCTATACGCAGCTGCCTGCGAATGTGAATTTCACGCTTCAGTCTGATATTACCGTGGAGCAGTTTGGGCCAGAAAACGGCGCTAAGCCGGCGGCTCAGGAAGGAGCGGGGATTCTGGTACGCGATATTATTGGCGTGCCGCGTCAGGAACCGCTGAAAGAAGGGTATGAGGAATTCCCTGCGGCATCCAACATGGTGATGAACGCCATCATGACGCAAGATAAGAAGTCTCATACCGAAATCAAGCTGCAGGCTATTTTGCGCAATGGCGTCACACAGCCGTGGGGAAATGCCGGTGCGAAAATTACCAAGACCAGCTACCAGGAAAATGTGAATCTGGAGCAAACGCCGACGTTCCGTCTGAAACTGGAACGTACCAACGACGGCTTTATTACCTCTTATGCGCCGAAAGGCACGGATAACTGGGTATCAAAAGAAGTTAAAGGCGCGGATGTTGTCACCAAGCTGGATAAAGACCACTACTATGTCGGTTTCTTTGCTTCCCGTAATGCCAAAATCACCGTCAGCAATGCACAGTTGACGACAACGCCAGCGCAAACCAAAGCGTCACCGGAGTTCAAGGCTAAGGCCTATGATCCTTTGCTCCAGGTGATGTCATCGCCTAAAACCACCAGCGAACACTATGTGGTTCAGGCCAGAGCCAACTACGCTGGCACGATCGCGGTGTCGCAAAACGGTCAGCCTCTGGGTGAAGCAAAGCAGGTAAAAGCGGGAGAAACCTTATCTCTGCCAGCGAAAATTGCCGGTAATAGCGCTGAGTTCAAGATTGCCTACCAACCTGCTGAAGGTGATGATAAAGCCGTAAAAGAGAGCACGTTCAAGGTTGAAAGAGTGGCCTACGCAGACGCTAAAAATCTGTATGTTTCGCCACAAGGTTCAGCCAGCAATGACGGCAGTAAAAATGCACCGATCGATTTAGCCAGCGCCGTCGCCGCTCTGCCTGCTGGTGGCACAATCTGGCTCAACGATGGTGATTACAGCGCAACTGAAATCCCTGTCAGCGCCAGCGGCCAGCAAAAAACCGTCAAGAACCTGTTTGCTGTCGGCAATAAAGCCGTGATTCATGGCCTACAGCTGAAAGCGAGCCATTGGCATGTTAAAGGGATTGAAATCACAGAGAAACCGTTCCGTATCGAGGGGAGCTACAACACCATCGAACGTGTTCTGGCGCACCACGCTGACGATACCGGTATTCAGGTGACGTCGACGGCTGATGTAGGCAGACCACTGTGGGCCAGCCACAACCTGATTCTGAATTCAGAATCTCACAGCAATCAGGACCCAGGCAAAATTAACGCCGACGGTTTCGCGGTGAAAATGCGTGTGGGTGAAGGCAACGTGATTCGCGGCGCGTTCTCGCACAACAACATCGATGATGGCTTCGACCTGTTTAACAAAATTGAAGACGGCGCAAACGGCGTTGTGGTGATCGAGAATTCAATTGCCATGAACAACACCAGCAACGGCTTCAAAATGGGTGGCGAAGGCCAGCCAGTGGCTCATCAGGTTAAAAACAGCATTGCTGTGGGCAACAAACTTGATGGTTTCACTGACAACTTCAACCCAGGTGCATTGATCGTTGAAGACAACATCGCGTTAGATAACGAACGCTTTAACTTCATTTTCCGCCCAAGCCCTTACTCTGGCCCGGAAAAACAAGGCGTCTTCAAAAACAACGTTTCGCTGAAAACCAAAGCGGGTAAATATGATGATGCGGTTGTCGGCAATATCGATAACACCAACTATTTCATCAAAGGCGACCGTTCGGTTAACGCGCAAGGTAAGGAAATCACCGTAAATAATTTCGTGTCGGTAGCTATCCCTGAGGCGTTTACACGTGATGCCAAAGGCAATCTGGTACTTGGCGACTTCCTGAAGAAAAAATAAGTTTGTGCAGAGAGCATCACAGATTTTGCCATTATCCGGCGCAAAAAAGTTATGCTGAGGAGATAGCAGGCTTAGGATGAGCCGCATGGACGCGGCGAAAGCTTGCGCCACGTCAGGAACGTGTCGCAAGCGGTCCGTTAAGCCCGATACCGACGAAGGAACCGCGTAGCGGCATAATTTAGCCGGAAGCCTGGGTTCGCAGGGCGGCGGCGACTGAGCGTCCCTGCGTCGGGCGCGTGATACGGAGTAGCATGAAAATGGCGAAACTATCGCGCACGAAACCATCTCTTAGTCTGCATAAAAATGTCACTAAGAGGTGAATCTGTGAAGGCAGAGAAGAGGCATCACCTTAAATGAAAAAGGCCAGTCAGTGTGAACTGACTGGCCTTTAATTATTGCAAGCTTATCTGTTACATCGCTTTTCTGGTCAGCTCGATAACACGCAGCTTCGCAATCGCTTTAGTCAGCTCTGCGGAAGCCTGAGCATAATCCACATCGCCATGCGAATTGCGGATATGATCTTCAGCTTTGCGTTTCGCTTCCAGCGCACGTGCTTCATCCAGATCCTGCCCACGGATAGCGGTATCAGACAGTACGGTGACAATATTCGGCTGCACCTCAAGGACGCCGCCAGAAAGATAGATATACTCTTCCTCACCGTGCTGCTTAACGATACGAATCATACCCGGCTTAATGGCAGTGAGCAGAGGGGCATGTCCCGGATAAATACCCAGTTCGCCTTCGCTCCCCGTTACCTGGATCTTCTGCACCAGACCGGAGAACATTTGCTGTTCTGCACTCACGACATCCAGATGGTAAGTCATAGCCATGTCACCCTCCTACAAGGCGTTACAGTTTCTTGGCTTTTTCCACGACTTCTTCAATGGAACCAACCATGTAGAACGCCTGCTCTGGCAGGTGGTCGTATTCGCCTTCCATAATCCCTTTAAAGCCACGGATGGTGTCTTTCAGGGAAACGTATTTGCCCGGAGAACCGGTAAATACTTCCGCTACGAAGAACGGCTGAGACAGGAAGCGCTGAATCTTACGCGCACGGGATACCACCAGCTTGTCTTCTTCAGACAGCTCGTCCATACCCAGAATCGCGATGATGTCTTTCAGTTCCTGGTAACGTTGCAGAATAGACTGCACGCCACGAGCAACATCATAGTGTTCCTGACCAACAACCAGCGGATCCAACTGACGGCTGGTGGAATCCAGCGGGTCAACGGCCGGGTAGATACCCAGAGAAGCGATCTGACGGCTCAGTACCACGGTTGCATCCAAGTGAGCAAAGGTGGTGGCTGGTGACGGGTCAGTCAAGTCATCCGCAGGAACGTAAACGGCCTGAACGGAGGTGATAGAACCGGTTTTGGTTGAGGTGATACGTTCTTGCAGAACGCCCATCTCTTCCGCCAGCGTCGGCTGATAACCTACCGCAGAAGGCATACGACCCAGCAGTGCGGATACTTCCGTACCGGCCAGGGTATAACGGTAGATGTTATCGACGAACAGCAGTACGTCACGGCCTTCATCACGGAATTTTTCCGCCATGGTCAGACCGGTCAATGCTACGCGCAGACGGTTACCCGGCGGCTCATTCATCTGGCCATACACCAGTGATACTTTATCGATTACGTTGGAGTCGGTCATTTCGTGGTAGAAGTCGTTACCTTCACGGGTACGCTCACCTACGCCTGCAAACACGGAGTAACCGGAGTGCTCGATCGCGATGTTACGGATCAGCTCCATCATGTTTACGGTTTTACCTACGCCCGCACCACCGAACAGACCCACTTTACCGCCCTTGGCAAACGGACACATCAGGTCGATAACCTTGATGCCGGTTTCCAGCAGTTCCTGTGAGTTTGACAGCTCTTCATAGCTCGGAGCTGAACGGTGGATAGCCCAACGCTCTTCTTCGCCGATATCGCCTTTCATGTCGATTGGGTCACCCAATACGTTCATGATACGACCCAGCGTTGCTTTACCTACCGGTACTTCGATCGGGTGGTCCAGGTTATTCACGTTCAACCCGCGACGCAGGCCGTCAGAAGAACCCATTGCGATACAACGAACAATGCCGCCGCCCAACTGCTGCTGCACTTCCAGCACCAGTTTTTCAGCGCCGTTCTCTACCTCAAGCGCATCGTACACCTTCGGTACGGCATCTTGCGGGAACTCGACGTCCACCACGGCGCCGATTACCTGGATAATCTTTCCAGTAGCCATCTTGAATCCTCTACGTAATTCGACAATACGTAATTCGTAAACCTGCTTTAAACCGCGGAGGCTCCCCCGACGATTTCGGTGAGTTCCTGGGTGATGCTGGCCTGACGAGCTTTGTTGTATACCAACTGCAGCTCTTTGATCAGGCTACCGCCGTTATCGGTCGCGGCTTTCATCGCAACCATTCGCGCGGCCTGCTCACTAGCCAGATTTTCTACGACGCCCTGATAAACCTGAGATTCTACATAACGGCGCAGCAGGGTATCCAGCAGCGACTTAGGATCGGGTTCATACAGGTAATCCCAGGCTTTCTTCTTCAACTCACCGTCATCCGAAGGCGGTAACGGTAACACTTGAACAACAAGCGGTTCCTGAGACATGGTATTAATAAACTTGTTGCTTACGATATACAGCTTGTCCAGACGACCTTCGTCATAGGCTTGCAGCATAACTTTAACCGGGCCGATCAATTCTGATACGGAAGGGGTATCCCCCATACCGGTAACCTGAGCAACAATGTTTCCGCCTACCGAACCGAAGAAAGAAACCGCTTTGGAACCAATCAGCGCTAAATCAGTTTCAACGCCTTTGTCGCTCCAGGATTTCATATCAGCCAGCAGTTTCTTGAACAGGTTAATGTTCAAACCACCGCACAGGCCACGGTCAGTAGACACCACCAGATACCCAACGCGCTTAACGTCGCGTTCTTCCAGGTACGGGTGTTTATATTCCAGATTTCCTAACGCAAGGTGACCAATCACATTGCGTATGGTTTCCGCATAAGGACGGCTGGCCGCCATACGATCCTGCGATTTACGCATTTTGGAAGCGGCGACCATTTCCATTGCTTTGGTGATCTTCTGCGTATTTTGGACGCTTGCGATCTTACTACGTATCTCTTTTGCGCCGGCCATCTTTGCTTCTCCTCAAAGCCTTGCGGCCTGCTTTACAGCAGGCCACCGGGCGTTACCAGGACTGGGTTGCCTTAAAAGTATCGAGGATGCCTTTAAACTTGCCCTCGATCTCATCGTTATAAGCGCCAGTCTGGTCGATTTGTTGCAGAAGTTCGCCATGCTCACGGTCAGCATAAGCCAACAGTGCCGCTTCAAAGCTACCGACTTTCGACAGCTCAACATCTTCCAGATAACCACGTTCTGCCGCAAACAGAACCAGAGACTGCTGTGCGACAGACATCGGCGCATACTGTTTCTGTTTCAGCAGCTCGGTCACTTTCTGACCGTGGCTCAACTGCTTACGGGTTGCATCATCAAGATCGGAAGCGAACTGAGAGAATGCTGCCAGTTCACGGTACTGTGCCAGAGCGGTACGAATACCACCGGACAGTTTCTTCATGATCTTGGTCTGTGCTGCACCACCCACACGGGATACGGAAATCCCTGGGTTAACCGCAGGACGAATACCGGCGTTAAACAGGTTAGATTCCAGGAAGATCTGACCATCGGTAATAGAAATTACGTTGGTCGGAACGAACGCAGAAACGTCACCCGCTTGCGTTTCGATGATCGGCAGAGCGGTCAACGAACCGGTTTTCCCTTTCACTTCACCCTTGGTGAATGCTTCAACGTAATCGGCGTTAACGCGCGATGCACGCTCCAGCAAACGGGAGTGGAGATAGAAAACGTCACCAGGATAAGCTTCACGACCTGGCGGACGACGAAGCAGCAGAGAAATCTGACGATAAGCAACGGCCTGTTTAGACAGGTCATCATAAATAATCAGCGCATCTTCACCGCGGTCACGGAAGTATTCGCCCATCGCACAGCCGGCATACGGTGCCAGATATTGCAGAGCAGCAGACTCAGACGCGGTAGCAACAACAACAATGGTGTTTTCCAGTGCGCCGTGCTCTTCCAGTTTACGTACCACGTTAGAAATCGTGGAAGCTTTCTGGCCGATAGCGACGTACACACATTTGATGCCGGAATCACGCTGGTTGATGATGGCGTCGATGGCCAGTGCGGTTTTACCCGTCTGACGGTCACCGATAATCAGCTCACGCTGACCACGACCGATTGGAATCATGGCGTCAACGGACTTATAGCCCGTTTGTACTGGCTCATCAACGGACTGACGTTCGATAACGCCAGGCGCAATCGCTTCAACCGCAGAGAAACCGTCGTGATCCAATGCGCCTTTACCGTCAATCGGTGCGCCCAGTGTGTTGACCACACGACCCAGCAGGCCGCGGCCAACTGGAACTTCAAGAATACGGCCGGTGCATTTTACTTTCATGCCTTCAGCCAGATCCGCATACGGACCCATAACAACCGCACCAACAGAGTCGCGCTCCAGGTTCAATGCGATCGCATAACGGTTACCCGGCAGAGAGATCATCTCTCCCTGCATCACGTCTGCCAGACCGTGGACGCGGATGATTCCGTCACTGACGGAAACAATAGTACCTTCATTGTGAGCTTCGCTCACCACATTGAACTGAGCAATGCGCTGCTTGATCAGTTCGCTGATTTCGGTGGAATTCAGTTGCATGCTCCAGTCCCCTTAAGACTGCAAGACGTCTGCCAGACGTTCCAGACGACCGCGAATGCTGCCATCTATCACCATATCGCCCGCGCGGATAACCACGCCGGCCATGACAGACTTATCAATTTTGCAATTCAGCTTCACTTTGCGTGACAGACGTTTTTCCATAGCGGCAGCGATCTTTGATTGCTGCTGCTCACTCAACGTGCTGGCAGAAATCACATCGACGTCAACCGTCGATTCCAGAGTTGCCCGCAGTTGAATAAATTGTTCCAGTACTTCAGGAAGCACTGGTAAACGTCCGTTTTCGGCCATCACCTTAATCAGGTTCTGACCGGCTTCATCAAGTTGATCACCACAAACGGCAATAAATGTTTTCGCCAGCTCAATCGGTGCAACCGCACCAGAAAGCAACTCGGCAATTTGCTCATTGCGCGCCACTTCGGCCGAAAATGCCAGCATGTTCTGCCAGCGATCCAAGGCCTGATTCTCAACCGCAAAGTCAAAAGCTGCTTTGGCGTAGGGGCGAGCTACCGTGACAAATTCAGACATCAGCCCCTCCCTCCTTACAGTTCAGCGACCAGTTTATCAACGATGTCGCTGTTAGCAGCTTCATCCACGGAACGTTCAATAATTTTCTCGGCACCGGCAATCGCCAATACGGCAACTTGCTTACGCAGCTCTTCACGAGCACGTTTACGTTCGGCTTCGATTTCAGCCTGCGCCTGCGCCACAATCTTGTTACGTTCAGCTTCCGCTTCAGCTTTCGCCTCATCCAGGATCTGAGCACGGCGTTTGTTCGCCTGCTCGATGATAACCTGAGCATCCGCTTTGGCTTTCTTCAGTTGATCTGTCGCATTGGCCTGAGCCAAGTTCAAATCTTTTTTGGCACGTTCAGCAGAAGCCAGACCGTCAGCAATTTCTTTCTGACGTTTCTCGATGGCTGCCATCATAGGCGGCCATACATACTTCATGCAGAACCAGACAAACAGGACGAACGCAATGGCCTGGCCGAGGATTGTTGCATTAATATTCACAGCACAATGCCTCTTTCAAAGTTAAATAAGTTGATGTTTTAACCTCAGCAGAAAACATTCTGCTTAGGCCACCGCAAACATCACATACAGCCCCAGACCAACAGCGATCATCGGGATGGCGTCAACCAGACCCATGACGATAAAGAACTGTGTACGCAGTAAAGGAATCAGGTCAGGCTGACGAGCAGCACCTTCCAAGAATTTACCACCCAGAATGCCGATACCGATCGCAGCACCGATTGCCGCCAAACCCATCATTAACGCGGCAGCCATGTACAGCAGATCCACACTCAGGTTTTCCATGACAGTCTCCAGTTTGTTTCAGTTAAAAACGTTATTTGTTGAAAGAAAATCAATGCTCTTCAGATGCCATCGAGAGATAAACAACCGTCAGAACCATGAAAATAAAAGCCTGAAGCGTAATAATCAAAATGTGGAAAATAGCCCAAGGCACATTTAACAGCCATTGTGACCACCACGGCAACAGACCGGCAATCAGGATGAAGATCAACTCACCCGCATACATATTGCCAAACAGTCGCAAGCCTAAAGAAATAGGTTTGGACAGCAGGCTGACACCTTCAAGAATCAGGTTGATAGGAATAAATACTGGATGGTTGAACGGCTGCATGGTCAGTTCTTTAACAAAACCACCGAGCCCCTTCATTTTGATGCTGTAGAACAGAACCAGAACAAACACCCCAAGCGCCATCGACAGCGTGATGTTCACGTCGGCTGTCGGCACAGCACGCAGATAAGCATGCGCCGGATCGTATCCCAACAGGCTATAGATGCCCGCCCAGGCTTGCGGCAACAGATCGATAGGCAGCAGGTCCATGAGGTTCATCAGGAAAACCCAGACGAAAATGGTCAGCGCCAGAGGAGCAATCAGTTTGCTTTTGCCATGGAACATATCGCGTACGGTGCCATCAACGAAACCGATAATCAGTTCGACAGCCGTTTGCAGCTTACCTGGCACACCGCTGGTCGCACGTTTCGCTACGCGGTGAAAGATAACCAGAAAGAGGACCCCAAGAGCGATGGAGAAAAACATCGAATCGACGTTGATCGACCAAAAACCCGTCCCGACCTGCAAATGCTGCAAGTGGTGACCGATATACTCTTGCGGAGTAGAGATTTCTCCAGCAGCCATGATGTCTCTTACCCTTTTGTTGTTAATTACGGCAACGATTAATTACGGCCGGTGCCACGATCTGCATAACCAGCACCGATAAATAAGTCAGGCCAAGCGGAAAGAATGCCGCTTTAAACACGCCTAACGCCACCACTAACAGTGCAATGGTGATAAATACCTTAAGCGCCTCGCCAATCGCGAATGACCAGGCCACACGCCCATCAGCAGGCTTGAGTGACTGATGACGCAAGGCAAACAGCACAAACAACACATTCGGTAACCAGGCTGCCAATCCTCCGCCTAATGCAGAAGCAGCAGCGTTGACGCTATTGAGGCTGAAAGCAGCACTCAACAAAGCAAAAGTCACTAACTGTAACAACAGCAGCCTTAAGGCTACTTTTCCGCTGTAAAGGGATACAGGCATGACGTTTGCTCTCTCCGTACCTTTTCAGAGGTATACCGAATGACGTATAAAACTGCCTTTACACCACTGAGTCAAGCAGCAAAAAACGAGCAAATTATACGGGTCACACCTGCGAATTCAATCGATAAGTAGCGAAAAGGTGAACAATTATTTAAATTTCTTTCTGAAGCCTCGTTTTTACTAACAATCATCACGACTCATGCCTAGTGTCATTAATTTCTAAAGGCCTCTAATCTGTGATATGACTCACATAAAAGGGCTTACGAATATTTACAACAGGATGTATCTTTTTTTGACCTTAGCAATAAAACGTATTTATTTTAATTAATTTCAATAAGTTAATAAAAAACTTATCCAAAAATCGCAATAAATAACGTTTCAACCACCTATTGACATTATTGATATCGTTTTTTTACTCAATTAACACAAAAATAACTAAATTTTGATGCCGATGATTTATTTTCGCTCGTTATTATTCAGTGCGAAAGCAAAAGGACAACGCTGAAAAAACGAAGATGTAAAATTTCAGTGATCGCGATGCGTTTTGGAACAATGCCACCGATAGACGAGATGGCATCCTGACATGCAATATTTAGTTATAATTTTTTTGATAAAAAACAAAATTAGTTTGGTTTAAGCACAACCAAATGGCGCTCACCTTCCAGATCGGGAACGGATAAGCGAACAACCTGATCTAATAGGACATCTTGTGGCAAGGATGACAATTCATCCTCTGGAAGTAGGCCTTTTAGAGCATAAAACCGCCCTGTCGGTCTGGCCGGAAGATGGCTGCACCAGCTAATCATGTCCTGCAAAGAGGCAAATGCCCGGCTGATCACCCCATCAAAAGGTGGCTCTGCTGGAAACGCCTCAACGCGACTCTGCACTGGCGTGATATTTTCAAGCTGTAGTTCATGCTGGACCTGACGCAGGAAGCGCACACGCTTACCCAGGCTATCCAGCAAAGTGAAATGCGAATCAGGGCGAACAATTGCCAATGGAATTCCCGGCAATCCAGGTCCGGTACCCACATCGATAAAACGCTGTCCGTGTAAATGTGGCTCAACCACGATGCTATCCATAATATGACGGACAAGCATTTGCTGCGGATCGCGTACCGACGTCAGGTTGTAAGCTTTGTTCCACTTATTCAGCATATCAACATACTGTATCAGAAGATTTTTTTGCTTATCTGAAATCACAATGCCGGCCGCGTTTAGCAGATTATCGAGTGTGTTGCGCACAATAAGATCCCGATGAAAAATATGAGGTTAGTAATAAAAATAGCCGGAGGACCGGCTATTTAGGGGATAAGTTTACCTTAAATCAGGCGCTACGACGCAGCAGACCCTGTTTTTTAAGCCAGATCAGCAGAATGGAGATCGCCGCAGGCGTAATGCCAGAAATCCGTGAAGCCTGACCGATCGACGAAGGTTTATGATCGTTCAGCTTGGCAATCACCTCATTGGACAATCCACTCACCTGTTTGTAATCCAGATCGGCAGGCAGCAGTGCATTTTCATTACGCTGCTGTTTCTCGATTTCATCCTGCTGGCGAGCAATATACCCTTCGTATTTGACCTGAATTTCAACCTGTTCGGCAGCCTGCTCGTCGGTTAATCCTGGGGCAAACAGCGGTAGCGCAGTAAGCTGAACGTAATCCACTTCCGGGCGACGCAGCAGCTCTTCACCGTTCGCTTCACGGGACAGCGGTGTCTTTAGCAGTGAGTTGATCTGGTCTAGCTGCTCAGATTGTGGATGAACGTGAATGTCGCGCAGGCGCTGACGCTCTTTTTCAATACTCTCGAGCTTCTCGTTGAAACGTGCCCAGCGATGATCGTCGACCATTCCCAGCTCACGACCCATTTCAGTCAAACGCAGATCGGCATTATCTTCGCGCAGCATCAGACGATATTCAGCGCGTGAGGTAAACATACGGTAGGGTTCTTTCGTCCCCAGCGTACAGAGATCGTCAACCAGCACGCCGAGATAAGCCTGATCGCGGCGTGGTGACCAGCCTTCCTTATCGGCAGCCAGTCGAGCCGCATTCAGCCCAGCCAGCATGCCCTGTGCGGCCGCTTCTTCATAACCTGTTGTTCCGTTGATCTGTCCGGCGAAGAACAGACCATGAACAAATTTGTTTTCCAGCGTAGGTTTCAGATCGCGAGGATCGAAGAAATCGTACTCAATCGCATAGCCAGGACGAACAATGCGTGCATTCTCCATGCCTGCCATTGAGCGAACAATCTGCCACTGGACGTCAAACGGCAAACTGGTTGATATCCCGTTAGGATAAATTTCGTTGCTGGTCAGTCCTTCTGGTTCAAGAAAGATCTGATGTGTATTTCGATCGGCAAAGCGCATGACTTTGTCTTCGATCGATGGGCAATAGCGTGGGCCGATCCCTTCGATGATCCCGGCATACATCGGGCTGCGATCCAGATTATTACGGATCACATCATGGGTCTTCTCGTTGGTATGCGTGATGTAGCACGGTATTTGCGCCGGATGCTGGCTCGCATTACCCAGGAATGAGAAAACCGGCATCGGGTTGTCACCGTGCTGTTGAGCCAGCACGCTAAAATCGATCGTTCTGGCATCAATACGTGGCGGAGTACCGGTTTTCAGGCGGTTGACGCGCAGAGGCAGTTCACGCAGGCGACGTGCTAACGGAGTGGAAGGCGGATCGCCTGCACGGCCACCGCTGTAGTTATCCAGCCCGATATGAATTTTGCCATCAAGGAAAGTGCCTACCGTCAACACCACGGCTTTTGCACGGAATTTTAGTCCCATCTGGGTAACAGCCCCGACGACGCGATCGTTTTCCACGATCAGATCGTCAACAGCCTGTTGGAAGATCGTCAGGTTTGGCTGATTCTCCAGTGCGGTGCGAACCGCCTGACGATAGAGCACGCGATCCGCTTGTGCGCGCGTCGCTCTGACTGCCGGGCCTTTGCTGCTGTTTAGTATCCTAAACTGTATACCTGCCTGATCGACGGCACGCGCCATCAAGCCTCCCATGGCATCGATCTCTTTAACCAGATGACCTTTTCCAATACCGCCAATCGCGGGGTTACAAGACATTTGTCCCAGCGTATCAATATTGTGTGTGAGCAAAAGCGTCTGTTGGCCCATTCGGGCAGAGGCCATAGCGGCTTCTGTTCCGGCATGACCGCCACCGATCACGATGACGTCAAATGGATCTGGATAAAACATGGTACTGCTCCTCGCATTATCGCGAATGATGAGTGGCGAACGATCGTTATTTGCCCTGGGATGGGGATTCTACTCAACTTTGAGCCAACGACCAAGTCCGTTGGATCCTCGTTAATTAAAGAAAGATCTTTTTATTTAAAGATCTCTTTATTAGATCTCTTATTAGGATCGTCATGTTGTGTGGATAAGTGATTATTCATATTAAAGATCAAGAGAATGGCGTTGATCCTTACCTGTGAATGATCGGTGATCCTGGACAGTATAAGCTGGGATCTTAATGCGGGTTTATGCACAGGACAAAAAACATACTTGGGTTGTTATTGGGATAACTACGGCTTTTACACCTGAATTAAGCATAGTTATCCACATTCAACTGCCGAATATTTCATCTTATTTGAGTAAATTAACCCACGATCCTAGCCATTCTTCTGCTGGATCTTCTGGAATCTGATGCTGAGTGATGTCGATCTCGAGGATTTCACCGATCCGTTTGGCCCCTAATTGAGCGAGCACACGATCCGCTGTTTGGATCGCGCCACAAAACGTGTCGTACTCTTTACTACCGATCCCCACCGCACCGAAACTCACCTGAGAAAGATCGGGCTTTTGCTGTTCCAGCTGTTCAAACAGCGCTTTCAGGTTGTCAGGGAATTCCCCTGCGCCGTGCGTAGACGTCACCACCAGCCATATACCGCTTTCAGGCAGTGCATCAAGCGTAGGGCCATGCAGAATTTCAGTGGAAAAATCATCCTTCTCCAGCAGTTCAGCCAAATGCTCTGCAACATATTCGGCACTGCCAAGGGTACTGCCACTGATTAAGGTAATGTCTGCCATAGCGATCCCATCCGATAAAAGACGGGACATTGTACGCTGTGATCTGGCTGGGATCTACCTGTGGATAATATGGGTATAGGAAAAAAGCATTACGGTGCGATCGTCCGCATGATGGGGTTTTGCAGGGAGATTAGCGTTTCAGTGGACTGAATTTCATCAATTGTTTGGATCTTGTTGATAAGCACATGTTGCAGCGCCTCGATCGAGCGGCACATGACCTTAATAAAGATGCTGTAATGCCCGGTGGTGTAGTAGGCCTCGACCACTTCTTCCAGATTGTTCAGCTTCTCTAGAGCAGACGGGTAATCTTTGGCGCTTTTCAGAATGATGCCGATAAAACAGCATACGTCATAGCCCAGCTGTTTGGGATTCACATCCAGACGCGTGCCGACAATGATGCCCGCCTGCTTCATTTTCTCCACTCGAACGTGGATCGTGCCTGGACTGACAGAAAACTGTTTTGCCAGTTCGGCATAAGGCGTGCGCGCATTTTCCATTAAGGCGGAAAGAATGCCGCGATCGAGATTATCGATCTGATAAATTTCTGCCACTTTGAGCCCCCTATTTTAGCGAATAATGATTTTATACCGCTCTAAAATGACGGATTAAAAGCACAAGTGCAATTTATCCATAAGATTATTGAATGACTGGCAGTTTTTATTGCTTAATGAATAACTAAATACGATGAATAAGAGACGCGGCAATGAAAAAGCAGTACATCGAAAAACAACAGCAAATCAGCTTCGTTAAGTCTTTCTTCTCCAGCCAGCTGGAGCAGCTTTTGGGATTGATTGAAGTTCAGGCACCGATTCTCAGCCGTATCGGCGACGGTACGCAGGATAACTTGTCCGGTACCGAAAAAGCGGTGCAGGTTAAGGTTAAAGCCCTTCCAGATGCCACATTTGAAGTGGTGCACTCTCTGGCGAAATGGAAACGTAAAACGCTGGGTGCGTATGATTTTAGCTTCGGCGAAGGCATCTATACCCACATGAAGGCACTGCGCCCGGACGAAGATCGTCTGAGCCCGATCCACTCGGTCTATGTCGATCAGTGGGACTGGGAGCGCGTGATGGGGGATGGCGAGCGTAATGTGGAATATCTGAAATCGACAGTGACGCGTATTTATCAGGGCATTAAAGCGACGGAAGCCGCAGTACATCAGGCGTTTGGCATTCAGCCTTTCCTGCCAGAGCAGATTCACTTTGTGCATACCGAAACGTTGCTGCAGCGCTACCCCGATCTGGACGCCAAAGGGCGTGAACGTGCTATCGCTAAAGAACTGGGTGCTGTCTTCCTGATTGGGATTGGCGGTAAGCTGTCCAGCGGACACTCTCATGATGTGCGTGCGCCGGATTATGATGACTGGACGACGCCGGGCGAGCAGGAACTGGCGGGTCTGAACGGCGATATCGTCGTGTGGAACCCGGTTCTGAACGATGCATTTGAGATTTCATCCATGGGCATCCGTGTCGATGCGGAAGCCTTAACACGCCAGTTGGCGCTGACGCAGGATGAAGAACGTCTGAAACTGGAATGGCATCAGGCGCTGCTGCGCGGTGAAATGCCGCAAACGATCGGTGGGGGAATTGGTCAGTCTCGCCTGGTCATGCTGTTGCTGCAATTGCCGCACATTGGTCAGGTTCAGTGCGGTGTGTGGCCACAGTCGCTGCGTGAGTCAGTTTCCGGCCTGCTTTAATAAGCCTTGCCGTGCTGCCAACGGCGCATTAAGCGGCTTTTTAACCCGGTATCAAAGCGCCAGATATGGTCAAAGATATGCATGATGCCGGGTTTGCCATGATCGGACATCGCTACAGCATGGAAACGATGCTGTAGCTGCTTCTGACGGCTTTTCACCTTATTTACCACCTCATCCGGCAACCGCTGGGCGATAAAATCCGAAATCACCACCGCATCGGCATCATGCCAGAGTACGTCATCCATCTTATCCAACAATGCTGACAGACAGGCGCTCATATCCGTGCCGCCGCGGAAGGACTGGCTGAGAAAACGTATCGCCTGCTCTAAGCCGTCCGCAGACGTGAGTTCATATTTCACCACGCCGGTAGAAAACAGCATGATGTAGCAACGACGATTGTCGGCGAGCGCGATACGCATCAGCGCCAGACAGAAGGCTTTGGCGCAGCGCTCATTAAAGCCGCCCATCGAGCCTGACGTATCGACGCAGACGATAAAGGGGCCACGCGGCTGCTGTTCGTTTTGCTGATGGACCACGGGGCGCTCGGTGATTTTCTCGCGCCAGCTCTCCCCCTGTAAGTGATAGGTCAGCAGCCGATGTTCCAGCAGGCGACGGTAGAATTCATATTCCAGTTCGCTAATACCCAGCGTGACCAGCTCCGTCGGCATCAAACGCAAAATGTCATCGCTCTGACGCACGCCGCTCACCTGCTCAGGCACGGTGGCGGGTTCCCGTACTCTGACCCGGAAGGCTTCTTTCGGGGCTTCCTGCGTGAGGATGGATTTGGTTTCGCGGCTGCGACCCAGGCGTTCCGCCAGTTTTTGTAATGCAGGCTGGCGTTGCAGGAAAGCGCCGAAATCCAGTAACGGACGGGGATCGGTGTGAATACGCTGTGCGGCGCTGAGATCCCAGAGCCGCCCGGCCGCATTTTCGTTTTCGGCCAGAATAGGTTCGAGTTTGCCGCTGAGGGTCAGGCGTTGTTGCAGTTCATCCAGCAGGATTTCCCGCTCCTGATCCATCAATTGCTGATGCAGTGAAACCGTTTGCAGAGTGAGGCTTAGCCGCCAGCGCTGAAGAAAGAGCGCGTGAAGCCCGCTCGTGATCTTCTGCCCTAAGGTTCGCTCTGGAGAGGCCATGAGCTGTGAGGCCTGCGTCAGAAAGGGGGATTCCACGTTGTTCAGCGTATCCATAATCGCAGGCAGGCGTGTCTGAAAAGTCTGATTGTCGATCGATTGTGAACGCTGGTAGCAGCTAAATTCTTTTTCCAGCTCCTGCGGTACTTGTGTGGCACGCAGGCGCAGTTTTAAGGTTTCTTTCCAGTGAGGTAAGTCGTTGAGTAACGCGGACTTCAGGCTGGGATACTTTTCAAAGAAGAAAGCGAGCTGAGGCGTCGCCAGCAGTGTGACGACGAGATCGTCTAACAGCTCGTTTTCATCGATAGACAGCAGCATTTCCAGTGATTCCAGCGTGATCATCGGGCGTTAGTCCTGTTGCTCTGATTGCTGGATCTGCTCGGCGACCTGTTGCAGGCTGGCTTCTATTTTGGCCAACCACTCACTGGGGACGAACAGGCAAGGCTGATGCTGGCTGAATAAGCGGCGCTGTTCGCGCAACTGCATGTTCAGCTTTTCATACTCATCGATAATGTCGGCAGGAAGCGCACAGTCGCGCTTTTCCGGCAGAGAGAGAATAGAGGATTGCAGGCTGATATCACGAACCGTCAGATGTTGGCGTTCGTCCACCAGCAGATCGAGACGTTGCGTGAAGCCGATGCCGTTGAGCTTGCCCCGGATTTCTCCCCCTTTTTGCAGCCAGCCTTGCAAAGCATGCTTCTCAATGATCAGGTGGTTGACTTCAATATCGTGCAGGATCAGCGGGCGTTGCAGCACCAGATCCAGCGTTTCAGCGGCGATCGTGTCAGGCAAGGTGTAGTGGAATTTGCGGCCGAGGAAGTGCCCCTGTTTTTCCACCGAAAATGCCTGTAATTCGCTTTGTTCACGCTGGTATTGCTGACGTCGGGTGTTCACCTGTTGTAAGCGGAACAGTAGGCTTTTCTGCTGGTAGGCGTGCTCGGTAATCAGTAATTCAAGCTGGTGCTCGATGAGCGTTAACGTGCTTTGGTCATGCCAGAGACAGTCTTTCAGCAGAATGATATCAATTGGTGTAATGGCATCCCGTCCGCAGAAAAACGCGCTGGCCTGAAGCAGGCGCAGGGCTTTTTTCCAGCGTCGATCGGAAATGTAAGGCGCATTTTCCAGCGCATCGAGCTGTTGACGCAGTGTGTAAATCAGTTCGAAACCGACTTCTGGCAACGTGACGTGCTCAATATCTTTCTGCCACTGTTGATATTCTTCATCGCTGACGCTGAGAGCGGGCGGAACGGGGTTATCGCGTTCGCTGCTGTTATTCACGAGCAGTGCACGGAAATTCTGTTTTTCCTGCACGCGATCGAGCCACAGACGGATGAGCATTCGGTCGTAGAGCGCTTCCAGACCGCCATCCGCTTCCGGCAGTTCATTCGACGCGGCGACCAGCAGGCGCATCGGGATGGTGTCTTCGCTGTTGCCATTACGGAAACGCCGCTCGTTAATGGCCGTCAGCAGGGTGTTCAAAATGGCGGGGCCCGCTTTCCAGATCTCATCCAGAAACACGATTTCAGCTTCCGGCAGATAGCCGGCTGTCAGACGCTGATAGCGCCCTTCGTCTTTTAACGCCTGAATGGAAAGGGGACCGAATACCTCTTCCGGGGTGGAAAAGCGAGTCATCAGGTACTCGAACGCGTTCGCATGACGAAAAGCGAATTTAAGACGCCGGGCGATCATACTTTTGGCTATACCTGGCGGCCCCAGCAGGAAAACACTTTCCCCGCTTAGCGCTGCCAGCAGACAGAGACGAATGGTGTGCTGTCTTTCGTAGAGCCCGTGTTCTAGCGCATGACTGAGACGAGAAATTCTTTCAGCCAATGCCGCAGTTTGACGCATAATTAATCCGTTAGTCCCATGATGTGATGCACCGAAATCGTTTATTTTTGAATCTGGTTGCTCTACTGAAAGCGGTGTCTCAGAAAAACCCTACTTTCAGAAAGACAATAGTAATAATAAACGGCAGATCACAGTTTTTTATTAGAATACTTTTACGGATTATTCACCCTAACGGGGTAAGTAAGCAATAAACCACCTTTTACAGGATGTTTCGTATACACCCGTCATACTTCAAGCTGCAGGTGTGTTGGCTGCGTTCACTCACCCGAATCACTTACTTGAGTAAGCTCATCGGGTCTCCCTCGCTTGCCGCCTTCCTGCAACTCGAATTATTTAGGGGTAGAGGTGGCCGCACAATAAAAATGGGTTTTTACCCTGATTTGTGCATACTGTGCGCTCTTGGACGAGTTGCTGTGGATGACGCGCTTCGCGGACTGATTAACAACAGAAGATAGATATGAGCTCAGAACATAAACGTTCGCTTCCGGCTGTCACGCTGGCGGCCATCGGGGTGGTTTATGGAGATATAGGAACCAGCCCTCTTTATACGCTAAGGGAATGTTTATCAGGGCAGTTTGGTTTTGGGGTCGAACCTGATTCGGTTTTTGGCTTTCTTTCACTGATCTTTTGGCTGTTGGTCCTCGTTGTTTCGCTGAAATATCTGACCTATGTGATGCGTGCCGATAACGCAGGCGAAGGCGGGATTCTCACATTAATGTCGCTAGCTGGGCGCAATACCTCCGATCGCATGACGTCCGTGCTGGTCATCATGGGGTTGATTGGCGGCAGCTTCTTCTATGGGGAAGTGGTCATCACGCCAGCCATCTCGGTGATGTCGGCGATGGAAGGGCTGGAAATCGCCGCGCCGTCGATGGACAGCTATATCGTTCCACTCTCGATTGTCGTTCTGACATTACTGTTTATCATTCAAAAACACGGTACGGGTAGCGTCGGCAAGCTGTTTGCGCCCGTGATGCTGATCTGGTTTTTGACGCTTGGCGTACTGGGCGCGCGCAGCATTATTGCTAACCCCGAAGTCTTGCAGGCGTTGAACCCGATGTATGCCGTGCGCTTCTTTATCGAATATAAAGCGGTGTCGTTCTTCGCGCTGGGGGCGGTGGTGCTGGCGATTACCGGGGTCGAGGCTCTGTATGCCGATATGGGTCACTTCGGTAAATTCCCGATTCGTCTGGCTTGGTTTACGGTGGTGCTGCCGTCACTGATATTAAATTACTTCGGCCAGGGTGCGCTGCTGTTGAAGAACCCGGAGGCGATCAAGAACCCCTTCTTCCTGCTGGCGCCAGATTGGGCGCTGATTCCACTGATGATATTGGCCACGCTGGCGACAATCATTGCCTCACAGGCAGTGATTTCCGGCGTTTTCTCCCTGACGCGTCAGGCGGTGCGGCTGGGCTACTTGCCGCCGATGCGTATCGTACACACGTCAGATATGGAATCCGGTCAGATTTATATCCCCGCCATTAACTGGATGCTGTATATCGCCGTCGTTATCGTGATTGTCAGCTTTGAGCATTCAAGCAATCTGGCGGCGGCTTACGGGATTGCGGTAACGGGTACGATGGTGATTACCAGCATTCTGTTCTGTACGGTGGCGGTGAAAAATTGGCTCTGGAATCGCTATCTGGCGTGGGTTTTACTGGCGGGCTTGCTGATTATTGACGTGCCGATGTTTTTGGCAAACGTGGTCAAGATCCTCTCCGGCGGCTGGCTGCCGCTGGCGCTGGGTATGGTGATGTTTATCATTATGACGACGTGGAAAAGCGAGCGCTTCAGGCTGCTGCGTCGGTTGCATGAGCATGGTAACTCGCTGGATGCCATGATTGCCTCGCTGGAGAAAACGCCGCCGACGCGCGTGCCGGGGACCGCCGTGTATTTCTCGCGCGCGACTCGTGTGATTCCGTTCGCGCTGCTGCATAACCTTAAGCACAATAAGATCCTGCACGAGCGCGTGGTGCTGTTGACCATGCGAACAGAGGATGCGCCCTATGTGCTGAACGCGCGTCGAGTGACGGTTGAACAGCTTTCGCCGACTTTCTGGCGCGTGATTGCCAACTATGGCTGGCGTGAGACGCCAGATGTGGAAGAGGTCTTTCAGCGCTGCTGGCAGGATGGGTTAACCTGCCAAATGATGGAAACGTCTTTCTTTATGTCCAATGAATCGCTGATTATCGGCGAGCGCCCGTGGTATCTACGCTTGCGCGGTAAGCTATTCATGATGCTCAGCCGTAATGCGCTGAGAGCGGCAGATCAGTTTGAAATACCGCCGAACAGGCTGATTGAGCTAGGGATACAGGTTGAGATTTAAGTGAACCCACTATTAGGGCGTTATGTTGGGATAAGATCGAGATACACGGTCGACCACGGGGCGATGCGTCCCTGCGGGAACCTCATCCCCGTGTTTCCCTAACAACCAACAACGAGTCGCTGTTGGTTGGGGGCATGTTACTGTCAGTGTGTTAACTGTAGAGAGAATGACCTTTACCAATTTATGGCGACAACCAGCCCGCCTTGGGGCTGGTTGGTGAACGTGACCCGCATGTGGTGCAGTTTGGCGATGTTATTGACGATGGAAATCCCAAGACCGCTGCCGGATTTCTCCTGCCCCGGCGGGCGATAAAAGCGTTCGCCAATTCTTGCCTGCGCCTCCTCGCTAATGCCCGGTCCGTTATCGGCAACCTGAAAGCCGCGCGCTGTCAGCGTCAGGCTTACTGTCCCCCCTTCATGGCTGTAGCGAATAGCATTATCCAGCAGATTGCGTACCAGCAGAGTCAGCAACAGCGGGTGACCCTGCCGGATAACCGGAGTATCCGGTAAATCCAGCGTCAGCTCGATACCTGCGGTTTGCGCCGAGTGGTAATGCGCGATCACCGCCTGTTGTAATAGTTCATTGAACTGGACGGGCTGCATCCCTTCAGGGGACGATTCGGCATCCAGCCGCGATAACGTCAGGAGCTGATCCACCAGCCGTGTAGCCCGTTCGATGCCTTTATCCAGATTGACCAGCGCATGGTGCCGCATGGCTTCATCATCATGCGCCAGCTGTGCGACTTCGGTTTGGACTTTCAACGCTGCCAGCGGGCTACGTAATTCGTGAGCCGCATCGGAGGTAAAACGGCGTTCCCGCACCAGCATGTCGCTGATGCGGGAAAACAGATGGTTTAACGCGTTGACCAACGGGCGAACTTCTTGCGGGATGTGCTGTGTCGCCAGCGGTGTGCTTTCATCGGGTGAACGCCGCTGAAGCTCGGCGGTGATGCGTTTTAGCGGCGAGAGCTCACGCGTGACCAGCCAGAACAGCAGCGCCAGCATGATCGGCAGGGCGAACAGCCAGGGCATCAGGTTGGTTTTTACAATATCCAGCGTCATGTCCTGACGATATTCCCACTCCTGCCCGACAGCAATCACATAGCGATTATCTGCCGTTGTTAGCCAGACGATGCGCCAGGCGTCGTTGTCATCGCGTAGTTTGCCGTCAGTAAAGCCGTTGCGCGTATAGTCAAAAATGAAATCCTTGCCGTTCTCGCCATCATTCAGCACCATTTTCCCGTCGCGGGTAAAAATAGCGAAGGCCAGCGCATCCTCTTCCTGCTTGCCTCGGTCTTTATGTACCAGACTTTTGGTTTTGGGCAGAGAAACTGACTGGATTCGCAACTCATCAGGGTTCATGGTGGCCAGGTGTTTGGCAAACAGCATTTGCTGGGTATCAAATAACTCATTGATATTATGGCGTGTTTGATACCACGAAAGCAGACTGGCTACGCCCCAGCAGATCAATGTCAGCAGAGTAAAACCCGCAATCAGGCGTAAGCGCAGGCTGAGTCGGTTCATGGCGCCTCTCCCAGAATATAGCCAACGCCATGCACGGTTCGGATAAACCCGCTGCCCAGCTTTTTACGCAGGTGGTGGATATGCACTTCTACCGCATTGCTGGAGACATCATCGTCCCATCCGTAGAGCTTTTCTTCCAACTGAGTACGCGTGAGTACACGGTTCTGATTGAGCAAGAACAGTTCCAGTAACGCCAGTTCGCGAGATTTTAGTATCAGCGGTTCGTTGTTAAGCGTCACGCTCCGCGATCCCGGTTCAAGGGAAACCGCGCCGTGCGTTAATGTCGGTTGAAGTTGACCATGACGACGGCGAATCAGCGCCTGCAGGCGAGCAGCCACTTCTGTCAGCGCAAAGGGCTTACATAAATAATCATCGGCACCTCGCTGTAACCCTTCCACCCGTTGTTCCAGTGCATCTCGGGCGGTCAGAATCAGTACCGGTTCGTCATGCCCAGCCTGACGCCACTGGCGCAGAATATCCATCCCGTCCATGCCCGGCAGGCTGAGGTCGAGCACCACCGCATCATAGGGTGCTGCCTTCAATGCTGTGGCACCTGCTTTACCTTCCGTAAACCAGTCGATATTAAAGCCCAGTTTGTTCAACCCAGCTTTCAGGCCGTCGCCAATCAGGCGATCGTCTTCGATTAACAATATTCTCATGGCTGTCTCACAGGGAATGCTACTGTTGCACTTATGCCTTTTCCGGTTTTATACGAAATAGAGAGGCGGTGTGTACAGGTCAAATCACTGAAACTGGGCAATATCCGGCAATATAAAAAAACAACAATGCGAAAGTTGGTTCCTTAAGATTCTGTTAAGAATGGTTTGCTTTAATCCTTATCGAAGACCGATTACTCCCGCAGGTTGACTGCGAAACGACAGGCAAATAAGGAAGGTAAATATGAAAAAAGCAGCTGCGTTACTCGCCATTACCGCTCTGGTTTCTGCACCAGCATTTGCTGCACAAAGTGGCGGTGGTTTTGTCAATCCAGAAACACCAGCCGTTGGTACCCATCAAGGGGGATTCGTCGATTCGCAGAGTTCCCTCACCACGGTAGATAAAGCTAAAGATTTGCGTGATGACAGCTGGGTGACGCTGAGAGGGAATATTGAAAAACGACTCGGCGATGAAAACTACCTGTTCCGCGATTCAACGGGCACGATGGAAGTCGAGATCGATCACAAGCGTTGGAATGGCCAGATGATTTCACCCACCGATAAAGTGGAAATCTCAGGCGAGTTGGATAAAGAATTCAACGCTGTCGGGGTGGATGTGAAGCAGATTCGTAAACTCTAACGCATTATCCTGTGTTCCCTATTGGCGGGCTGTTGCCCGCCATTTCTCTATTTATCAATCTCCTATATCCGTCATTCTTCACGTTGCATGTGCGTTGGCTTCATTCAAATACTCGCCCTGAAGGGCCGCTGCAAGCAGCGTTCAAATCTGATCCCGGAAGATTTGTCACCAGAGTCAATTACTTGAGTAAGCTCATCGGGATGAAATGAGAGACATCCTGTCTCTCACCGAAGGCCAGCCGCTGGCTGGACAAATTCGTTCCCGACGAATTTGTCCCTCACTCGCCGCCTGCCTGAAACTCGAATTATTTAGGGTCTATAATGACCTATCGTTTCCTTTCTTTTTTTGTTAGCGAAACGTTTCGATGGTGATCACATTTTTTTTATCTCTTCATTGCCTTTCTTGCTTCTTTTTCTAGAATGTTATTAGCGAAACGTTTCGCTGGTGGGGTGAGAAGATGAAAAAAGCAGCATTATTGAATTCAGATATTTCTTCCGTGATTTCTCGACTGGGGCATACCGATAGTCTTGTGATTGGTGATGCCGGTTTACCGATTCCTGAAACGACGACCCGTATCGATCTGGCGTTGACGCATAACGTTCCGACGTTCTTGCAGGTGGTTAGCGTTGTCACCAGCGAAATGCAGGTCGAGGCCGCTATTCTGGCGGAAGAGATTATTGAAAAGAACCCCGCCGTCCATGACGCATTACTCGATCAATTGAAGCAACTTGAACAACATCAGGGAAACTCAATTGCATTGCACTATGTCAGCCATGAAGAATTTAAAACCCAAAGCGGCAAAAGCCGGGCCATCATTCGCAGCGGAGAGTGCTCTCCGTATGCCAATGTCATCCTTTGTGCTGGCGTAACGTTCTGAGGCATCAATGCAACCTTTACTGCAACTGCAAGGCATCACGAAATCTTTTCCCGGCGTTAAAGCGCTTTCCGGTGCGGCACTCAATGTCTGTCCGGGAAAAGTGATGGCGCTGGTGGGCGAGAACGGTGCGGGCAAGTCCACCATGATGAAAGTCCTGACCGGGATCTATCGTAAAGATGCCGGCAGCATCCATTTTCTTGGACAAGAGGTGGATTTCAACGGACCGAAAGCATCCCAGGAAGCAGGTATCGGCATTATCCATCAGGAACTTAACCTGATACCCCAACTCACGATTGCCGAGAATATCTTCCTTGGTCGTGAATTTACCAACCGGTTCGGTCGTATCGACTGGAACAAGATGTATGCGGAAGCCGATAAGCTGCTGAAGCGTCTTAATCTGCGCTATGACAGCCGCCGTATGGTTGGGGATTTATCGATTGGCGATCAGCAAATGGTAGAAATTGCCAAGGTGCTGAGCTTTGAATCGAAAGTCATCATCATGGATGAACCGACCGATGCCCTGACAGATACTGAAACCGCTTCGTTATTCAGCGTGATCAAAGAGCTGCAATCTCAGGGATGCGGCATTGTCTATATTTCCCACCGCCTGAAAGAAATCTTTGAAATCTGCGATGACATTACCGTGTTCCGCGATGGTCAGTTTATCGGCGAGCGTCCGGTCAGTGACTTAGAGGAAGATACGCTGATTGAAATGATGGTGGGTCGTAAGCTGGAAGATCAGTACCCGCGTTCGAATAAAGTGCCGGGAGAGGTTCGCCTTAAGGTGCAGAACCTGTCAGGGCCGGGCGTCGACAGCGTCAGCTTTACGGTGCGGAAAGGCGAAATTCTGGGCGTCGCAGGGCTGATGGGCGCGGGCCGTACCGAACTGATGAAGATTCTCTACGGTGCGCTGCCGCGAACTGGCGGTAATGTGACGCTGGATGGCCGTGACGTAGTGACCCGTAAACCGCAGGATGGCCTGGCGAACGGCATCGTTTACATATCAGAAGATCGTAAACGCGATGGTCTGGTGCTGGGCATGTCGGTAAAAGAAAACATGTCCTTAACCGCGCTGCGCTATTTCAGCCATGCGGGTGGTCGTCTGAAACACGCCGAAGAGCAACTGACGGTTGCCGACTTTATTCGCCTGTTCAACGTGAAAACGCCTTCGATGGAGCAGCCTATCGGCCTGCTTTCCGGCGGTAATCAGCAGAAAGTGGCGATTGCCCGTGGCCTGATGACGCGCCCAAATGTCCTGATCCTCGATGAACCGACGCGTGGCGTCGATGTCGGGGCGAAGAAAGAGATTTATCAGTTAATCAATCAATTCAAAGAAGAAGGGCTGAGCATCATATTGGTGTCATCCGAAATGCCCGAAGTCTTGGGAATGAGCGATCGCATCATTGTGATGCATGAAGGGCGCTTGAGCGGTGATTTCCCTATTGAGCAAGCAACCCAGGAAGCACTGATGGCCGCGGCCGTTGGTAAGCAATACGGCGCAAAGCAGGAGTAAGTCAGACATGAGTTCTCAATCTATCGCGGCAAAACGCTGGTTCAGCAAAGAGTGGTTACTGGAGCAGAAATCGCTGATCGCGCTCCTGATCCTGATTGCGGTTGTTTCCGCCATGAGCCCTAACTTTTTTACCCTGAACAACCTGTTCAATATTCTCCAGCAGACGTCGGTGAACGCCATCATGGCCGTCGGCATGACGCTGGTGATTCTGACCTCGGGCATCGATTTGTCAGTGGGTTCACTGCTGGCATTGACTGGTGCCGTAGCGGCTTCCATCGTCGGGCTTGAAGTCAATGCGCTGGTGGCGGTGTTTGGCGCGCTGGCGCTGGGGGCGCTGATTGGTGCGGGTACGGGGGTCATTGTATCCAAAGGCAAAGTGCAGGCGTTTATTGCCACGTTGGTCATGATGCTGTTACTTCGCGGTGTGACGATGGTCTATACCAACGGCAGCCCGGTTAATACCGGCTTTTCCGACGTAGCAGATGCTTTTGGCTGGTTTGGTATCGGTCGTCCGCTGGGGATTCCGACGCCAATCTGGATCATGGCTATCGTGTTCGCGGCAGCCTGGTACATGTTGCACCATACGCGTCTGGGGCGCTATATCTATGCGCTGGGCGGCAACGAGTCTGCCACCCGTTTGTCCGGCATCAGCGTTGATAGAGTCAAGATTATTGTCTATTCCCTGTGTGGGCTGTTGTCTGCCCTGGCGGGAATTATCGAAGTCGCACGTTTGTCCTCTGCACAGCCGACGGCGGGTACAGGGTATGAGCTGGATGCTATCGCGGCTGTAGTATTGGGCGGCACCAGTCTGGCTGGAGGAAAAGGGCGTATCGTTGGTACGTTGATCGGCGCGCTTATCCTTGGTTTCCTCAACAACGGACTGAATTTATTAGGTGTTTCTTCTTACTACCAAATGATCGTTAAAGCAGTCGTCATTTTGCTGGCGGTTCTGGTAGATAACAAAAGCAGTAAATAACCTTCATTCACACAGGAATTGAGTTATGAATATGAAAAAGCTGGCTACTCTGGTTTCCGCTGTTGCGCTGAGCGCGACTGTCAGTGCTAATGCCTTGGCCAAAGATACGGTTGCTCTGGTGGTTTCTACGCTGAATAACCCGTTCTTTGTTTCAATGAAAGAGGGTGCGCAGAAAGAAGCTGACAAACTGGGTTACGAGCTGATTGTGCTGGATTCCCAGAATAACCCAGCAAAAGAACTGGCTAACGTTCAGGATTTGACGGTGCGTGGAACCAAAGTTCTGCTGATCAACCCGACCGATTCTGATGCGGTAGGTAATGCGATCAAAATGGCTAACCAGGCCAAAATCCCTGTTATTACACTGGACCGCGTTGCGAGCAGTGGTGAAGTGGTGAGCCACGTGGCTTCTGATAACGCCTTCGGCGGTAAAGTTGCCGGTGATTTCCTTGCCAAGAAATTGGGTGAAGGTGCCAAAGTGATTCAGCTGGAAGGCATTGCTGGAACGTCTGCCGCGCGCGAGCGTGGGGCTGGCTTCATGAAATCTGCTGAGAAAAATAAATTCGTCATGCTGGCCAGCCAGCCAGCTGACTTCGACCGTACTAAAGGGCTGAACGTGATGCAGAACCTGCTGACCGCGCACCCTGACGTTCAGGCCGTATTTGCTCAGAACGATGAAATGGCGTTGGGTGCACTGCGTGCACTGCAAACCGCAGGCAAAACAGATGTGCTGGTTGTCGGCTTTGACGGCACTCAGGATGGCGTGAAGGCTGTTGAGTCAGGCAAGCTGGCTGCGACTGTTGCTCAGCGTCCTGATCAGATCGGTGTGATCGGTATCGAAACCGCTGCGAAAGTGCTGAAAGGCGAAAAAACGCAGGCCATCATTCCGGTTGACCTGAAGCTGGTCGCAAAATAATTAAAGAATAAAGCAGGGCTCGCGCCACCCGTTTGTGGTGGCGCATTATTAACGTAGCGGGATTCGACATAATGAAAACGGGTAAGCTGGTGGTGCTGGGCAGTATTAATGCTGACCATATTCTCAATCTTGAGCAATTTCCCCGTCCAGGCGAAACGGTGATCGGTGAGCAATATAACGTTGCTTTCGGTGGGAAAGGTGCCAATCAGGCCGTTGCCGCGGGTCGAAGCGGTGCAGACATCGCTTTCATTGCCTGCGTTGGTGAAGATGATATCGGCGCCCGTATTTGCCAGCAGCTATCCAAGGACAATATTGATGTTTCCGCCGTTGAGGCTATCTCCGGGGAAACAACTGGCGTTGCGCTGATTTTTGTTAACGCCGACGCTGAGAACATGATCGCGATTAACGCCGGCGCGAATGCTGCTGTGACGCCTGATTACCTTCATCGTCATCAGCAACACATTATTGATGCATCAGCATTGCTTATGCAGCTTGAGTCGCCGTTGGAAACGGTCATTGCGGCCGCTAAACTGGCGCATGAACACCAAACGAAAGTGATTCTTAACCCCGCCCCTGCCCGTGAACTGCCCGATGAACTGTTATCGCTGGTCAATATGATCACGCCGAATGAAACCGAAGCACAGTTCCTGACAGGAATTACCGTTGAGACGGAAGACGATGCGGCTCGCGCAGCACAGGTTCTGCATGATAAAGGCATCGAAACGGTTCTCATCACATTGGGTAGCCGTGGCGTATGGTTAAGTGAAAACGGTCAGGGGCAGCGAATTCCGGGCTATCGTGTAAAAGCCGTGGATACTATCGCCGCCGGAGACACGTTTAATGGCGCGTTAGTGACTGCATTGCTGGAAAATAAACCCATGTCCTCCGCAGTAAAATTTGCCCATGCGGCAGCTGCGATAGCCGTTACTCGCCGAGGCGCTCAGCCCTCTGTCCCGTGGCGTGAAGAGATCGACGCATTTTTGCAAACCCAGGGGTGATCTTTGGCCACCATGAAAGATGTCGCCCGTCTTGCGGGCGTTTCTACTTCTACCGTATCTCACGTCATTAATAACAATCGCTTTGTCAGCGATGCCATTCGCGAAAAAGTGATGAAGGCCGTTGAGGATCTCAACTATGCGCCGTCTGCGCTGGCCAGAAGTCTGAAAATAAACCAGACCCGCACCATCGGCATGTTGCTCACTGCCAGTAATAACCCGTTTTATGCCGAAGTGGTTCGCGGCGTAGAGCGCTGCTGTTATGAGCGAGGCTATAGCCTGATTCTGTGCAACACCGAAGGCGATCGCGACAGAATGAGCCATAGTCTCGAAACGCTGCTACAAAAGCGGGTCGACGGCGTACTGCTGATGTGCACCGAAAGCCATCGCCCTTTGCCTGAAATGATGAGCCGCTATCCTTCTATACCTATGGTCATGATGGATTGGGCACCTTTTGAAGGCGTCATGGACGTCATTAAAGATAACTCTCTGCTCGGTGGAGAGATCGCGACCAATTACCTCATTTCTCGTGGCTATAAAAAGATAGCCTGCATTGCGGGTCCGAAAGATAAGACGACCGCCTATAACCGATTAGAAGGTTATCGACAGGCGATGCAGCTCGCTGGGCTATTCATTCCCTCTGATTATGAAATTTTCGGCGATTTTGAATTTGAAGCGGGTTATCGCGCTATGCAGCAGTTGTTAGCGCTGGAAGATAAACCTGAAGCGGTGTTCACCAGTAACGATGCGATGGCCGTTGGCGTGTACCATGCGCTTTATCAGGCTGGACTTTCTATTCCGCAAGATATGGCAGTTATTGGTTACGATGATATTGAGCTGGCCCGCTATATGTCTCCACCTCTAACTACCGTTCACCAACCGAAGGATGAACTCGGCGAATTAGCGGTGGATACACTTTTGTATCGTCTGGAACATCCTAATACCGCGCCAAATGCGTTGGTGCTGACGCCGGAATTAATGGTACGCCAGTCTGTCCGATGAGATTTCCGCTCAATTAGCGGCGAAAAATCCGGCATAACGGCGTCTTTTAATTCGCTTTGCTGAAAAAATCCCCACTCGGTAATTTTTTTGCATTTAGCACTTGTCAGTGGCCGAGAAGTCCCTATAATGCGCCTCCACTGACACGGCAACAGCGACATGCGGTTGGGGTGACAGGAAAAAAGATTCAACGAAGGCGGTCAGTAATGACTTGACTTCACAGCGGAAAAGCATAGTATATGCAGCCCGCGCCACCGATGAAGTGGCACTGCTCTTTAACAATTTAATCAGACAATCTGTGTGGGCACTCACAAGACCGTATCTTAACGATATAAAAAGTCT